>JBBAQB010000020.1:0-69780 GCA_040400515.1 Ferruginibacter sp. | reverse complement strand
TTAAGTTTTATACAAGAAAAAGCCACAGCGAAATTCTGTGGCTTTTTCTTATTTGTAATATTACTTATCAGCTCACAAGTGTCCCGGTTTTCTCACCGATAACAACGCTCATTAAATTTCCTGTTTTGTTCATATCGAAAACAACGATGGGTAAATTATTTTCCATGCATAGAGTAAAAGCTGTCATATCCATTACTTTTAAATTTTTTGAAATACAATCTGCAAAAGATATTCTACCAAACTTAGTTGCAGTCGGGTCTTTCTCTGGGTCGGCAGAATAAATACCATCTACCCTTGTACCTTTTAGAATGATGTCTGCTTTTATTTCTACCGCCCTTAAAGAGCCTGCTGTATCGGTTGTAAAATAGGGGTTACCTGTGCCTGCACCAAAAATTACGACCCGTCCTTTTTCTAAATGTCGCATAGCACGGCGGCGAATATAAGGCTCAGCAATCTGTTCCATTTTAATAGCACTTTGTAACCTGGTAAGCACGCCAACTTTATCCAACGCACTTTGCAAAGCCATTCCGTTTATTACGGTTGCAAGCATTCCCATATAATCCCCTTGGGCCCTTTCTATGCCGGTTTCGGCCTCGTTCATACCACGATAAATATTACCACCTCCAATTACTACTGCTACCTGCACACCCATTTCTGTGATTTGCTTTATCTCCTGTGCATAACGAGCAAGTACTTCGGGGTCTAAGCCAAAAGATTTATCTCCCATTAATGATTCGCCGGAGAGTTTTAATAAAATTCGCTTGTACTTTGGTAACATGGTCTGATAATTTTTGCGAAGATAAAAGTTTGAGGGTAGATTTTAAATATTAGATTTTAGATATTAGACTTGCCGAACTCATAACTCTTAATACTTAACTTGAAACCTTCAACTTTTTACATCTACCGCATCTCTGAGCGATGTGCCAATTAAATTAAAAGCAAGTACCAACAACATAATAGCAAAACCCGGCACCAGTGCTTGAGCAGCATTGTGTGTAATGATAAGATTGTAATTTTCTTTAATCATTAGCCCCCAGCTTGGTTGTGGTGGCTGTACACCTATGCCAAGAAAACTCAACCCTGCTTCTATTATTATGGCAGTAGCAAAATTACCCGCAGCTACAACCAAAATAGGTCCAATAATGTTTGGGAGAATGTGCTTTAAAATAATACGGCTGTCTTTGTAACCCAAGGCTTTTGCTGCTTGCACATATTCAAGTTCCTTTACTGCCATTACCTGCCCACGTACCAACCGGGCTACGCTTACCCAAAGTGTAAGCCCCACAGCAATAAATATTTGCCAAAACCCTTTGCCCAATGCAAGCGTAATGGCAAATACCAACAACAAGGTGGGAATGCTCCATGTTACATTTATCAGCCACATAATGGCAGCATCTGTTTTGCCTTTGTAGTAGCCAGCCAGTGCGCCAAGCAGTATTCCTATGGTTAAAGAAATGATTACTGCCACCAGCCCTACCATCATACTCACTCTTGTACCAATAATAATACGGCTCAGCATATCTCGTCCAAAAGCATCTGTACCAAACCAATATTTTTTAGTTACTATTTGTTCATTTATTTTTTCGGGTTTGCCCGAAGTTATTTCGGCAATATTATATGATTGTATTACTGCGGTATCGTCATCAACATATTTATTTACTACAATATCATTTGCGTTTATGCTGTAGCTTTTTATTGGCAGGTATTTCTCTTTTATTTCTCTTCCAAAAAACATTGCAGACAAAACGGATTGGGATGCATTTTTATTGATGGGGACTTTTAAAAACTGCTGTGTGTAACCAAAAGGTTTGGATTGTATTTCTACCGTTTGCAAATCAGCATCTATGCTTGCATCCGGCGCAATGATGTAACCGAAGATGCACATAAATATGGCAAAGAATATAATAAACAAACCTACCAAAGCCGTTTTGCTTTTGTTAAGTTTTTTCCAAATGCTTTGATTATTGTTTTCTTGCTCTTTCAAAAAAATATTGTTGATGCTTTACTGTTTTTGCAATGTACAATCAAAAAAATGAGGTCGTTAAATAATACCACAGAAAAATAGAAAAAATGCTGCTAACTGTTTAAAATTTGCAGAAACTTTTTTTGAGATATCATTTCAGCGCCCATGGTTATTAAATGGTCGGTTTGCAATTGGCAATCAAGTAATGAGTAATTTGCTTCTGTACAAAGCCAAATTAAGGCTGTTTTAGATGCATTGCTTACATTGCTGAACATGCTCTCGCCACAAAAGACATTGTTTATTTCTAGCCCATACATACCGCCCACGAGCTGATCGTCCTGCCAGACTTCAATGCTTTTTGCAATGCCCAGTTCGTGTAGTTTTAAATAGGCAGCTTCCATTTCATTGGTTATCCATGTGCCATCTTGGTCTTTGCGTTTGGTATTTTTACAGGCCGCTATCACAGCGGAAAAGGCGTTATTGGTTGTAACCGTAAATGCTTTTGCACGCATACTTTTCTGCATGCTTTTGCTGATGTGTATTTTGGATGGAAAAATCACACAGCGCTCATGTGGCGCATACCAGCAGATAGGATCATCGTCGCTAAACCATGGAAAAATACCATTTTGATATGCCGCCAATAAACGCTCTGTGCTTAAATCTCCACCAATTGCAAGCAGGCCATCTGGTTCTGCAAGGGCAGGGTCGGGAAATAAAATATCGTTGTTGTTTAATTGAAATATCATTTATAAAATTCAATAGTTTTTATTTTTCTCCTTGTACTTTTAGCTAACGTTCCTTTCCTTCCAGGAATATTTACCAAACTTACCCAACCAACCGGCAATAATGGTGTAGCAAATATGAAAAGGCTGTAACAATGGAAAAAACCACAACATATCTTTCTTTCCAAAGAAATTGGCTACAGGAAAAAGAAAAGACAGTTCTGCAACTATTTTCAAAAGTAGTAACCATTTCCAAGCACCCAACATTGAACTTTCAACATTGAACATTAAATATTGATCGTTATTTAAAAGTCCAATAATGGGCAAGAGCAACATGATTACATTATACAAATACACCAACACAAGAACTGGTAATATTCTTTTGTCGTCATACTTATCTGCCTTGCTTGCCCAGCGAATGCGCTGGTTAAAAAATTCTTTTATGGTCTTTACAGGTGCTGTTTTTACTATGGCATTGGTTGATTTTAAAAACATTACTCTGTCGGGATATTGTTTGTAAATTTTATGCATCAGCAGCATATCGTCTCCACTGGCAATATTATCAATCCCAGAAAAGCCGCCCACTTCATAAAAAGCAGCACGTTCATAAGCCATGTTGGCACCATTGCACATGGTCATTTTTTTTTTATTTACAACTGCCGCTGTTATACCCTGCAGCGTCATAAAATCTAATGACTGAAAAATTTGAATGAAACTCCACCCACAATCAATAGTAACCGGCGCTGCAATAAAAGCTGGTTTTTTTTCTTCGTAAAATCCAGCAATGGTTTGTAACCATTTTGTTGGGACAATACAATCTGCATCCGTCGTAATTATTAATGTGCCGCTTGCCTGCGCCACCGCTATTTCAATTGCTTTCTTTTTATAAGAATTTATTTTGGTGGATACATGGTCGCTCAGCGAAATTATTTTTACATTTTGCGAAGCATATTTTTTGACCATTTCTGCAGTACCATCTGTTGAGTGATCATCAACTACTATAATTTCCAACAAATGGGTAGGATAATTATTTTGCAAAATAGATTGCAGACAGCTCTCAATATTATGTTCTTCGTTGCGGGCAGGTATGATGACGCTGATGCTCGTCGTTGGGATTTGGGAATTGGGAATTTGATAAAAGGGGATGGCGGTAAATGTAAATCTGTAAGAAATTATGAGTAAAACATACAAAACCGTAAGAAGTATTGCTATTAATAAAAATGCTTGCATGAAACGATGAATAAAGATAAAATGTACAAGAGTGCGACGCCAATGAAGTTGAAATCGGCTACTTCTTCGCTTGGCTAACAACAATGTTGTTAGCGGATTTTTCCGCAACCCACTTACTAAACATTAACAAAAATAATTTTTTGAAATTTAAAATCATTGTTTATCTTTAGATGGTTGTTTAAACAACTATATGCCCAACAACCAATTTAAAAAAAGCGAATTATACAGTTTTATAACTGGCAAAGCGAGTACGGCTATTGCACGGCGTCTGCAAAAGAATTTTAGGCAGGCCGGTATTGAAATTACCATCGAACAATGGAGTGTGCTGTATCATTTATGGAAAGAAGATGGGCAAAGCCAGCAGCAATTGTGCGATGCCACTTTTAGGGATAAACCAAGCATTACAAGGCTGGTTGACAATCTGGAAAAACTGGGGTTGGTAAAAAGAACAGCCAACAAAAATGACAGACGCATTAATAAAATTTGTTTAACGCCCGAAGCAGAAAAACTGCAAGTTCAAACCATGGAGGTTGCTAATCAAACATTGAACGAAGCATTGGCAGGTGTTACAAACGGGCAGGTAGAAATAGCGAAGGAAGTGCTGCAGATGGTGTATGAGAATTTGAGTTAGTAAGGAAGTTGCGGGTTAACGAGTTGACGGTTGCGGGTTGTGTAACTTCTTACTTTATAAAAAGATTGAATTTATATAACTATTACAACTCGAAACTTTTAACCCGCAACTCTCAACTACATTTAAACTGATAACTTTTAAAATATAAATTATGAGCACACAAACACAAACAGCTACAACACTTAAAGGCGGTGAGTGGCTTATTAAAGAAAGCACTGCTTTCGAAACTTTTACGCCCGAAGATTTTAATGAAGAACAGATCATGGTAAGAGATATGTGTTTGCAATTTTTAGACACAGAGGTTTTGCCCATTATTGATCGTATTGATAAATTGGAGCCGGGCCTTATGCCATCATTGATGGAAAAAGCTGGTGAGCAGGGATTGCTAGGCGCATCTACGCCAGAAGATTTGGGCGGATTAGGCAAAGATTTTATTACTTCTACTTTGGTGAATGAAGGACTTGGTGGCGGCTTTTCGTTTAGTGTGGCTATTGCTGCCCATACAGGAATTGGTACGTTGCCTATTTTATATTTTGGTACTGATGCGCAAAAACAAAAGTATGTACCAAAATTAAGCAGTGGCGAGTGGAAGGGTTCTTACGGACTTACAGAACCTAACGCAGGCAGTGATGCACTGAGCGCAAAAACGACTGCTGTGCTCAGTGAAGATGGTAAAAATTATATTTTAAACGGACAAAAATGCTGGATCACCAACGGTGGTTTTGCAGATATTTATACGGTGTTTGCAAAAATAAATGGTGAGCAATTCACTGCATTTATTTTAGAGCGTGGCATGGAAGGTTTTACCCTTGGACCCGAAGAGCATAAGATGGGTATCAAAGGATCGTCAACGGTACAATTGTATTTTCAAGATTGTAAAGTACCAGTTGAAAACCTGTTGGGCGAAATTGGTAAAGGCCACATCATTGCTTTCAACATTTTAAATATTGGTCGTTTAAAATTATGCGCTGCTGCTTTGGGTGGGGCTAAAATGGCTTTTCATTCTGTGGTAGAATATGCCAATACAAGAGAGCAGTTTAAAACGAAAATTGCCAATTTTGGTGCTATCAAACACAAGCTTGGGGAGTGTGCTACCCGCATGTGGGTAAGCGAAAGCGCTTTGTACCGCACCAGCAAATGGATAGATGATAAAGAAACAGAAATGATTGCTTCGGGCAAATCGTTTGCAGAAGCGCACCTTGGCTCTGCAGAAGAATTTGCTATAGAATGTGCTATGCTTAAAGTAGATGGTAGCGAGGTGCTCGATTTAATTGTAGATGAAGGTGTACAGATACATGGGGGCAATGGGTTTAGTGATGAGTACATGATAAGCCGTGCGTACAGAGACAGTCGCATTAACAGAATTTACGAAGGAACAAATGAGATAAACCGCTTGCTTACGGTAGACATGATGCTAAAACGTGCCATGAAAGGCAAGCTTGACTTAATGGGACCTGCAATGGCAGTAAGCAAAGAGTTAATGAGCATTCCTGATTTTGGAAGCGAAGACGAAGGTGCATTTGCAACAGAAAAGAAAACGATTTTGCAAATGAAAAAAGCCATCTTAATGGTGGCCGGTGCAGCAGTGCAAAAATTAATGATGGGCTTGAGCGACCAGCAGGAAATATTGATGAACATTGCTGATATGAGCATTGCAACATTTCATGCAGAGAGCGCCTTGCTTCGTGTTATAAAAATGACCGATAAACAAGGGGCTGATGCAGTGAGTGTGCAAACGGATATGATGCATGTTTATTTAAACGATGCCGTTGATGCTGTAAACAAAGCGGGTAAAGAAGCTATCAATGCATTTGCCGATGGCGACGAACAACGCATGATGTTGTTGGGTTTGAAACGCTTTACGAAAACAGCGCCATTTAACAGTAAAGATGCAAGAAGAAGAATTGCTGATGCATGTATTGCAGCGAATAAGTATCCTTGGTAGTTTATTTGAACAGCCAAGGCGCAAAGTGGGGAAGGGCAACAAAAAATAAGAAGAGGTTGTCTCATAAGTATGAGGCAGCCTTTTTTTATTCGGATACCTATCGGAGAAGGAAAGTTGATTAAGCCAACCTCAGCTTCATTTTTTGATTATAAAATAGCCTCATTTTTATTTAAAAATCATATAAGTAACCCAGCTTATTAAATACGCAAGGCCGGTCATAAAAACATTCTATATCACCTGCCATTCCCAAATTTTGGTTTCCCGCTTCGCAAAAAAGTTATTGTCGTTACCTACATTTTATTTTTATTTAAACACAATTACAAGTTATTTTTAACCCATGAATATTTCGCTTAAAAATCAAAGAATACTTGTTACGGGAGCATCCCGAGGCATTGGTAGAGCAATTGCAAAGCAGTTGTCTGAGTCGGGGGCAGAAGTGATTATACACTACAACGCCAACAAAGCGGAGGCTGATAAATTGAAAGCAGAACTTGAAGGTGTAAGCTATACAGCTGCATGTGATTTAGCGGATGCTGCCGCAGTGAGTGGCTTTATACCAATGCTTGTGGAAAAGTATGGACCCATAACGGCGCTCGTAAACAATGCCGGTATTTCACCAAGTGCAGCAGATACTTTGCCAACCAATGAATGGGTGAAAAACTGGGAACATACTTTTGCCGTGAACACCAGGGCTGTAGGTATTTTATGCAAAGAGTTTGTAGCGCATGCCAAAATCAATCAACAAGGAAGAATTATAAACATTTCCTCAAGAGCCGCTTTTAGGGGAGATACAACAGATTACATTGCATATGCCGCCAGCAAAGGAGCAATTGTAAGCCTCACCCGGTCTATTGCCCGACACTACGGCAAGCAAGGCATTAAGGCATTTTTGATAGCTCCCGGATTTACAAGGACAGAAATGGCCAATGCCATCTTGGAAGAATACGGTGAAAACTTTGCTTTAAACGACATTGCACTTAATGAACTAACCACGCCCGAAGATATTGCACCGATGGTGACACTGCTTTGTAGTGGATTAGCAGACCATGCGACAGGTACATCTATTGATATAAATGCCGGATCGTACGTGAGGTAAAATGGTTAACGAATTTTAACCTTCGGCTTTTATAACCGACTTTATTTATACAACTAACATGGCAGAGTTCATAAAAGTATCTGGATTTCGTAATTACATTTATAAAAAACAATTCTCAACAGGCACCTGGCTCGAAGTAAAGGCATTGGCAATAGAGGGGCAGTTGATTGAGATAGATATGGAAGCGCATAAAGTAAAGTGATGCAAATTTTACTTTTGCATATAGCAGAAACAGGAATTAACACCCGAAAAATAAAACTTTACAGATTAAAAAATAACATTGTTGCTTATTTCCTTTTCAATTAATGGTTTACTACATGCGCAGGAAAGCGCAAACAGTACATTTTCGTTCAATCATTTAGCCTTATCTGTAAAAGATATAAATCGTTCTGTTGATTTTTATACAAAAGTTTTTGAGCTAAAAGAAATTACGAACCGCTCTGCTATGGATGGCATTAGATGGATGTCGTTGAATGAAGGGAAAGAACTACATTTAATATCGGCTTTAAAAGAACCTGTTGTTATTAATAAAGCTGTGCGCCTTGCATTAGCAACAAAAAATATTGATGTATTTGTAAGGCGATTAAAATCTATGAAGATTGCCTATTCCGACTGGCCAGGTAAACCTAATACCGCTACTATAAGCGCTAATGGTATAAAACAAATTTACCCATAAGACTCTCATGGTTATCGGATATAAGTTAATAACATTGATGCAGCAAAATGGGTTTTAGCAAAGCAATAAAAAGCGTTTGAATCCAAACGCTGCTAAGGCCCATGCAATTATTGGAACAACTGAAGTAATATACAAACAATAAAAAATCGTAATTATGAGAAAAATAAATATCCTGTTTCTATTGGTTATTGCAGCGCTAACATATTCCTGCAACGATACAGCAAAAACAAATCCCGGCATAGTAACAGAAACTACCAACGAGCAAAAACGCATCATCACTATGCTCGACTCTTTTAACAACGCTGCCGCAAAAGCAGACTTTACAAAGTACTTTAATTTTTATACCGAGGACGCCATTTTTGCGGGTACAGATGCTACAGAACGTTGGGATAAAAAAGCTTTTATGATTTGGGCAAAACCTATTTTTGATAAAGGAAGCGCCTGGAACTTTACTGCTTTAGAACGCCATATTTATTTTGATAAAACAGCTACCATTGCTTGGTTTGATGAACTGCTTAACACGCAAATGAAAATTTGCAGGGGCTCGGGCGTTTTAGTAAAACAGGGTAATGAATGAAAAGTGCAACAGTACATTTTATCGACCACCGTTCCCAATGAGCTATTGGATAGTGTAATTAAAATAAAAGCGCCTGTTGAAGATGCTTTGATTGGAAGAATGAGCAAATAACAATCCGGTGGTTTATCATACTGAAATGATACTGAAAAATTAATTGGCATGTTTTGGAGTATAATTGGGTTTTGATAGGAATGAGATGCTGAATTTTTTTAAAAATAAATAACCCGTATTACACCTAACTTGGTTTGGCTTTCCTTTAAACCTTTTATTACAAATAATATTGTAGTATTTTGTAGTACGAAACCAAAAACTATGCGCAATTATCTCCTATTCATTTTATCCATTTTCGTCGGCTTTAATTTAACTGCACAAAAAATAACTGCCATCAAATGCGGCGCCGTGCTCGATGTACGCACAGGACAACTAAATAAAAACGTTACCATCGTTGTAAAAAATAATAAAATAGAATCCATTTCACCAGTAGGTGCTATGGTAAAAATAAAAGCAGACACCTTTATAGATTTATCTGCCTACACCATTATGCCAGGCTTAATAGATTGCCACACGCATGTGTTGTTGCAGGGGGATATTACGAGCGAAGATTATGATGTTCAAATTTTAAAAGAGTCTATACCCTACCGCACCATTCGTGCGGTACGCAGTTGCGGTATTGCTTTGCAAAATGGTTTTACTACCATTAGAGACCTTGGTACCGAGGGGGCGGGTTATGCAGATGTAGATTTAAAAAAAGCTATTAAAGCCGGCGAAATGGCCGGGCCGCGAATGTTTGTCTCTACCCTCGCTATCAACACTACAGGGCATTACCCCATTAGCGAAGCGGCTTATGCATGGGAACTTACATTACCCAAAGGCTTAAAAGAAATTACTGGTGCAGATGAGGCTCGCCGCGTAGTGCGTGATCAAATTGCACATGGTGCAGACTGGATAAAAATATATGCAGACAGAAGCTATAGTAAATTGCCAGATGGCAGCTATCGTAGTTTACCAAATTTTACAACCGAAGAAATTATGGCAGTTGGCGATGAGGTAAAACGAAGCAACAGAAAGCTTGCTGCGCATGCTGTAACCAGAGATGGAATTTTAGCAGCCATTAATGCCGGCGCACTATCTATTGAACATGGCTTTGGTATGGATGATGAGTGTATACAAACCATGGTAAAGAAAAATGTGTATTGGTGTCCCACAATTTATGTGAATGATTTTGTTGCCGAAGGCAGAGCAAAAGCCGGAAGCCCTATGAATAAATATTTCTCCGAAACAGAACCTGCACTTTTTAAAAAGGCAACTGCGGCAGGTATAAAAATTGCTTACGGTACAGATATCGGCGGCTACGATTGGAACGTTGCCCAAACAAAAGATTTCGATTTTATGGTGCAGTATGGTTACACACCATTACAGGCCATACAAACCGCTACCATCAATGCTTCTGACTTACTTGGCCAGCCGTTATTGGGCGAATTAAAAGCGGGTAACTATGCAGATATTATTGCTGTTGCCGGAGACCCTACACAAAACATACAAGTGTTACAAAATGTAAAATGGGTAATGAAGGATGGGGCTATTTATAAAACCATTAAATAGTTTTTTGGGTTATTGGCAGTAACTTTTTGTTTAGCTCTTATTTCCGCGGCTTGGTTTACATCCTCAGCCGCGGATAAGCGTTTTTGCTTACTTAAAAATCAAATAAGTAACCCAACTCAATAAATACGCAAGCCCTGTCATGTAAATAAATTGTATCACCGGCCATTTCCAGGTTTTGGTTTCACGCTTTACAATAACGAGTGTGCTCATACACTGCATGGCAATTACATAAAAAACCAGGAGCGATAATCCTGTAGCAAGGTCATATACTTTTGTGCCGTCTGCACGTTTTGCTGCGGCCATTTTTTGACGAAGTGTCTTGCTGTTCTCATCTGCACCATCACCAACAGAGTATAATGTTGCCATAGTACCAACAAATACTTCTCTTGCTGCAAAGGATGTTATGAGTGCAATACCAATTTTCCAGTCGTAACCAAGCGGGCGAATGGCAGGTTCAATAAAACTACCAAGCGACCCAGCATAAGAATTTTGAAGCAATGCTGTCTTTCTTTCTTTCTCCAATACATCTTTTTGCAAAGGATTGGTTTGCACCAACACATCATACTTTTGGGTAACAGCTTGCATTTTTTTAGTGGGGCCATAAGAGCTCAGTACCCATAAAAGCAAACTGATGATCATAATAATTTTGCCGGCATCAAACACAAATATTTTTGCCTTTTCTATCATGGTCATTAAAATATTTTTCCAGCGTGGCCTTCTGTAAACAGGCAACTCTAAAATAAAAAAACTTCGCTCTGCACTTTTAATAAACCACTTCATTACCCATGCAACAATTAATGCCAGTACCGTACCCAATAAATAAAGCAACATCATTACCAAACCCTGCAAACTTAAAAAACCAAAATATAATTTTGAAGGAATTACCAATGCTATTAATATGGTATAAACCGGAAGCCTGGCGCTGCAACTCATCAGCGGCGTTATCATAATGGTAAGCAACCGTTCTTTTTTATTTTCAATGTTTCTTGCACTCATAATAGCGGGCACCGCACAGGCATAGCCACTTATCATGGGCATTACACTCTTTCCATTAAGGCCAACCTTGCGCATTAGTTTATCTGTAAGAAAGCTTATCCGAGCCATGTAACCTGAATCTTCCAGCAGGGTTATAACGCCAAACAAGATCATTATCTGCGGTATAAAAACCATAATGCCACTAAGCCCGGCAACAATCCCATTTATAAAAATATCTGCCACAAAACCCTGCGGTAAAACACCTGAAAGCCAACCACTCATTTTTCCAAAGCTCCATTCAATAGCATCCATCGGAAATTGTGCTACCCAAAAAATTGATTGAAACATAATAAACAGTACCACTATCAATATTACATAACCACAGGTGCGGTGCAGCAATACATTGTCAAGTTGCTCAGTTAACAACGATTTTTTTAGCGGGTCATTTTCAACCACCGTTTGCTGCATAATAAATTTAATGCGAGAATAGCGCTGCATTATTTCTTCTGCCTGTGTTTTGGTGGCATTAAAATTATGGTCGTGTTTCACCTGTTCAATTTTTTGATGAAGGGTTTTATCCTCTCCAAAATATTCATTGTTTATTAGATGGTGTAAAACTTTGTAATTACTCGCATCTGGCAAATATTTTTTTGTAACACTTACAGATGGGTTACTTAAAAAACTTTGATCTAAAAAATCTCTTGCCGGTAAATGGTGTGCATTCTCCAAGAGTTGTTCTATAGCTTTTTTTAAGGCCGTTGTACCCTTATTCTTTCGTGGATTTATCGCAACGATCGGTACACCCAGCTCCCGTTCCATCCCAGCGATATCTATCTGCGTACCTTTTTGTTTTGCAAGGTCCATCATGCTAAAAGCGATAACAACGGGTATTTTTAAATCGATAATCTGAGAGCAGAAAAGTAAGTTTCTTTTCAAGTTGCTCGCATCGGCTATCAACACAATCATATCAGGTATCAATATTTCATCCTGCCCCATTAAAACTTTGTACGCCACCCATTCATCTGCCCGCTTTGGGTAAAGGCTATAAGTGCCTGGTAGGTCAATGATATTTGCATCTATAGTTTCAGATATTCTACAGTTGCCTGTTTTTTTATCAACCGTTACGCCAGGGAAATTCCCTACTTTTTGGTTAAGCCCCGTGAGCACGTTAAACAAGGACGTCTTACCGCAGTTAGGGTTCCCTACAAGTGCAATATTTAATTTACTGTTCAACCGTTGCTTTTAAATTACTGATAACTGTAAAAGTAACATTTAACCATTGGTCTTTTAGAACAAAGTGGGAATTGCGTTTACATATAAGGGAATGCATTATATACTTAAAAAACACCATGGCACAGTTAATGTAACCTTAACCTTAACCTAACATCTTATTTACAATGCAAATGAAGTTTTGTAAAACCATACGTAATGAAGCAAATTATAGCATGTTTTTTTCTTTTATCTTTTGCGAAATTCCCGCAAAAAGGCGCAGATCACCTCACACAACATAAGGTTGAGCAAGCTTCGCCACACATATTTATTATAACACTCGATGGTTTTAGGTGGCAGGAAATGTTTAACGGTATAGATACAAATATTTTAAATAATGAAAATTATTCTCACAATGCTGAAACCATGCTGGCGATGTATGGTGGCGAATCTGAAGAAAACAACAGAAAAAAATTAATGCCCTTTTTTTGGAGTATCGTAGCAGCAAAAGGACAGTTATATGGCAATAGAAAATACGACAACAAGGTAAATGTCGCCAATTTATTTTCAATCTCATACCCGGGCTACAACGAAATGTTTACCGGCAAACCAACTTTTTCGGTCTCTTCCAATTCAAAGAAACCGAACACGAATAAAAACATTTTTGAATACCTTAATACCCTGCCAAAATATAAAAACAAAATTGCCATTTTCACATCGTGGGATGTGTTTCCTTTTATTTTAAATGAAGATAGAAGTGGATTGGAGATAAACAGTGGACTAAAAAATGTACCCGAAGAAAACTATACATTAAAAAACTTAAATCTTGTACAAAACAGTTTGCTCGTAAAAGAAGAAGCTACCCGCAATGATATGCTCACATTTGTTGCAGCCAAAGAATATTTAACGGCACACAGGCCATCTGTTTTTTATTTAGGTTTGGGCGAAACCGATGAGTATGCACACAGTGAAAACTATGACATGTATTTGCAAAAGGCCAATGAAGCAGATAAAATGATTGCCGATTTATGGTATTGGGCGCAAAGCACTGAAGGTTATAAAAACAATACAACTTTTATTATTACAACAGATCACGGGCGTGGTAGCAACGCTGCCAAATGGATGGACCATGGATTTTTTACCAAGGGCTCATCACAAACATGGCTTGCCATACTTGGTAAAAATGTGCAGGCCCAGGGCGAAATAAAAAGCGGGGATCAATTATATCAAAAACAAATTGCGCAAACGATTGCCTATTTTCTCGGAGAGGATTTTGGCAACGAAAAATCAGTTTTTGAATCTCTTGCGGACAACTAAATAATTTTATATTTGTGAGGTTGATTTTTACAAGTATTCCTAAATGCACCAAACAATGGGCACCAAGAGCATTTTGTGCTTAATCGTTTTAGGTTATTGCCTTCAACGCAGCCTCCACCAACCTCATTTCGCCAAAGCTCGCATCGGGTAATAATGGTTTTAAATCGGTCAACGTTTTCTCGCCCTTACTTTTCATAACTTTTGCAATTGCTTCGTATTTCTCTTTTGAAAGGATTGATGTTATTTCCACCAACCCTTTTTCAATAAAGGCTGCAAGATGCCCTTCAATTGTTTGTATTGTAAAGTTCCTTATTACCGCAATTTCTGCAATGGTTTTTCCTTCTTTAAATAATGCATAAGAGCTTTGCTTGGTATCTGTTTTTTCAGTTGTCGCTTTTACTTTTCGTTCTTTTTTTGCTGCAGGGGCCTTTGTAGCCATCGAAGATTCTATGCTATGCAATTCACAATAATCATTTACCGTTTGTAAAATATCATCGCCGTACTTTTCAACTTTGGCTTTTCCAAAACCGCTGATCAATAATAAATCTCGGCTTGTTTTAGGCAAGTAAGTAGCAATGTCTTTGAGCATAGTATGTGTTGCCACCAAATAAATAGGTGTGCCATCATCGTCACAGATCATATCTCTCCAGCGTTTTAAGCTGTCGTACAATTCCGGATTGGGCGAATCTGTCTTACTCGATTTTTTGGTACTTGCATAGCAACTTAAATTAAATTTAGGCTGCGCAAAATCTATTCTATGCTTTAAAAAAGTAGTTAAGGAGAAGTTGCTTTTACAGTACTCCAGGTAATAATTATTTGTGGCAACAGCAATTGCCAAAGCATTTAAATGTTCATTTACCAGATCGGCCGCTTCCTTGTGCTCTGTTACCAATGGGTGATTTTTTAATTGAGCTAACAGTTCTAAAAATTTACTTATAAAGTGATTGGCAGCAGCCGCAATGCGTAACTGCAGACCATCGTTTTTTTCTACAATTGGCTCTTCTTTCAACAAGGCATTTATCTGACGAATAAATTTTAATCCATTCATTTTTTCTGCCCTAAAAAATGTTTGTAGGTTCACCATCCACGTTACAGCGGTATTATTCAGTTTATCATTTTGTGCATTTATGTAATGCTGCAGCGTGTCTATTTCATTTTCCACTTCGGTAAAAGAAAACACATCTTCCAGCAATTGCTGGGTAAACATTTGTCTTGCTCCTTCAAACCTTTCTGCAAGCGATCCTTTGTGTGTGAGCGAGCTTTGTCCTTTCACCACATTTTCATTACTATAAATTGCTGATGAAGGAATTTTCGATAACAATACAATTCCATTCAAACTTGTACAACGACTAAGCGCAACATATACCTGTCCGCTGCTAAATGCTGCACCCGCATCAATCATTACGTTATCAAATGTAAGGCCCTGGCTTTTGTGAATAGTAATGGCCCAAGCCAGGCGAAGCGGATATTGTGTAAAAGTGCCAATCACTTCCTGTTGTAATTTTGCATCGGCTCTGTTTAATGTGTACCTGCTGTTTTCCCAGGTTTCTCTGTAAACATCTATTTCAATGCCGCCGCAATCAACGACTATTTTTTCATTGTCAAGCCTTGCTACAACACCAATCTTTCCGTTAAAATATTTTTTCTCAACCACATCATTTTTAATAAACATTACCTGTGCACCCTGCTTAAGCATTAGCGCTGGGTCAGCAGGATAAATATTTTCAGGAAATTCATTTTCTATTTCTGCATTGTATACATACGATGGCGAAAGCAACTTTTGTATTTCGCTGTTATTTATAAGTTCTGCCTGTTTGTTGTGAGATGTGAGCGTAATAAATTTTTCATCATATCCCGGTCTAAAGCCAGGGATAAAACGTTCGTGCAACATGTTAAAATCATCTTCGGCCATGTTGTTGGTGCGCACATTATTCAGGAGTTCTACAAAACTCTGTTCCTTTTGTCTGTATATTTTATTAAGTTCAATTAATATAGGCTGTTGTTCTTTTACCGCCATACTATCAAAGAAAAAAGGCGATGCATAATATTCCTGCAATATGCTCCACTCATGGTTTTGAGCTACCGGCGGCAATTGGTGTAAATCGCCAATGCACAATAACTGCACCCCACCAAACGGCACATCATAATTTCTCCGCACACTTTTTAATAGTGTGTCAATAGCGTCCATCGTATCGCAACGCACCATGCTTATTTCATCTATTACCAACAACTCCATTTTACGCAATAATTGCTGCCGTTGCTTGTTGTATTTCATTTTGCCCAGCAAATCATTTTTACCGCCCGCACTTGGTATAAATGGATGAAATGGCAATTGAAAAAGACTGTGAAGCGTTACGCCACTAGCGTTGATTGCAGCCACACCAGTTGGCGCTGCTACAATTGTATTTTTGGTACAGTGCTCTTTTAAATATTTTAAAAAGGTTGTTTTGCCTGTACCTGCCTTACCTGTGAGAAAAATGTTTTCAGCAGTTTCTGTTACAAACCTGTATGCCAAATCAAATACTTCATTTTTTTCTATCGTTTCAGTTGCCATTTTATTTATCCAAATTCTTTTTACAAAATATAAAATTACCGATTTCGTTTTTTAGGAGCAGAATCATTTTTGCGTTGGTGAACATTTGTTTCGTGCTATGCGTTGCAATCTTTTGTTCGTTCCTCACAAAAGTATTTCCACTTCTATCACGGCTATCAGGAACATCGGTTCTTTATTCAACTGTAATTTTTACTCATAAAAAAACGACCGCAGATGTGTCTACGGTCGTTCTCTATTTTTTTACCTATGCGACCATACTCCCAGTCGCCTTCCCTAACATCAACAACTCAGTTACCTGTATTTCTGTGATGTATTTTTTGTTGCCTTCTTTGTCCATATAATTACGGTTTACCAGTTTTCCCTCAACGGCAACTTCTGTTCCTTTTAGTAAAAACTTTTCAGCAACATCTGCTACTTTACCCCAGGCTATAAGGTTGTGCCATTGGGTTTCTGTTACTCTTTCGCCCTTTGCGTTTTTGTATTGCTCGTTGGTAGCTACTGAAAAGCGTACAAGCTTTTTACCCGTTTCGGTGTTTCTTACTTCTGGTGCATTACCTAAATTACCAATCAATTGAACTTTGTTTTTTAATGCGTACATTTTTTTAAGTTTTGTGTCCCGCAAAATATCATTTTGAAAATATTTATGCGGTACGGTTTAAAGATTTATTTATTTCAGTCAGTACCTTATTTCGGTTTGACAATGCAAAGATGCGCCGCCCAAAAAGCCTCACTCGTATTTTAACCGTTTATAGTTGTATATATCCGTTTGTAAACGGTTGTACGTATATAAAAAAGTTGTACCTTTTGCTCACAAACCAACACTAGCTTATGCTTACAAAAAAAGAAGCCACACTTTGCCTTAGCTGTGGCAGCGCTGTAAAAGGCCGTGCAGATAAAAAATTTTGTAATGATTATTGTAGAAATGAGTATAACAACGGCTTAAAATCCGGCACGACAAACCTGGTTCGGAATATTAATAATGCTCTTGGCAAGAACCGAAGAATATTAGAGGCTGTTATTGGTTCAACCCAGGAGACAGGCAAAACCAACGCTGAAAAATTGTTGGCCAAAGGCTTTCAGTTTAAATATTTCACACACACTTACACCAATAAAAAAGGGGATGTATATTATTTCTGTTACGATATGGGCTACCTGCCTTTGGAGAACGATTGGTTTTTAATAGTGAAGCGGAAGGAAGAAACCAATTAAGATTTTATGCTTCATAAAAATAATTTAACCGTAATTAATTAAAAATGCAACCACTCACTATAACACTCATTCAAACAAACCTTCACTGGGAAAATAAAGCTGCTAATCTTTTAATGTTGGAACAAAAAATAAAAAGCATGGAAGAGCGCACAGAAGTGATTGTTTTACCCGAAATGTTTAGTACAGGTTTTTCAATGAATGCCAATGCGCTTGCCGAAGATATGGATGGTGAAACCGTTAACTGGATGAAACGTGTATCCGCAGAAAATAAAATTATTTTAACAGGCAGTATTATTATAAAAGAAAATGAAAACTTTTACAACAGACTTGTCTGGATGTTACCAAACGGCCAATACGGGGTGTATGACAAACGACATCTTTTTGGTTTTGGCAATGAAACAGAACATTACAGCGCCGGTAACAAAAGATTAATAGCGAGTGTAAAAGGCTGGAAAATAAATTTACAAATATGTTATGACCTTAGGTTTCCTGTATGGGCTAGGCAAAAACCTGCAAACAAAAACGAAGCTGAATACGATGTATTAATTTATGTAGCCAACTGGCCGGAGCGACGCAGCCATGCATGGAAAACTTTGCTATGCGCAAGGGCAATTGAAAACCAGTGTTATGTTGTTGGCGTAAACAGGGTAGGAGATGATGGCAACAATATTTACCACAGCGGCAACTCAATGGTTATAGATCCGCTCGGGCAAGTGCTTTATCACAAAGCGGAAGAAGAAGATATTTTTACCATTTCGTTGGATAAAGAAAAACTAAACGAGGTAAGAAATAAATTTCCCTTTTTAAAAGATGGAGACGATTTTAATATTACTGCTTTACCAACCTCTACTCAAAAGAGAGAAAATTTAGAAAATTGAATTTGCGTTTGGAGGGTAACAATTATGGTGTATTATTTATTATTTTCTTCACCTCTTCCATTTTCTTGTCATAGCCCTTTAGCAATGCATCATAACTAGTAGGTACAAACACGTCAGGCGGTATGCCTGTTCCTTTTATAGCAGTGTGGTTGTACTGAACGAGCCTAAATAATGGCAGGCGCACTTTTATTCCTGTAGTTGTCAATTTTATATCGGGTATCATAATTCCATTATTACCATACCAGCCGCCGCCCGTTTCTTCTCCTAATAAAGTAATACCATCCTGTCCTTTTAAAATATTACAAACAAGGGCCGATGCAGAAAATGTTGGACCACCTGTTAATATAAAAACCTTACCACCATAGCTGCTTTTTTTAGGTTTGTAAAAATGATTTTCTAAATAGCGCATGTGGTATTTGCCATCTTTGTTTTTCCGAGAAATTAAAAGCATTTCGAGTGAGTTTAAAAAACCGCCTTTTATGTATTTACCATAAGGCCCAATTCCTCTTGATGGTGTGTAAAGTGTATCGGCAACTTTAAATTTTTGTCTGGAAATGTATTTTGTGAGCAAAGTACTAGTACCAACCCTACCGCCGCCGTTGCTTCTTAAGTCTATAATAACATTGTTTATTTTTTCTTTTCGCAAATGCCTGAATGTTCTTCTAAAAAAACCTCGGAAATTTCCCTCAGAAAAAGTATTAAGTGTAATGGTGGCAAATTTTTTTGTGCTGTCAATTGATAAAGACCTGTACTGCAAAATTTTCTTTTCCCTTGGTTCCTTTTTCTTCTCAACACGTACAAGACTGTCTTTTTTTAAAGAGTCTTTTGCCGGAACAAACAATGGCACATTTATCGTTCTTTCTGCACCCGTACTATCCAAATAATTCACCGTATAATTCTTACTAAGGCCAAATATATTTCTGTGGTAGTAAGGAAAGTTTGCACTAAGCCTAATATAGTTTATGTTGTTTGAATAGCCATCTTCGGGTAAAAATTCAAACATGTATTTTATCAACAGCTTGTTTGGAATGCCATTTATAGAAGTAACCAATGTTCCCCTTTTAAAAACGCTGTCCTTTTTGTAATTTAGGTTACCGGTCACGGCCATTGTATCATTCCATATTTTCATGTACAAAGGAAAAGCCGGAATAGTTTTACCACGCACCCATTTTCCATACGCTTTGCTCAGACTTACGCTTGTGTGCCCACAATGTATTTTATCTATCAATGGCGCAATTGCATGCCAGGCGAATTGTTGCTCGGTCATGCTATCTGTAATGCTGTTGTAATATTTTTCAAAGTACTCATCCATTTTTGCTTTGGGTGTGTACCAGTACAAGGAGGGATGTTTGGCTTCAAGTATTTCTCTAAGTAAAGTGTAATCTTTTTGTAGTGATTGTTGCGAGTACTTTTTTGCGGGATTGTAGTTATACTTGCTACTTGCGCAAGATGATAAAAATAAGACGACGATAAAAATAGAAACTCGGCAACGATGGTTCATACTACTATGAAATTAATGCAATTGATTTCTTTCAAAAAATTAACTATGTTATTTTAAATAAAAAATGCTGCAAAATTTGCAGCATTTTTTATTTATTTCTTCATATGGTTCCAACCTTGCGCAACCAATGCGTGTTTATTCCCCGCTCGGGTTATCAATGTTTTGCCTTCGCCTTCGTCCGTCATATAACCAATGATGCTTACAGATGGGTTTAGTTTTATTTGATCATAATCTGTTTGCGGTACGGTAAAAAGCAATTCATAGTCTTCGCCGCCGCTAAGTGCGCAAGCTGTTGGATCGGTTTTTAATTTGTATGCAAACTCTTTCATGTCATCTGCAAACGGTAATTTATCTTCATACAACACACAACCTAGTTTGCTTTGTTTGCAAATGTGCATTAGCTCACTGCTTAGTCCATCGCTAATATCTATCATGCTGGTTGGTAAAATATTTTCTTCTGAAAAATATTCAATAATATCTTTTCTTGCTTCAGGTTTTAAAAGTCTTCCTACAATATATGTCTGCCCTTCCAAATCTGGCTGTGCCCCGGTTTCTTCAAAAATTCGTTTTTCCCTTTCCAATAGTGTAAGACCTAGAAATGCTCCGCCCAGTTCACCACTCACACAGATTAAATCACCGGATTTTGCACCGCTTCTTGTTACATATTTATCAGGCGCTACTTCACCAATGGCAGTTACGCTTATTACAAAACCACGCAAAGAAGTTGTTGTATCGCCACCCACCAAATCAACGTTGTATTCTTCACAGGCTGCATACACACCTTCATAAAATTCGTCCAGACTTTCTAATGCAAACCTGTTGCTAAAACCAATGCTCAACACAATTTGTGTAGGCGTTGCGTTCATAGCATAAATGTCGCTAACATTTACCACTACAGCCTTGTAGCCTAAATGTTTTAATGGCGTATACGATAAATCAAAGTGAACACCCTCCAGTAAAAGATCTGATGATATCACTGTTTGTCTTCCAAAATGATCTATAACCGCCGCATCGTCTCCTACACTTAAAATGGTAGATGCGCTTCGTGTTTCATTGTTTTGTGTAAGATGATCTATTAAACCAAATTCCCCCAGGGATGATATTTCTGTACGTTCCATTTTTTAAATTTCTTTTCCGTTTATAATTTCTCTTAGTTCTTCGTGAATTAATCCGTTTGTAGCCAATATTTGTTTTTGATAAACGGAGAAATCTTTTCCACTGTAATCGGTTACTTTTCCGCCGGCCTCCTTCACCATTAAAAACCCTGCAGCACTATCCCATGTTTGCAAGTGGTGCTCGAAATAACCATCAAACCTGCCGGCAGCAACCCAACACAAATCTATTGCGGCACTTCCAAGTCTGCGCACCGGTATTGCCTTTCTAATCAGTTTTTCAAATACCTGTAGCGGACCGTTTTCAGAATCTAAATAAGTGTATGGAAAACCGGTTACCAAACAACTGTTTCCCACATTGTCTTTATTACTTACAGCAAGTTTCTTATCGTTCAACGTTGCCCCCATGCCTTTTTCAGCAACAAACAATTCGTTCATAAATGGATTGTAAACCGAGCCCATTATTATTTCTCCATCTTTTTCAAGCCCAATACTTACACAGCAGATCGGAATACCGTTGGCAAAATTAATGGTCCCGTCTATCGGATCTATGATCCATTTAAAATTACTTGTTGTTTTTACTTCGCCTGTTTCTTCGCTCAAAATAAAATGATCGGGATATGCTTTTTGAATTTCGCCCATTATTGCTTTTTCCGATGCATGGTCTGCTTCTGTAACAAGATCGTTGATATTGGTCTTGCTACTGATGGTAAAACGCCCATTAAAAAAATGTTGCATTTGAGCTGCTCCCGCCTGTACCGCATTTAAAAGGGTTGCTTTTAACATGCTGCAAAGATAACGTGTGTATTGTTTTTGTAACAATTGAGTTTCTTCCCTATTTACTCCTAAGCGCATTGCCTGAATTGGAATTTTGTTATTAAGACTTGGAAAGACTTTAAATTGATAACATAATTTATATAACGAGCTCTAGCAACTTCATAGTTAAAGACTCTTAACTTAAAAACTTTTTGCAAACCCAATTAAAAATTCTTATTTCGTATACACATGCAACTCTCTGTTATTATTGTAAACTTTAACGTTAAATACTTTCTGGAGCATTGCCTCCTGTCTGTTGTAAAAGCATGTAAAGACATTGATGCAGAAATATTTGTTGTAGATAATGATTCAAACGATGGTAGTGAAGAATATCTTACTCCAAAATTCCCTTCGGTAAAATTTTACTGGAACAAAACAAACCTTGGTTTTGGCAGAGCAAACAATAGTGTTTTAAAAGAAACAAAAGGAGATTATATTTTATTTTTAAATCCCGATACGATTGTACCTGAAAATTGTTTTACAAAATGTATTTCGTTTTTTCAATCACACAACAATTGTGGTGCAATAGGTGTACGTATGATTGATGGGTGTGGCCTTTTTTTAAAAGAAAGCAAGCGGTATTTACCGACGCCTTTGGCAGGGCTTTTTAAAATGATTGGTATCAGCAGCATTTTTCCAGAGTCTTCTTTTTTTGCGAAATACTATGCCGGGCATTTACCTGAGCACGAAACCAATAAAGTAGAAGTGCTTGCAGGTGCTTTTATGATGTTACATAAAAAAGCCATAGAAATCACAGCAGGATTTGACGAGGCTTTTTTTATGTATGGTGAAGATATCGATTTAAGTTACCGTATTACAAAGGCTGGCTTATGCAATTACTACTTAGGGGAAACAACCATTATTCATTTTAAGGGTGAGAGCACACAAAAAAAAGACAGCTCTTATGTAAAACATTTTTATGGCGCAATGCAACTTTTTGTGGATAAGCATTACAGCAAAAACGCTCTGAACCACACAGCCATGTCTATTGCAATTAAAACAGGAAAAATAATAGCGAACATTAAAAATGGCAGCGATCAAAATAAAAATTCTATTATAAAAAGAACTTCAATAAACACCCTTTTTATTGGTGACGAAAAGCAATTTGAATCGGTTAAAAAGATTTTGAATAATACACATTATTCTCTTGATACTTTTCTAAATGCGAGCAAGGGTATTAACAAAGAGGAAATAAAATTAACCTTGTCAGAAAAAAATATTCACACCATAATTTTTGGAGAGGGCCAACACTTTTCAAATTTTGAAATTATAAAAACGCTGCCGCTTTTACCAACATTGCCTAAGTTTTTATTTTATGAGAACAATGCAGCTAGTATTATTGGAAGTCATAACAAAGATGAGAGGGGGGAATTTATTTCAAACTTTTAATGGCTACGTCTAATTTTTTATTTTCAGAAACTAATGGTTTTGTTTGATTTAGGTCTTGAAGACTTTTCATGTTCGTTTCCAGATTAAAATCTGTTTGATTTGCTGATACAAAATATTTTTTTTCAGCCAAATATTTTGCAAGATATTCCTGCTCTGTTTGCCCCGGTGTAGGTATTAAAATTGCCTTTTGCTGTAACGTTATAAGGTCCATTATGGTAGAATATCCGCTTCTTGCAACGATGACTTTTGAAGATTGAATAAGTGTATTTAATTCTATTGCGGGCAGATGGTTGAGAATTGTCAACGCTATATTTTCATTGATTATTTTATTTGTTTCCCCAGGCAAGCCCCTTACCAAAACCATTTTTAGAGAAAGTTTATTCATCTGCAAAAGCATTCTTTTTTCTAAGGTTGTACGCTGTGGCTCAGGGCCCGATATTAATACAAGCAAATCAAAAGTTTTCTCTATTAGTTGCTTTTTAAATCTTGACAATACTCCTACATATATCGTCGGGACTTTTGGTAATATTTTTGGGTGCGATAATTTACCAGCAAGACCATTTGGCTCCTCTTCATCAGGTACCCAACATGCATCAAATTTATTTATCAGGTTATAATTTAATTTCTTAACCAATGAGTTTGTAAGCGCACCGCCTGTTTCAATTGCAAGTTGGTGGGTAATAAATATGCTTTTAATCGTTTTGTTGTAAAGCCCATAGCGGTTATCAGAAATGACAACGTCTATTTTATGCTCTTCAACTATTTGTTTTAACCAATGGTGCTCTTGCTTAATTGCCCTAAGCATTTTAGGTATTTGACTAATGAGTTTTGTGTTGAATAAAATTCTCTTTTTTGAATAAGTAATGTTATACCCTTGTAACGGAAGTATTGTGAGTTTTGGAAATTCTTGGCTTAGTAATTGAGCAGAGTTACCGCAAGCTGCAAGTAAAACTATAAAATCGTTATCTATTAATGTTTGAATAACAGGTATACAGCGGGTTGAATGGCCAAGTCCCCAGTCTAAGGGCGCTACCAACACTTTCTTACGAGTTATGTTAATATTTCTAATGATAGCCGATAAAGTTTAATGTTTGTTAGTAAAAATTTGTTATTTTGTAACACAATTATGCAAAAGATAATAAAAATAACGTCGATAGCTCTTGTAGCACTTGCTTTGGTAGCAACAGGTTGTTCGTCTACCAAAAAAAGCACATGTGGCTGTGCAGGTATGGTGGGTTACAAATAAACCAATAACATGACATCCAATAGAGATCTTCTTGTAATGTTTAGGCAACATGCTATGACGCAGCAAGACATTGACAAACAACTTGCCCAGTTAAACAACCTGTTGTTTACTACTGAGCGACTTGATAATTTTGTTGGTGCTCATGAAGTTCTGGATCTTAACAGGTACAAGGTTATAAGTAATCCTATAGAAATCAAAAAGCTTATTCGCCAAAAGAAACTATCTAAGCCATTTATATTTTTTAATAATAAAAACTAGATGTTCTTGTTATTAAAATTATAGACTCCTTTATTCTACTTTCACCAAGGCTGTCTTTAATTTTTCCAGTACTGTTATAATATCTTCTTTCTTTACACATCCTACACTTATTCTATACCAATTACTATCTGCGCCTGCTCCGAAACTGCTAAAGGGCACCATTGCAAGTTTTGCCTCGCTTAAAATATATTCTGTTACATCGGGCTGTGTTTCCAGCATTTTTCCATTCGCTTTTTTTCCTACTAGGTCTATCTTAACTGTAAGATAAATTGCGGCCTGCGGTACTATTGCATCTACGGGAAAACCTTCGTTTTTTAGTGCAATAAAACCCTCATATATATTGCGCAGCCTAAAGTCAATCTCTTTTTTAAAATTATCAAAATAAGCATCTACAGCATCTTGTTGCACAAGATATTTGGCTACTGCCTTTTGCTCTGCCATCGGCGCCCAGGCTCCTACATGGCTGTTTATAGATTTCATTTTTGCAATTAGATGTGCTGGTCCCATGCTCCAACCTACACGCACACCTGTTGCTGCAAACGCTTTACTAATTCCATCTATAAATACCGTATAGTCTTTCATTTTTGGGCGAAGCGTAATTGGATTAAAATGCTCTGTATCGCCAAAAGTAAGCGTCCAATATATTTGATCATATAAGAGATATAATTTTTTCTCCCCTTCTCCGCGCAGGTCGTTCTCCTCTATAATCAAATCGCAAATTGCCTCTAAATCTTCTTTTTTAAATACCGTGCCGGTGGGGTTTAGGGGAGAGCATAAAGCAATCAACGATACTCCTTTCACATGGGGCCTAATCTGTTCTGCGGTAGGCATAAAATTATTTTCCTGCTCGGTGTCAATTTTTATGTGTTCCGCTTCTGTAAAATGTGTGTAATGATTATTGTTCCAGCTTGGTACCGGATAAATCACTTTATCTCCTTTATCTACAATAGCTCTGTATGCTGCATATATAAGAGGGCGCCCGCCTGCAGCTATCATTACTTCAGATAAATCGAATTCAAGGCCTTCTTTGTTTTTTAAAAACAAAATCACCGCTTTTCTCAAATCTGTTTCTCCATCGGCAATGGGATATGTTGTATACCCATCATCATAAGCCCTCTTAATTTCTTTTAATAACAAATCTGGTATAGGAAATTCAGATGAATCAAAATCGCCAATAGTATAATTATAAATATGCTCTCCTTTACTTATTTTCTCTTTTATTATGCCCCCAAGTTTTACAATTTCAGATCCTATCAACGTCTGAGCAAGATTACTAAGTTTCGGTATTGCCATAAAAAAATATTAATTGGGAATAAATCTGTTTTTTACAAATGTAAACGATAGCCCGTTCATTACAAAGCCACATAGTTTAATACAAACCAATAAAAATTACTATTAAAGAAATTGTTTTAGGTATAAAGACCCTCGCTTTCGCAGGGGCTAACCAACCCAAAAACCACACCTGAATATTCTTTGGTATTAAAAGCAATATATAATGCAAGAAATACAATTATACTTACGAAAAGGTTTCAAAGGGGGTGCTGTAATAAAATTATTTTTTGTTAGACAGTTCTTAAGGCGCTTTCTTTAGCAAAATAGTATAAATTTTAACCTGTTCATGCCAAGTAAAAGCATTGGGATCGTACCATGTGCAATAACAGTATCCTTCTTTTGAAATAAAAGCAATTGTCATTTTTGGACTACCCGATTTTAGCTCTACTATATCACCTGCTTTTAACTCTTCCATATAAATTATTTTATATATTATCGGCCCATATACACCATTAAAATCTGTACGTCGCTTGGGTTTACCCCGCTTATACGGCTTGCTTGCCCTAGGGTGCGTGGTTGTATCTTTTTAAATTTTTGTTTTGCTTCATTTCCAAGGGAGATTAGCTTTTCATAATTAAAATCATGCGGAATAGAAAGATTTTCCAGCTGGCTCATTTTTTCTACCAACTCTTTTTCTTTTTCTATATAAGTAAAATATTTAATTTGTATTTCTGCTTGTTCCAGTTCATCTACAGAAAACCCGTTTAATGCTAATTTAATTGACTCTACCTGTTGTATCATTTCGACCAATGATACATTTGGCCTTAATAATAATTGAGAAACCTTCTGTTTAAAAAGGAGTATGGCTGATCCTATTGACGTTAGATAATCATCCGCCTCTGCAGCACTAAGCGACATATTGTTAATAATATCTATCGCGGCTTCAACCTGTTGTTTCTTTTTAACAACCTTGTCCATTCTTTCTTGAGAAGCAATTCCTAATAAATATCCAATTTGTGTGAGGCGTAAATCAGCATTATCCTGTCTTAAAAGGGTCCTAAACTCGGCCCTGCTGGTAAACATTCTATAAGGCTCGTCTGTTCCTTTATTTATAAGATCATCTATTAAAACACCAATGTATGCTTCGCTGCGTTTTAGTATAAAAGGATCCTCATCTTTCACTCCTAAGTGAGCGTTTATGCCCGCCATCAACCCTTGGCATGCAGCTTCTTCATAGCCTGTAGTACCATTTATTTGCCCTGCGAAAAATAGATTTTTAATCAATTTCGTCTCTAAGCTTGCTTTTAACTGTGTAGGCGGGAAAAAATCATACTCTATAGCATACCCAGGCCTAAACATTTTACAGTTTTCAAAGCCGGGTACTTTTCTTAACGCTTTTAACTGCACCTCTTCCGGCAAAGAAGAAGAAAAACCATTCACATATATCTCTACGGTGTTCCACCCTTCTGGTTCAACAAAAAGCTGGTGCCTTTCTCTTTCTGCAAATCTATTTATTTTATCTTCTATGCTTGGGCAATAGCGTGGTCCTGTACCATGTATCCGACCTTGAAACATGGGACTACTTTCAAAGCCGGTTTTTAAAATATCGTGTACTTCTTGGTTGGTATAAGTAATCCAGCAGCTCTTTTGATTTTCGGGCTTTAGTTCGGGTTTTGATAAGTAACCAAATCCAACCATTTCCTCATCCCCCTTTTGTTCTTCCATTTTAGAGTAATCCAAACTCCTACCATCAATTCTTGGTGGTGTACCTGTCTTTAACCTTGCAGTTTCAAAGCCGAGAGATACCAATTGTTCCGTAATACCAGTAGCGGCTTTTTCGGCCACCCTACCACCACCAAAGTTCTTTTCCCCAATATGTATGATTCCATTTAAAAAGGTACCATTGGTAAGTACTACAGCATTAGCATAAATTTCATGGCCAAGACCAGTAACAACACCCTTTACAACACCTTCTTCAACAATTAAAGTAGCTACTGTATCCTGATAAAAATCTACGTTTGGTGTCTGCTCCAACATCTCCCGCCAGGTTTGCGCAAATAGCATTCTATCGCTTTGGGCACGTGGGCTCCACATTGCAGGTCCTTTTGAGCGATTAAGCATCCTAAACTGGATCATACTTTTGTCAGTTACTATCCCGCTGTAACCCCCAAGTGCATCTATTTCTCTTACAATTTGTCCTTTTGCTATACCGCCCATAGCGGGGTTGCAACTCATTTGGGCAATTGTTTGCATGTTCATGGTAATGAGCAGTGTTTTACTACCCATATTTGCACCTGCGGCAGCAGCTTCACAGCCTGCATGCCCGGCACCAACTACTATAATATCGTATTTTGGAAACATTCCTGCAAAGGTACGAAGTGCGCTGCCTATAATAAAAAGATTGGCTCTAACCGAATTTTCTCAATATCTCCTTCTCCATTAGTATATCTGCAAGCGAATCCCCTCGGTTTAATTTAGCAAATTCAGTAGAGTTGAGTGAATTCAATAGACCAAATTCTTCTTTTCTTTCAATAATAAACTGTTCAATTTTAGGCTCAGACACAATATTCAAGCGTTCAATCTCTTCTATTTTAGCTAACATCTTTGCGCAAAAGGAATAATTTGTTTTAGTATACAGCTCTTTAAAGTATGCCTTTACAGCTATCACATCTATTCTATTCCCTCTCAAATTATTTGTATCATACTTTTCTACCCTGATATTTATAAAGTTCCACGCAAGTTTAAGGTCATCCTCATTACCAAAATCAAAGTAAGCTATTGGTACTATATGATCAAATTGCCATGCAGATGCGAAATTATCCCAGTTTAATCCCTCTGTAAATTGTATTTCTATCCACTGTCTAAAACTTTCTATATCTAAACCAAAGTACACAGCGTAACCCTCACTTATATTTTTTTCCAAAACATACCTTCGCAAGGCCTGTTGCCACTTTCTTTTTTCTCTAAACCTAATATCAGCTTCGGTCACCTCTTCTTTTGCTGTCCATTTTTTTCTAGCCATAATAATATGTTTCGTGTAGAAACTGTGATTCGTGGAACTTTTTATTAATAGCAAAAATAAAGACTTGTGAATAGATTTGTATGTTTCTATAGGAAACTGTGAATCGTGGAACTATATTCCTAGAAATATAAGTTTAAATACTCTTCTTCTTTTAATCTCATTAGAGCTATATCCCTCTTTAGTTTATCGCTAAAGCCACATAAGTGAAGGGCCCCATGAAATATTACCCGGTGAAGCTCATTTGAGAACTTTGTTTTTAATAGAACTGCATTATCCTTTACCCTATCGATACTTATATACAACTCAGCTTCAATTGGACCATCCTTTCTTTCACTTAAATCAAACGTTATAATATCAGTGTAAAAGTCATGCTGAAGATGTTGCTTATTCATATCGATTAAGTACTCATCGCCACAGAAAACAATGTTCATCCCATCCAGTAGTCTGCCTTCTCTTTTAAATAACAAAAAAAGAAAAGCCTTAAGCCGCTTTTTATCCTTAAGCGTAACAGGTACAAGTTCATGAAATACAATAGCCATAATATTCTTTATAACGATATTAATACCGTGGGTTAAATCATAATTTTACACATTCTAAAAATAGACTGTAGTACTAATGTATAAAAAGTTATCTGAAATTAAAATCGGAAAGGAAGTAATCATCAGAGGTTTTGAAAATGATGATATTTTTTTAAAGTTAATGGAAATGGGATGTGTACCGGGTGAAAAGATTACTGTCGAAAAAATAGCTCCATTTAAAGACCCCATTTCGGTTTCGGTTGCAGGTTATACTTTAAGCCTGAGGTTGAATGAAGCTGAACATATTTTGGTTGAAGAAATATAAAAAACTAAAAACTGCAATATGAAGGTTGGACTTTACTTTGGTTCCTTTAACCCAATACATATTGGACATTTAATTATAGCCAACCATATTATTAATAACGCCGAAGTAGATGAAGTTTGGTTTATGGTCTCACCACAAAACCCACTGAAGGAATCAATCAGCTTGTTAAATGAACAACATAGATATTCAATGGTAAAAATTGCTATTGAAGACGAAAAGAAATTAAAAGTAAGCAATGTTGAATTTTCTATGCCCAAACCTTCTTACACAATTGATACTTTGATATACCTGTCTGAAAAATTCAAACAACATCAATTTACCTTGATCATTGGCAGTGATAGTTTTCTCAATATCGAAAAATGGAAAAATTATAAACAGATAATATTAAATTATAATATATTAATTTATCCAAGACTTTCCTTTCCTGTAACAGAAGAATTAGCGCCGAACATTAAAATTATAACAGCTCCACTAATAGAAATCTCATCAACTCAGATAAGGAAGCTTATTAAAACCAATAAATCAATTCGGTATCTCGTAACTGAAAAAGTAATGGAAGAAATAGAATTAAAAGGATATTACAAATCAAATCTAGAAAACCCATCCTAACAAAACACAAACAATTACTATAAATGGCGGCGCAACCCTTGTATATTTTAGAAATAAAAATGTCAATATAATAACCGCCAAAGTTAACAGGCCCGAAGTTTGCCCGAGGGAATATGGCATTCCATTCAATAAATAACCAACTGCTGCAGCCATTAAGCCAACCACAACAGCATTAATTCCTTCCAAAGCCCGATAAACAGCAACAAACTTTTTTAAATATTGCCACACCGGAAAAAAGAAGAGCACCAATAAAGCACTTGGCAAAAAAATGGCAATAGACCCTATTATACAACCTAGCAACTGAAAAGTGAAACCGTTATTTTTTAGAGCCATACCACCGGTAAAGGACGCTACAGAAAAAACGGGCCCAGGAATAGCTCTTACAAAACCATAACCCGTAAGCAAATCACTTCTTTCAATTTTAAGAGCATCGGGATTTTTCTCTAACACTTTTTTACTCGTGGGTCTCTCTACATACTGGTCCAACATCATAGGTAACAAAACATCTCCACCGCCAAAAACAAAACTGCCAAACCTGTAAAAATTTTCAAACAAATTATATGCCTTCCTATTCTGCCATTGCTGTTTTCTTGCAGTCTCGCTCATGATACCCGCTAAAATAAAAATGAACACAAAGAGCCAAATATTCGTCCACCTAATTTGCCTTGGCTTAACTACCTCCTTTTCTGGAATCCTTTTACTACTGAAGCTTGTAGCAATTCCACCTGCTATTATCAAAAAAGGAAATACCCATGGTGTTTTGAAAAAGAAATAAGTTATAACAGTGGAAAAAACCATTATGACAAAAGTTATAATATTGGTTACTGATATACTATAAGCTCTAAAAACAGCAAACAATAAAAACCCAATAGCCATTGGTTGAATGTACTTAAAAAGATTAGCTGTATAATTTTTTGCGGGGAAAGCTGTGAGTAAAAAAGATAACGAACCCATTAAGATACAGGCCGGTAAAATCCAAATAATTAATGTAAGTACAGCAAGAGAAACACCCCCCCTTTTAAAGCCAATTAAAGTAACGGTTTGGGTACTGCTTGCGCCTGGTAACAACTGGCAAAAAGAATTATACTCAATCAACTCCTCTTCGGTGACATAGTTTTTTTTATTTACAAAAGTTTTAAGCATCATACCTAAATGACCCTGCGGTCCACCAAAAGCAGTAAGACTGTAATAAAAAACTGTTTTTAAAAAAGGTATGTGTCTAAAAATATTCAAGCGTAGGTTTACTTAATCCAAATATAAAAATTATAATAGGAAAAATACACACTTATAAAAAAGCCACTGATCAATCAGCAGCCTGTTTTTTAATATTAAAATATAATTTATTTCTTTAAACCAATTTCCCTCAAACGCTCATCCAGATATTCCCCAGCCGTAGTGTCTTCGTATACAAGCGGATGATGTTCATCTACACAACTATCAAGACACCGTAGGCTCATACTACTGCGCGGATGTAAAAAGAACGGAATTGAAAAACGACTCGTATGCCATAATTCTCTCTTAGGATTTACCACCCTGTGTGTAGTACTCATCAGCTTATTATTGGTAAATCGTTGAAGCATATCACCTACATTCACAACTATCTGTTCGGGTAACGAAGTAACAGCAACCCAATCGCCTTGCTTGGTAAGTATTTCTAAACCGTCAGCAGAGGCACCAACGAGCAGCGTAATAAGGTTTATATCCTCATGTTGCTCAGCACGTATCGCACTAGCAGGTTCGTGCGTTATTGGGGGGTAATGGATAGCTCTGAGTATACTGTTCCCATTATGAACAAATCCATCAAAATAATGTTCATCTAAACCAAGGTACAAAGCAATTGCCTGCAATAAAGCTGTACCGCTCTTTTCAAAGGCACGGTAAGCATCATCAATGGTTTTATTAAATACCGGCACTTCCCCTACTTGCGCATTTGCAGGATAATCTTCTTCTTTAAAATTATCTCGTGGAACTTGACCGTATTGAAAAAACTCTTTTAAATCCGGAGCATCACTACCCTTTGCATGCTCCTTACCAAAACTGGTATACCCACGTTGCCCAGCAAGCTCAGGTATTTCATAGGTTTTCTTATGATCAAGCGGCAAAGAGAAAAACTCCTGAACATATTTGTATAAATCAGCAATCAACTCATCTGGCACGCCATGGTTCTTAACAGCAACAAAGCCAACTTCTTCATAAGCCTTACCAAGCTTTTGTACAAAATCATTTTTCTTTACCGGGTCGCCACTTAAAAAATCTGCTAAATCAACTGAAGGAATAGACATTGAATAATACGTTTTACAAATAATGAATAACCATTACAAAGTAAATGTATCATTTTTTGTGGAAAACGAGTGGATAATCTAGTAATTTTTACAGCATTAGTAAAGAAGGTTTTATGAGGGCTAACATACTACTTTTCTCATCCGATTGTATGCGTCCCACAAAACGATACCAAAAAGCCTAACGTCCCAGGGCCACTACAATCCCAACTTCGCACTTATCTCCAACATTCTTTCAATAGGTTTTTTTGCCGCATCTCTCAAACCCTCTTCCATGGTAACTTCCGGTAATTCGTACTTCATACACAAATAAAGCTTTTCTAATGTGTTTAGTTTCATGTATGGGCAATCGTTGCAGGCACAGGTATTTTGTGGCGGTGCAGGTATAAAAGTTTTATGCGGACTGCTTTTTTGCATTTGGTGTAGAATTCCACTTTCGGTAACAACAATAAATTCCTGCGCATTACTTTTCTCCGCATATTTTAAAATACCTGTTGTGCTTCCAATATAATCTGCCAAGGCTAACACGGGAGCTTCACATTCTGGGTGTGCAATAACCTTAGCGTTTGGATGACGAACTTTAATCTTCACAATTTTTTCCATACTAAAAATCTCATGCACCATGCAGGCACCATTCCACAAAACCATATTACGACCGGTCTGTTTGTTTATCCAAGCCCCAAGATTCTTATCAGGCGCAAAAATAATCTTTTCATCAGCTGGTAAGCTCTCAACAATTGCCTGCGCATTACTGCTTGTGCAGATAATATCGCTGAGTGCTTTCATGCCGGCACTGCAGTTTATGTAAGTAATTACAATATGATCTGGATGTTTATCCTTAAACGTTTTAAACATGGCGGGCGGCGCACTGTCGCTTAAAGAACAGCCTGCATTTAAATCAGGCAGCAAAACTTTTTTATGGGGATTTAAAATTTTAGCCGTTTCCGCCATAAAGTGAACACCGGCAAAAACAATAATCTCTGCATCGGTACTTTGCGCCTTTTGAGCCAACCCCAAACTATCCCCAATAAAATCTGCCACATCCTGTATATCCGGTTCCTGATAATAATGTGCCAGCACGATTGCCTTTTTTTCTTTCTTGAGTTTTTCAATTTCTGCAAAAAGATCCAAAGAAGGATCTACCTCCAAATCCAAAAAACCATTCTTTGAAATTATTTTTTCAAAATCAAAATGTGTGTTAATATCTGCCATAATATGTATTAATACTTATTATTTATATAACCCTTTATTATTACTAGGGGTGTGGATTTGTGTAAAAGTCGCTTTTCTAAACTATTGTAAATGTAAAATGTTTGTTTTATTAACAGTAACTAACAAGTAATAAACATTTTTACAAATTCTGTTTTTACAATTAAACAACTGTGTTTTGCCAATATTAAATAATTGTTTCGCCCATGTGTTAATAAAAAATTGTGTGGAAAATAAAACGGCACTTTTTTTAAAATTTTGTGTTAATTGAATGGTTGTAAAATGAAAGTAAAATCAGTCTTTAGCCTAAAAGTTCAAATTAGGTGCTAGTTCCCCACATCGTCTCCCAAAAAAGAAAAGTTCAAAACGAGCTTTATTAACGCTTATTTGAGGTTTTTAACATTTACTGTGCATAACCTAAAAAACGCCAAAATTCAGACTTCTTAAACCCTAAAAAATCTCCTGTTAATAGAACTAAATTAATAAACAAAGGAATATCCAATTAAAGCAATACCACAAAGATTTTAGATCAATTATCCACAATTTGTTAATAGCTTTTAATTCCCCTATTTTTGCCCTCCAAAATTAATATTAAAAACAGATGCAGATTATTCAGAGTATTAGGGACAAAGGAGCAGCTATTATTATTATAGTAATAGCAATAAGTCTTATTGGGTTTATTTTAATGGATTCTAGACCAGGAAGCAATACCAGTTTGTTTGGTGGTAACACCACAAATGTTGGTAAGGTTAATGGGCGGTCAATTGAATTAAATGAGTTTAATAAAAGAGTAACGCAGGAAGAAAATAACCAGGCTGCACAAAGCGGAAAACAACCTACTGGTGCTGCGTTGTTAAGAATAAGGGACCAGATATGGAACCAAATTGTTGCAGAAGATATATTTTATAAAGAAGCAGAAAAATTGGGAATCAATTTAGGTTCGAAAGAATTGTCTGCTATATTAATGAGCAGCGACCAACAAAATCCTTTTATGAAAGAAAGAGGAATGGTAGATCCTGCAACAGGAAAATTAGATCCTGTAAAAGCTGCAGAGGCAATAAATAATATCAAGAAAATTAAAGGTGAGCAACGTTTATCAATTGATGTACAAATTTTGGAGCCGATAAAACTTTCATCAGCTGTTGCAAAATATACAGGGCTTATAAGCGCAGCAGCATATTATCCTACTTGGATGCAGGAAAAAGATATTGCAGCAGACAAAGCTTTTGCAACTATTTCTTATGTAGCGGTTGGATACAATGAAATTTCTGACAGTGCCGTTACGGTAAAAGATGAAGACATTAATAATTATGTAGCCAAACACAAAGATCTTTTTAAGCAAGAGGCAGGCAGAACTATTTCTTATTTAACATTTAGCCAGCTACCATCATCGGCAGATAGTTTAAAAGTAATGCAAATAGTTGCGGATATGAAAGCGCCTTTTGAGGCAGATTCTAATGCACGAGCTTATGTAGCCCGCAACACATCAGCAGTTGATTTTACAGATGAGTTTTTACCATTATCTAAAATACAATCTCAGGTAAAAGATACCATTGTAAAACAGGGAGTCGGTGTAGTAACAGGTCCATATCTTGATGGACCAAATTATACATTAGCAAAAATAATTGCAACCAAACAATTGCCCGATAGTGTGAAAGCTCGTCACATATTATTAAGTCTTAACGACCAGCAAACAGGTAATCCTATAAGAACTGACTCAGCAGCAAAGATACTGGCTGACAGTATTTTGGCAGCAGTAAAAGCAGGTGCAGATTTTGGTGCATTAGCGTTGAAATATTCGTCTGACGGCAGTGCTGCAAAAGGCGGAGATCTTGGAAATTTTGGTTATGGTGCAATGGTTCCTGAATTTAACGAATTTAGTTTTACAAAATCTGTTGGAGAAAAAGGAGTTGTGAAAACACAATTTGGTTATCATGTCATAGATATCTTAAATCAAAGTAATTTTAAGACTGCATACAAAATTGCTTTTGTTGCAAAACCAATTTATGCAAGCGATGAAACGATTAATGCATCGAGCATAGCAGCTACAAAAGCATCTTCCCAAAAAAATGCAAAAGAGCTTGCAGATTATGCAGCTAAAAATGGTCTGCAAATAGTTGAGTTCCCCTCTACCATAAAAGAGAACGATTTTACAATAGCTAATATGCAGGATGCAAGGTCTCTTGTAAGGTGGGCTTTTGAGGCAAAAAAAGGAGATGTAAGTGATCCAATAGCTGTGGGCGCTGATTTTGTAGTAGCAACCGTAAATAAAATATTTGCAGAAGGGACACAGGATGCAGCCACTGCAAGAATCGGAGCAGAGGCAATTGTAAGGAATATGAAAAAAGCAGAAATGATTACTGCAAAACTTATCGCGACACCTACGTTGGAAACTGCCGCAGCGGCGTATAACAAACAGGTATTGATGGCTGGTGCAGATTCTACAATAACGATGAATGGCAGAATTATAAATGGAATAGGTGCTGAGCCAAAAGTTATTGGTGCATCTTTTAATAAAGAAAACCAAACAAAAGCATCTGCGCCAGTTGTAGGCACAAACGGGGTGTATGTAATTAAAGTGACAAGTGTTTTGCAAAAACCTGATGCAACAGCCGACGAAAAAGCGGCTCAAACAACAACTCGTTTTGCAGCAATTCGCCAGCAGACGAATAACTGGTTTGAAGCGCTAAGAAAACAAGCAGATATAAAAGATTCGAGAGCTAAGTTTTTTTAAACGAAAGTAAAATAAATGAGAAGCCGACAGTTTAAACGACTGTCGGCTTTTTTGTTAATATTAATTACATAGCATAATCAAATGATCCATAAACATTAAATTAATTTAATTTTGCGTTATGCAAACAACATTTGTAAACAAGGTAGCCGAGAGTGGTATAACTACTTTAAACCTCGAAGATTATTATATAAAAGAGGATGTGGCGGTTTTTGATATGAAAGATCATCTTTTTATGGGGATGATATTAAAAGAAAAAGATTTTAGAGAGGTGCTTAAAACATTTGATACCACGCCATACGAAAATAAAATTGTAGCGCTCACCTGTAGTGCAGATGCAATTATACCTATGTGGGCTTACATGCTTGCAGCCAGCTTGCTGCAGCCGGTTGCCACAGAAATAATTTTCGGAACCGAAGAAATTGTAAAAGAAACTGTTTTGTTGCGCAATATCGCACAGATAGAATCAGCAGAGTACATTGATGCACGGGTTGTAATAAAAGGCTGTGGCGAATTACCAATAGGCGAAGCAGCTTACGTTGCCATTACACAAAAACTACGACCAGTAGCAAAAAGCATTATGTATGGTGAACCGTGCAGTACGGTGCCGGTTTATAAGAAAAGAGTGGCCCCTCCTATCCTCCCCGGCCGGGAGGGAAACGCATGAGATTAATGCGGAGAATAAATAACAGATTGCTTGTTCTAAAATGGGCATCCAATCAAATACCAATCTTTGCCTCGGTGGTTCCTCCCCAGAGGGGAAGTTAGGAGGGGCTTTTAAAACCAGCCTCTTTTTCTAAATGATCTAATCATAATGAGTGGTACAAACAGCATTAACCCTACCGAGATAAAAAAGCCCCACTTATTATGCAATAATGGAATTATATCGAAGTTCATCCCAAAAATACCACCGATAACGGTAGCTGGTGCAAGCAAACAAGTTACGACGGCCATCACTTTCATTACTTCATTCATGCGCAGGTTTACATTACTTAAATACAGATCCTGCATGTTCATCATCATATCCCTGTAATTTTCTGAAAGGTCATTTGCCTGAATAATATGATCGTATACATCTTTAAAATACTTTTCTGTTTTCTCTTCAATCAGTTCACTTTCGCTGCGTAAAATGCCACTTATTAATTCTCTTACCGGAGCAATACTTCGCTTAAGCAGAATCATTTCTTTGCGAATCATATTTATTTTTACAAGACTTCGATTGTTGGAGTTTTTAATAATGTCCTCTTCCAGCAATTCAATCTTTTCGCCCATTTTTTCCATCACAATAAAATAATGATCCACTATATAATCGAGCAAAGAATAAAAAAGAAAATCAACATTGTTTTGCCGCACCTTACTACCAGCTATTTTTAATTTTTCTCTAAGGGAATTAAAAGGGTCTTTAAAGGGATCTTCCTGAAAACTTATTACAAAGTTCCTCCCTAATATAATACTCACCTGTTCCGTTTCTACACCCGAAATTTTTTCATTAAAAGAAAGCATGTTCAACAAGCAAAACATTAATCCATCTATCTCATCTGTTTTTGGCCTTTGCCCAATGCTTAAAATATCTTCTGCAATAAGCGGGTGAATGCCAAAATAATTACAAACGTTTTCTACATCATCTTTACGGAGGCCATCAATATTTATCCAGGTGGCGGATGGTGAAAGTAAAAACAGAAAAACCTCTTCTATTTTTTTAAACTTATGACAGGTCATTTTTTCTTTGTCATATTCAAAAACCGTAATAATAATTTCTGCTGGTTCTTTACGAATAGGAATCGCTGTAGGATTTACCTGCAATACCTTTTTTGTACGAAGCGGTTCCAAAGGGTTTAATATGTAATCGAGGTATTTTAGAGGCTTCATTATTGATGTATAGCGTTGTAAATTTTATAAAGAAAAGATACAAGTAATTGATGAGTCCTTAAAAAAATAAAAAAACGCAAGGGGTATTACTTATGTTAAATAGGGTAATCTTGACGTTAATAAAAGTAAACACAAAGTGCGCAATGGAAATACAACACAGAGGACACAAAAAGATTTTGAGTTTTGTGTCCTTTGTATTAAAAACATCTTCCTATTCCTTTACAATCTTTCTGCCTTTGTGTTTCATAACTAAAATGCCGCACTCTTAGGATACCTCGGAAAAGGAATTACATCTCTAATGTTCGTCATGCCCGTTACAAACAACACCAACCGCTCAAAACCAAGCCCAAAGCCCGCATGCGGACAACTACCAAAGCGACGGGTATCTAAATAAAAATTCATTTCGTCAACGGGAATATGCATTTCTTCCATGCGCTGCATCAATTTATCCAGGCGTTCTTCCCGCTGTGAGCCACCAACAATCTCACCAATACCTGGCGCTAAAATATCCATTGCTGCCACTGTTTTTCCATCATCGTTTTGGCGCATGTAAAACGATTTTATTTCTTTTGGATAATCCGTAAGAATAACCGGCTTTTTAAAATGCTTTTCTACAAGGTATCTTTCATGCTCGCTTTGCAAGTCTGTTCCCCACCCTTCAATTAGATATTGAAATTTTTTCTTTTTATTATGGTTGCTCTCCCGTAAAATTTCAATTGCTTCTGTGTAAGTCAATCTTTCAAAATCATTGTCTACCACAAAATTCAATTTGTCCAGCAAGCCCATGTCGCTGCGCTCGTTTTGTGGTTTTTGTTTTTCTTCTTCCTCCAACCGCTGCGCAAGAAAAGCCAGGTCATCTGCATTATTATCCATAGCATACTTAATAATGTATTTTATAAAGTCCTCTGCAAGGTTCATGTTGTCTTCCAGGTCGTTAAAAGCAACTTCCGGCTCTATCATCCAAAACTCTGCAAGGTGGCGGGTGGTGTTACTGTTCTCCGCACGAAAGGTTGGCCCAAAAGTATAGATATCGCTAAACGACATTGCCGCCAATTCACCCTCCAGTTGCCCGCTCACCGTAAGGTTGGTGCTCTTACCAAAAAAATCTTCTTTGTAATTTATAGAACCATCATCGTTTTTTGGTGCTGTTCCATCAAGCGGCAACGTAGTTACCTTAAACATTTCGCCGGCGCCCTCTGCATCGCTACCTGTAATAATGGGCGTGTGCATATATACAAAACCACGATCGTTGTAAAATTTATGCACGGCAAAAGCAAGCGAATGCCTTACTCTAAAAATGGCGCCAAAAGTATTGGTGCGCATACGCAAGTGAGCTATCTCCCGCAAAAACTCTAGGCTGTGTTTTTTAGGCTGTAATGGAAATTTCTCAGCATCGCTATCGCCCAATATTTCAATTGAAGTGACTTTCAACTCCACCCTTTGTCCTTTGCCTTGTGACTCTATTATTTCGCCCGTTGCTTTTATACAAGCCCCGGTGGTAATGCGTTTCATGGTTGCCTCATCAAGCAAGCCCAATGCAGCTACAACCTGTAAATTATTATTGGTACTACCATCGTTTAAAGCAATAAACTGGTTATTGCGAAAGGTGCGTACCCAGCCCATTACCGTTGTTTCAAAATTTGCTTTATCGCCTTCCAGCAATTGTTTTATTTTAGTGCGTTTGTTAAACATAAAGTGTGTTTGTGGCTGCATAAATATACATTATAAAACAGCAAGATTTTGGCTGTGGGCAAAAGTTCTTTGGTTAGGTTTTGTTTAGCCTGTTCCGATTATTTCGGAAGGCTATGCGTTCCTATATTTTTTGCTCAAACCTGCCTGCCGGCAAAGGCAGCAAAAAAGGATATCCACTTCTATCCCGCCGCTCGTGGGCAGGATATCATTTTTCAACCTTTATCAACTGCCAGATATTTGCGGATGTGTTGTATATCTTAATCCTTTTAAAAAATAACATGTCGCTCCGCTGGAGCTCAACCCTCTGTTGCTAAAAATAAATCTACTGGCATGCCGCTCCGTAGGAGCTGAGAGAAATAGCGACAAAGAATAATTTTTCAATGTCATATAGCCTATTTCATGCCCTCAATATATTTAGGATTTAAATACGTTCTGTTTTCAGCTCTATCGGAGCGGCATACCAGTAGAAGAAGATGTAATTAAATAAATTAGAGCTCCGTAGGAGCGACATGTTTCCCCGTACCATTTTTAAGGATATTCATTTAGAAAACCCATTTTTTAAGCACTATTACCGGATTACTTCAAACGCATCAAACTTTTTATAAAACATTTGTAAACTAAACAACCTATCATTAAATACCTTTGCCTTTAAGAAAAAATTTATTAAATGAAATATATTTTAGCCGCTTTTCTTTTTGCTTCATTAGCCACACAGGCGCAGCAAAAAAACACCGATGCAAAAACAATTGCATCTATTAAAAAAACGATCAATTATTTAGCAGACGATAAACTGGAAGGAAGGCGCACCGGCACTGCAGGTGAGAAGTTAGCTTATGAATTTATAGAAACCGAATTTAAAAAAGCGGGTCTGCAAACTTTTACGGCCGATAAAAAATATGTGCAGGCTTTTCCTGTAAATGAAGGCAGAGAAATAAAAGAAGGAACAACATTAAAAATAAATGGAGAATCGTTTAAATTAAATGAGGCTTTTTTCCCTTTGCCTTATTCCGGCAAATCATACAATATGCTTTTTTCAAAAACTATGTATGCACAACACAGCATAAAGGAATTGGTTAGTGCGAATACAAACAATCCGCATTACGATTTAGAAGAAGCGATTTACACCATAGCAAAAGAAGATGAGCTTAAAGGGGCCGGCGCTGTTATTTTCACCAGCCCCACCACATTGAATGACAATATAAAATTTGATACAAAAAATAAAATGCCAAGCCTTGCTGTACCGGTACTTTATATTAAAACAGACAACGATAATTTATTAAAAGAAAGGGCAACAATTGAAACGGAAATTAATATTGCTGCAAAAGAAAAGCAGGGGCATAACGTTGTTGGCTACATAAATAACAAAGCAACCAACACTATTATTCTTGGTGCACATTACGATCACCTTGGCTATGGCGAAGACCATAACTCATTGTACAGCGGCAGCACACCGATAGTACACAATGGTGCAGATGATAATGCAAGCGGCACAGCAGCATTGATTGAGCTTACTAAGAAATTAAAAAAATCATCGTACAAAAAATACAATTATCTGTTTGTTTCATTTTCGGGAGAAGAGCTTGGTTTATTTGGTTCAAAATATTTTACTGACCATGCCGGCCTCGATTTAAAAACCGTGAATTATATGATAAATATGGATATGGTAGGAAGGCTGAACGACAGCACGCATGGCCTTACAATTGGCGGCTACGGAACATCTCCTGCTTGGGGGAAAATTATCAACACAAAAGATGCTTATTTTAAAATAAATACAGACAGCAGCGGCAGTGGACCAAGCGACCATTCATCGTTTTACAAAAAAGATATACCGGTGTTATTTTTCTTTACGGGCAGTCACAAAGATTACCATAAACCAACCGATGATGCAGATAAAATAAATTACGAAGGAGAGCTGCAAATAATAAAGTACATAGAGAATATTATTGCGCAAACCAACGGGATGGAAAAACTTGCTTTCACAAAAACCAGAGAAGTGTCTATGGCTAAAAGCAGCTTTAAAGTAAGCATGGGCATTATGCCCGATTATACTTTTGGCGGCAACGGCGTTTTAGTAGATGGCGTATCTGAAAACAGACCCGCAATAAAAGCGGGAATAAAAACAGGAGATGTGCTTACTCAGCTTGGGGAGTATAAATTTGGCGATGTGCAATCTTACATGGACGCATTAAATAAATTTAATAAAGGAGAAAGTACAAAAGTAAAATTGATGAGGGGAAAGGAAGAGATGGAATTTATGGTGACGTTTTAGAAAAGGAGTCACCGCAGAGAACAAGAGAAAAAGGAGTTTGCGCATAGTTACTCTACTCTGCGCAAACTCTCCTAACTCATTTCTCTGCGGTGAAAAAAAAATCATGAAACTTAAAATAGATACCGAAACATTAATTGAAGAATTCTTTGACAGCACATGCCTGCTTGGCATTGTTGCGCCGGTTAAAGACTACCAGTTTATCTGGCATATTAACCAGGCACTGGGTTATCATTTTGTAATGAACCACAGCTTAGAAATACAATTAAGAAAAAAAGAACGCAATTATTTTTTTTCTATTTATGAGTATGTTGTTCCAGGCTCTACTATGGTGCATTATTTGTACAACAACGAAGATGATGGGGAGTATTTGTTACCCGAATTTAAACACCTCGATTATTTGTGGCTGGCGAAAGGCGAAGAAATGGAAAAGCAGGAAGTAAGTGTGTTGGTCCAGTCTTTAAGATTATTACCCGCAGTACAACTGGTAACAGAAATGACCAACGAAAAAATCAAAAACAAACAGTTTCTTATTTTTTAAGAATGCAAACTTTATCATTATGTGGAAAGAAAAATCAGGTAAACTCTATCAAAAATTTGAATTTAAAACGTTTGTAGAAGCGTTTTCATTTATGACTGCTGTGGCTTTATTAGCAGAAAAAGCAGACCATCACCCTACATGGAAAAACACGTATAACAAAGTAGAAATTTGGTTAAGCACACACGATGCCGGCGATGTGGTAACAGCCAAGGATACAAAACTTGCGAAGCAAATAGATGGTCTTAGAGCCGCGGCTTAAAATATTTTATAAGTGCAAAAAAGGAAACAAGCATCCATGCGGATTCTAATATAATGAAAGGAAAAAAACGAATAAACACACTTGAGACGCAGGATAAACCTGCACCCACAATGTTTAACAAGATATAAGGTAGGCTATCTTGTTTCCATTTTTGCAAAAGGTTCATCAGAAAAGCCAACAGCAAAATGGTTACACCAATGGAACCTAAAATTTCTCCGGTAGAAAAGCGCATGGGCGACGATTTAAATAACAGCCACTACTTTTTCTGCTTTAGATAAAAGTTGCCCAATGGGTTTTGTAAAGGCACCTAGACCGTTCTCGTTTAATATTTCTATCAGATCATCTACACCATTTTTATTTACAGCAATTAATAGTCCGCCGCTTGTTTGTGGGTCGGCTAGTATTGCCCATTGTTCTTCGGTGAGGGCTGCAATTTTATGGCCATAACTATCCCTGTTTCTGTTGGTACCGCCGGGCACACAACCCTGCGCTATGTATTCTTTAATAGAAGAGTTAATTAATGGCACTGCATCAAAAATCACCTCAGCGCTTAAACCGCTGCCTTCAGCCATTTCTGTAAGGTGACCAAGCAAGCCAAAACCTGTAACATCTGTCATGGCTGAAACAGAAGCTAATTTACCAACAGCCTCACCAACTTTATTTAACTGCATCATTTGGTTTGCAGCCAGGTTTTTATGTTCCTCTTTCAGCAACGATTTTTTTTCTGCGGTTGTCAGTATGCCCACACCAATTGGTTTGGTAAGGAACAATACATCGCCTTCCTGGGCCTTGTTGTTTTGTTTAATATTTTCTATATCTATAACACCATTTACAGCCAAGCCAAAAATTGGTTCCGGCGAATCTATACTGTGCCCACCCGCCAAAGAAATACCGGCTTCTTTGCAAATACTTCTTGCGCCGTCAATAACCTGTTGGGCAACTTCTGGCGCCAGTTTATCTATTGGCCAACCAAGAATAGCAATAGCAAGTACAGGCTTGCCACCCATTGCATACACATCGCTGATGGCGTTGGAAGAAGCGATGCGTCCAAAATTAAAAGGATCATCCACTATAGGCATAAAAAAATCGGTGGTGGAAATGAGTGCGGTGCCATTGCCCATATCCAATACGGCAGCATCATCTTTACTGTGGTTCCCTACAATTAATTTATCGTTATCTGGCATGGCGATGTTGCCTTTTAAAATAACATCTAATACCTGTGGAGAAATTTTACATCCGCAGCCTGCACCGTGAGAATATTGTGTGAGTTTTATTTGTTCCATTATTAATTATTTATTTGATAATCTTACTAAGAAGAATACAAAATTCTATGCTCTTTTGAAGCCGCTTAAAAAGCATTTTTTAGTAGATCAATGTTTTTTTCTGTGTTAACCTGTTCAGCAACGATTGGTATGATAAGTTCTACAGCATTTTCTCTGTTGTACAAACCTTTCGCATACCACTTATCGTAATAGTGTAACAGTATTCTAAAACTTTCTTTAAAATTATTTTCCAGCAAAAAGTTGATGGCATTTTTTGTTTCTAAACCGCCTAATCTTTTTTGAATGCGCATAATGGCATTTACAAGACCTGGCTTTTCGTGAATCCCATATTCTTCCGTTAAATAATTTAATCTTTCTTCAAAAGGAATATCAACAAAACAAACCGGCGCCTTTCGCATACTGTACCACAGAGGCATTGGTATTTGTAGGTTGCCTATTCGCTGGCTTTCATCTTCGAGCCATATTGTGTTGAAGGTTGAAGGTTTAAGGTTGAAGGTTGGTTCGTTTGACTTTGAAGATTCGTTATATAATTGATGCTGTCCGTTGTGTGTCGTTTGTTGTCTGTCGTCCAATTCTTTCGCTAACAAATTTTCAAACATTTCCTGCGTGGGTTGTGGTGGATTACCCAATGCGCCCAATGCGGAACCTTTGTGGTTGGCTAATCCTTCCAAATCTATGGTGGCGTTGTTTTCTTTTGCCAATGCATGTAGCAACAATGTTTTTCCGCTACCAGTGTACCCGCCAATTATTTTAAAACTATATTCTTTTGTAAATTGGTCTAATACCCAGTTTCTATATGCTTTGTAACCCCCAACAAGCATATAAACTTTAAACCCGTACAAATCTAGCAGCCAAGCCACCGCTGCACTTCGCATACCACCACGCCAGCAGTGAAGAAGGATGCAGTTTTCAGTTGGCAGTGGGCAACTAGAGTTCTCAATATTTAAATCTTTTTTCAAAAGATCATTGCCCTTTGCCAGCTTCCCTTTGCTAACTTCTTTTTGCCAACTGCTAACTATGCCCTCGACCTTTTCCACCATCCCCCGCATATTTGGTCCGAAAAAATCAAGGCCTATTTTAATTGCACTTTCTCTGCTTTGTTGTTTGTAGGTTGTGCCAACTTTCGTTCTTTCTTCATCGTTGAACAATGGTAAACTAATACCGGCAGGCATATGTGCATGTGCATATTCGCCTGGACTGCGCACATCAAGCACCGGGTAATTTTTTGCAAGTACCAAAAATTCTTCGATAGTAATTTTATTGATAGCCATAAGTATAGTACACAAAATTAATGAATATGCTAGCCTTACAATAGAAAGTATTTTTTGAGATCGGTAAAATAAAAGAGTCTTCAATTACGAAGACTCTTTTTAATATCATTTCAATTCACATTTTACTATTTGCTTTTAATAAACTTAAATGCTGCTGAGTTCATGCAATACCTTAAACCTGTCGGTTTTGGACCATCATTAAATACATGACCCAAATGCAGGCCAGTACTCGTTTCTATTATTTCATCTCTCGACATACCATAACTATCGTCTTTTACGACCGTTACTTTGTTGTTTGCTACGGGCGCATAAAAACTTGGCCACCCTGTACCAGATTCAAACTTGGTTTCAGATGAAAACAGCGTATCGCCGGTTGCGGCACTCACATAAAACCCTTTTTCGTGGTTATCAAAATAAGGATTTTCAAAGGGGGCTTCCGTGCCACGTTTTACCATCACCTCAAACTGGGTGGGCGTTAATATTTTTTTCCATTCCGCCTCGGTTTTGCCTTTTGAGAAGGCTTGTGCAGCTGGTTTGGTTTCCATTTTTTCATTTGCCTGCTGTGCAGTGCATGCACTTGCTACAATGATCAATGCAAAAAAGACTGTTAAGTACTGTTTCATTCGTTATTGTTTAAGTTGGTTTGTTTTTAAAAATCTACATACAAGGCTTGCAGATTTCAATTACATAAAATTATGTTTTAGAATTTGCAATAAACAATATGCCTATGTTAAAAGCAGCAATATTGGCACAAAATTATAACTCTGCCATTTATATTGGTTTTCATAAGGTATTCATATTAAAATATAAATGGTTGTGGTTGCTGCATTTTGGGTTAAATGCCGATGAGCATTTTGGGCATTTATAATCGCATTTAAAATATTCGTTAATGGTTAACTCGTGCTTGCAGCTGCCACACAAAATGGCTTTGTTATCAAAATCCTGTTCTGTCCAAACCCGTGGCTGATGGCTTGCAAGTTCTTCGTGACAATGAATGCAGGCATAATAGGTATTGCAACATTTAAATTTTATAGCAATAATATCCAACAGAGAATGATAATGTGTGCAGCGCGTAAAATCATCAGTGAGTTTTCCTTGGATATCCATTGGGCAAAGGTACGACCTTGCCTTCGATGTCTCGAACAGGGAGATTGGTCGTTTTATACAAACCTCCATGAGCGCACGTGCAGCAGTAAATAAAAACCCTCCAAAAATTGAAGGGTCTTCATTAGTGAATTAGTACATTAGCAAATTAGCTCATTACTCTTAACCGTTCATACTGGTTAAAAATTCTGCATTGTCTTTTGTGCCTCTCATATTTTTAAGTAATGTATTTAAAGCTTCTTCCGGGTTCATGTCTGCCATGTGCTTGCGCAATACCCACATGCGCTGGAAGGTATCTTTGTCCAACAACAAATCATCTCTACGGGTGCTCGATGCAACAATATCGATAGCCGGGTAAATGCGACGGTTAGATAATTTACGCTCTAACTGCAACTCCATGTTACCGGTTCCTTTAAATTCTTCAAATATCACCTCATCCATTTTACTACCGGTATCTACCAACGCTGTGGCAATAATTGTAAGTGAACCCCCGTTTTCTATCTTGCGTGCAGCACCAAAAAACTGCTTTGGCTTTTGCATAGCATTTGCTTCTACACCACCACTTAATACTTTACCGCTGCTTGGTGCAACGGTGTTGTGCGCACGTGCCAAACGGGTAATAGAATCTAATAAGATAACCACATCATGACCACACTCTACCAAACGTTTTGCTTTGTTCAATGCAATGGTGGAAACTTTTACGTGTTTGTCTGCCGGCTCATCAAATGTAGATGCAATTACTTCTGCACGTACACTGCGTTCCATATCTGTAACCTCTTCCGGGCGCTCATCTACCAACACGATCATCAGATAACATTCCGGGTGGTTTTCTGCAATAGCGTTTGCAAGCTCCTTTAACAACATTGTTTTACCGGTTTTTGGTTGCGCTACAATTAAGCCACGCTGGCCTTTACCTATTGGCGTAAACAAATCCATTATTCTTGTGCTGTAATTATCAGACCTTGTTGTAAGGTTTAGTTTTTCAAACGGAAACAATGGGGTTAAGTAATCGAATGGTACACGGTCACGTACTTCTTCTGGCGATTTGCCATTAATGGTGGTAACTTTTAATAGTGCAAAATATTTTTCTCCCTCTTTCGGTGGGCGCACAGAGCCTAAAACAGTATCACCCGTTTTAAGTCCGAATAATTTTATTTGTGAGGGCGATACATAAATATCATCGGGCGAAGAAAGGTAGTTGTAATCGCTGCTGCGCAAAAAGCCATAGCCATCGGGCATCATTTCCAACACACCTTCGCCTTGTATAATACCGTCAAACTCAATATTAAAGACGGGTTGTTCTCTTGGTTTAAATTGCGGGCGAGCAGGTGGGGTTTGTGCTGCTGGTTCTTCTACTTCCGGTTGTTGTATGTCTTCTTCCTGAAGCAGTTGTGCAAAAGCTGCAGGTATGGTTGTTTGTTCGCTTGTTATGGGTTGTAACTCTTCTTCGTCCTGCGATGGCTGCTGCTCTACCTTTTCTTTTTTAAATGGTTTTCTTTCGGCATCTGCAGGTTTTTTACTGCGTAAAACAGGTTCTTTTTTTACCGGAGCAGGTTTGGCTGCGGCTGCTTGATCAGGAGCTTCTGCTGCAGGTTCTGTAAAGGTTTCTGCAACCGGGGCTGCAGCCGTATCTGTTTTAATAATTCTTTTTCTTTTGGGTTTCGCTGCGTCCCTACCAGCGGCATCGTTCTTTTCTGTGTTCATATCTGATTGTTTTTCGAGAATAGCCGCAATAAGCTCTGGCTTTCCAAGTTTTTTCATTTGAGGAATACTGAATTTTTCTGCAATGTCGTGCAGTTCAGGAACGAGCAGGTCGTTCAATTGTGTTATGTCGTACATAAATTATTAGGAATGCGTTTCAAAAAAATTCGCTGTTGAACGTTTGTAAATTGAAGTTGAAAATTTGATATTTGGTTGGAAAATGTTTATGCGGATGCAAAATAACAGAGCAAATAAAACTCGTTTTCCATTACAATATTACACATAATTGAACAAATTGAAATAAAAATATTTTAAACAATATTTTTATATTAATTATTTAGGAACTCATTTCTTATCGGTAATCAATATTTTGTAAAACTTTTTAAGTTCCTCTTTTTCTGCTGTTCCCAATACTTGATCTTTATCGAAAAAGGTTTTAAAAAGCACAACTCGTTTATGCTGTGGGAAGGTGTTTAATATTTCGTCTATCATATTGCCCGCTTCTACATCTGTTTTTTTCTCCTGTTGTACAACGGTAATTTCTGAGCGATGCGTAACATGTTTCTTTTTTATAATAGCTTCTAATGTAGCGAGTTTACCTGGAGGTATGCCTGGTATGCGCACAGCTTTGCCCTGCAAACCTTCGAGTTGCTTTTTGCTTAGACCGCCCCGCTCCATATATTGTATGCGAATACTTTTACAAAAAGCATCACCAGGCTTGGCAATTAATACAGCTTCAATTACATCTGCAACAATATCAATATCGGGGTTTATACGGTGCAAGTTGCAAAGGTACTATTTTGTACCTGATGATTAATTGCGCAGCGTGCTGGCTGTTCATCAAAATACATATTTTGCTTCACATAAAATAAGTTAAATTTATGTGTATCTGGCATAGTTTTCACTGCTATAAATTGATTATTTACTTTAAAAAAATTATATGCAACCCAAAGAAAATAAAGACGTAAAAACAGACCTGCGCCACGATAGCATGGAATTTTCTGCTGCTTCAGATGGCGATGATAAATTAGATGCAGATGATTTTAACCGGGAAGAAGATGGGATAAGTGGGGAAGAATTAAATGCAATTGAGCAAGACGACTTGGAAATGGCAGCGGCATTAAATGCCGTAGAAACCGATAGAATGGTTGATGCCGAGAATTTACCCGAAGAAAGCGACGAAGATGATTATTACGACAACGACCAGGAAGCTGAAGACGAGGAGGAAAGATTGTAATTTTTATTGGATAATTTTACCATCAAAAAAAATACATTTACAAAGCGCCTTTTTATTTGAAGTAGCCAATTTACCAATTCATGCTAAAAACTTTAACCCTCGCTCTTACCGCCGCTCTTGCGGGCGTTACCTGCATTACATTAAACAGCAACGATAAACAGCAAAATCCGGCAATAAATACTAGTAATAAAATACCTGCCGATACCAGCGCTGTTCAAAAAAATTACATCAGCTATTGCGGTGGCTGCCATGGAGAGAAAATGGATGCTTTTGTTGACAGAAAATGGAAGTACGGCAACAGCAGAGAAAATCTTTTTAAAGGAATTAAAGAAGGGTATCCCAATGGTGGGATGCCATCATTTACGGCTACGTTTAATACAGAAGAAATATATGCTTTGGCTGATTATATTTTGGAAGGTATAAAAAACAGGGAGCGGTACGATTTTAATACCGTGCCCAAACAAAACCTGTTTACATCGGAAGAGCAAACTGTAAAACTGGACACGGTTTTGACTGACATAGGTATACCTTGGGCAATTGCTTTTCTGCCAAACGATGAAATGCTTGTAACAGAAAAATCCGGCAAGTTGCACCATGTTTACAGTAATAAAACCAAACAACTTGTTACGGGCGTACCGGCAGTTGTAAACGAAGGGCAGGGAGGTTTGTTAGATGTGATTGTGCACCCGCAGTTTGAAAAAAACAACATCATTTATCTATCTTACTCAAAAGCAAAAGACGATGACCCCAAGCTTGCTACAACCGCCATTTTAAAAGCTACTTTAAAAGACAATGAACTTACAAACACTAAAATAATTTTTGAGGCATTACCTTACTCAACTACCCGCCACCATTATGGTTGTAGAATGGTTTTTGGCACCGATGGACTTCTTTATTTTTCTGTAGGCGAAAGAGGCAATGAAAAGCAAAACCCGCAGTCTACCGCCAACGATCTTGGTAAAATACATCGTATTACAGACGATGGTGGCATACCTGTAGATAATCCATTTACCCAATCGAGCACTGCCAAAAAAACAATTTACAGTTATGGCAACAGGAACCCGCAAGGGCTTGCTTTAAATAAAACAACCGGCAAAATATGGGAAACAGAGCATGGGCCACGTGGCGGCGATGAAGTAAATATTATTGAACCCGGTAAAAATTATGGGTGGCCGGCTATTTCCTATGGTATAAATTATAATGGCAAAATAATTACAGATAAAACAGCCATGCCCGGCATGGAACAGCCACTGCTTTATTGGATACCTTCTATAGCACCAAGCGGAACAGCTTTTGTAGAAGGCGATAAATATAAAGGTTGGAAGGGCGATTTGTTAGTAGGGTCGTTAAGGTTTAATTATTTAAACAGGTGTAAAATAAAAGGTGGTAAAATAGTAAACGAAGAACTGTTGCTAAAGAATATTGGCAGAATGAGAGATGTAAGAATGGGCCCCGATGGATATATTTATGTAGCGGTAGAAAACCCGGGCTATGTGTTTAAGTTGTTACCAGTGGCAAAGTGATCATGTTATACCAATTGCTTCAACTTTTTTCCGCACAATTATTTATCTCGCAAAACAAAACCAGTTGTTGAACGGCGTTTTAAATGCATTTTTATAAATCAATAAACCGCAGGGTTTCCCCTACAACAGCCTTCATAGCATTGGGCAGTGTTGCAAAAGGCCAAGGATGTTTGCGGCCAAATACATGGTCGCTCTCCGTAACAAATAAAACAGATGCGGGTTGCCAACGGTGCAGGTCCTGCGCTTTTTCTACGGGTACGGCGGCGTCTAAACTCCCATGGCAAATGAGCACGGGTATAGCAAGACTGCGAATGGCCGTTTCAATATGGAGTGCGGCTTCATTTTCTTCATAGTCTTTATACAATTGGTAGTAAAGCGGCATGTTTTGCTTTGTGCGGCCGTTTGCATAATAGGCCACCCCTGTGGTTTTCCATTCTTGCAATTGCTCAGTAGTCCAGTTGGTCCATGGTGTTTTGCATACACTAATGCCTGCCCAGGTTATCAGTTTTTTAATGCGTACATCTTTAGCAGCATACAACGTAGCAATGCTAGCACCCATGCTGTGGCCTATTAAATAAATTATGTTTTTATCGATGGCTTTGTTGTGGTTATTTTCCGCATCGCACACCCAGTTGATCACGCAGTTTATATCATACAGCTGTTTTGTATAATTGTTATTGCCGAAAGCTTCGAGGTCTACAAAATCCTGTAGGTGCTGCGGCGTAGTGCCGTTGTGAGAAAAATTAAATTTTACAAAAACGCAACCTGCTGCTGCAAATTGCTCGGCTATCATATCTGCATTGCCCCAGTCTTTAAAACCATTAAACCCATGCGCAAATACTACCACGGGTTTTGCTGTTGCCTCATCTGCATAAAAAATATCTAACGTGAGGGGCTTGCCTGCTGCGCCAGGGATAATTGTGTTTTTTGTAATAAACATACAAGTGAAATTAATGCAATAAATAAAAGACATTGCGTATTAGTTAAAAAACTATTTTTATTGTATCACCATGCTTAAAAAACTATTATGAAAATTCTGTTACTCTGCAGCTTTATGCTTCTTGCTCTATTATCTGGTTATGCACAGCAAAACATGCCTCCAAAAACCACTGCCCAATTGGTAAAAGAAAATATTAAAATGGGGGCTGTGGTACAGCAGGGTAAAGTGGTAGGTTACAATACGTATTTTGTAAGCCAGCCCAAAGGCGAACAGCCAGATGTAACTGCAACAGAAGCTACGCTAAACCTGCGGCTGCAAATAGCGCCGGCTGCTAATTCTCAGATAAAGTTCATCAATATAAATTTTATAAAAGATGCGTCCGTTTATCCTCGTTGTTTCTATAAGAACACAGTCGGGTATGCAACCAAGCCCCTGTCTCACTTTGCGCTTTTGATGGATGAAATAAAAACAAAACTGGCAAAAGGCTATGTAGGACAACCAATGACGATTCAGTTTTTAACTGGGGCAGCAACAGGCGATGTATTAAGTATAGAATAATTTTTAAAAAGATAGTAATAGACCATCATAAAAAACGGGGGCAAATTTTTGCCCCCGTTTTTTATGTAAAATATCTTTCGGTTAAAAAAGACCCTTGCTTTTCTTTTCCACAAATAAATTATCTACAAAAGCCTGGTTGTAGGTTTCTATAGGGTCACCTGTAACATTGTGGTAGATGGCACTTACAAAAATGGTACGGGCAGCACTTAATACCGTTGCCATTAATAACAGACCAAGTACAAACAAAGCAATACCTGCAAATAAATGGATGGTCGTACCTAACAAAACTGATATAAAACCAATAGCAATAAAACCTACCAGCTGAATAAGCCCAAAGCTAAAACCTGCGCCAATACCTTCGCCCCATTTTTCTTTCATTAACTGAGTAGATCTTTTAAGTGCAGCTACAGGACCAAGGTTTTCGTATGCAATAATGGGTATAACAAAAAAGGTTGCAATGCCCCAAACAATGCCTACCAACCCGGTAAGAATCTTACCGAGTGTGCCTACATTTTCCTGTATAATTTTTAAAATTGCACCAACAGAACCCGCAAATACTGCCCACGCAAAAATGGTTCCAATGCGGCTCATGCTAAAATCAATTCCTTTGCGTACGGTAACTTCTTCCCCTTTAAAATAAAGCGAACTGCAATGTATCAATGCCATATTAAAAAATACAATCACAAAATAACTTACAATATAGTAAGCAAAAATGCCAATGTAAGTGAGTGCATTGTTTGCGTTGTCTATATTATCAACATCCCACCCGGCAATGCCAAATAGCACCGTAAAAAAAGAACCCATAATAAGTACCATTGCTGCGCCTGATAATATGGGGAAAATGATGAGTTGCCTGTTTGCTTTTAAAACTTTAAAGCTGTTTTTGGCTATCTGCCATCCACTAGAAAAGCGGGTGAATAGTGACATATTAGTTTGATTTGGTTTTGTAGCGTGAATCTAATAAAAAAACAGCACAAACAATAACAAGAGGTCAAATAGATAAAGCGTTTGCTTATTGGTTTAATGCAACCATTTTTCCAACAAAAGGGTTAGCTTAAGAAGCCTTTCCTCAGCCGATTAAATTTGTTTGCCCAAAATAAAAAGGGCTGCCTTTTTTCAAAAAGCAGCCCTTCATCTTGTTCAAATAATACTTATTGTTTTACAATTTTAAACTGTTGTTTGGTACCGTTTGCCAAAGAGGCTTCTAACACATAAATACCATTTGCAAACAGCGAAATATCTATTGTATTGCTGCCGGTATTGGTAAGCAATTTGTTGCTAAGCCTGCGGCCACTCAAATCAAAAATCGCTATGCTGATCGGTTTTACTGCGCTTGCATTACTCATAATGTTTACAATGCCGGTTGTAGGCGTAGGATACAAATCAGTAATCAGTTTATCGCTTGCGCCAAATCTCACAATAACAATATCGCTGTAAGTAACTGCACCCCTTGTAGAAATCATTTTTAAACGGTAGTAAAGTTTTCCCGCAATAAGGGCAGCTTTTTCGTGTACAAAGTTGTAGGTCTTATTTCCTATAGTATTGGTGGCGTTGCGTGTGCCTGCTGTTGCAAAACTTCTTCCGTCTTTGCTGTATTGTACTTCGTAGGCGGCATGGTTTATTTCGTTGGCTGTTTTCCAAACCAAAGCGCTGTTGTTGCCTTCCGCTTTTGCGGTAAACGATAACAGTGTTACAGGCAATACGCCTGCATTCGTCTGCACAAAAAATCCGCTAAAGCCTGTTACATCACAACTTACTTCCCATCTTGCTGCTGTGCTGTTGTAAACAATGGCAACATCATCAGGATTTATGACGGTAGCGGCCCCAGTATAGGTAGCCGGCAAGCCACTGCCATTGCTGCTTACACCTGGGTATTTAACAACAATTAAATTTGCCTTACCAGTTGCATCAGCAGTACCCGTTGGTAAGTCAAGCGTACTGTTAGGGGCTGCATTAAAATTATCAAACTCTGCCTGTGTAAAATACAGAGTAACCCTGCCAGTTGCCGTTGCTGCATTATTTGTAGGCGTAATTTCATAGTGGCGTTGTACATAAGGCACAGAGCTTTGAGACGGAACTGTGGGTTGAACAAAAACTTTTGCCGTAACGATTCCTGTAACCTGTGCCGCACCATTTTGTGTTGTTTGTGCTACCAAGCCTGCACAATCACCAAAAGCTGTAACCGTGCCCTGTGTAGCGGTGATAGTGGTCGTTACAGGAGCAAGAGTATTTGGTACAAGGCTAAACTCATAAACCGAAACTGTTTTACTTATTTCTGCACTCGAAATAATAAGTGCTTTGCCTGTAGGGCTCTGGCTTGCAGGCACAAAAAGAACACCTTCTACACCAAAATCCAATGGGTTATCTATATATTGTTTAAATACAGGTGCTGCAGGGTTGCTGATGTCGTACACAAAAATATCGCCCGATCTCTCAATACCTACAAAAGCATATAGCACGCCATTCACTGTTCCGGTGGTTACTGCTTCTGGTTCAGGGCCCTTATTATCGCTGCGGGTATCAAATGAACCGGAAGTATTATCTGAATTATCTGCATTAAATCTGCCTGGGTTTAGCGACGCGGTTAGCTGTTCAAGTTGGTCGCCACTATCATACACCTGCGAAAAGCTGCTGTTCCATACACTAAATGAGCGAGCACCTAATGCATGAAGTTCGTCAAAGTCACCATCGCTATTGGTATCGCCTGTGGCATTGGAAAGTTGCAGCCTGCCAAGGTTTTCATTTAATTTTAAAGTAGCCGCAGTAGGAAAAACGGTTGGGTCCAAAACATATCCAGTAGCACCTACCCTTATCTCTTCTGAGTAACCTGTGTATGAACGAGAATCACCTTCATTTGCAGTAATGTAATAGGTATTACCTGCCACACTAAAACTCGCCATGGCATCAGGCTGGTACATGCCGTATACAGGCCAGTTCTGTATATTTATTTTTCCCAATGCGGTGGTAGAATCTCTGTCGCTTGCATCCATTCCATTTCCTGCAAGGTTATGGTTCTTTAAACCTAGTGGTATGATCTGGGTAAATGTATTTGTTGTCAGGTTCAGTTCTGCCACAGCATTGTTTTCCTGTAATACGACAAAGACTTTTGTACCATCTGCAGAAAAGGCTATGTACTCAGGCTCCAGATCTTGTGCCACAGTAGCACCCGGACCATAAATGCGCACACCTGCTGCTTTTAGCGCAACACTCTGGCTGTTAAAGCTTGTAAACCCAGCTTCTACAACCGTTGCTGAGGCTACACCCGCAGTAATATCAATAATAGAAACCGATCCTTCAGGGTCAAAAGAGGTTCCTTGGCTATAACTGTTTGGTTCACCTTCATTGGCCGTATAAATTTTATTGCCATCAGGAGAAAAAAGAAGCATATCAGGCAAATAACCTACGGCAACCTGACTGATATAAGCTGCGGTAGCTGCGTCATAAAAAGCTACAACGCCAGGCTGCTGTGCGCTGGTAGTTGAGTTTACAATTGCATAAGAAACAGCTACAATGCCATTTTTTACACCTACACTGTTTGGTACAATATTGTTGCCTGCAGATGTAAATCCAATAGGAATACTTGTTGGAGCCGATAAAATACCTGTGCCACTTACCGTGTAATATTCCATAAAAGCCCCTGCCACGGTAAACACTCGGTTCGTGCTCGGGTCAAAAGCTGATATTTCTGCACCATTTGTACTTGCTGCAGTAGATGTTCGAATAATTGGCTGGCAACTGTTATCGGTGATGGCAATGTTTTGTGTAGTGGTTGTGCCAAGGGTAATAGCTGAAGTCGGATTGCTTATGGTTAACACTGCAGTTTCTGTACCTTCCAGTTCTGCATCATTTCTTATTTTAAATGATACGGTTCTTGTGGTTTGTCCGGTTGCAATTGTAATAGTGGTACCAGATAAAACATAATCGCTTGCTGTAATGCCTGTACCTGAAACAGCCAGTGAAACTGTTTGATTTGATGAAACCGGCGCAGATGCAGTAGCGGTAACTGTAACACTCGTTGCATTCTGTTCAGATGCTGTATTGGTTGATACCGATAAATTAACTGTGGGTAAAGTCTCGTTATCTGTTATTACAATGTTTTGGGTAAGCGTTGTACCAAGTGTTATGCCCGCTGAAGGATTATTAATAGTTAGCACGGCCGTTTCTGGACCTTCCGTTAAAGCATCGTCTACTACCGTAAAAGTTACTGTACCTGTTGTTGCTGCATCTGCAATAGTAATGGTGCCGGCAGATAAAGTAAAATCGCCTGCAGTAACATTTGTGCCGGTTACTGTAAGGTCTACAGTTTGTGCACCGGTTACTGCAGCAGATGTTGTTGCAGTAACAGTAATAACAGTAGTACCCGCTTCGGTGCCTGTGTTCGATGAAACTGAAAGGGAAACGGTAGGGTTGGTTGCTATGGTAAAACTGCCTGTGTTCAATGTAATAGTGCCTGTTGCTGCACCTGTGGTCCAGTTAGCAGAATTATTTACCAGCGCTTTATAATCTGATAAACTTGTTTGGTTATTTCTCGAACCTGTATATTCTCCCCTGGATGCAGAAGCAGCCAAAGCAATATTTCCGTTTGTAACGTTTAACTCACTTGGTAAATACGAAGTATTACTGGAGTTTGCAGTGCCTGTGGTAAGCCATGTCGTTGTAAGTGCAGTTCCCTGAAAATTTAAACCATATAAAATGGTTCCTGTAAAAGTGCCGGGATTAGTGTTGGTTCCAAAATCAGAATTACTTGTAGTCGTACCTGCACCTGCACCTTGATATGCAAAAATTTGATCACCGGATGAAGAAAGACCAGATAATGCTTGAACCGAACTGCCAATGGAAGCAGCAGCTCCATTTTCAATTTTAATTACCGTACCGGCTGCGATTGTGCTACCTGAAGTATTGGTCCATGTTACAAAATTTTCACCGCCCCTTGCATTGCTAGCTGCAGCTGCTGAAGCCGCTGAAAGAAACCCATTATCTGTAAACTTAATGATAGTACCACTGCTTAATGGAACCCAACTGACAAAACAAAAATTATCTGGTGCATTGGAATTAAAACCAATGATGGAGATATCACCTATTGCGAGTGTGGTTTGACTTTGGCCATTTAACGCAATTGTAAAAGAAAGTAATAAAACAAATATTGTTTTACTAAAAAAGTAGATTTTTTTCATGTGTGTAAATATTTATGCTATGATTCTTAATAATTGTAAAAATAAAAGCAAAAATATTTTGTAGCAACCGCTAAAAGCACTGTTTACATATTGGTAACTGTTACATAACATTTTGGAAACATACCGAGTTGCAAATAATGCCATATTCCGCAGATTTATCTCAGCATTCGGAGGTTTTACAGAATGATGGCTTTTCGAAAAGGCCATGAATGACTGTAATTTGTACCAACCCTTTGCGCAGTTGCCTCTTATTTAAGCACGACGAATTAAGGGGAAGCTGAGTGCCTCGTACTAATATAGCTATACAGGTTAACGGATAAATCTTGATGTTGTTGTATGGAGGAAACTGAAATGCGACAACCTATTTTAGGACAAGACAGACAGTTTATCTGAGCGAACGTTGCGTGAGACACGCACCGAGGCGGAGGTAATTAGGGAATTGGGAGTGGCCTTAGGGAAACGGTTTTGTGTTATTTGACCAAAGGACCTATGGCTGTTTATTTTTAACTTACGGCGTAGCGGATTTATCACAAAAAAATAATGCCACATCTAACAATAATATTTAGAAATGGCATTAAGGTAAGTTGAGAAGAAAGGGGCATTACTTTAGCTGCAACAGCACTTTTGCATCTGCATTTTGGCCAATAAAAGTTGCAAGATCGCCGGCAGTAGTAAGACCATTAAAGTTTTTTGTAACGGTCATTAACGGAATTTTATATTGTTCTGCTACCAATACCTGCAAGGCTGTTCTCATAAGATCATTGTTTGCAATGGCGCTCAGTTTTGTATTCTCATTAAAGCTGGCCAGTAAGCCGTTTTGCTGTGCTGTGGTGCCAAGTACCGAACTGCCGCCAACTGTATTGAGTACAGATTTGAGCAGTTTACTCAGTAAGATAAGGCCCACAATGGTAGCAACTGTTTTTACTGCTGTGCTGCCAATAGATGTATCGCCCAAGATACCGCCCTGCGATTTTTTAGCACTGCTGCAACCAACAAATGTTACGCTGCCTATTGCAAGCAGCATGCTGTAAATGCCTAATTTTTTCATAGTATAAGTTTTATCATTAAAAATGTTTATTTGCTCATAGGAAGGCAATACCATGCTAAAGTTTAATGGCATTTGGGGTTTGGGAAAAAATTAGCATTTGATGGTGAGGTAAGGGCTGTGAATGCTGTTGTTTTCAGCAATGAAATAAGACAGTGTTAACGAAATACGGGAAAAAGTTTATAAGGGTTTTTTGTGCCTAAAATTTTTTGCTCACAGACGATACGGATTTATACAGATTGTTTTAAGAGAATTTCTTTCATCTTGTTCTTTTATTATTGGCCGTTTTGAGGCGATACGAAACGGCTGCCTATTTGGTAAAAATAATAAGCACCCATATAGCATGTGGGAAAGATACAGTACGGCCCATTTATTCCCCAAAAACAGAAGAGAATTGTTAGCTGCTTCATAAGCGGAGCATTATTTTTTAGCGCCTGTTGTATGCAGCCGGCAGTTTGAATCAGGTATTTTTTACCACAGGTTGTTTTGGCATAAAACTTACTTTAAATAGTAAAACCTATAAATAATTTTTATGCAAACATTTACAACAAAGGCATACGGTGCCACAGGTACTGTACTCATTGGTAAAGCGCTGGAAGAAATGGAAATAGAGCGGCCCGAACCAACTGATGAAGAAGTAAAGATTGAAGTACTGTACTGCGGTGTGTGCCACTCAGATGTGCACCAGGTGGCCAACGACTGGAAAAACACCATTTACCCCTGCGTGCCGGGGCACGAAATAATTGGGAGAATAGTAGCGGCAGGCAGCAGCGTAACCAATTTAAAAGTAGGCGATATAGTAGGCGTTGGTTGCATGATAGACAGTTGTAAACAGTGTGAACCCTGCAAAGAAAAAGAAGAACAGTTTTGCGAAGGCCCACATGGCCAAACGATGACCTACAATGGTTATTGGGTGCCTGAACGCAATTTTAATACTTTCGGCGGTTACTCTAACCATATAGTGGCCAATCAGCAATTTGCGTTAAAAATACCAGAATCGCTGGACATAGCTGCAGCCGCACCATTACTGTGCGCGGGCATTACCACCTACTCGCCGCTAAAACGTGCAGGGGTAAAAGCGGGGTCAAAAGTGGCGGTGGTAGGTATTGGCGGGCTTGGGCATGTGGCGGTAAAAATAGCCAAAGCAATGGGCGCAACCGTTACAGCCATTACTACAAAAGAAGAAAAAAGAGCAGCGGCGCTACAATTGGGAGCGCACGATGTAATAATATCTCACAATGCAGCAGACATGAAAGCCGCAGAAAAGAAGTTTGATTTTATACTTATTACCATCCCTGAAGCATTTGATATAAATGAGTACATCCCTTTGGTAAAAAGCCGCGGCGAGGTGAGAACAGTGGGTTTGTTGGGCCCATACAAAACGCCTACAGATAATATGGAAGTGGCAAAGCTTTCCCGCACCATTGGCGCCTCCATTATTGGCGGTACTGCCGAAACGCAGGAGATGCTTGCCTTTTGTGCCGAGCACAATGTTTTGCCCGATGTAGAAATGATAGATATTAAAGATATAAACAAGGCCTTTGATAAAGTGAAAGACGAAGAGGTAAGGTTTAGGTATGTGATAGATATGAAAAGTTTTAAAGCGGCTAATTAATTATACACCTAAAAGAACCAACCCAATTGCAACAGCCCGTTTAATATTTGCAACATAGTCTGTAAAAATTGAACGGGTTGCCGCAGGGCTTTTATTGCAGCTTTTTAATTTCGCTCTTTTTTACATCAAATATTCCTTTTAAGACTTCTTTGGCATTAACAGCAGTCACCACTTTTTTACCGGTTTTAGCTTCCAGCTCTTTCATGGCGACTTTGGCCACATTGCCGCCTTGTTTTGCTACGAGTTTGCTTGCTTTAAAGGTTTCGGGGTTGGTAGCTGCAGAAATATCTTTTGTAGAAGCTTCTGCCAGCATATTTAAAATAAGTTCGGTATTGGTCATATTATCTCGCAAGTTTTCTTTTTTAAGACCCTTTAATACTTTGTATTCCTTGGTTGTTTTGCCTGCCCAAGCCTTTGTAATTATATCAGTCAGCGTTGCAAATTGTTGTCCTTCTTTCAATCCTCTTTTTCGCCATTCATCGGTAAGTTCTTTTCTTATTTCTATACTTTTTAAGCGTTGGTTAATCCATGCTTCAGAATAACCCAATTGTAAATATTGCTCTAATGCCCTGTCAATACTAAGTTCAGGATCCTGCATTTCGTTTAATCTTTCCGCCGCTACTTTTGCCAACCATAATTTAAAAGGCTCTGCCTTTGGCGACGGTATAGATTGTATAAGCCGAAAAAGTTGTTCAGTATCGGCAACATCGGTCATTCGCATTTTACCATCTTGCGCTAGCATTTTCAAACCGTGACAGTTCGTCACGGTTTCATTTCCTTCTTCTTTTAAACGCTGTTTTAATTTTCTCCAATATGCATTGGCATCAACGCTTTCCGTTAAAACCGCTATCACATCCACAATAGATAAGTACCATTTTTCCTCATCTGCATTCCAAAGGGTACGCACTTTTTTATTGTCAAATATTTTTATTTCGTTTTCTTTTTCCATTGTATTTTTTGATAGGCTAAATGTAAATATAAGAAACATATACTAAATAATTTAGTTTTATAATTTTGCCGATTGAATTGATATGCTATAAGGTTTATGCTTTTGAAAACCCGTTGTGACAACAATATTTCAGCGTTCATTTATTCATCGGGGTTTCACGCATTGCATTATTATACTACAAGGTTTATTATTGTAAACACGCCGTCGCAACAGAAACACCCTTGGGTGCAAACCACCGTTCGGCTATAGACCTGACAGGTTTTTAAAACCTGTCAGGTCTATAGCCGAAAACGGAATTGAAAAAATAACGCTTACGGAAGATGCTAAGGTTGGCACCTTATGGGCACAAATGCTTGATGAGTAAATGCGCATATTTATTAAAAATCCGGATAGTTGGAGTTGCCCAATGCAAACTTGAATAGTCAACATGGCCTTATCCATCAATCAAATTCTAACAGCAGTTTATTAATGGATAATTCGCTTTGCAAACCGTTGTGAAATGCCAAAAATTGCTGGCTATTACCAAACCATTGCAACACTTCTTCTCTGGCAAGTTTGCTTGGTTTGAAGGAAAGGTGGCTGTGGTAAGATGTGTAAGGATAATCTTTAAAATCAGCTACGAAACCATGTTTTTGTGGGTTATGGTGTATATACCATATAAGGTTTGTAAAGTAAGCATCGCTCTCTACAGCTATTCTTCTAAAGGGTGTTTCAAACAGTGAGCCTGTTCTTTGTTGTGCTTTATTAATACTCTTGGTGTAACAATTAAACAAGTCCGAAAATTTTTTACTTACAAATTGATCGGGGTGGTGTAAACCTGTTCCCAAACCTGACAGGTCTCGAAGACCTGTCAGGTTTGATAACGAACCTGTCGGGTTTTTAACGCCACTAAAATCTTTTACCCTTACCAATAAATGAAAATGATTTGGCATTAAGCAATAGGCGAATGTATCCAACACTCCACTCATATAATGAGCGTACTTTTCTAAAAAATAAGTGTAATTTTTTTCTTCGTAAAAAAGATTGCACCCATTAATGCCTCTATTATAAATGTGATAATATTTACCTGTTTCTAAAGGAAAATGCTGTTTATCCAAAGCGGTATCTTTTTGTTGAAGTTATTTTTATTTTATACCATTTTAGACCTGACAGGTTTTTAAAACCTGTCAGGTCTAAAATGGCCTATTTTATTTTTTATGGGCGAGGTGTAAATATAAGAAACATATACTAAATTATTTAGTTTTATACATGTGCTGTAAAAAATAAAAATCGATGATTTCGGGCTATGAATGCTAATTAAGAAAATTCTTATTTATTGTAACTGAATTTTTGCCAGTAAAAATTAATCCTCTGATTATCAAGTAGTTTGAGATGTAATCCATCAAGCCGAGAAACCGGATTTTGTATTATAATGCATAGTTCTATTTATTACTTAACACAATAATAATAATTACTTAACACATCGCAGACGAACCTAACATAGTTTTACTACTAGAATTCGTGTGAAAAGATTTTTTTAAAAATCTACCTCACATGAGAAAAAAGTACAATTATGAGAGCATTTTTATTTGTCTGTTTAGCGGTTTGGAACGTAAACGTAAGTGCCCAGTCAGTTATCGCTGACCCTGCCGTTGGCCAGGTTGTCATTTCAAATACTTCCAATGAAAATTTGCCTGCTGTTACCCCTTTAATGCCTCCGCAAGTTGTTTATATTTTAAAATTACCGATACGCAACCTAAGCACCGTAAATGCAATTCCTACAGGTTCAGCAAAAGTAAAAATTGGGTTAGGTTCTAAACTAATATTGGATCCTAGTTTTAATCTTGCCACCACAAATACAAGTACCTATTTTAACTGGACCCTTTTAGATAATGATGGCCAGTATGAATTGTTGGGAGATGGGTTTGGGATGGTGGCTTTGCCGCCCAATTACGACGATACTGCAATTTTTTTAATTAAAGGTATTATATTAGGCGGCTCTACCATTACCGCAAATTTTTTGGTAACCAACCACAATACACCTATTGCCTTGTCTGACAATGACGGAACCAACAACAATTCTTCTCAATATTACATTATTGTTCAACCACTGCCGGTTACTTTTACCGGTCTTTACCTTACAAAGGAAAATTGTGGTTTGAAGGTTCGTTTTACCTCAGAAAATGAAATAAATTTAAGCCATTATGAAGTTGGGTATAGTAATGACGGAGTTAGATTTGAGAAGGGAGGTGAGGTTGCTACAAATAATACCAGAAATTATACATTCAAGCTAAATGTACCTGCAAACTTTACAGTTGGTAATGTTTATGTAAGAATAAAATCTATTGACAACGACGGTAAATTTCAATATTCCGAAATTAGAATGCTGAAGGACTTATGTGATTCAAAAGCGAATATTTTCCTGTACCCCAATCCCGCACCAAGCAAGCAACGTTTTTTAACAATAGCAAACAAAGCCGGCGTTTTTGTACAGGGAAAATATTTGATATCGTTGTTTGACAACAGCGGCAAACTCTTAAACACCACGCAACAAAGTTTACAAAACGTTGCAGAATTTAAATACAAACTGATAGACCTGGCAGCGGGGAATTATTTTTTAAAGATGGAAACAGCTTTAGGGGATTTGGTGCCCGTTGTACTTGCATTTCAGAAACAAAATTGATTTTGCAGTTAAAAGGTAGGAGCGGTTTGCATGAATGCATGGCGCCGAGTGATGCAATAGCGAAAGACATCTAGCTGTGTGAGAGCGATTAAAGATAATATTTAGGTAACGTTTTCTTAATGTGTTAATCTGTGAAAGCGGTTATTTTTACCATTGTTGCTTTAATATTAGAAGCGGTAATGCAGCCATCAAGCTGGTTTCAGCATTTTATTTAAAGGGCACAAGAAAATAACTTTAATTAGTTTCTTTACTATTTATAGCTACTTTAAAAATAGCTTTTCTACGCTGATAGATTAATTGAGTTTGCCTTTCTTGATGTTTAAAATCTCTTTTTAGTATTGAACGATTATTATTAACCAAATTAACTGGTCTCAACATATTTAAGCCAAACTAAATTGTGAGAGAACCTTTAGGTGTCAATTCGAATTTTTTATGCAAGGTATTTTGTTGTCGGATTTTAAGCAGGTAAAAAAATATTTATTTGAGTTGCAGCAGGTGGAACTTTTTGAACTGCCCTGCAACCACCTGGCTGATATTGTTGAGCACGAAAATAAACTTGCCAACATTTATGAGAATTATAAAACAGCTTTGGTAAATGTTCAAACGCTAATAGACGAATTTGATGACCATAAAAAATCGGTACGGCGATTAATAATTGAACACAAGCGTTGTAAAAAACTTGGCAAAGGAGCTGATATAACTTTGTATCAATAGCCGAAGCCTGTTTCTCTCCCCTCTCGCTATTAATTATCTGAAATATTGTAATGTATACAGAAAGGTTTGTGGCTACATTGTTATCTATTACGGGGTAGGGTAAATACGATTGTTTATACGCAGTATTTTTAGCGTAATTCTATGTTTCAAATCATTTCCGTGTCTTGTAAAGGCCTCTGTCATTTAATTCTTTGACCAATCTTTTTGGAACACATTTAACACCGCGACTTTCATAAACATTCATTTGCAAAATTTGTTTGTATAATCGGCTCCAATTCATAGCTTCATAGGTAATCTTTTAATAATTACCCCTCTGTTATGCCCTCATACTAGTAAATGGGTTATGCAAACTTCATTTAATCTTAAACAAAGCACCAAGGACAGGTTTTAGCTAGCATTCTTTAGAAGGCGACTAAACTTCTAAAGTTTGAAGTCAACACTTTTGTTTGCAGTCAATAAACCCTATTAAAAGGAATTATATGATTGTTAGTGGAATACCAGTATTTTGACCACCCTTCGATAGCAAACAACGGCTACCTTTAAGTAATTTAAAGGAAAAAAGCAAATTTACTCACCATGCGATCGATTAACATCTTTGACGTATTTCATTTCGTTATTGAAGAAGGATTGAGGTTGAAGTGCAGCGCTGCTACTAAGCATCCAACGGTACCAAAATGAATAATATTATTTTAAAAGCAATAGGACCATGATTAAAATAGCAAAATGAAATCTATCATTTTGTTTAAATTTTAAAGACAATCCTGTATTAAAACCATACCAAGAACAAAGGATTTTGTAGTAAAAATTTTCTTCACACACTGCAATAAAACAAAGGCTGCCACATTTTCGGAGGCAGCCTTTTTGTAAATATTGTATTATATATAACCTAGTGCTTAATTGATACTTTTATATTTTTTTCAAAACCATTAGCGTCTTTTATATTCAATATGTATAATCCATCAGCTATGTTAGCAACTGTTATGCTGTTGGTTCCGTTATTCATCTTACTTCTTAAAATAATTTGCCCCGAGGTAGATATCAAGGTTGCATCTGCATTTCCTACAGTACCTGCAAGGCTTACAAATAATTTATCATCTTGCACTGGGTTAGGATATACAAAAGCTTTGGCAGTTTTACAGTTAACCAAAACAGGCAAAATAAATGAATAGTTAAACTTGCCATCTTTATCAATCATTTTTAATCTGTAGAATACTTTTTCGGAAAGTGCTTCTATTTTACTGTCTATAAAATTATAACGCCTTTGAGAACTGCTGTTGCCATTTGCAGCAACAGTTCCGACAGTTGTAAAATCACTACCATTTGCACTTGCTCTTTCTATTTCAAAGCGGTCCGTATTCAATTCATTTTCTGTAACCCAGGTTAAAGATGGCTCGCATTTTACTAAGGTTGCATTAAAAGTTAGCAGGGTAAGAGGGATGGGGGCAGCGATAACTTCAATAGTTGAGGTAGCAGCATCATTTACAGCAACATTACCCGGTACAGCTGGACCATTTGCACAAGCAGTACCGCCAAACTGGGTACCAGAAAATGTTTGAGCTGCAGATATTGTAACCCCTTGTACTTTAAGTATTATATCAATAGAACCGTTACCAGCAAGATTAGCAGAGCTGTTACAAAGACGAATTTGAGTTCCTGAGTTTGTCAAAATTGTCCAACCCGTAGGTAGACCAGGTTGCGTAGCCGGAAAAGTTACCGATGATGGAACTTGTATAAGTGGTCTCATTCTGCCAGGTGCAATATTACCTGCTAGAGCATTACCGACTGTTACGACAATATCAATAGTGGCACCTACCGCTACTATACCCGAATTAGACGGTGCAACTGCAATTGTTGGATCAGCATTTTGAGCCTTAGTAGTAATAGCAGAAAAGACAATTACGAATGATAATAAAACTATTTTAATTTTTTTCATTTTAGTTGATTTATTCTAATTAATAAATTATTTGCTGGTGGTTTTTATAAATTTTATTTCCTTTCTTTCGTTTCCATTGATATAAACCAAAATATATACTCCGGTAGCTAATGTACTTACATTAAGATTAGATATGAAAGCATTTGGGGCAATAGGCATTGATAGAACCCTACGTCCATCTGCTTCAAATATTTGAATAACTGAAGCAGTTTGAGAGGCGGGATGATTTACATTAATACTATTTTGTGCAGGATTAGGAAATACTTTTAATTCTACACAACCGGGAGGTAAAATAATTAATTGGGAAGTAGCAGTGCAGCCATTTGCGTCTGTTACGGTAAATGACCACTTACCAGGACCTTTTACAAAAGTACCTGCGCCTGTATAAGGAGAGCGTCCTCCTGATGCTACAATTGTCACAGCTGTAGTTCCACCACATTGATTAATTGGTAGGGCAGATGCTGAAATTTTAACACTATCTAGTTGAGTGATTACTAAAGAAGGAGTGGTTGTAATACAGGTAGGATTTAAAATAGGCCTTACTCTTACTGAATACGTACCTGCACTTAAGTTAGTAAAAATATTACTTGTTTGGAAATTAGTAGAATTATTTAAACTGTATTCTAAAGTACCGGAGCCTCCTGCCGCCAAAACTGTAAGTGAAGTAGTTCCACCTCTACAAGCAATGGAACCCGCAGAAATAGTTGCTGAAACTACTGCTGGTTGCCCTACAATCAAATTATTTGTTGTACTAGTACAACCATTTGCACCCTTCACTGTTACAAAATAAGTACCTGCCATTACGTTAAATGTGTTAGAAATTTGAAATGGACCGCTATTATTTAGACTAAATTCATATGGCAAAGTGCCACCCGTTCCAATAGCGGTTAGTGTACTATTGCCGCCAAAACATGTAATTGAAGTGGCAGAAATTGATGCAGATGGTGATGCTGGTTGGGTATTTACAATAATGTTATTTGTAACTGAGGGGGTACAACCACTGAGATTTTGAACAAGTAAATTGTGTGTACCTGTAGGCACTAAGGTAAATCCACCAATCGGATAACTTGCAAAAGCTGCTCCATCTAAACTAAATGTCACACCTGTAGTATCGGAAGTAACAAGCAATGTCCCTGTAGAAACTGTACATGTAGGTTGTATAACGTTTACAACTGGAGGTGGGGGCGAAGCTGGCTGGGTATTAATAACAATATTTGTAAATGGAGAAAGGCAACCACTTACATTTTGAATAATGAGGGTGTGATTGCCTGCACCAACGTTAGTAATGCCACCGGTAGGATAAGCAGCATAGGGGCCATTATCTAAACTAAATAACAATCCACTCGAAGGTGAAGTTACTATGATAGTGCCTGTAGAAATGGTACATGTAGGTTGAACCACTGTAAAAGTTGGTGCTGAAGGAGCCCCAACCACTGCATTTATTGTAACAGGTGAAGTTGGTAAAGAACCACATCCAACATCATTGGTAACTGTAAAATTGTAAGTTCCAGCAGGTAAACTATTTAATGTTGTGCTTGCTGTATTTCCTGTAACGTTGCCTGGATTAATTGTCCAATTACCTATAGGCAATCCACTTAAAACCAACGTACCTGTAGATATAGAGCAATTAGGTTGTGTAATATTACCTACAATAGGTATTAGTGGGGTTGTAGGTTGCGAGTTTATAGTGATAGAAATAATTGGAGAAAGGCAGCCATTAGCATTTTTTGCTTGTATTGTGTGAGAGCCTGTAGAAAATAAAATGGGTGCTGTGTAGCTAACAAAAGAAGTACTACCATCCAAACTAAAAGTTAACCCTATTGTGGGAGAGGTAATGGTAACTATACCCGTTGCTGATGCGCAAGTTGGTTGTATTATGTTTACAATTGGTGCTTGCAAAGGGGCTGGTTCTAAAACTGTTAAGCTAGTACTATTTATACAAAATGGATTTGATACTTGCCTACCAGCTACTGTGTATAACCCTGCAACTATTCCTGTAAATACGTTGCTTGTTTGATAAGTACCTCCATTGATGCTGTATTCTATTGCTCCAGTCACACCTGTACCAGATGCCGTAATTGTAGTAATTCCAGCGTTGCAGAGTATTGTTCCTGCGGTTGCAGTTACTGTTAATCCACAAGGAGATACAACTTCAATAGTTGAGGTAGCAGCATCATTTACGGCAACATTACCCGGTACAGCTGGGCCATTTGCACAAGCAATACCGCCAAACTGGGTGCCAGAAAATGTTTGAGCTGGAGATACGGTAACCCCTTGTACTTTAAGTATTATATCAATAGAACCGTTACCAGCAAGATTAGCAGAGCTGTTACAAAGACGAATTTGAGTTCCTGAGTTTGTCAAAATTGTCCAACCCGTAGGTAGACCAGGTTGCGTAGCCGGAAAAGTTACCGATGATGGAACTTGTATAAGTGGTCTCATTCTGCCAGGTGCAATATTACCTGCTAGAGCATTACCGACTGTTACGACAATATCAATAGTGGCACCTACCGCTACTATACCCGAATTAGACGGTGCAACTGCAATTGTTGGATCAGCATTTTGACCCTTAG
>JBBAQB010000019.1:43303-71322 GCA_040400515.1 Ferruginibacter sp. | reverse complement strand
GTATAAAACTATTTTTTAGTAACCTAATTTATTTTTTATTTCTATTCCCTGTTTTTTTAAAGCAGAGCCGTTTATTTTTCGGAGTGCAAAGGTATGGATACCAATGAATTCGACAAAATTTATTTCAACATTATTTCAATTATTTCTAAATAAAATATAATTGATGTTCTAATGGAATTCTATAAATTTTAAAAGAGCTTTTTGCCTTTTTTCTTAAAGCGGACAGCAAAGATAGGAGGTTATATTTCGTTGAGCAAGTATTTTTAAAAAAAATATCTCTTTTTTTTAAAAAGCCCTATTGTACAAGGCTTACAGCCAATAATTATTTTTACACAGTTGTCTCCAGTTGGTTGGTTTTCACTATCTAATAACCAAGCTTATCAATAATAAACAAGGAAACAGACGTTGAACAACCTGATGGAAATACATATCGTTATTGTAACTACAAGTGAGTTGAGAAATCTAAACAGATGTGTGGCAAGTAAAATTAAGATTACACAGCTATCGGGTTTCGAAAGATGGGTAAAGCACCTTCATCAACTTCAATCCTTTTGCAGGTGCAGAAAAATCTGTTTTTGAACTGTCTTCACTGTCCAGAATCAACTGAAAATCTGAAAGGCTGCATTTGCCTCTACCAACGAGCAACATGGTGCCAACAAGACCTCTTACCATCCCTCTAAGGAACCGATTGCCAGTTACCTCAAACGTTAATGTATTGTTTTGCTGTAACCATCTGCTTTGTGTAATGATACAATTATAAGTAAATACCTGAATATTCTTCTTTGCAAAAGATTGGTAAGCAGTGTGTGTAAGCAGCATTGATGCAGCTACGTTTAAAACCTCTACGTCTAACGGATAAGGATAGTAATACGCCGCATCTGCCAAAAATGGGTTTTTATGGTCGTATAGTGTATATGTATAACTGCGGGAAACCGCATCAAAACGACAATGCGCATTCTCTGCAACGCTTATAATTCTAACTATTACAATATCTAAGGGGAGTATGGCATTTAGGTGATAAATGGCCTTCGTCGCCTTAGTAAAATCAATGACTATAGCTGTGTCAAAATGAAAATAATTTTGCTGAGCATGTACACCTGCATCTGTACGAGAAGAACCTGTTAAAGCAAGTGAAGTTCTAAAGTAAGTGTGCAAGGCCTTTTCTACTTCAGCTTGAATAGTATTTGCATTTTGCTGAATTTGAAAACCGGCATATGCGGTGCCCTTGTAAGCTACTTCTAAAAAATACCTTGCCATAGATTTAATTTCGTATCATAGCTTTAAAGCGGGTGATATAATACTGATCTGAAAGTTGGCTTTGCAGTAACCCGAAATTTTGTGTATCATGTATATGTGGATACGAAGCATCGAAAAAATTGTATTTACCTGCATCGTTTAAGAATAGCAGGCTTAGGTTTTTTATCTGCTCTACTGAGTAACAGGTTGACTTAAATGCCTTTTTTGCGACGTCTATCATGGCATCATCAGAACTGGAAGATGCCATTTTCTTTCGCACTTTCATAAAATCACCTTCAGTGGCGGTTGATTTGCAATCTGAGTTAAAATTTACAATCGGCTTGTTTTCATTTACGGCTGCAGGTGCAACTGATGTAGTCACTAACGGCTTCACTTCTTTATCTCCACTCGTTTGCACAGGTGCTTCTGCCACCGCATTTTTTGCATTGGGGTTTTGTAAATCGATATCCAAGAACTTTTTAGGCTTGGTTTGTGTGGTTTCTTTCTCTGTCTCCACTACCGGTTTTACAGCAACGGGCATTTTATCTGCTTTTGCAACAGGTATAAATATATTGATGGTATCTACAGCGCCTGCAGAGCGGTCAATATAGGTAAATGATTTGCCATCTTCATCTATTGTGCTGTTAAGCTTTTGAATGGTATTTTGAACCAAAACAGGTACCTGCTTTTCTTCTACGAACTTTACAACTTCCTTTTTTGACTCCTCAACAACAGCGGGCTTTTCGACTTTTGTGCTTTTAGGTGAGGTGAGTTCCGTATTGGCTGCACCGGATAGCGTATTGGTAAAAACGTCGCCAACTACTTTTTCGGAAGGTTTTTCAGCACTGCCCCCATTATTGTTCATAACAACAGCCATCGTTTGTAAATTGTAAAGCCCCCACCCTTTCTCGCCAAAATTTTTCAGCAAATAACCTGCATCTGCATTTGTTATACTGAGTGACATGGTTTGTTGTGGCCACTGGTCTTTGGGGAAACCTACCGTTACTGTATAATTACCCGTTGTAAGTTTTGGAATAACAACATAGCCAGAGGCAGACGAGCTCATAACTTTATCGTTCACCTTTATATAAAAAGGCTGCTTATTATCTGTTTGCATATACACAAAGTAATATTGCTGTGCCTGAGATACTGATGAGAGCAACAGCATTGTGATAAGATGTACTACAGTTTTCATAAAAGCGTTGCTTTAAAGTGCAAAACTAAAGATTACTTCTGATTTGCCATTTATAAAATATTGTGATATTATTTTAGGCCGACACTTTACTTTTACGCTCATTATAAAACGAGTTGCTGGTTGTTTTCCCTAAACTTGTAGATACAGGTTAAGACTTTTAACCAACCAGCAATATTTCAACACAAATAAAACAAAAACATGAAAAAATTTTTAATGCTTTTTTGCGTAGCTGCATTGCCACTAAGCATGTATGCTCAAATACAAGATGAACCCGAGGATACAACCTGGAAAAAAATATTGAGGGAGAGTTATCCTAAAACAAACGAACTAGTACATACCAAACTGGATGTGCGTTTTGATTACGACAAATCATATTTGTACGGTAAAGAGTGGGTGACTTTAAAACCACATTTTTACCCGACTGATTCTGTATTACTTGATGCGAAAGGAATGGAACTAAAAGAAGTAGCCATTATGAAAGGCACAGTAAAAATGCCTTTAAAATATTCGTATGATGGTATGCAGGTAAATATTAAACTGGATAAAACCTATGCCGGTGATGAAAAATACACCCTTTATTTTGATTATGTGAGCAAGCCAAACGATTTAAAAGTAAAAGGCAGCGATGCTATTACCGATGCAAAAGGTTTGTATTTCATTAACCCAAAGGGGGAAGAAAAAAACAAGCCTACGCAAATTTGGACACAAGGCGAAACCGAAGCAAACAGTGTTTGGATGGTAACGATAGACAAACCCAATCAAAAAAGTACCGAAGAAATTGCTATGACAGTGCCTGCAAAATATGTCACGCTGAGCAATGGCTTAAAAATAAGCGAAAAGAAAAATGCTGACGGCACGAGAACTGATAACTGGAAGATGGACCTGCCACATGCTCCTTATTTATTTTTTATGGGTGTGGGCGATTTTGCCATTACAAAAGACAGTTACAAAGGCAAAGAAGTAAGTTATTATACAGAAAGAAATCAGGAACAATACGCAAGAAAAGTTTTTGGTAACACTCCTGAGATGATTAAGTTCTTTTCGGAAAAGTTGGGTGTAGAATACCCATGGCAAAAATATGCACAGATAGTGGGGAGAGATTATGTAAGTGGTGCAATGGAGAATACCACTGCTACCCTACACCAGGAAAGTGCTTACCAGAATAACCGCCAACTCGCAGATGGTAATGCTTGGGAAGAAACGATAGCACACGAATTGTTTCACCAATGGTTTGGAGATCTTGTAACAGCAGAAAGCTGGAGCAACCTCACGGTAAATGAAAGTTTTGCCAATTACAGCGAATATTTATGGAATGAATATAAGTATGGTGTAGATGCTGCTTATGAGCATAACCTTGAAGACATGCAGGGTTACCTTCAAAGCGGCAGCGAAGGCAAAGACCTAGTGCGCTATCATTATGCAGATAAAGAACAAATGTTTGATGCTGTAAGCTATAATAAAGGCGGCAGGATTTTAAACATGCTGCGCAATTACGTTGGTGACGATGCATTTTTTAAATCGCTCAACAATTACCTTACCACAAATAAATTTAAAGCGGGCGAAGCAGGACAGTTGCGACTTGCATTTGAAGAAACGACAGGTAAGGATATGAACTGGTTTTTTAACCAATGGTATTATGGCAGCGGCCATCCAAAATTAAAGATTGACTATGTGTACGATGATGCTGCAGGCAAAGCATCTGTAATTATTGAGCAAACACAAAAAACAGGGAAGCTCTTTAAACTACCAATGGCGATTGATGTTTATACAGGAACGGAAAGAAAAAGATACAATGTAATAGCAGAAAACAAAAAAGACACTTTCTTTTTTAATTACACAACAAAGCCTGATCTTATAAATGTAGATGCGGATAAATTGTTGCTTGCAGAGAAAACAGACAACAAAACGGAAGCAAACTTTATTGCCCAGTTTAAGAATGCAAAAAATTACATGGATAGAAAAGAGGCAATAGATTTTTTTGGTAAAAAAACCATGCCTGAGCTTGCAAAAGGATTGAGTGATAAGTATGCCGGGTTAAAAATACTAACGATGCAAAAACTTGCTACATCTCCTTATAAAGCAGATGTAGTAGTACTTGAGCAAATTGAAGGGCTGACAAAAAGTGAGAACAAAAAAGTAAAAGCTGCTGCCATTAGCTACCTTGTAAAAAATGGCAATGCAAAATATTTATCTATTTACCAAAGTGCTGTAAACGATTCCTCTTACACTGTTGCAGGTGCCGCACTAAAAGGATTGGTTGCATTAGATGCTGAAAACGCATACACGCTGGCAAAGAAATTTAGCAGCGATGCAAAAGGTGCTTTGGGAAATGCCGTAAACGATGTTTTAGTAAGCAACGGCACAGAGGCTGATTTTGATTTTATATCTGGCATGTACAATGATGCACCGCTGTCTCAGGAAAAGCTGAGCGGTACAGGTAAGTATGCTGCGTACCTTGTAAAAGTGAGCGATCTCTCAAAAGTAAAAGCAGGCATTGATAATATTATGAAGTTTAGAAATGCCATACCGTTATCTTTTAGAGGGCAGTTGGACCCGAGTATCAAAGGCTCATTAGATAAAATTGCCAAAGCAAAGGGTGTAGAAATTGAGGAATATGTGAAAAGTGTTTTTAAATAAAATCGCCTAATTTTTTGTTGGAACGGCTCTCAGTAATGGGAGCCGTTTTTTATTTATAGTACATCAAAAAATATTTTGGGGTGGCGAATGCTGAAGCAACAAGTATATTTTCCCTGGACATCCGTAGCAAGTTTTCGCCTCGCCTTCGGCGCTGCTCGGGGCTTCCACTAGTGACCAACAGTCTGTTCGCAGACTATCATTTTTCAGGTTTGTGGATAGGAAGGTAAAAGTTTTAAAGCGAAACGAAAAAAGCTATCAGAATATATCTCTAAAAAGATACAGGAGAAAAGAGAAGAAAGTTTTTTGCAACATAAATGGTGACTTGGCTATATAGACTTTAATTAAGAGATAAGACATTATGCGCTGTAATTTTAATCGGTCACTCTGTTTTCCATATTCAATTGCTCAAGTAATAATTTAATAACCCGTTAGTATCATTTATTAATTAGCAGAAGATAAGTCTCTTCAGTCCTTTTTGCCGTTGAAGTGAGCTCATACCGTTACCTGTTAATGGTAAGAAGAAAGTTGAATCTTTAACAACAAAAAAATAAGCAAAGGAGGAAGTAGAAATAGTAATAATAATTTGCAAATTAGTCATCAAAATAAATCAAAAGGTTTGCAGCCCACAAAACAACAAGACGAAAAATTGTTCAAAATATACAACAAATAAAAAAATTCTTGCTAAGTCTATCTAATAAAGCAGTTTGACGCAAGCCCTTGGTGCACACTACATTTTAAAGATGTTAAAAAATGGTTGTCGTCTTTTAATACGTTTGTAGAGCAAGCGTACTTCATACCAGTAATTGAGAACAATACTGATGTCACAAAGAGTTGCGATTGGGTTATTGAACTTGGCCCAAAAGAAGAGAAGTGGGCGGCAATACCTTAGCAGGAAAGTGGTAAGATATAAATAAGGTGAAGGGAAGTTTTTATAATTATATCCATAAAAAAACTACAAATACAACTAAATAAATAGCGCATTTGTAGTTATAGAATTTTATAGATTTTATTGTACGATAATCTTTTTTACACTAACATTTTCCCCTTGCAATGCTTTCACAAAATAAGTACCCTTAGCAAGGTTTTCTATATTAATTTTTATGGAAGCATCTTTAGTACTTTGCTCATACACTTTTGCTCCCACAGTATTTACGATGGATATTAGAGCACCATTGGAATTTGGTTTTGCTACTAATACAGTAAGTATATTGCTTACGGGATTAGGGCTTACTGCTATTTCAAAACTAAAGCTAAATAATACAGATTTTATCATACTGTAATTTGCTCTGCCATCTATATCTTTTGTTTTTATTCGGTAATAGTTAGTTCCCTTTGCAGGTAATAAGTCAACAGCATCGTATATATTTTCTAAGGCAGCGTTGCCTGCTGCAGTAAGCGTAGCTACAGTTTTCCAGTTTTTGGTATCCGTACTTTGCTCTACTATATGCCATTTAGTATTTATTTCCTGCCCAGTGGTAAACTGTATTTTTACGATTTTGCCGTCTTTTACCGCAGTAAAATTGGTAAGTTTAATTGGCAACACACCTGCTATATCAGCAGCAAAAGTGAATGGGCTAAAGTCATCAACACCCAGCATGGTTACCTGGCCATTTATTAAAGTGTTGCTGCCTGTGTTGGCATTACCCTTATCGTCCCAACTATTATTTGTTGCATTAAAATGAGCCCCTCTGAGGCTTGTTGGGTTGGCATTGATGGTCTTGTTGTCCGTATAAAATAAGCTAACATCAGCAGTAGCTGTTGCAGCAGGGGTTATGTTCCAGTATTCTTTTTGGCTCACATTATAATTTGGATAGGTAGCCAACGTAGATGTGCCTATTGTATAAGTGCCATAGCCACTGTTTGCATACAGTACATCGTACCTGTTGCTGCCGGTAAGTATACCCACCGTTACGGGAGCATATTTGGTACCCTTGCCTACCGGGAAATTAATATTGCCACTCGCAGCCGTATTGCTTAAAATACCCTCTACAAAACTGCCTACAGCACCACCAGTAATAGCAGATGATGCATTCATTTTTAAAATTTTGCCGGTAGCCATTATTATTTTTCCATCGGTTAAAGTGAGGGCATTGTTAATAGATAAGTCATCATTAATAATGATAGAATCTTTTGCAGGCGTAGTAATATTTACCGTTAAGGCATCTAAAACACTATTTGCCGCAAACCTCAGTACGCCTTGTGTGGCAGTATTGGCGATGGTTTTATTTAAAATGATGGTACCACCGGTGGCATTTATATTGCCTACCCGGTTATTGGTAACATCGGTAACCACGCCATTTTTTACAAGGGCCATCTGCGTAGTACCAGATAAGTTAAGTGTAGTGGTGGTAGGCGTACCGGCCGCTTTTTGTAATAAACTAAGGCCGCCGCTGGTATTGTTGCCAAGGGTTATTTTACTGTTTGTACCAAGGTCAATATTTACATTAGTCGTTCCAATGGCCGTATCTCTTATCAATCTAAAAATACTCAACTCGTTGCCGTTGGTAAATATATTTTGGGTGCCGGTACCCGCCATGCTTAGGGTAAGCCTGTTACCTGAGCCAGTGGTACTGTCTTCAAAGTTTGATGTACCAACCATAGATAAATTGCCTTTGAGCGAAATAGTACTAAATGGAGATGCTGCTCCGTTGGCGTTAACCACATTATCAAAAACCAAATCAGCATTTACAGTTGTAATACCAGATTTAAAATATTTAAGTCCGTTCTGTAGCGTTAGGAACCCATAATTAAGGGTAGGTATTTTAATGGTATCTGTGGTGGCAGTTGCGTTATATGAAAAAATAATTTTGCTTGCCGAAGTAAGACTGCCCAAAGCGGGCGGTATTTTGTTGCTAATGTTAAATACTGCATTGTCTAACACATCAGTAATTACCGTTGCTTTAAGTGTATCCGTAAGGGTAGTGCTGAGTGTAATTGCAGCACTGCCATCGCCAATTATTAATTTGCTGCTGGTGCCACTTATATCCCAAGGGGCGCCAAGGTTGTTATTTTTTACCATATTAAATACCTGGTAGGCGGTTGCAAAATCTGCTGGCAAAGTTCCCGAACCATCTGCATTAGTGCCCCACGAGCTGGTGGCTGTAAGGTCGCCAACGGGTTTATTGTAATAATTTTGAAACACCCCTCCGGTAACTGTTACTACAGCATTGGTTGCAGCACCGCCACCACTAATCGTAATACTGCCGCTTACCGCACCCTGCGGTGCAGTATTTGTTATACGTACGTAAATGGGCGTACTTGCTACTGCAGAACCTGCGTAAGCAAGGGTTTGTGCCGTTGAAGAAAATGCAATGTTATCGAAAGAAAATTCTAGCCCCGAGCTAGGAGTAATGGTCAAATTACCTGCGGCAGGGGTTAAAGTACTGGCGGTTACATTAAAAGATTGTGATGCAGAAGCAGTGTTAGTCGTAGTATTTAATGAAATCGAACTTGGAGAGACCGACAAAGTAGCCGTAACAGGCAATTCGGGGGCGAAACAAATACCTTTAAACAATGTATTTGTTGGGGCAGTAGCAATTGTTGTAAAAGTACCACTGCCAATATTGCTGGTGGAAGCACCAATATCTGTAAATTTTAAAATATTTAAACCACTTGAATTGGTAGCATATAATTCGATATCGTTGCCAGCTATTTTACCTGTTAAACCTCTTATAAGCGTAACAATATTTCCACTTAACACCCAACTACCAGCATTTAAAATATATTTAAGTAGCCCTCCACCTGTTGCATCGCTTGCTAAATAAAGGACTGTTACACCATTTATTGTCGCCATATAAAACCCATTTGAAGAAGTATTTGTAGTAGATACTCCGCTCAAATTAGTCATAGCATTTCCGGTAACGGTTGGTATACCTGTACCTACAGCTTGAACTCTTGAGAATGTGCCAGATGCTGTGCTGGCATACAATTGACCATTATAAATATATGTATTTCTTAAATTAGTAACCGTGCTGCTTACCGTGGTGGCGGTAGTACTACCCAAGGTTGTGTATAAACTACCTGTAGATGCGCCAGAAAGCCAAATATCGGTTCCGTTTGTACTACATACACCCCTTATTGCGCTACCGCTAAAAGCATTCAAAGCTGTTGTTGTATTTATCGACTTTGTAGCATCAACCCTTGCAACCACTCTTGCGGTAGTAGCAGAACTTGAGCTTGCCAAGCTTGCCGTTCCTACAGCAGCATCATAACCGGTGGCCACCACATATTGTTTATCAACGCTTAAACTTAAAAAACCTTCGGTACCCGCCGTGCCCACACAAACCAATCGTTTGTTAGCACCTGCTATAGAGGTAGGTAGTGCTAAAGATTGCACACGTGTACCTGTCAGGCTATATTCATCTAAAAAAACGGCTGTACCATTGCTGGTTACAGCAGCAGTACTGTCTCCCGCCCTGTATACAATAAGATTACCTGCAGTAAAGTTTTGGGCTATGGCCGAAAAAGAAAAAGAGATGAGTAAAAGAGTAAATAATTTCTTCATGCGATAATTTTTGGCAAAAGTATCTGTTAAAAAAATGAAGTACATCTTTTTTAGTAGGTAGTTATCAACGTAACAATTAGTTAATATCAAAAAGATTTTCTAAAATTATGAATATGTAATGGCAGTCATTGGGCTTAATGATAATATTCATAAAATTACACAGGTCATTCATGCATAGGAATACATAATCGGAATTTTAAGAAAGGGATAAACCACCTATAAAAAATAAACCAATGCTCTATCAAAAGGGCTCGGATTATTTGCGCTTACTTGTACGATAAGGTTTTATTAAACTGCGGATTAGCTTATCAGTTTTCGCCCTATCTAATTTCTTACATCTTGTGTTTAATATCTTTTAGCTACCATTTACCAGCTGCCACTTGCACCACCACCACCACCACTGCCGCCGCCAAAACCTCCAAAGCCGCCGCCACTGGCGCCTCCACCGCCCCAGCCACTTCCACCACCTCTGCCACCACCGCCAAACAGTGTACTCAACAACAAAGCTTCTGCAATCCCTGTCTGCCCACGACGACTCATAAAAGTGCCACCACCGCCTCTGCCACCACCACGGGATATTAGTAGTACAATAACAATTATTATAATAAAAAACACGATGCTGTTGCCACCACCTTTTCCTTTACGTTCTCGTGGGGTGTTGTATTCTCCCCTTACGGCTTGCATTATTGCATTTGTACCCTCGTTTATGCCACGGTAATAATCGTTACCCTTAAAAGCCGGTACTATTACTTCATCTATAATTCGTTTACAGGTAACATCAGGCAATGCACCCTCAACCCCATACCCCGTAGCTATATTTAGCTTTTTAGTTTCGGTACTTATTAACAGTACAACTCCATTATTGTTTTTTTTTCCGCCTACTCCCCAAGCTCTGAGCAACTTTACATTAAAGTCTGCCACATCGTAATTACCTAAATTAGGTACTACTACCACAGCTACTTGTGTTGTGGTACTATCGTCTAACAAAACTAATTTTTGCTCAAGTGCCTGCAATTGCTCTTGCGTAAGTATGCCTGTGTAATCTACTACAAGGCTATTTGGCCTTGCTTTTAGCAATTTGTCAATATCAAAATTTGTTTGAGAAAAGCTTACTAAACCTAACAGTAATGCAAAAAATATGGAAGCAATTTTTTTCATTATAAAAATTTTATTTAGGCTTGCTGTATTGGTTTAAGGGGATCATGGAGATAACTTGCAGGGAAAAAAGTAAACAATAAAAAATTAAAGGAATGGCCTGAAATAAAACTTTTAATGTTTATGCACTTACAACCAAATCTATTTTCCAAAAATTATTTCATCTGGCAATTCGTTTTTGTCAAAATCTACATCATAAGGAAAAGCTTCTTTAAGGGTTTGGCCTACTTGTGCTATACAGTTTACCATACCTAAGCTGATGTCATTTGCGGTAAATTTTTCTAACATATTTCGAACAGCATTTGTCCAATAAGACTGCCCAGTTTTTTTGTAGATTCCTTCGTCTCCAAAAAGTACTAACTCTTTATGCTTGATGGCGATATAAAGCAATACGGCATTTCGATTGTCAGTTTTATCCATCTTTAAATTGTAAAATACTTCAGCAGCTCTGTCCATTGGGTCTACATACGGGTTTTTGCTTTCCACAAAAACCCGTATTTCGCCACTAGTCTGTTTTTCAGCAAGTCTTATTGCCTGTACAATAGCCGCTTTTTGTACCTCATTAAAAAATTCGGGCTTTTTAAAAATTGAAAATATTCCCACAATATTAAATTAAGGCCTGATTAATTAAAATCCACTTTTGTATCTTCTGCACCTACAGCAGCTTCGTAATTTTTCTTTTTAGAGTAGCCAAATATACTTGCTATGATGTTTGAAGGGAAACGGATAATTTTCCCATTGTAAGCTGTTACTCCATCGTTCCAATCGTTTAACGCCACGGTTACTCTATTTTCTGTGCCTTCAATTTGTGCCTGCAAATCTCTGTATAAGCCTGTGGCTTGCAAGGTGGGGTAAGCTTCAATATTTACATTTAATGCAGCTCTACCTACCTGGCTTAATTGTCTATCAGCTGCTGCTATTTGCTCAGGCGTAGAATTTGGATTTATTTCTGGTACTCTACTCCTCATTTGTACAATTTTAATAAGGGTAGTATCTTCATTTCGGGCGGCCCCTTTAATTGTGTTTACTACGTTTTCATACAACTTCGCTTTTCGGTTATATTGAGTTTGTACTTTACCCCAAAGGCCATTAATATCGTTTTCAGCTGTGGCAAAACCATTTCTTAGTGATACACCCCAAAGAATTAAAACACCTAGTATCACCAAAACAATTATTCCTGTACGTTTCATAATTTTCATTTTTAAATTAGAATATAAAAATAGGGAATAATAGCATGTATAACTTTTTCTTTTATACCAACGGCAAGCTCAAAGGGGTTCTTATTTTCTATAAAAGGAGATAAAACTGCAAAGGGGGGTGAAAACGTAAAATTTTTATGTAATAAACACAAACAACATGTAATTTTGCACTTCAAAAATTTTAATATCATTCTAAATAAATAGTTATGAGTTCAGTAAAAGTTGCCATTAATGGTTTTGGAAGAATAGGCCGTTTGGTATTTCGTCAGATACATAATATGGAAGGTATAGATGTTGTTGCGATTAATGATCTTACAAGCCCTGCAACATTGGCTCACTTATTAAAGTATGACAGTGCGCAGGGAAGGTTTGACGAAAAAGTAACTTCAACAGAAAATGCAATTGTGGTAAATGGCCATGAAGTAAAGATATATGCACAAAAAGACCCTGCACAAATTCCATGGGGAGCACACCATGTAGATGTTGTAATAGAAAGCACAGGCTTTTTTACAGATGCAGCAAAAGCACAAGCACATATTACCGCCGGCGCAAAAAGAGTTGTAATATCCGCACCGGCTACCGGCGATTTAAAAACGGTGGTATTTAATGTAAACCATGCAATATTGGATGGTACCGAAACCATTATTAGCTGTGCTAGTTGCACAACGAATTGCCTTGCGCCTATGGCAAAAGCATTGAATGACAATTTTGGAATTGTAACAGGCATAATGAGCACTATACATGCCTACACCAATGACCAAAATACATTGGATGCACCTCACGCAAAAAATGATTTAAGAAGAGGAAGAGCAGCAGCAGCCAACATCGTACCAAATAGTACTGGTGCCGCAAAAGCAATTGGCTTGGTATTGCCTGAGCTTAAAGGTAAATTGGATGGTGGTGCACAAAGAGTACCAGTAATTACAGGTTCGGTGACTGAATTGTATTCTATCTTAGAAAAAACAGTTACAGCTGAAGAAGTAAACGCTGTGATGAAAGCTGCGAGCAACGAGAGCTTTGGTTACAACGAAGATGAAATTGTAAGCAGCGATGTTATTGGGATAAACTTCGGTTCTTTGTTTGATTCTACTCAAACAAAAGTACAAACCATTGGCGATAAGCAACTGGTAAAAACCGTAAGCTGGTACGATAATGAAATGAGTTATGTATCTCAATTGGTGAGAACTGTAAATTATTTTGCAGGGCTGGTTAAATAATAAACTCAAGATAAATTTGAAAAAGACTTTCTTCGGAAGGTCTTTTTGTTTTTACCGCTAAAGACTAAACATTAACTTTACAGCAATTAATTATTTGACCTATGAGCAAATTTTTCGACTTTAATTTCAAAGGCCACACCGCTTTGGTAAGAGTAGATTTTAATGTACCGCTAGATGATGCATTTAAAATAACCGACGATACAAGAATGACAGCAACCATCCCCACCATAAAGAAAATATTGGCTGATGGTGGAAAAGTAGTTTTAATGAGCCACTTAGGGCGACCTAAAGATGGGCCAACCGATGAGTTTTCGTTAAAGCACCTGGTAAATCATTTACATGAATTGTTAGGCGGCGAAACGAAAGTTTTCTTTGCAGATGATTGTGTGGGCTCACAGGCAGGACTTACCGCCACATTGCTGCGGGAAGGCGATGTTTTGTTACTGGAAAATTTAAGATTTCACAAAGAAGAAGAAAAGGGTGACGAAGCATTTGCAAAAAAGCTAAGCGCACTTGGAGATGTTTATGTGAACGATGCATTTGGTACAGCACACCGGGCACATGCATCTACAGCAATTATTGCAAAGTTTTACGAACCCGCAAACAAAATGTTTGGTTTGCTCATGGAAGCCGAAGTAGCAAGTGCAGAAAAAGTAATGCACAAGAGTGAAAAACCATTTTGCGCCATTATAGGCGGAGCAAAGGTTTCAGACAAAATACTTATAATTGAAAATTTGCTGGACCGTGCAACCGACATCATTATTGGTGGTGGCATGGCATATACATTTATAAAAGCACGTGGCGGTAAAATCGGTAATTCGCTTTGCGAAGATGACCGCATGCAAACAGCTTTGGCTATTTTAGAAAAAGCAAAACAAAAAAATGTAAGTATTCACTTACCTGAAAATTCTATTATTGCAGATAAATTTGCTGCAGATGCGAATACCAAAGATGTACCGAGCGACCAAATACCCGATGGCTGGATGGGACTTGATATTGGCGAAAAAGCAATTGGTATTTTTTCAGAAATAATCGGCAAATCAAAAACGATATTATGGAACGGCCCAATGGGCGTTTTTGAAATGGAAAAATTTCAGGCCGGTACAAAAGCTATTGCACTTGCAGTTGCAGAAGCTACTGCTAACGGTGCTTTTTCGCTTGTAGGCGGTGGTGATAGTGTGGCCGCAGTAAACAAATTTAACTTGGCAGATAAAGTAAGTTATGTAAGTACCGGTGGTGGTGCGTTGTTGGAATATTTTGAAGGGAAAGAGTTGCCAGGTATTAAAGCGATGGGAAAATAAGATTTATTTTTTAGCATCTTTTTCCGTGTGTGATAGCTTTTTATTTAGTAAAGATACTGTAGCATGTGAATAGCAGAAAAAAGGAGGCTGTTTCATAAATATGAGACAGGCTTTTGTTATTTGGAACCCAATTAGAAAAAGGAAGTCATTTAAGAAAATAATAAAAGCAACACATTTTATTTATACAAACCCGTTAACCAAATTCCCAACCTATCCATCCATTTATCATCAGTGGTCGTATTGTTTAAACCGAAGCCATGGCCGCCATGTGCATAAATATGCATTTCGGCCGGCACTTTGTTTTTATTGCAGGCCTGGTAAAAACGAATGCTGTTTTCAACGGGAACGGTGGCATCATCACCGGCGTGCACTAAAAATACTGGTGGTGTATTTTGGGTTACGTTTAATTCGTTTGAAAAAAATTGCTCCTCTTTTTCAGTGGGATTAATTCCAAGTAAATGATCTCTAGAACCTTTGTGCATAATCTCTTTGTTAAAACTAATTACCGGATAAATGAGTATGCCAAATGCAGGGCGAAGAGATGTTGTATCGTCAAAAGTATTATCAGCCTTAAAATTATAATGCGCAAGTGCGCTTGAAGCTAGGTGACCACCGGCTGAGAAACCCATCACACCAATGCGGTTTTCATTAATGGAAAATTTTGCTGCCTGTTGCCTTACAATTCGTAATGCCTGCTGCAAATCCTGTAACGGTCCAACAGTTTTATCAATCATAATTGTATCATTTGGCAAACGGTATTTAAGCACAAATGCTGTTACGCCAATTTTATTAAGGGCTTCTGCAACAGCCACGCCTTCATTGTCAATTGACAGGCGTGCATAGCCACCTCCCGGGCAAATAATAACGGCCGTTCCATTTGCTTTTTCAGGTTTGTATAAAGTAAGTGTAGGCTTTATTACATTTAAAATTCTTCGTGTACCCTTCACCATAATTGTTTGCTCGGTAAGGTTACTGTTTATAGCGCTAGGGCCTTCTTTAGGATATAGCGGCATATCAATTACAGTTTGGGCAGTTGTTTTCATTGAACCAATAACAAATATTAAAAACAAGATTCGGTGAAGCATAGTTGGTATTTTAAAATATGTTTGAAGTTAATAATTAAACGACACAACTCCCCAGCATTGTTGCTCCTTAATAATACTAGGGTTATTAAATCCCGGTCGTTACAACCTATCAAAATGGGAAAAAAATGTTTTATGCCAACCAAGACAAGCATTCCCACCTGCGGTATTATTTATAACTATAATATTAACTTTAACTTACAGAAACTAAACCTAACATTCATTTTGTAAAGCCATCCAAAGCTTGAAAATATTATTTGTGATTTTGTTAAAGCAAACAGGGAAAGCCAAAAGTGCTGCACAAGATTACAGCCACTGGTTGGGATAGGATGTGTAAAATTGTGTACGAAGAGAGTACTAATAGATTTCAAATATTTCCCATTTAGAAATTAAAAAATGTTAAAAGCAACCTTTTTTTTATATCTTTCGATTGTATTAAAAAGCTACATGAATAAAATAACCACACTTTGTTTGCTTGCGCTCATTAGTATCTTTACACTTGTACAGTCATGCAAAAAAACCTCGGTAGATCCACCTGCAACAGACCCCTGCGCAGGTAAAACAATAACACTTACAGCAACAACATCAGCAACCGCTTCACCCGCTGCGACAAATGGTTCCATTACGGCAACAGCCACGGGTAGCTCTGGCTTTACATATAGTTTAAATGGAGGGGCAAGCCAGGCAACTGGATCTTTTGCCGGCTTAGCACAAGGCACATATTCTATTACAGCAAAAGACGCTGCGGGTTGCACTGGCACACAAAGTTTTACAGTAGCAGCTACGGCTTGCCCTACAATAACAGTAACGGCGTTAGTTACACCTGCAAGTACCGGAGCTACCGGTTCTATAGCTGCAACAGCAACAGGCAGTACAGGTATTACTTACAGCATTGGTACAGGCGGCACTTTTCAGGCAAGTGGTACATTTTCAAACCTCGTTGCAGGCAGTTATAATATTACTGCAAAAGACGTAAACGGTTGTTTAGGCTCGGCTTCTTTTACTGTAACTGCAGCATCTTGTCCTACCATTACTTTAACAACAACGTTTACAAATACAAGCGGGCCTACAGCAACAAACGGTAGTATAACAGCATCAGCAGCAGGTGGTGTAGCTCCATATAGTTTTAGTAAAGACAACGGAGTAACTTTTCAGGCAACAGGTACATTCTCCAACCTTGGTGTTAATACTTATGGGGTTGTGGCCAAAGATGCAAACGGCTGCTTAAGTGCATCCAGCAATGTTATTGTGGCCGCAACCTGCCCAACAATAACTGCAACAGTTACACCAACCACAACGGTAAAATGTGAAACAGGAACTGGTACAATTACAATAAATGCAAGTGGTAGTACTGGGCTTACTTACAATATTAATGGTGGTTCTTTTCAGGCTTCTAATGTTTTTAATTTACTTAGTGCCGCTAACTATACCTATGGTGTAAAAGATGCCAATGGTTGCACAACAACAGGATCTGCAACAGTAGCACAAGCTCCGGCAGGGCCTCTATTTACAAATGTAAAAGCTATCCTTGCGGCAAATTGTACAGGTTGCCATAGCGGTCCATCTCCACAAAGTGGAATAAATTACAATGACGATTGTACCATTGTAGCGCAAAGTGCAAGAATAAAAGCCAGAGGGGTAGATGCAAATCCTTCACAAATGCCCCCTAGCGGCCCGGGGCTTTCTGCAGCAAATAAAACAGCTATTATAAACTGGATAAATGCAGGTGGCAAGCACAACAACTAATTCAGACGGAGCGTATTATTGTAACAAATGTTAAGCAAAAAAATAAAATATATCCTCGTTGGCCTTGGCGTTTTAGCCATTGGTATAGGAATATATGCATACAAAGAATATAACAGAAAACCCTCAGATTTGGCAGATACAGAGGCTGTAGATCAAATATCAGCTTCTGTTATTATTAACGCCTACAGCATTAATGAAGATGATGCTAATAAAAAATATCTAGGCAAAGTAATTGAAGTAAGTGGCACTGTTGCAGAGCTGTCTAACCAGCAGGATACAGCTTTTACAATTTTATTGGGAGATAGTACAAACAGCAGCAAGGTAAGTTGCACAATTGATAAAAAGCATATAGCTGCTGCAAAAAAATATCCCATTGGAAAGGTTGTAAATGTAAGAGGCATTTGCACCGGCTATTTAATGGATGTTGAATTGAATCGTTGCTTCATTATGGAATAATTTATTAAAAAAATGACTATAAAAATTTTACTTACTTTTTTATTGACGAGTCTCTCTTTTTTGGGTAACGCTCAAAGTTTCTATACAAAAAATGGCAATATCTCGTTTTACTCAAAAACATCAATTGAAAAGATTGAAGCCGTTAATAAAAAAGCACTTGCTGTAATAGACTTTACCAAAAATAAAATCGAATTTTCAGTATTGATAAAAGGCTTTGAGTTTGAAAAAGCTTTAATGCAAGAACATTTTAACGAAGATTATTTAGAAAGTGATAAATATCCGAAAACAGTTTTTAAAGGAACCTTTAGTGAGCCAGTGGTGGGATTTAACATGAATGAGAATAAAACCCTTACGCTAAAAGTTAATGGTAGCCTTACTTTACATGGCATTACAAAAGCGGTAAGTACTATTGCTATATTACAGGTTAAAAATAATATTATAACTGCTTTATCTAATTTTAAAATATTGCTGAGCGATTACAATATAAAGGTACCGGCAGTAGTTGGTAACAATATTAGCAAAGAGATTGAAATAAAGGTAAATACAGCAGCACTGCAACAAATGAAATAACAGTTTTTTATGCCGCATTTTTGCTGGTACTTAAAAATTTTAAATATATAATTACCATAAAAACCAACAGATGAAAAGAATTTTACTATTTATGATAGCAGTGATTTCTATAAAGGATATAACTGCGCAGGATACAACAAGTATGGTAAGCGGATTAGAAGACAAGGTAACTTCTGAAAAAGTTACAGGTACTTTTAGATCGACCAGAGTTATTAATGCCCATTCTACTGAGATGTTGCACAAGGGGGAAATGGATTTTAGAATTTTACACCGTTTTGGATCAGTAAAAACCGGATATAAAAACCTTTTTGGTTTAGATTATGCAAGTATGCGCCTTGCCTTTGATTTTGGAATTACAGATAACTTTATGATTGGGGTTGGCAGAAGTACTTTATTAAAAGACATCGATATTTTCGCAAAAACGAGAATATTGCAACAAACAACAGGAGAAAAAGAAATACCAGTTTCTGTGTTGGTTGCGGCAGGTTATATTGTTACAACGCAGGAATCTTTTGCTCCTAAAAAACCAACATTTGGCGATAGATCATCTTACTATGTTCAAATGATTATTGGCAAAAAATTTTCCTCTGATTTTTCTATGCAGTTAAGCCCTTTGGTCGTACATAACAATACGACGCTGAACCCCACTGATGACCAAACAATTTTTGGACTTGGTGGTGGCCTTCGCTACAAAGTAAGTAAGCGAATTGCTTTGGTAGCAGATTATCATTATGCTGTAGGCAAGTTGGATGATGCAGTTAAAAACCCATTATCTGTAGGCGTAGATATTGGTACAGGAGGCCATGTATTCCAGCTCCATTTTTCCAATGCCGCAGGTATGAATGAAAAAGGCTACCTCACTCAAACAACAGGTGAATTTTTTAAAGGTGATGTACGTTTTGGTTTTAACTTATCGAGAATGTTTAATATTGGCAATAAGAAAAAATAAGATTATAAGACGCATTACCAATGATAGTAGAATAATTTTTAAAATGATATAATGGTCCTCCTTCTTGTATATCATTCATCTTCAATAATTTAAATATTTGATTTTACATCAGTAATAAGTTAATGTATTTGCGTTATTGGGCGCTCGCCTATAATATATTTTTAAAATTTATATCAAAGTGTTATGCACAAATAAAAATGAGATGGTGGATTTTTTATGAACGATAATGCTAAATATTTTAGTATTTTTGTAAAAGTATTTAATAAATATTTAATGACAGCAGCTAAAGCCGATATAATTTCAGCATTGCGAAAAGATATTCTTTCGTTACAAGGTATTAGGTATGATGGCAATAACAGCAGGCTGGATAAAACGATTGGCATTATAAAAAATGCTTTTCCGGATAAAACTTTTCCGGTTGGGGCGATGCATGAATTTATTACATCATCTCCGGAAGATGTAGCTGTAACAAATGCATTTGTAGCAAGCATTGTAAACCCCTTAATGGTTGATTGTGGACCTGTAATATGGGTGGGAAATAATACTTCTGTTTTTCCACCGGCATTAAAAGCATTTGGTATAGCACCCGAGAAAATTATTTTTATTGAATTGAAAAAAGAAAAAGAAATGCTTTGGGTAATAGAGGAAGCTTTGAAATGTGAAGGACTTGCTGCAGTTATTGGAGAAATTAAAGAACTAAGTTTTACACAATCACGTAGGCTACAACTGGCGGTTGAAAAAAGTAAAGTAACCGGTTTTATTATCAGAAATAACCCCAGGGCAATAAATATTACAGCTTGTGTAACCCGTTGGAAAATCACTTCCCTGCCGGGAGAAAATACAGATGATTTACCCGGTGTAAGTTTCCCAAAATGGAATGTGAATTTGCTGAAAGTAAGAAATGGAAAACCCGCCACATGGCAGATAGAATATAATGCTGGGCGTTTTAGGCACAATAATAAAATTGCTGCAATTCCACAGGAGTTACAACAAAAAACAGGATGACATGCAACGGCGATTTATATCAATATGGTTTTGTAATCTTGCTACAGATTGGATGGTACGTAGGAACCCAGCGTTGAAAGATATTCCGTTTGTATTGGCTGCACCTGACCATGGCAAAATGAAAGTAACGGTTGCAAGTTTACTGGCACAACAAGAGGGTATTTATAAAAGCATGGCTTTGGCAGATGCAAGAACAATTAACCATACACTGCTACATTTTAATGATGAGGCAAACAGAGAAATAAAATTACTTACCGGATTGGCAGGATGGTTTATTCGTTTTACTCCATCGGTTGCGGTTGATAACAATGATGGACTTTTATTAGATGTAACGGGTTGCGCACACTTGTGGGGCGGCGAAAAAAAGTACCTCACTGATATGCACAATCGTCTACAAAATTTTGGCTATACGCACAAATTTGGAATGGCCGATACAATAGGTACTGCATGGGCTATTGCACGTTTTGGAAAAGATAAATGCATTGTTGAAAGAGGTGAACATGCCGCAGCATTATTACCATTGCCTGCAACAGCTCTTCGCCTGCAAACTGCCATTACAGAAAGATTAAACAAACTTGGCCTCTCACAAATAAAAAGTTTTATACAGATGCCACGCACCGCATTGCGCAGGCGATTTGGCAAAGAATTGTTACAAAGGTTAGACCAGGCAATGGGTGCTGAAGAAGAAACAATTCAATCTGTTATTCCAGCAGAATTATTTTATGAAAGACTGCCATGTATGGAACCAATTGCGACCAGAAGAGGGATTGAAATTGCACTGGAACGATTGCTGGATGCAATGTGCAACCGTTTTGTAAAAGAAGAAAAAGGATTAAGAAAAGCAATATTAAAATGTTACAGAGTAGATGGAAAAATAGAAACAATAGAGATCGGCACCAACCACCCGAGCTGCAACAGTAAGCATTTATATAAATTATTCGAAGATAAAATAGCAACTATAACACCGGCATTGGGTATTGAATTATTTGTTTTAGAAGCTCCAGTTGTGGAGGACTTATCTGCGTTACAAAAAAAACTTTTTATAAGTAACAATGGCGTGGATGATATTGGTCTTGCAGAATTACTGGATCGAATCGGCGGAAAAATTGGTGAGCAAAATATTCACCGTTATTTGCCTGATGCACATTACTGGCCCGAGCGTTCTTTTAAAGAAACAACGGACATCCATGAAAAACCCACCATCGACTGGAAGTTGGAAAAACCAAGGCCATTGCAATTATTGACACATCCTGCAGCTATTGAAGTAACTGCTCCTGTGCCTGATTATCCACCGATGAATTTTAGGTATAAAGGAAAATTACACAATATTAAAAAAGCAGATGGACCCGAAAGAATTGAACAGGAATGGTGGTTACAAGATGGGCAGCACCGTGATTATTATTCTGTAGAAGACGAAGAAGGCAGCAGGTATTGGTTGTTTAGATTGGGGCATTATGATGTAAAGAAAACATATGGATGGTTTTTGCATGGTTTTTTTGCATAGGAGTTTCACCGCAGAGAAAATGAGTTAAAGGAGTTTTCGCAGAGGAGTTTTACCCCAAAGGCACAAAATTGGTAAATTATATTATTCATCTTTTTTGCTTTTTTCTTCTTTTAGACTTTTGTCCACCACAGTAACCTCAAAGAACATGAGTTAAAAGAGATTTTCGCAGAGTGCCGAAAACCTCTGCGCTAACCCTGCGCTCTATCTTCTCTGCAGTGAAAAAAAATTAGTCAAATGAAATACACAGAACTTCAAACCACATCTAATTTTAGCTTTTTACGTGGCGCATCGCACCCGGAAGAAATGGTAGAACAAGCCGTGGAATTGGGTTATACAGAGATAGCCATTACAGATAGAAATACATTCGCAGGCATTGTACGTGCACATATGGCAGCGAAAAAAAGAGGGATACGCATAGTGGTTGGTTGCAGGTTAGATCTCCTTGATGGGCTTTCGTTGCTGGCTTTTCCAACAAATAAAAAAGCATATTCTCAGTTAAGTAACCTGCTCACATTAGGTAACCGACGTGCAGAAAAAGGTGATTGCCATTTGTACAAAAGGGATCTGTACGAATATGCTGAAAGTGTAAAATTTATTGTGCTTGCACCAAATGGATTAAATGAATTATTTGACTTTGATAAAAGTTTTGAAACATCGTTGGTTGAATACCAACAGGCTTTTGGACAAAATTTATACATAGCAGCAAGCAGGAAATATGCAGGTGATGATGGAAAATACTTATACCGCCTTGCTCAACTATCAGCTAAATTAAACATACCGCTTGTTGCCACCAACGACGTACATTATCACGAACCTGCACGCAGGCAATTACAGGATGTGATGACATGTATAAGAGAAAAATGTACCATTTATACTGCCGGTTATTTACTGCACCCCAATGCAGAAAGGTATTTAAAACCTGCTGATGAAATGAATCGCTTATTTCGCCAGTATCCTGATTCATTGCTACGAACACAGGAAATTACAGCAGCCTGCACTTTTTCGTTGGATGAATTAAAATATGAATACCCGATAGAACTAACCACCGAAGGTCGCACGCCGCAGGAAGAACTAACTTTTCTTTCATGGAAAGGAGCCAAAGAATTTTTTGGTGATGTATTACCGGAAAAAATAACAAATGCCATTAACCACGAACTGGTTTTTATTGAGGAGATGAACTATGCAGCATACTTTCTTACAGTGAATGATATTGTTCGCTTTGCCCGCCAACAGGGTATTTTGTGCCAGGGTCGTGGTTCCGCAGCCAATTCAACCATTTGTTTTTGCCTTGGCATAACTTCTGTAAACCCCACAAAATTTGATCTGTTGTTTGAGCGGTTTATTTCATCAGCACGCAATGAGCCACCGGATATTGATGTAGATTTTGAGCATGAACGCAGAGAAGAAGTGATGCAATATATTTTTCAAAAATATGGTCGTGACCGGGCTGCTATTGTTGCAACGGTTACACAGCAACACCAAAAAGGATCTGTTCGTGATGTGGGTAAAGCAATGGGTTTATCCGTAGATACCATCAACAAATTATCGGGCTCTTTGTGGGAATTTACAGATGAATGGTTTGAAGGAAAACTGTTGACGGACCATGGGTTTAATCCTGCAGACCCTCACCTAAAAAAAGTATTGCAACTCACCAAAGAGTTTATGGGTTTTCCAAGACAGCTTGGCCAGCACACGGGCGGTTTTGTAATTACGAATGGCAAACTTTCTGATCTCTGTCCTATAATGAATGCAAGGATGGAAGAACGCACCTGTATTGAATGGAACAAAGACGATATTGATGCGCTCGGATTTATGAAGATAGATGTGCTGGCACTTGGCATGCTCACCTGCATTCGCAAAGCATTTGATATTGCAAAAGAAAATTACGGGCTTGACCTCACTCTGGCAAACATTCCGCAAGACGACCCGGCTGTGTACGAAATGATTTGCCACGCAGATACAATTGGTGTTTTTCAAATTGAAAGCCGTGCACAGCAAAGTATGTTGCCACGCCTCAAACCCTGCTGCTTTTACGATCTTGTAATTGAGGTGGCCATCGTAAGACCAGGGCCCATACAAGGTGATATGGTGCATCCATATTTGCGCAGACGCAACGGACAGGAGCCGGTTGAATATCCATCCCCGGAATTAAAAGAAATTCTTGGGCGCACATTGGGTGTACCCTTGTTTCAGGAGCAGGCAATGAAAATTGCCATTGTAGCTGCGGGCTTTACTGCAGCAGAAGCAGATGAATTGCGGAGAAGTATGGCCACGTTTAAAGCAAAAGGACTGGTTACAAAATTTGAAAAAAAGCTCACCGAGGGTATGCTGCAAAGAGGCTACAAACTGGAATATGCACAACGTGTTTTTAAACAACTGGAAGGGTTTGGCAGTTATGGTTTTCCCGAAAGCCATGCAGCAAGTTTTGCTTTGCTGGTATATGTTTCATCGTGGCTAAAGTGTTTTTACCCAGATGTATTTTGTTGTGCCATTTTAAACAGTATGCCGATGGGTTTTTACCAACCTGCGCAATTAATAACCGATGCAAAAAAGCACGGGGTAGAAGTAAGACCGGTTGATATTAATCATTCATTTTGGGATAACAGGCTCGAAGAAAAAATGGGAAAGTATTATGTATTAAGACTTGGGTTTAGGCAGGTGAAAAGTTTACGGGAGCAAGATGTAAAAATATTGGTAGATAACAGAACTGTGCAATATAAAAACATTAATACGCTTAGAGATGCAGGTGTACCCGAAGCTGCGCTGGAAAAATTGGCAGATGCAGATGCGTTTCGTTCTGTTGGTTTAGATAGAAGACAGGCGTTGTGGGAAGTATCCACCAAAGACAGGCCGGTGGCTATGTTTGCAGGGCAGGCACCTGCAGATGCAGCAGTTGAAAATATTGAACTACCTGTTATGAAAACGTCAGAACATGTGGTGCATGATTATGCAGCAACTTCGCTTTCGTTAAAAGCGCACCCCGTAAGTTTTGTGAGAGAAAAGCTGGAGCAATTAAATATTGTAACAACAAATAGTTTAGGGAATTTAAAAAATGGTGCCGCTGTAAAAGTTGCCGGGCTTGTACTTGTGCGGCAGCGACCAGGCACAGCAAAGGGTGTTTGTTTTATGACGATTGAAGATGAAACCAGTTTTGCCAACCTCGTTATTTTCGAAAAGTTATTTGATCAATTTAGAAAAGAAATTTTACAATCAAAATTAATAATGGTAGAAGGCACCATACAAATTGAAGGCGAAATAGTTTATGTAATTGTAAAGAAGTGTTTTGATTTTTCTAAACTACTGCGGCAACTCACCGCATCTAACAACGACAACCCACAATTGCTTACACTGGCATTTGCTGATGAAATATCTATACCAACCCATGCCCAAAACAACAAACCCAAACTAAAAGGCGAAGAGGAAGAAAGAATTTTTTACCCCGGTAGAAATTTTAGGTAAGGTCGCAGATGATTAAAACTAAACCTGTTTTTAAACTAATTAATAAGAACGTTTTAGAAAATCAATCACCGGCTTTAAACTTTCATTAGGGCTTTCTTCCATTGGTACATGACCTGATTTGTCTAGTATAAACAGCGTACTCAATGATATATCTTCATGAAATTTGTTTGCATTTTCTACAGGGATTAACAAATCATTTGCGCCCCAAAGTACAAGGGTTGGCTATTTAATATTTTTAATATTTGTGTATGCCCCTGTATCTTTCAATACCTTAAACCTGTCTACAAATGCCTGGCGATTGCCCTCTCTAAGCGTAAGATCAAAATACCTTTGTACCAATGCATCAGTCACTTTAGCCTTATCGAAATAAACATTTTCAACACTTGCTTTTACGATAAACTTCGGGGTTATATAGGTAAGGATTTTATTAAGAACCGGCATTCTAGCAACTTTAAAAGCGATGGGAACACTCTTTGAATGTAGAGGATAACCGGCAGCATCAATTAAAATTAACTTTGATACCATAGCAGGTTGCGTTAAAGTAAAGTTCCATGCTATTTCACCGCCTAAGGAATTACCTGCTAATACACATTTTTTAACCTTTAAGGCATTCAAAAAATTTTGTAAAAAAGCAGTATAATGCGTCATCGAATAATTATGGTCAGGAAAAGGACCTGTTAACCCGTATGCGGGCAAATCCATTCTTATTACACGATTTGTCGTCTTCAAACTATCTGCCCACACATCAAATGTATGCAAACTAGATGCCGTGCCATGAATGAGTACGATAATGTTAGAGTCAGCTTTGCTCCCCTCGTCACGAAAATGAACCTGCATGCCATCTACTGCAATAAATGATGAAGCGGCATTGCTGTATTTGGTTTTTAATTCATTTACAGAAATATCTTTGTGTCCAAATAAAAGAACTGCTGCTGCCCCAGTCACAATAAATAGGATTAAAATAACTTTTACTATTCTGGTTAAAAATTTCATTTACTTTTTAATTGGTAGGTTGGTAATATGTAGGCACAAATTCGTCATTTATAAATAACATAACAGCAACCCTGCTGGTTGCACATCTGTTTATGTTTCTCTATTTTTTTACAACCACAAAACTGTTCCAAATAAAAAAAGCCTCTCATTGCTGAAAGGCTTTTCTTGTACCACGTACGGGAATCGAACCCGTGACTCTTCCGTGAAAGGGAAGCGTCTTAACCCCTTGACCAACGCGGCATTCCGTTTTCGGATTGCAAATATATAAACTTCGCTTTTGTAAACCAAATATTTTGAAGATTCTGCAAAAATTAAAAATATTATAATGTAATTTCCTGGTGAAGGCTTGGTATTTCAACATGCGCAAAACCTTTGTCCATCAATTTCTTCTTAAAATCCTGTTGCACATCAAATTCGCCGTGTACAATAAATACTTTTTTCACCTTTGCTGCATCCTGGCATTTTAAGAAATGTAAAAGGTCCTGGTAATCGCCATGGGCGCTCATGCTTCTTATTTGTCCTACCTCAGCATTTACGTCGTGCCACTGCCCAAATATTCTTACTTCTTTATCACCATTTTTTAACCTGCCACCTAGTGAGTGTGGTTCGCAGTAACCAGTGAGTAAAATACTGTTTCTACTGCTTTCAATATTATTACTGATGTGGTGTTTTATTCTGCCTGCTTCTGCCATACCACTTGCCGAAATAATGACACAAGGTTCTTTTAAATAATTCAATCTTTTTGAATCTTCGACAGACTCTGTAAACACCAACCCCGGAAAATCAAACGGATCTTTATCTGTTTTTAAAACTTCCTGTATACCCTCGTTAAAGTATTCGGGATATCGTTTTAAAATGCCGGTTGCTTTTGTACTTAAAGGACTGTCTACATAATATTTAACAGGTGGAAGTTTGTTTTCTAAACTAAGCAGGTTAAGGGCATATAAAATTTCCTGCGTTCTGCCGACACTAAAAGCAGGCATTAATAATTTACCTTTCTTTTTTATACATGTATTTTCAATCCACTCGAGCAATGCATCTGTGGTTGGATGAAATTCTTCGTGTAACGAATTACCATACGTTGATTCAATTAAAATAAAATCGGCTTGGTCAAACTCAGCGGGAGATTTTAAAATAATATCTCTATATCTCCCCACATCGCCACTAAAAGTTATGCGTGTTTGTTTACCATTCTCGTTAATTTTTACGTGAACTGCAGCGCTGCCAATAATATGACCCGCATCGGTAAAGCAAAATGAAATATTTTCATCAATCACATGCCATTGCCCGTACTCTACTGTTTCAAAACGGTCTGAGGCAGCAAATACATCTAGTGTTGTGTACAACGGCTTTATAGAAGGCAAACCCTGTAATGCAAGGCGTTTGTTTACAAATTTTGCATCGTTCTCCTGTATGCCTGCACTATCTTCCATTAAAATACCTGCAAGGTCTTTGGTGGCAGGTGTTGCGTAAATTTTGCCTTTGTAACCTTCTTTTACCAGCTTTGGTAACAAACCACAATGATCAATGTGGGCATGCGATAAAATGACGTAGTCAATACCTTTTGCATCAAAACCAAATTCTTTATTTAAAGCATCCGTATCATCTCCCATACCCTGAAACAAACCACAATCGAGCAATAATTTTTTACCGTTATCGAGCGTTACAATGTGTTTAGAACCCGTAACCGTTTGTGCTGCACCATGAAAAGTAATAGTCATATAATTGAGTTTAGAAAAATGAACGACGGACGACAGACGACATTACAGATGGTAATTCATACAATAAAATAGTTCCTAATGCAGCAGACT
>JBBAQB010000019.1:0-43203 GCA_040400515.1 Ferruginibacter sp. | reverse complement strand
TTTTGCCAACTGCTTTTTGCCAACTGCTTTTTGCCAACTGCTTTTTGCCAACTGCTTTTTGCCAACTGCCCACCACTCACCCCTACTCGAGTATCTCCTGTATTTCAGTAGCCGGCATATTTGCATTGCGCATGGCAATTCCTCTTACAGCATTACCTGCAAATTCCTCAAAAGCTTTTTTACTGATTGGTTCATCGCTTACCATTACAGGCACTCCCAAATCTCCCCCTTCTCTTATACTTTGCACAATGGGTATTTGCCCAAGAAAAGGAATGTCAAATTCTTCAGATAAATGTTTACCGCCATCTTTACCAAAAAGATAATATTTATTATCAGGCAACTCTGCAGGAGTAAAATAACTCATATTTTCTACAAGGCCTATTACCGGTACTTTAAGCTGTGCCTGCGAAAACATTGCAATGCCTTTCTTAGCATCTGCCAATGCAACAAGCTGTGGCGTAGTCACAACGATTACACCTGTCACCGGCACTGTTTGTACAATGGTAAGATGAATATCGCCGGTGCCCGGTGGCATATCTATAATAAGATAATCAAGTTCACCCCAATCTACCTCGCTCACAAATTGTTTAATGGCACTACTTACCATTGGCCCCCGCCAAACAACCGCCTGCTTTTCATCTATCAACAAACCAATGCTCATTACTTTTATGCCAAATTTTTCAATAGGTACTATTAAACCCTTGCCACCATTGTCTTTCATCATAGGTCGCTCTCCCCTTATGCCAAACATGATATGCTGGCTTGGCCCGTAAATATCGGCATCCATCAATCCAACTTTTGCACCATCTGCTGCAAGAGCAAGTGCAAGATTGGCAGATACGGTGCTCTTACCAACACCTCCTTTACCACTTACTACCGCAATAATATTTTTAACGCCACTTAAAATAGTTTTTGGATCTGTGCGGTTGCTCGTCGTATTGCTGGTAAAATTTACCGTAACCACAGCAGCACTATTTACCAATATTTTAATGGCGTTTACACAAGCGTTTTGCATATGCTCCTTCATTGGACATGCAGGTGTGGTAAGTACTATTGTAAATGAAACATTATTTTCATTAATCGCCAGGTCTTTAATCATGTTGAGTGTTACCAGATCCTGCCCAAGATCTGGCTCCTGTACATTGCTAAGTGCTTTTAAAATTTCCTCTTTTGTCATATTCTTTCTTTTTCCTTTGTGCCTGTTTACTGTTTGGCCACATATTTCGTAAATTACATGGCGGCTAAATTAATTGTTAAAACATTTTTGCTACTGCAAATTTAAACATTGAAGCCCGTACTTTGTTTATCTATATTTATCACTGCATTTCGTTTTGCAGAAAACCGGAATACTAAATAATTATGAAGAAATTTTTACGACATACATTTATTCTCACTTTGTTATTGCCTGTGGCTGCAAAAGCACAGTTTGAAACTTTCAAAGATTCTGTTATACAGTTGTATGGTGTTGTAATGACTGCCGATAGTTTAAAGGGAGTGCCGGCTGCGAGTATTGTTGTAAAAGGCCAAAACAGGGGTACCATTTCTAATGCAGATGGTGTATTTAGCATAGTTGTTTTAAAGGGCGATAATATAGAATTCAGCAGCATTGGCTATAAACCAATTACGGTCAATATCTCTAAAGATTTAAAAGGAAACCAGCATAGTATTATACAGCTAATGGTTACCGATACCGTTTTTTTACCCGCTACCATTATTAAACCCAGGCTTACCAAACAACAGTTTGAAAGAGATTTTGTAAACAACCCGGTACCCGATGATGAGATAGCAACTGCCCAGCGAAATACAAGTGCCGCGACAAGAAGATTTTTAGCCGCAACACTCACTTCAGATGGCAGGGAGGCATCTAACCAATACCTAAGACAGTATTCCAACAAGCTCTCCTACGCAGGTCAATTAGCACCACAAAACATTTTCAACCCATTTGCATGGAACGAATTTATTAAGGCCTGGAAAAGGGGAGATTATAAAAGAAAGTCGTAAAAGCATCATGCAAAACATTGTTGCTTTTTCCTGTCTGTTTTTGTAAACAATTTACACCGCACAGATCAACATCTCATCCCATTATTTGTACTTTATTTTTATTATTCGATTTCTTTTTGCCAAATAAAAATTAACTATTAACAACCATTTTATAAATCAATTCTCTTTAATGAAAACGCTCTTTTTATTACTTTTTACTGTTGCAACATTCATTGTAAATGCTCAGGAAAAAAAGCTTTATAACCCCGATGCCAATGCGTCAAAAGATATTGCAGCGGCCGTAAAACTCGCCAAAGCTAGCAACAAATATGTGCTCATACAGGGCGGTGGTAACTGGTGTAAATGGTGTATAGAGTTTGCAAGGTTTGCAAAAACCGACCTGGGAATAGATTCCTTAATGACGGCCTCTTTCGTGTGGTATCACTTAAACTACAGCAAAGAAAATGAAAACAAAGCCGTGTTTGCAAAACTGGGTTACCCACAAAGATTTGGCTACCCTGTTTTTATAGTTTTAAATGAAAAAGGCGAACGCATACATACACAGAACAGCGAGTATTTAGAAAATGGAAAGGGAAGCTACGACCAAAGAAAAGTACAGAGTTTTTTAGAAATGTGGAGCCCGAGGGTTTTAAAGCCTGCTATATGGGGTGACAAATAAGACAGAACCTGGTTGCAGTATTTTTAGCTGGAAACAAGTAAAAACACTCTTTTACTTTAAAATAATAATAATGTACATCACTTTCCGTTTAAGTAAAAACTAAAACACGTCATTATCACACAAGAGTCTGTTATAATATTTGATAAGTTCGTTAATAAAATAAATAATCCCATTGGATTTCGTTTATTTTTATTGATGAAGCTGCCCGCTGCTTATTTTTGCGGCGTAAGGGTAAGATACACCGACGAGGATAAATGCGCCGTAACCGTGCCTTTTAAGTGGTTTAACAAAAACCCATTTAGAAGTACTTATTTTGCCTGCCTTTCCATGGCTGCAGAAATGAGCACAGGTGTACTGGCCATGGGTCATACTTATAAAAAATCACCCGAAGTAAGTATGCTCGTAACAAAAATTGAAGGCAATTTTTTTAAGAAAGCCACAGGCACCGTTACTTTTATTTCAGAAGATGGACGTAGGATAGCTGCGATGGTAAGAGAAGCAATGGCATCCGGCAAAAGTACATCAGTAAACTCCTACTCCACAGGCAAAGACAAAGCCGGGGATACAATTGCAGAATTTATTATAACCTGGTCGTTTAAAGTAAAATCGCCTAAAGTTTAGCCATGTAAATACCGCTTGTTTTTAATTGTGTAAATTGCGATTAATTGGTCACTAAAAATTGAACAGTTGCAGAGCATAACCCTCTGCTAAACTCAATTTTAAGTAAAATGAGCATCATTTTACTTAAAGATCGTAACAGGACAAATTATGGCAAAAGAACTTCGCAAACAATTAGCATTAGAATACCATTCCAAAGGAAGGCCCGGGAAAATTGAAGTAGTACCAACAAAGGAAGCAAAAACACAAAGAGATTTATCGCTCGCTTACTCACCTGGAGTTGCAGAACCCTGCAAAGAAATTGTAAACAATCCTGATGATGTTTTTAAATACACAGCAAAAGGGAATTTAGTTGGTGTAATAACAAACGGCACAGCCGTTTTAGGGCTGGGCAATATTGGGCCTGAAGCCAGCAAACCGGTAATGGAGGGTAAGGCGGTACTGTTTAAAATATTTGCAGATATAGATGTATTTGATATTGAAATAAATGAAACGGATCCTCAAAAATTCGTAGATATTGTTGCTGCGTTAGAGCCCACATTTGGCGGTATTAATTTAGAAGATATTAAAGCCCCGGAATGTTTTTTTATAGAACAGGAATTAAAAAAGCGTTGCAAAATTCCGGTAATGCACGATGACCAGCATGGCACAGCAATTATTTCTGCAGCTGCATTACTAAATGCACTGGAAATTCAAAAAAAGAAAATTGAAAAAGTACATTTTGTTGTAAACGGAGCAGGAGCAGCAGCAACCGCCTGTATGCGTTTGTACGCATCGCTTGGGGCAAAGCCCGAAAACTTTTTTGTTTTTGATAAAGACGGTATCCTTCACAACGGGCGTACAGATATACCCGAAGTGCAAATACCTTTTACAAGAGATATAAAATTTAGCGGTTGGGACCTTACAAAAGCAATGAAAGATGCCGATGTATTTTTGGGATTAAGTGTTGGCAATGTTGTGACGCCTGATATGATAAAATCTATGGCCAAAAACCCCATAGTTTTTGCTATGGCAAACCCCGAGCCTGAGATTATGTATGATCTTGCAAAGAATAGCCGCAAAGATCTTATTATGGCCACCGGAAGAAGTGATACGCCTAACCAGGTGAACAATGTACTAGGTTTCCCTTACATATTCAGAGGCGCATTAGATGTAAGAGCAACGGGTATAAACGAAGCAATGAAGCTTGCCGCGGTAAAGGCATTGGCAGAACTTGCCAAAACACCCGTACCCGACATTGTAAACCTAGCCTACAACGAAAAAAATCTTTCATTCGGCGAAGATTACATTATACCAAAACCTTTAGACCCACGCCTACTTGCAGCCATTGCGCCTGCAGTAGCAAAAGCCGCTATTGACAGTGGTGTTGCACGCAAAGAAATTACAGACTGGGAAGCCTATAAAATAGAAATGAACAACAGGCTTGGCTTAGATAACCAGCTTAGCCGTGCCATTGGAAACAAAGCAAGGCAAAACCCTAAGCGTGTTGTATTTGCAGATGCAGAGAACTCAAAAGTTTTAAAAACTGCACAATTGGTGTTAGAGGAAAAAATCGGCTTCCCTATTTTATTAGGAGACGAAAAAAAGATAAGGAAAATAGCTGCTGACAACTCTGTAGATCTGGAAGGTATGCCAATCATTAACCCGAAAGACGATGATACAGAAGAAATGAGAAAATCTTTTGGAGAAATATTTTTTGAAAAAAGACACCGCAAAGGTGTAAACAAGTACGAGGCCAATAAAGCTATGAAGGAGCGCAATCACTTCGGCTGTATGATGGTAGAAACAGGCGTTGCAGACTGTATGATTAGCGGCCTAAGCAGAAATTATCCTGACACAATAAAGCCTGCTTTGCAAATTATAGGTACCGAGCCTGGCGTAAAAAAAATTGCCGGAATGTATTTATTGTTTACCAAAAGAGGTCCGTTGTTTTTGGCGGACACTACTGTTAACTTTAACCCCACCGCCGAAGAGCTTGCAGAAATAACACTGTTGGTTGCACGAGAAGTAAGGCAGTTTAATGTTATCCCAAAAATTGCCATGCTCTCCTATTCTAACTTTGGCAGCAGCGATTCACCGGAAGCAAGGCTCGTACAAAAAGCACACGAAATTGTGAAGGAGAAAGAGCCAAATTTAATATGTGATGGGGAAGTGCAGGGTATACTTGCATTTAACAAAGAAATTTTAAAAGATAACTATCCTTTTTCTGAATTAATAAACGGGGAAGTAAATACGCTAATTTTCCCCAACTTAGCAGCAGGAAACATTGCTTATAATCTTTTACAGGAAGTTGGAGGTGCAGATAGTATAGGTCCGATTTTACTTGGCTTAAACAAGCCCGTACACGTATTACAGTTGGGAAGCAGCATTCGCAGCATTTTTAATATGGTGGTTATTGCAGTTGTAGATGCACAATCAAAAAGTAAAAACAGAACCGCAACCACCCCCGCAACCCAAGATGAACTAAAAAGAAGCAAATGGTGGAAAAGCAGAACCAAGAGTTCGGCATAATTAATGGTAAAATGTATCGAAGTATATTTAAATAACAACAGTTTTAATGAATTTTATTACACACTTAGGTAGGTACTCACTCATGCTAAAGGGCATGATTGCAAAACCTGAAAATTCCAAAGTATATTGGAAGGAGTTTATGTTGCAATGCAACGACATTGGTATTGGCTCAATTGGTATTGTAGCAATTGTATCTGTATTTATGGGTGCGGTAAGTGCTGTTCAAACGGCTTACCAGCTTGTGAGCCCCCTTATACCTAAAAGTACCATCGCACAAATTGTAAGGGATACTGTTATTCTTGAATTTTCGCCAACCCTTGTATGCATAGTACTTGCAGGAGTAGTGGGGAGTAAAATTGCAAGTGAGCTCGGCAATATGCGTGTAAGTGAACAAATAGATGCATTAGAAATAATGGGTATCAATACAAAAACTTATCTCGTAATGCCAAAGATTACTGCTGCTTTAATTATGATTCCATTGCTGGTCGTTATCTCGATGGTTCTGGGTATATGGGGAGGGCGCTTAGCAGGTAACGCCTCGGGCATTCTTTCCAACGACACTTTTGATAGGGGTTTAATGCAAAATTTCGCTGCATTCAATGTATGGTTTGCTTTGATAAAAGCTTATACTTTTGCTTTCATTATTAGCTCTGTACCCGCGTATTATGGCTACCATGTTACCGGCGGTGCGTTGGAAATTGGCAGATCAAGTACCAAAGCAGTTGTGGTAAGTTGTATTATGATTTTGCTTGCAGATTATGCATTGGCAGCATTGCTGCTTTAAAATTTATTCTTTTTATTATGATTGAATTTAAAAACATAAAAAAAGCTTTTGGCGATAAAGTGGTGCTCGATGGTGTGAGCCATACCATGGAAACCGGTAAAACAAATTTAATTATAGGCACCAGCGGTAGTGGTAAAACTGTTTTGCAAAAATGCCTGGTTGGCCTTTTTGAGCCCGATGAAGGAGAAATTAGCTACGACGGAAAGAGCTTTACAGATATGACGCAGGAAGATCGCACTATTCTCAGAAGAGAGATTGGTATGCTGTTTCAGGGGTCTGCGCTTTTCGATAGTATGACGGTAGAGGAAAATATTAAGTTCCCACTAAACATGTTCACAAACGACAGCAATTCAAAAAAACTAAAAAGGGTAAATGAAGTGCTCGATAGGGTAAACTTAAAAGATGCCAATAAAAAATTTCCTTCAGAAATAAGTGGTGGTATGAAAAAGCGAGTTGGTATTGCAAGGGCGATTGTACTTAACCCTAAATACCTTTTTTGTGATGAACCAAACTCAGGTCTTGACCCTGTAACATCTATGATCATTGATAAACTGATTAAAGATCTTACAATAGAATACAACATTACTACCATCATAAACACACACGATATGAACAGTGTGATGGAAATCGGCGATAATATTTTATACATGGTGCAGGGCAAAAAAGAATGGACGGGCAACAGCAAAGACATTATTTTTAGCGACAACAAACAACTAAATGAATTTATTTTTGCATCAGAGTTTTTGCAAGATGCAAAGAGCATGAGAATGATGGAAGCTAAACGTAAAATGCCCGAGGGCGTGAAATAAAATTTGAAATTACTTTTTTAGAAAGCCCTGAATTGATATTGAGGGTTTTTTTATGCAGCTTGGGGCTTTGAAAATCTGTTCTTTATGCGGCTGGTGTTCGGGCTGTTGGTAGTAATGCCGTCTCTACATTTTATGTAGGGAGCAGCTACTACTGCCCATCCCGCAGCCTTTTATCTACAAATCTTTTGTCAACTTTAATAATTAAGAAGTGTGAAGAAATGTAGCCTGCAAATTCCCCGCCTCGGAGAGTTGGCCAAAAGGGCCGGGGTGGTTACTTTCGATTCCAGATTTTCTTTGAGTTTGGTCGAGACAAAGTCTCTCTTTTATTAAAAATCCTTAGAGCGCTGCGCTTAACTCTAAGGATAGTGAGTGATGATAGTACGACAGAAAAAGTCAATGGAAAAATCCATGTTCTGTTTCTTTACTAGCAAAAAAACAAAAGGTTTTAATGGAGTAGCGAGACAAAGTCTCTTTTTCATTCAAAAATCCTTAGCGACGCTTCGCTTAACTCTAAGGGCTAATAGGGATTTTCTATACTACAATAAATAGTACAAACTTAAAAAAATGGATTCGAAGTCTTTTTAGTTGCCTTCTCCTTTGGAAAAGATAGTGATTGCATTGAATTAGTTTTTTCAAATTGTGTCAATGTATACGTTCCACTGCCCTTCAGTTCTGCTTTTACTATTCCAAACTTTATTACATCTGAATTTAAGTAAAATGGGTTGATGTAACTTGGAAGTTTCTTTGAAACATACAAAATATCATTATTACTATTCACAAGTACTTCACATTTATAATTATTTACTATAGTGTCTTGTTTTACGCTTTTAAAGGATATTGGATCGTATTGGAATAACGTATCTTCTATACTATTTAATTTTACTAGATTATTTCTAATATCAAAAAAAGTAGTTGTTGGACCGCTCGTCACTAATTCCAAACCTCTTATTTCACTGTCTTGAATTGAGGCGTTTAACACTGAATATTTGCCATTGGAAGACAATTTATAAACTACACCATTTAAGAAAACACTTAATAGTTGGTTGGAACTGTCACCCATATAACTGACACTGTAGGTTGCAGAATAAATATTTTGAGAAAATAGTTTAGATGTTGAAAAAACACTGAGAAGAAAAATTAGTTGGATTACTTTATACTTTTTCATTTTTTATTTTTTTAAGACAAAGGCAGTTTATATACCGCCTTTGTCCTTTGTAAATAGTTATGGTTGTGCATCCCAAACTTGATTTTTTTGTAAGTTGATTTGTTTTTGCAAAACTTTTTCAAAATGAGCTTGGTCAAGTGAATTACTAAAAATTTGGTCGTCGATTTTGAAATCAGATGTCTCTTTAGTGTTTTCTTCAATTGTTCCTCTAAGAGAAGTAACATTAATACTTTGAACACCAGCGCAATTACCTGAAGTAGTAATTGTACCGGTGAGACTATTAAATCTCAATGGAATAATACTAACATCAAGCCATAAATCGTAGGACATGTGGCATCCTTGGGCTGTGGTTAATGATCCAACTATGTGGAATTTCTTAAAGAGTTTTAGATTATCTAACCTAACTTCATCAGTTACTGTATTCCACTTCGCAAATGTTAAAACTGTCGAAACTGATAACAAGAATAAGAAAAGAAATTTTTTGATTTTAAATGTTTAGTTCGGTGGTAAATTAACTTTGTTACAAATTTATGTCGTTGTCAAGAGTTTTTGCCGACTTTAGCTGTGTGACCGAAATGTTGCACTTCAATTTGTTGCTCTCTTGGCGTGAAGTGTATCAGGTTTAAGCGCACCTAAATTTAAGTTAACATTTCGGAAATTTTACATTTAAGATTTTATTAATGTTGTTCGCAACAGTTATTTTCCGCTTTTAATAAATCAAAAACTTGTTAATTATCAATTTTAATATAAAAACTTAGCAAGAAATACTCCACTACTTTCATTTTGTTTGTAAGCTTGTTCGATGACCAGCCAACATGTTGATAAAACCTCATGAAAAATAATATTACATAACACCTGTCGGCCAAAGAGCAAGCCAAGGTGCAGGTTGTGTAGTCTAAATTATTTGTTTATTACAGCTAATATTTTGCAGCTCAACTTCGCTTCAATGAAAGATGAAAAAAGATAACCCGCCCAAGGGCTGGCGGATGGGCAGTAGTACCCCACAGGAATGAGCGCAGCGAAATGACGAGGAGTACTACAAACAGCCGCAACAAATATTGAACAAAGATCCCTCCGCACAGAGCCCCAAAACAAAGCCCCGATAAAATTAATTATCGGGGCTTTGGAATGTTTGATGGAAGGAAAACCACCCCGCCCGCCGCGGCGGACATCCCTCCAAAGGAGGAGAATTTACTTTACGCCATATTTATCTGAATATTTTTTATTGAGTTGCTTGTGTTTGTCATCGAGATTGATATCTCTGCCCTGTATAAATGCACGCACAATAATACTTGTACGCATATCTAATGCATCGCCAGTACTGATGATGATGTTGGCATCTTTACCTACTTCTATGCTGCCGCTTTTATCTGCAATGCCTAAAATTTTTGCTGCGCTTAAAGTGATAGATTGCAACGCTTCTTCTTTTGTGAGCCCATAAGTTGCGGCCGTACCTGCATCGAACGGAAGATTGCGCCCGGTGGTAGTGGCATCTTCGTCTGTTATTGCGAAGAGTACGCCTGCTTTTTGCAAAACTGCAGGTGTTTTAAAAGGCTGGTCAATATCATCATCCACCAACACCGGTAATGAGTGTGTTTGCCCAAGAATTACGGAGATGTTATTTTGTTTTAGGAGCGGCGCTATCTGCCAGCTTTCTTCTGCACCCACCAGTGTTACATAGAAACCAAACTCATTTATAAAATCTATCGCGGTGAGCATTTCTTTTACTACATCGCAGTGTATAAAGAGCTTCTGGCTTTTGTTGAACAGCCCTTTTACGGCTTCTAATTTTAAATTGGTTACAGCATTTGACGTAGCACTATACGTTTTTGCTTGCCTGAAGAACTGCTTCACTGTCTCTATTCTGTCTCTTGCTATTTTAAGCGGATCGCCGGTTGGTAATTCGCCATTGCGATTTGGCCTTACCAATAAAGACGGCATGTAAAAATGCAAAGCACCGTCTTGTTTGTAAATGGCATCTTCCCAGTTCCATGCATCAAACTGCACCACTGTAGATGTGCCTGCAATTAAAGAACCCTGTGGCACCACGTTTGCAAATAAAATTCCATTGCTGCGCAGCGTATTTATAATTTTAGATGCAGTATTGTAAGCAACAATACTTTTTACATTTGGGTTCAATTCGCCCAGCTCATTAAAATCATTACTGCCTCTTACTTGGCTGCCAATTTCTCTAAGGCCAATAGTAGTGTTGCTTAAAATAAAACCTGGATACACCTGCATGCCGGTTGCATCTACAACTCTTACTTCGCCAGTAGGCGCAGTTACATCGGTACCTATCTTTTCTATTTTGCCGTTGTTTATTAAAATAGAAGTATTTGCCAACACAGCACCGGTACCCGTGTGTATGGTTCCATTCTTTATAAAGGTGGTGCCTTTGTAACTTGCTGCAGGGGAAATATTATCCTGTGCGGATGCACCGATGCAGGGAATAAATGCAACGGCTATTATTATATATTTTTTCATCTAATCAATTTTATTTTCTTTCTAAAGAGTGTTTTTAATCGTTGTTTATTATCTCTAACAAGCCATGTTCGTGGTCAAAAAGTTCGCACTCATTCACCGTTCTCATTGATGGCCTTGCAGGAGTTGTGGCGCCACCATCTTTTTTCTCTTCTATTAATTTTTGAATAAGTCTGTTGCGCTCTGAAGCTATTTCTTTTCTTAGCACTGCATCTTTTTCCCTGTCGAAATAAACAATACCATCCACCATTGTTTTTTCTGCCTTTGCATATACACTCAATGGATTGTCGCTCCACAAAACCAGATCAGCATCTTTCCCTTCTTTTATACTGCCAGTTTGCTTATCAATGTGCAGCATTTTTGCAGGGTTAATGGTTACCATATCAAAAGCCTGCTCTTCTGTAAGACCGCCGTATTTTATGGTTTTTGCAGCCTCTTGGTTTAGCCTTCGTGCCATTTCACCATCATCACTATTAATGGCTACGTTTAGCCCCACTTTATTCATGATGGCGGCATTGTATGCAATGGCATCCTGTACTTCCAATTTATAAGCCCACCAGTCACTAAATGTAGATGCAGCTGCACCGTGCGCTTTCATTTTATCTGCTACTTTATATCCTTCTAAAATATGCGTGAAAGTGTTTATGGTGAAACCAAATTTCTCAGCCATACGCATGGTTTCAATGATCTCACTTTCTACATAACTATGGCAGGTAATAAATCTTTTCTTGTTCATTATTTCTACCAATGCATCCAGCTCTAAATCTCTTCTTACATTTTTTGCATCAGCACCTTTCAATGCTTTTTCATAATCTTTGGCCCTTGTAAATGCATCTATCTGTACCTGCTCCACGCCCATTCTGGTGTCAGGAAACCGGTTGTTGTTTTGCGATGTAGTACGTTTTACATTTTCGCCCAATGCGAATTTTATGAATCCATCAGCACCTGCAAATTTTAGCGCTGTATCATTTACACCCCAACGAAGTTTTATTAATTGTGTTTGCCCGCCAATGGTATTTGCACTACCGTGCAAAATGTGTGAGGTTGTAACACCTCCGCCAAGTTGCCTGTAAATGTCTACATCATCGGGGTCAAGGTTATCTGCAATGCGCACTTCAGACGTAACTGACTGCCCGCCTTCGTTTACAGAGGATGTTGCAATATGTGAGTGCTCGTCAATGATACCAGCTGTTAAGAACTTGCCTGTACCATCTATTATTTTTGCATTGCCTGCAGACAGATTTTTACCGATCCCTGCAATTTTTCCATTCTCTACCAACACATCTGTATTCGTTAAAACACCTTCTTTTTCACTCGTCCAAACTGTTGCATTTTTAAATAAAATATTTTCCGCCTGTGGCAAAGTTTTTACACCGTAAGCCGTGTTTGGATAAGTAAGTGTACCTATAGAGATTGATTTCTCTTTTTTAGCACTGTCCATTTTAATAGGCAATGCAGCATCAAAACTAGCAGTCCACAAAACCATGTTTCCGGTGCTGTCAGTTCCTGTACCATTCCATTGTTTGCCATTGTTGGTCCCGCTTAGTCTGTAACCTTTTTTAGCTTTTTTGGTTTCGGCAAAATTTATTTTTACAAGCTTGCCATCGTTGCTGTATTTTGTGGCAATGGTATCTGCAGCAATAATATCAGCGGCCGCATTGTCCTTTACCTCTAATGCAAAGGTTCTGTTTGTTGTAGATGAAGAAATCTTTACGGTATAACGACCACGAGTTGAATTGCTCACGTCATCTTTTACCACATTTTTTTCACCCTGAATCCAGTTTTGTAAAATCACCGTTTTATCAGCAAATACAGGTCCACTTGTAATGATAAAGTTGGCAAGTTTACCAGCCTCAATACTTCCTGTTTCGTTGTACATATTTAACAACTGTGCAGGGTTTTTGGTTAGCGCTTCTAAAGCTGCCCTCTCTGTAAGTCCATATTGTATTGCCTTGCGAAGGTTTGGTAGAAATTGTTTTGTATCTTTTAAATCTGCTGCGGTAAAACAAAAATTGATTCCCTTCTTTTCAAAAGCTGCGGGATTGGTTGGAGCCATCTCCCACTGTTTTAAATCTTCCAAAGAAATAAATCTTGCATCGTTGTTATCTTCCACATCGGGTGCTACTGGAAAATTGAGCGGTAAAATAAAGCTGGCTTTTGTGCTTTTAATATCATCTATGCGCTGGTACTCATTTTGCCCGGCCTTAATAATAAATTGTACACCAAATTCATCTCCAATCCTATCAGCACGCATATCATTCCACTTGTCGTTTGCTTCAAATATTTGCGGTTGAATAAGGTTATTATTCCATGCCTGTAAACTCAAATTAGTCCCTTCTGCCGCAGGCTTATTTTTATACCATTGCCCATCTAAAAAACTCTGGCGCAGCAAGGCTATTGAACCCATAATACTGCCAGGATAACTTTGTGTAGAAGTGCCTTTATTAAATGAATAAAAAGAAGCGGCTTTTTCTTTTATCATCGAAAGATTTTCTTTTCTATCACTAAGATCAACCACAGCGCCGGTACCACGGGCAATTCCATCTTTTTGATGTGTTAATACCACACCAAAACCGTTATCTCTGAGAGATTTTGCTTTGGCATCATCTGCAGTAAAAAGCATTGCTGCATTTACTTCAGATTTAACAGCCTGGTTCCAGCCAAAAGCACCTTTTGTATTGCTGTTAAGTTGTGCCGGAGCAGCAAAGTTAAATCCTCCGGCGTTTCGTGAAGGGGCTGTAACGCCATAATCACTAAACAAATCAATAAAGGAAGGGTAAATAAATTTCCCTGCACAATCCACAACGGTTGCATCTGCAGGAATGGAAATACCATTTCCCACAGCAACAATTTTACCCATTTTTATGATGAGTGTTGCGTTGCTAAGTGTAGTTTGTGCGTCTTTTACAACGGTTGCATTTGTAAAAGCATAGGTTACATTTCTTACATCGGCCACTCCATTTACAGTAGCAGTTACCTGGCACCGGGCATTTAGAAACAATGTATTAAAAATACAAAACAGCAACGCTGTTCTTAATAAAATCATAGCAATTTTTTATTGGTGAATGAATAACACAGACTTGTAAATTAGCAAAACATTGGGAAGTATGATCGTTTTTTATTCAACAATTCAAAAGATTTTCCAATAAACAAAATATAGTGCAACCATTCTTTAACCTATTGCCTTAAAATACTTTCAGTATTTTTACCCAATGAATATTGCGCCTTACATAGATCATACAATTCTTAAACCTACCACGCTTATAGCTGATATAGAAAAACTATGCCAAGAAGCTTTGGATTATAAAGTAGCGGCAGTTTGCGTACCGCCACTTTTTGTAAAGCAGGCCAAGGCGTTGCTGCAAAACAGTAATGTAAAAACAGCAACCGTAATAGGTTTCCCTTTTGGCTACAGCGCTATTGAGGCAAAGTTGGCAGAAATATTGCTTTCCATTGTAGATGGTGCAGATGAACTTGATGTTGTTATAAATATTGCCGCACTTAAAAACAACGATTGGCAATATCTGGCAAAAGAATTAAATACCATTTTACCAATTATAAAAGGCAAACAAAAGACAGTAAAAATTATTATTGAAAGCGGTGTGCTGAGCGACGAAGAAATAATAAAATGCTGCGATTTATATGGCATTGCGGGTGTAGATTTTATGAAAACATCTACCGGATATGCTGAAGTAGGTGCCACGGTGCATGCGGTGCAATTAATGAGAACCCATTTAGCAGATGCTGTAAAAATAAAAGCAAGCGGTGGCGTTAAAACGTATTCGTTTGCAGCAGCTTTAATTGCTGCCGGTGCTGATAGAATTGGCTGCAGCAGTTCGGTAAAAATAATTGAAGAAAGCCATCATTAAAACAACACAATTTTAAAACAACACGACGATGAAAAAGATGACATTTATTTTAGTTACCCTAATGTTTTTTACGGTAATAAATGCAAAAGCGCAAGTAATATCTGATACTTTAGCTTACGGAACAGCCGTTGTTATAAAAGATGAACGAATTGATATACTTGGCAAAAAAATGGCAGAATACAACAGTAGTTTAGGCACAGTAACTTATGCCAACGGTCTCACGTCGGCTAAAGGTTATAGGTTGATGGTAATTAGCACCAACGACAGACCACTCGCCATGAAAATTCGTTCACAACTGTATCAAATGTTTCCAGATGAAGTGATGCATAAACTATACATGAGTTATCAAATGCCAAATATTAAAGTAAAATTTGGTAACTTTTTGGATAAAACTCAAGCAGAAAATGCACGAAAAAAAATCATGGAGGCTAAATTAGTAACGACTAATATTTATATATTGCCTGAAACAATTGAAGTAAAACCGAGTAAGGAGGAAAAAGAAAAAGAATAGCAGTGGTGAGTTGGCAGTTGGTCCCGCAATTTTGCGGGAGCAGTTGGCAAAATGAACGGGGTTCTAAAACATGGGAATATTAAAAAATAGAATACGTAACCATTAACCCGTAACTCATAACCCGCAACAATTAACCCAAAACTCGTAATCTTAAACAGTAACAGACATTTAATGATAAAAAAAATACAAGCACTTTCAGCAAAATATAAAGAAGAATTTATTGCGGTGCGTAGGCATTTACATGCAAATCCTGAATTAAGTTATGTAGAATTTGAAACATCTAAATTCATCCAAAACAAACTAGCTGAGTGGGGAATACCGTTTGAAGTTAAAGCAACAACAGGTGTAGTGGGAATTATTAAAGGAAAAAATGCGGAAGAAAGAATTGTTGCACTTCGTGCAGATATGGATGCACTGCCTATTGTAGAGAAAAATGAAGTAGCGTACAAATCGAAAAATGATGGTGTAATGCATGCTTGTGGACATGATGTGCATACGACTTGTTTGCTTGGTGCTGCAAAAATATTGAACGAAACAAAAGATGAATGGACTGGCACCGTTAAATTAATTTTTCAACCCGGAGAGGAAAAAAACCCAGGCGGTGCAAGCCTTTTAATTGCAGAAGGTGTATTGGAAAACCCGGCACCACAAAAAATATTTGCATTGCATGTGCACCCAGGTATGGAAGTTGGTGAATTTAGTTTTAGGGGCGGAATGGTAATGGCAAGTGCCGACGAAATTTATATTACCATTAAAGCTAAGGGTGGACATGCAGCTGCACCACATGCAACTGCAGACTCTATTTTAATAGCATCACAACTGGTGGTTTCTTTGCAACAAATTATCAGCAGAAATAACAATCCATTTAACCCCAGCGTACTGTCCATTACATCTATACAGGGTGGCAATACAACCAATGTAATACCGAGCGAAGTAAAGATGATGGGTACGTTTAGAGCGATGAATGAAGATTGGCGTTTTAAAGCGCACGAGCTAATAAAAAACCAAACTGAATTATTAGTAAAATCAATGGGTGGAGAAGTAGATTTAAAAATTGATGTTGGTTACCCTTTTGTAAATAATAACGAGGCGTTAAGTGCAAGCGCAAGAATATTGGCCGAAGAATTTGCAGGCAAAGAAAAAGTAACAGAAACCGAATTAAGAATGGGTGCCGAAGATTTTGCCTACTACTCTCACATTATACCTGCATGTTTTTTTAGACTCGGTGCCGGCAACAAAGCACAGGGCATTACCAATATGGTGCATACGCCCGTCTTTAATGTAGATGAAAATGCAATAGAACAAGGCATAGGAATGATGGCATGGCTTGCGATAAAAGGCTAAAATAATTAACGGCAGAGAAGTCGCTTTATGAAGTTATTTTAAAACTTTTTATTCCCATATTTTTTTATCCTTTTTACCAATAGCTTTATCGTATGAAAAACAAATATCTCATTCCGGTAATTATACTTTCAGCTTTTATGTTTGCCTGCAATACAGCTAAAGTGACAGATACAGAAAATAGTAAATACAACAAACCAATTATTGCAAACTTTGATCACCAGGGCCATAGAGGTTGCAGAGGATTAATGCCTGAAAACACTATCCCTGCTATGTTAAAGGCAATTGACCTTGGCGTTACAACTCTAGAAACAGATGTAGTTATTACAAAAGACAATGTTGCCATTTTATCGCACGAGCCATTTTTTAATCATGAAATTACCACGAAAGCTGATGGTACTTTTATTGAGGAAAGCGAAGAGAAAAAGTTCAATATTTACAACATGACTTTTGCTGAAACGCAAAAATATGATGTAGGCTTAAAGCAACATTCAAAGTTTTTAAAACAGCAAAAAATAGCAGCCAATAAGCCATCTCTTGCAGCAATGATACACAGTGCAGAAGCTTACACTACAAAAAACAATCTTCCTAAAATATTTTATAATATAGAAACTAAAACTCAACCTGCCACTGATAAAATTTATCATCCTGCACCGGGTGCATTTGTAGATATTTTGATGAAAGTGGTATTGGCTAAAAAAATTGAAGACAGGGTTACTATACAATCATTTGACAGAAGGACTTTACAATATTTACATAAAAAATATCCTACAATAAAAACGGCTTTATTGGTTGAAGCGTTAGATAAAAACAGCTTTAGAAAACAACTGAAAGACCTGGGTTTTTCTCCCACAATTTATAGTCCTAACCAGGCACTGGTAAATGCAAATTTAATTACCGAATGTCACCAGAGAAATATACAAATCATTCCCTGGACGGTGAATGATAAAAAACAAATTGTAAAGTTAAAAGGTTTAGGAGTTGATGGTATTATAAGTGATTTCCCGGATCTGTTTAAATAAGATTAAGTTATAAATGCAAAAAGCAAGATTAAACAAACATTATTTTTAGCTTGATTTGCGGTTAGTTATTTTTTCACGCTGCTTATTTAATTGACCATTCAAAAGCCTTTCCAAGTCTTCAAAATTATATTTCAATGTGTTAGAAGTTATTGAATATGGAGTTCCATACATTTTCAGATTACCCATCATAAGTTTACGTTTTATACCTGTTGCACTATCCAATATTTTATTAGGGTCATTTGTGTAAATCAATAGAAATTTTGTCCGCATAACTTGTCCTGTCTTAATTGCTGTTATGTCGGTCCACTTAATAAGTCCAATACCGTATGCATTTGTATTGTCAGTAATCCCGTTTTCATCAACTATCAGTCCAACACCAGTGTCAAACATTTTCTTAATTCCATAAACTCCTGTGGCACCAAAGAACAATATTGTTGCTATGCCAACAGCTTTTAAAAAGATTGGATTATACCTCGTTTGCCCGTCTGAAATAGTTGTATAAATATAAAGTCCACTAATTACAAAAAGTATTGAACCTGCAATTCCAAAGACGATTTTCAATTTGCTTAGTGGAATTTCGATTTTATCCATTTCTCCAATCTTTGGTCAATGATGATCTTGAGGTAGTATTTGCTTTATATTGGAAATCCACAATCAGTTTTAAGAACCAAATATTTAATCCCAACTCATATTAGGCCCAACCAATTCTTTGCATTTTTAAACAATAATTTTTCTTTTACGTCCTTTTCAAAATTCATTTCTTCAATTAGTTTTCCGGGATGGTGCTCGCCCAAAGGAAAAGGATAATCGCTGCCCAGGCAAATTTTGTCTTCTCCCATTACATCAACAATATATTTCATTGCATAAGGATCGTGCACCAAACTGTCAATCCAAAATTTACCAATATAGTCTCTTGGGTTTATAGCATTATCTACTGCAACCAAGTCAGGCCGTACATTGTAGCCATGTTCAATTCTACCAATGGTTAAGGGGAAACTTCCACCGCCATGGGCAAATGCAATTCTTAGTGAAGGAAAAGCTTCCATCACCCCGCCAAAAATTAAACTGCAAATTGCTCTGCATGTTTCTGCTGGCATACCGACCAACCATGGCAACCAGTATTTTTGCATCTGGGTTTCACCCATCATTTCCCACGGGTGCACAAACAATGCACAAGCGAGTTCTTCTGCACGTTTGTAAAAAGGAAAGAATTTTTTATCGCCTAAATTTTCACCATTGATATTGCTCCCAATTTGCAAACCTCGCATCCTTAATTCAACAATACAACGTTCCATTTCTTGAATGGCAAAATCAATATCCTGCAAAGGAACCGTTCCGATTCCTAAAAAACGTTTATCATTTTTGCTAACAGTATCTGCAATATGATCATTAAAAAAACGACTTGTTTCTAACCCGTCTTTTGGCTTTGCCCAATAATTAAACAGTACAGGAATAGTAGATAAAACCTGCACGTTAACATCCGTTTCGTCCATTTCTTTCATTCGAACAGTGGCATCAAAACAGTTAGGCTCAACTTCTCTGAAAAGCTTATCACCCTTCATCATACAGGCTTTGCAATTACGATGTTCTAAGTGTATAAATTCTCCATAGCCAAATTTCTGTACCCAGTTGGGCATTTTATCAGGCATTATGTGGGTATGGATATCGATTTTCATGAACTATTTATTATTTACTATTTGTAATTTTTTGGAGATTGTACTCTTTCCTTAAACTTAGTCCCCTTTATTAGTGTATCATTTAAGTATTTGATAAAGCCCATTATTTTTTATAAACAGCATTTGTTTTTCCGGCTAAATCTTTAAACAAAATTTCATCCCTATATTCTTTATCATTACGCCTATAAAGTTGAGATTGTATCCTTTCCTTTAAATATACTTTAGCATAAAATAATACTACCCCTTCTTAATAGGCAGCGACATAACGGAACCACAATTACTACAAGTCCGCTTATGCTCGTCCGAATAAAAATTTTCCATCACCGGCGGCAACTGGGTCACAATATCATTTATCACTTTATATTCTTCGTACAACTTATTTCCACAATTCTCACAATACCATAAAAAACCATCTTCCTCCGTTTCTCTTACCTTTTCAATTACAAGCCCCACAGTATTTGGACCTCGTTGCGGAGAGTGGGGCGTTTTTGGCGGCAGTAAAAAAATATCACCTTCGTTTATTACTATATCTTTTGGTACACCATCATCAATTATCTTAACCACAATATCACCTTCCAGCTGGTAGTACAATTCTTCTGATTCGTTGTAATGATAGTCTTTACGGGCATTGGGGCCACCAACGATCATAACAATAAAATTTTCAGCATTTACATAAATACACTTATTACCCACGGGTGGTTTAAGCAAATCTCTGTTATCGGCAATCCATTTTTTTAAATTGAAAGGAGCAAGTACAGCCATAATATGTATTTTAAATTTGCATAAAAATGAATATAATACCTAGATAATATTACAGCCGAAAAGTACAACTTTTTAACTAAGTTTACCGTTCAATTTTATAGTTATAATGAATTTATCTCTTACAAATAAAACAGCATTGGTTTGTGGCGCGTCGCAGGGCATTGGATTGGCAACGGCACAAGAACTTGCAAAGCTCGGTGCCACCTGTATTTTACTTGCCCGCAATGAAGAAAGTCTGCAAAAAGCTGTTGAAGAATTACCAGCAAATTATAACCAAAAACACCAATTTTTTGTTGCAGACTTTAGCAATGCAGAGAATGTAAAAGCTGTTGCTGAAAACATAGCTGAAAATTATTCAGTTCATATTTTAATAAACAATACCGGTGGCCCTGCAAGCGGTCCAATTATTGGCGCAAAAGAAGAAGATTTTATAAATACATTTAACCAGCACCTCATCTGCAACCACATTTTAACGCAGGCTGTTGTGCCGTCTATGAAAGAAGCCGGTTATGGCAGGATTATAAATATCATTTCTACCTCCGTAAAAATTCCATTGAAAAATTTGGGCGTTTCAAATACCATTCGTGGTGCAGTTGCGTCTTGGGCTAAAACGATGGCGAACGAATTGGGGCAATTTAATATTACCGTAAACAACGTTTTGCCTGGTGCTACAAAAACAGGGAGATTAGAAAGCATTATCAAAAACAATGCTGCAAAACAGGAAAAAAAAATAGAAAATATTGAGGAAGAAATGCAGGCAGAAATACCGATGAAGCGTTTTGGAGAACCGCAGGAAATAGCGGCTGTTGCTGCATTTTTGGCATCGCCTGCTGCAGGTTATGTAAATGGCGTTAGCATAGCTGTAGATGGTGGACGAACCGGAGCATTATAATAAAACAAATTATGAATTTAGATATACCGTACCAACTAGAGAATTTTATTGGTGGCAAATTTGTTGCTCCTTTAAGCAAAGAATATATAGACAATATAAATCCTGCCACTGCAGAAAAAGTTGGCGAAATACCAAACAGCAATGTAGAAGATATTGAAATGGCAGTTGCAGCAGCAACAAACGCATTTAAAGAATGGAGTGCACTTTCTGCTGAAAAGAAATTTATTATTCTAAATAAAATTGCTGAATTAATTGAGGAAAACCACGAGCTATTTTCTATTGCGGAAACAAACGATAATGGCAAACCTTTGTGGTTAAGCAAGCAGGTTGATATTCCAAGGGCATCATCTAATTTACGTTTTTTTGCAACGGCCATCATGCATTTTTCTACGGAGGCACACGCCATGGAAGACAAGGCAATTAATTACACTTTAAGAAAACCAATCGGCATTGTTGGTTGCATTTCGCCCTGGAATTTACCTTTGTATCTTTTTACATGGAAGATAGCCCCAGCATTGGCTGCAGGCAATTGTGTTATTGCAAAACCAAGTGAAGTAACACCTGTAACTGCATATCTCCTCGCAAAGATTTGTAAGGGAGCAGGATTACCTGATGGTGTTTTAAACATTGTACATGGAGACGGTAAAAATTGCGGTGAAGCCATTGTAAAACATCCATTAATAAAAGCGATTTCATTTACCGGCAGTACACGAGCAGGCGAACAGATTGCAACTGTTGCTGCACCAATGTTTAAAAAATTATCGCTTGAGCTTGGAGGAAAAAACCCAAATATCATTTTTGCAGATTGTAACTGGCAAAAAATGTTGTCGGAAACAATTCGCTCTTCGTTTGGCAACCAAGGGCAAATTTGTCTGTGTGGCAGCAGGGTATTAATTGAAAGATCGGTGTATGAAAAATTTAAAAATGAATTTGTTGAGCGGGTAAAATATCTAACGGTTGGAGACCCGTTATTGGATAATTCCAAACAAGGTGCCATTGTAAGCGAACTGCATTATAAAAAAATATTAAACTGTATAGAAATTGCAAAAGCAGAAGGTGGAAAAATTTTAATCGGTGGCAAAGCTGTTAAATTAGAAGGCAGATGTGAAAACGGCTATTTTATTGAACCAACTATTATTGAAGGCCTTAACCAGCAATGCAAAACAAACCAGGAAGAAATTTTTGGACCCGTAATAACAATACAACCTTTTGATACCGAAGAAGAAGCTTTGGAGCTCGCCAACGCTACGCAATACGGACTAGCCGCCACATTATGGACACAGGATATAAGCCGTGCAAACAGAATGTCTGCAAAAATGGAAAGCGGAATAGTTTGGGTAAATTGCTGGCTCGTAAGAGATTTGAGAACCGGTTTTGGTGGCATAAAGAATAGTGGTGTGGGAAGAGAGGGTGGCTGGGAAGCCTTGAAATTTTTTACCGAGATGAAGAATGTTTGTATAGAAATGTAAAGTAATAAAATGGAAAATAAAACAATCAATACTGATCAAGCTGCAAAACCGTTAGGCGCTTATCCTCATGCCCGTACAGTGGGAGATTTATTATTTCTCTCAGGTATAGGAAGCAGAAGCGCAAAAGACAACAGTATTCCAGGATTAAAACTTGATGATGAAGGGACAATTTTAGCGTACGATATTGAAGCAGAAACACACCAATGTTTTGCAAATGTAAAAGCAGTATTGGAAGCGAGTGGAAGCAGCTGGGAGAAGATCGTTGATGTGACCGTTTTTTTGACCAACATGAAAAAGGATTTTCCGACTTATAATAAAATTTATGCTGAATACTTCACCGATGTACAGGCATGCAGAACCACGGTGGAAGTAAAAAGCTTGCCAACACCCATTGCCATTGAGTTAAAACTGATAGCAACTTTAAGATAATTTACCATTTATCAATGTTCAAGGTTTTATTCAACTTTTTTTAAAAAAATTAACGGAATAGTAAATGAAAAATAGTCTTTCCTTCGCCAAAGAATTAGATTTAAACGATCCGTTAAAGGGTTTTCGAGATCAGTTTTATATCCCCGTTATAAACGGAAAAGATTCCATTTATTTTACGGGCAATTCTTTGGGACTACAACCAAAAACCACACAGGAATATGTTTTGAATGAACTGGAAGACTGGGCAAATTTTGGAGTAGAGGGACATTTTCATGCAGCAAATCCTTGGTTGAGTTACCATGAAATTTTCCCACAACAGGTATCAAAAATAATAGGAAGTAAAGTAGAAGAAGTTGTAGTGATGAACCAGCTCACCGTGAATTTACATTTGCTGATGACCACTTTTTACAGACCTACAAAAGACAGGTATAAAATCATCTGCGAAGCAAAAGCTTTCCCGTCAGATCAATATGCATTGGAAAGCCAAGCAAAAATCCACGGGTTAAAACCAGATGAAACAATCATTGAAGTTGCACCAAGGCAAGGCGAATATGAAATAAGAACAGAAGATATTCTCGCCAAAATAGAAGAACATGGCTCTTCAGTAGCGGTGGTAATGTTTGGTGGTGTAAATTATTATTCGGGGCAGGTTTTCGATATGGAAACAATTTGCAAAGCGGCACACGATGCAGGAGCATATTGCGGATTTGATCTGGCGCATGCTGCGGGCAATGTTGAATTACACTTACACGACTGGAAAGTTGATTTTGCCTGTTGGTGCAGTTATAAATATTTGAACAGTGGCCCGGGCGGGGTTGCAGGTGCTTACATTCATGAAAAACATATTGCCAATAAAGAATTACCAAGACTTGCAGGTTGGTGGGGACATGATAAAACGAACAGATTTAAAATGGAGAAAGGCTTTGATCCGATTCCCACTGCAGAAGGCTGGCAACTGAGCAACGCTCCGGTCTTGAGCATGGCTGCTCACAAAGCATCGCTTGATATTTTTGAAGATGCAGGTATGGAAAACCTGACCGCCAAAGGGAAAATGCTGAGCGATTATTTGTTGTTCATCTTAAATGAAATAAACGAATCGCTTCCAAAAAAAATAATAGAAATAATAACACCAAAAAATAACAAAGGTTGCCAGATAAGTATATTAATGCTGGAAAAAGGAAAAGAATTATTTGAAGCTTTAAAACAGGAAGGTGTGATTGCTGACTGGCGCGAACCTAATGTGATAAGGATTGCACCTGTACCACTGTATAATAGTTTTGAAGAAGTTTTTTTGTTTGGGGAGATTGTAAGAGCCTTTCTCGTTTCTCGTTTGCAGTCTTAAGTGGGTGGCTATTTCTTAAAATATTTGAGCATTTTTATCTTGTGTCTAATAAAAATATATGAAAAAAGAAATTACAATAATTGGTGCTGGTTTGGTTGGTTCGTTGTTATCAATATACTTAGTGAAGAGAGGCTACAACGTAAAAGTTTATGAACGTAGAAGTGATATGCGTTTAGCTAAAATGATTGCGGGCCGATCAATAAATCTTTCGTTAAGCGACAGAGGCATTAAAGCATTAGAAGAAATTGGCATCATGCAGGAAATAGAAAAAATTGCTATTCCAATGCACGGGCGCTCCATTCACAATGCAGATGGAAGCCTTGCCTACCAGGCTTATGGGGAAGAAGGGCAATTTATAAATTCCGTATCGCGGGGTGAGCTTAATAAAAAGTTAATGACGCTTGCAGAAGAAAATGGCGTACAAATATTTTTCAACGAAAAGTGTGAAAATATTGACTGGAACAAAAATGAAGTCACTTTTTTAAACAGCATCAACGATCAACATTCTACTTTAAACTTTGAAATGCTCTTTGGCAGTGATGGTGCTTTTTCTGCAGCAAGATTAAATTATCAATTACAAAATGATCGCTTTCAATACCAGCAACATTATATTGATTTTGGTTATAAAGAATTAACGATACCTGCAGGTGAAAATGGTTCCTTTCAAATGGAGAAAAATGCTTTGCATATTTGGCCCCGAGGAAATTTTATGCTGATAGCATTACCGAATATTGATGGCAGTTTTACCTGTACATTATTTTTCCCTTATGATGGTGATCCTTCTTTTGCATCGCTGAAAACGAAAGAACAGGTAAATGAATTTTTTGAAAAAACTTTCGCAGATACAGTACCATTAATACCTACATTGGCAGATGATTTTTTTAACAATCCAACGGCTTCTTTGGTAACTGTAAAATGTTTCCCCTGGGTAAAGGATGATACATTTGCCTTGATTGGCGATGCAGCACATGCCATTGTTCCGTTCTTTGGACAAGGCATGAACAGTGGGTTTGAAGATTGTTTGGTATTGAACAGCCTCATGGAAAAACATGCAGATGACTGGACAAAAATTTTACCGGAGTACCAGCTGTTAAGAAAACCAGATGGTGATGCCATTGCTGAACTGGCACTGAATAATTTTATAGAAATGCGGGATAAAGTAGGTGACAAAAAATTTCTTCTACAGAAAAAAATTGAAACTGCTTTCAGTAAAAAACATCCTGATAAATGGATACCCGCATACAGCATGGTAACTTTTTCGCCTGATATTAGGTACAGTGATGCTTTAAAAAGAGGGAACAAACAACAACAGATAATGGATGAAATAATGATTGGTAATGGCATTGAAGAAGACTGGGAAAGTACAGCTACGGAGGAAAAAATATTATCACTTTTACAGGAAAAATAATGTACAACATCTCCTATTTTAAAGAGGCTGATAGAGAAATGATCATTGCGTTTATAAAAGAAAATTCTTTTGCAATGGTTACAGGTTTTGGTAGTGAATATCCTGTGGCAACGCAAATCCCTTTGGAAGTGGAAGAAAAAGATGGTAAAATATACCTGCATGGGCATATGATGAAAAAGACAGATCATCACCTCGCTTTTGAAAAAAATCCGCAGACTCTTGTTTTGTTTACCGGTCCTCATTGTTATGTGAGTGCAAGCTGGTACAACGACCCGAACACCGCATCTACATGGAATTACATGACGGTGCATGCAAAAGGAAAAATAACTTTCACAGATGAAGACGGCACTTATGAGGCGGTAAAAGCTGTTACCAATAAATATGAAGGGAGCGCAACAAAAGCAGCGTTTAATAACATGCCGCAGGAATATGTAAAACCCTTATTAAAAGCAATTGTTGGTTTTAGTATTGAAGTAGAAATGCTTGATAATGTTTTTAAAGTGAGTCAAAATAAAAAGCAAGAGGAGCTGATAAATATTATAAAACAATTAAGAGCAAGAAACAATAATGACGACGATTTGCAAATAGCAAATGAAATAGAAAAACGATTAAACAACTAAACAAATGCATCGTAACACCCTTATAAAACAAATCAAAGAAAAGTCATCGTATTTGTGTGTTGGCCTAGATACTGATCTTTCTAAAATCCCCAGGCATCTTCAACAAAATAAAAATGCGATTGTTGAATTTAATAAAGCCATTATTGATGCTACAAAAGATTATTGCGTTAGCTATAAAATAAATACGGCCTTTTACGAAGCCAATGGCAGTAAGGGTTGGGAAGATATGGAAGAGACGGTAAATTATATTCCACCCACCCACTTTAAAATAGCAGATGCAAAACGCGGCGATATTGGCAACACGTCTTCGCAATATGCAAAAGCATTTTTTGAGACACTTAAATTTGATGCAATAACGGTAGCGCCTTACATGGGTGAAGACAGCATCAGGCCATTTTTAGAATATGAAAATAAATGGACGATCGTACTGGGGCTAACAAGTAATAAAGGAGCACAGGATTTTGAGATGCAGAAATTGCTAACTGCTGCCAGTGAAGAAAAAAAGGAAAGGTCTAATATTTATCTGTACGAAAAAGTAATTGATACAGTGAGTAAATGGGGAAACCCAGGCAACTTAATGTTTGTAACAGGCGCAACACAGGCCAGCGAATTAGAAAATATCAGAAAAATAATACCCGATAATTTTTTGTTGGTACCCGGTGTTGGTTTTCAAGGTGGAAGTTTGGCAGAAGTAAGCACATTTGGATTAATAAAAGAAACAGGGTTACTTGTAAATGCCAGCAGGGCAATTATATATGCAGGCAGTGGAGAAAACTTTGCTGCAGAAGCCACCAATATTGCACAGCAGTATCAAACAGAAATGAAATTTTATTTAAACAAACAATAATTTAAAAATGAAAAATCTTCTTGTTATAACCGTCGCGGTTTTATTTGGATTAAACTCTTATGGGCAAGAGACAAAAACCACAGAGCAAATTTTAAAGGCCGCCTGTGAAAAAGCAGGAAAAGAAAATAAGAATGTATTTGTAAAATTTAGGGCAAGTTGGTGTGGCTGGTGCAAAAAGATGGACGCATCTATGAATGACGCAAGTACAAAAAAATACTTTGATGATAATTATGTAACCGTAAACTTTACCGTACAGGAAAATCCTTCAAATAAAATGCTGGAAACCCCTGGTGCATTCAGTTACATGCAAACTTTAAAAGCAGATGCCGCAGGATTACCTTTTTTTGTAATTCTTGACAAGAAAGGCAAAGTACTTGGTGACAGCTTCGTGAACAACCAAAATCTCGGATGCCCGGCAGCACCAGATGAAGTAGTATCTTTTATTTCCCTTATTAAAAACACATCTCCAATAAATACAACAGGGCTTGACGCTATCAGCACAAGATTTAAACTGAACAGCCCGCAGCGATAGCATCTGCAAGTTTATTTGCCCACTTACTATATTCCGCCGCTGAAGGATGCAGTCCATCTGTGGCAATCATGTTATCGAATGTATTGTCTTCCCTTTGGCCTTGTGTTATTTCAATAAAAACACAGTTGTATTTTTCGGAAATGATTTTACATATTTGGTTGTAGGCATCTATTTCGGCAGCAATTTTTTGGTGATCTCTGTCTACCGCAAATGGGGTGATTCCCCAATCTGGGATTGATAATACAAAAACCCACTTTGCTTTATCATCTGCAAGTTTGATTGCCTTTTTTATCAGCAATTCAAATTCATTTTTAAATTCATTTATATCTCTTTCTCTATACTGGTTATTTACGCCAATAAGTAAACTTACAAAATCATAGTTTTTAAGGAAGTTAGTGGCGCTAATTGCGTCAATTAATTCGTCTGTTGTCCATCCTGTTTTTGCAATAATTTCCGGCGCACTTATTTGTATGTTTTTGCTTCGCAGCAATTGCACCGTTTGGTAGGGAAAAGATTCTGACAATAAAACAGCTTCGCCGATGGTATAGCTATCACCAAGCGCTAGATAAGAGTAATTCATATTTTAAAAATAACAAAAAAGCCGCTTCTTTCGAAGCAGCATTTATTAAAAAGATCTAATGCTTATTAAAAAACATAAGCTACTCGGGCCCCAAATATACCTCCTGCATTGCTTAGGCCTGTATACTTTACAAGCAAATCAATATTTTTATCGAGTTTAAAACCAATACCAGGTATATAAGTAAACTTAGAACCACCACCAGAGTTGGTAAATACGGTTGTACCTAATTGGGCAGAACCATACACCAAAGGGGTAAAATTATACTTAACACCCACCAACAGGGGGATTGTAGCAACCGAACGGTACTTAAAATTCGTATTCTTAATTTTTTTTCCTAATAATTCAATAACCCCTGCATTGAAGGTTATAGCTGCATCTTTATCGATCGCAATATCTGCCTGGGCTGTAAAACCTGCAGCTAAAGAATAAAATGTATTTAAATTTCCGGTGATCGCACCAAGTTCTCCACCGAGACTAAGGGTTAAGTTTTTACCACTTTGTGCATTTACGGTTATAGCCACAACCGTAGCTAATGCAATTATTATTATTTTTTTCATGTCGTTCATTTTTGCAAAAGTATATTTTATATAATTAAAGAGCTTTCTTTAAGAAAAAAACTGAAAAAAGCCCCACAAATAATGTGAGGCAATTTAAAAATCTATTTAAGGAAATTATTTTTTTGCCTTTGCACCTGCAAATAAATAACCGATTTTTACATTAAAACCGCCGGTTTTAAAAGATGTATTGTCTTCATTACTTAAGTTATTTAATCCTGCAGTATAACCGGTACTTAGCATTAAACCATTATTAAATTTATACCCTATAAGTGCATTTGCTCCGTAATCTACCGTTTTTAAATGGCGAACACCACCTGTATTTTTCTTACTGTCAAACTTAACATCTGTTTCAGATGTAGATGTTGTAGTCACAGTACCTGTAGTAACAAATTCTGATTTACTTTTTCCTCCCAAACCAAACGAAAGTTCTGGACCAACACCAATAAAAAATTTGCCAGTAGTACCACTAAAATTATAGATAAAATTTGGCGAAAATTGAATGTAGTTTAAAGTCAACTCTTCCTGAAAATTTGAGTTAGCAGTTGGAGAATACTTCTGTTCTCCGCCTTTTTGAATGAAGTTTAATTCCGGTCTAAATGAAACGGAATTTCCAAAATCAATATCAGCTACTGCCCCAATAGTAAATCCAAACTTAGAATCGGATTTTCTTTCTATGTTATTTGGGAACTCTTCGTTGTAGGTAGAAAACGTCGTACCTGCTTGTATTCCAATTTTATTTTGTGCATTTGCACCAACTACAGCAAATACAATTGCTGCGCTTAAGATTACTTTTTTCATGTTTTTCGTTTTTTATACGCTTTTACATGGAAAGCAAAAGTGGTTCCATTTTTATTTTTTTTATTTTTTTAACGAAAAAAGATCTCTATATTGTTGATTTACAGTTTAATACAAAATTAGTCATAAATAAAGCGGTCGAACTACCTAATCGGGGCAAAAGTTTCTCATTAGTTACCTTTTAATTTAGTTGCGCCAAGCTGCATCTCGTTAGTGATGGAAATTAATGGTACAATTTTACCAAAGCTGCCGAATGGTTTTTTCAATGTAATACTGCAACAAAAAACCCCGCAAACAAGCGGGGCTTTACAAAAAAATTGTTAGAATTTAAAAAGTGTATGTATTTCTTATTCCTCCTGTGCTGTTTGTTACAACATCATTGCTATTTGCCTGATATTTCAAAACCGCATCAAAATTTTCTGAAAATTTACAGCCAATTCCTGGTGCATAAGCAAAGGTTAAAGTGCTTTCCACATCAGCAGTAAAATGCCTCTACCTAATTGGGCAGAGCTATATAACTGAGGTGTAAAATAATATTTAACACCTGCTAACACTGGAATTATGCCTATTTAAGGAATTTTGAAGCGAGAGAGGTCTTTACCTATGAAATTGACATAACCTGCATTTAAAGTGATTTCTAATTTTTCATCAATATTGTAATCTTCTTATAAAGCACCCCCAATTCCAAATGAATAAAACTCGCCGAAATCACCAAATGGCGAAGCTGCCTCTGCAACTACACTAAATTTAATTGGTGAACCAGTTTCTTTTTTTGTGCGCCTGCACTTAATTTAGCAGCTATTACTGCTAAGCTTAAAATTAATTTTTTCATGTTATTGTTTTTTAATTGGTGTCAGCATTAAGGATAAAATTATTTAACCAAATAATTACATTCATAAAATTTGATAAATTTACTTTTACTCCCATCTTCATGCAACACAATATTAAATATTTATCCTATTTGTAGCATCACTTAAACATTCTCCAGCATATCTTTCGTCATTTCTTTTAAATCATATTCAGCCTTCCAGCCCCAGTCATTTTTAGCCACACTATCATCAATACTTTGCGGCCAACTGTTGGCAATATCCTGGCGAGAATCCGGCTTGTAAACAATTTCAAACTCAGGAATACTATTTTTTATTTGTTCTGCAATTTCTTTTGGCGAAAAACTCATCCCAGATAAATTGTAGGAAGTGCGAACATTTATTTTTTCTTGCGGCGCTTCCATTAATTCTATCGTTGCACGAATTGCATCAGGCATATACATCATGGGCAGGTAGGTATCTTCTTTTAAAAAACATTCATACTGCTCTTTATCTTTTGCCGCATGAAAAATTTCTACAGCGTAATCGGTAGTACCACCACCAGGCAAACTTTTATAACTGATTAGCCCCGGATACCGAATGCTTCGCACGTCTACTCCATAACGGTTAAAATAATAATTGCACCAAAATTCGCCGGCATATTTACTAATACCATAAACTGTTGATGGTTCAATAATGGTTTGTTGCGGGCAATTTTGCTTAGGCGATGTTGGGCCAAAAACCGCAATACTGCTAGGCCAGTAAACCTTGTGCAGGTTTTCTTCTTTAGCAATATCAAGCACGTTTAACAAACTTGCCATATTTAAACTCCATGCGAGGTTTGGATTTTTTTCGCCGGTGGCAGATAAGATGGCAGCAAGCAAATAAATTTGAGTTATACCTTGACGTATTACCTGCACATGCAACATTTCTTTGTTCATTACATCTAAACTTACGTAGGGCCCGGTACCTTCCAACAAAGGGTTTTGCTCCCTTAAATCGCTGGCAATTACATTTGCATTGCCGTAAATTTTTCTAAGGGCCATGGTAAGTTCTACACCTATCTGTCCGCTAGCACCGATTACCAATATTTTTTCTTTTATCATTTTAAGGGGTTGCGTTTTATGGCAAATGTAAAATGAAAATTTTAAGTTGGCCAAGTAAATACAACACTACCATTCTTACCATAAAATAAAAGCATTACATGTATTTTTGTAAAATGGATAAACACTTAAAGGCTCTTTTCGCCAACCAACAATACAGCAAAAACAATTTTTTTTTAATAGCAGGTCCATGTATCACAGAAGGTGAAGAAATAATGATGGAGATTGGTGAAAAAGTTGCGGCTATTTGTAAAAGATTGGAAATACCATACATATTTAAAGCATCGTACCGAAAAGCAAACCGCACAAGCGCAAACAGCTTTACCGGCATTGGCGATGAAGCCGCTTTAAAACTTATTAAAAAAGTAGGAAAAACATTTGGCGTACCCACAACTACTGACATTCATGCGCATGAAGAAGCAGCAATTGCAGCCGCATATGTAGATGTATTGCAGATTCCAGCATTTCTTTGCAGACAAACAGACCTGTTGGTTGCAGCCGCAAAAACAGGCAAAATTGTAAACGTAAAGAAGGGACAATTTCTTAGCGGTCCGTCAATGAAATTTGCCGCAGACAAAATAAAACAAGCCGGTAACGACAAAGTTTGGCTTACAGATAGGGGAAATACTTTTGGCTATCAGGATCTGGTGGTTGATTACCGAAACATTACCTGGATGAAAGAAATTGGCGTACCTGTAATTATGGATTGTACACATTCTCTGCAGCAGCCAAACCAAACAAGCGGTATTACAGGTGGCAACCCTGCGCTGATAGAAACCATTGCTAAAGCCGCCATAGCCACCGGTGCAGACGGATTGTTTATTGAAACACACCCAAACCCTTCTTTGGCAAAAAGTGATGGTGCAAATATGTTGGATCTAAATTTACTGGAACCTTTACTGGAGAAGTTGGTAATGGTAAGGCAATCAATTTTGTAAGTAATTGCCTGTAGCGAGGTTATTAATTTTTGAAGATGTTATGGTCTGTTGTCCGTCGTCTGTGGTCCGTCCCTTTAAACCTTAAAGATACCTTACCGGATTTCTTCTTGCATTAAAAACATATCTCTTTATGTTCATCCAAAAAGCAAGAAAAAAATACACGATAACAGGCGAACCAATTGTGGCAAAACTCAGGTAAATAAAATACTTTCGAATAGTAGATGTAGCAATACCCATTCGTTCTCCAATAGCGGTGCACACACCAAAAACATGCCACTCAATAAAGTGTTTAAATTTATTCATCTTACTGAATTGTTAATTACACCAACAACTTAAAATTACAGCAAATTCCTTAAAAGGTTGGTTTTTTTTTAAGTAATTTCGCAGCAATTAGCTAAAAAGAGTATTCCATTAACCTAAAAAGTTAATGGTGCTGTACTAAAAAATTTTTAACATCAAAATTCGATCCATGGCATTCGACATTGCAATGATTCAAAAGCTGTACGCAAAATTCCCCGAAAGGATAGCAGCAGCCCGCAAACTAATTGGCAAACCGCTTACCCTTACAGAGAAAATATTGTATGCCCATTTATGGGAAAACGATCATAGCAACCCTTTTGAAAGAGGCATTTCTTATGTTGATTTTGCACCGGATCGTGTTGCAATGCAGGATGCAACTGCACAAATGGCTTTGTTACAATTTATGCAAAGCGGTCGTACAACCGTTGCCGTTCCAAGTACGGTGCATTGCGATCACTTAATTGAAGCAAAAGACAATAGCAAAACAGATCTTGCACGTGCAGTAACCGAAAGCAGCGAAGTATATGATTTTTTATCATCTGTATCCAATAAATACGGTATCGGTTTTTGGAAACCAGGGGCAGGAATTATCCACCAGGTGGTATTAGAAAATTATGCATTCCCGGGTGGAATGATGATTGGGACAGACAGCCACTCCGTAAATGCCGGTGGCCTTGGAATGATTGCAATTGGTGTAGGTGGCGCAGATGCATGTGATGTAATGGCAGGGCTTGCATGGGAACTTAAAATGCCAAAATTAATTGGTGTAAAACTTACAGGAAAATTAAATGGCTGGACGGCAGCAAAAGATGTAATATTAAAAGTGGCAGGCATACTTACCGTAAAAGGTGGTACAGGGGCCGTAGTGGAATATTTTGGCGAAGGTGCAACCAGCATGAGTTGTACCGGTAAAGGAACCATCTGTAACATGGGTGCAGAGATTGGTGCTACTACCTCTACATTTGGTTATGACGAAAGCATGAGCCGTTACTTAGGTGCAACAGGCCGTGCAGAAATTGCAGCAATGGCAGATAATATCAAAGAATACCTTACCGGCGATGCAGAAGTATATGCAAATCCACAGGCATATTTTGATCAGGTTATAGAGATTGATTTGAGCACATTGGAGCCACATTTAAATGGACCATTCACACCAGATCTTGCAACGCCCATTTCAAAAATGAAAGAAGCCGCAGCGGCAAACGGTTGGCCTACAAAAATTGAAGTAGGTTTAATAGGAAGCTGCACCAACTCTTCTTACGAAGATATAAGCAGGGCCGAAAGTTTGGCCAGACAGGTTTCTGAAAAAGGACTAACATTAAAATCTGAATTTACCATTACGCCAGGCTCTGAGCAGGTTCGTTTTACTATTGAAAGAGATGGCTTTTTAGAGACGTTTGGTAAAATTGGCGCTACCGTTTTTGCAAACGCATGCGGTCCTTGTATTGGAATGTGGGCACGTGTAGGTGCAGAAAAGGCAGAAAAAAATACCATTGTACACAGTTTCAACAGAAACTTTGCAAAGCGTGCAGATGGCAACCCAAATACGTTTGCATTTGTAGGCTCGCCAGAAATTGTAACGGCTATGGCTATTGCAGGAGATTTAAACTTTAACCCACTTACAGATTCTCTTTTAAATAATAAAGGCGAATGGGTTAAGTTAGATGCACCATCTGGTTACGAATTGCCGCCAAGAGGTTTCGCAGTTGATGATCCTGGTTTTCAGGCACCGGCAACGGATGGCAGTGGCGTAAATGTTATTGTATCGCCTGACAGTAAGCGTTTGCAGATATTAGAACCATTCACTGCCTGGGAAGGAGATGATTTACTAGGTTTGAAGTTGCTCATAAAAGCAAAAGGAAAATGTACGACAGATCATATTTCTATGGCAGGACCATGGTTAAAATTTCGTGGGCATTTAGATAACATCAGTAACAATATGCTGATAGGTGCAGTGAATTTTGCAAACGACAAAACCAACTTAATAAAAAACCAGCTTACCGGGTTGTATGGTGCGGTGCCAGATACCCAGCGTGCCTATAAAGCAGCAGGCATTGGCAGCATTGTGGTGGGCGATGAAAACTATGGCGAAGGCAGCAGCCGGGAACATGCAGCCATGGAACCACGCCATTTGGGTGTGCGTGCAGTGCTCGTAAAATCTTTTGCCCGCATACACGAAACCAATCTTAAAAAGCAGGGCATGCTCGCACTTACTTTTGAAGAAAAAGCAGATTACGATAAATTTCAGGAAGACGATGTGATAGATATTATTCGATTAAAAACTTTTGCGCCAGGTAAAAGATTAAAACTTGTATTAACGCACAAAGACGGAACAAAAGACGAAATAATGGTAAACCATACTTACAACAAACAACAGATAGAATGGTTTAAAGCAGGTGCAGCTTTAAACATTATAAGAAAAGAATTTGCCGATAAGCAGGCAAAATAAATCGAATTTAATTTTTTCAATAGCCGGTGATTTTTCATCGGCTATTTTTTTGAGCAGCAGCTTCAATAATTTTTTTAGACTTGGTATCACACTCCCAGCCACTCATACTTTAAAATAATAAAATTCAATCAAAACTTTTATTTTCGCTTTTTTTAAAATGAGATATCTACTTCTTCTAATACTAATTTGTTTTCATAAATTTTCTATTTGCCAGGTAAAAAATTATGAGCCTTTAAAAATATCAGGCACAATAAAGATAGACGGGCGTGGTCAGGAGAGTCTATGGTCATCTGTACCTGCCATTACAGACTTTATCATATCGTCTCCAGATTTTGGAAAACAACCTGCAAAAACAACTGAGGTAAAAATTGCCTATAACAATGAAGCGGTATTTGTTTTGGCAACAATGTATGAAAGTTCAAAAAATATCCGCCGACAGTTAACCCAAAGAGATGGAAGTGAAAGGCAGGATTGCGATATTTTCACCATTGGTTTAGATCCTTACCTGGACAAACAAAATGGCTTTATTTTTCAGGTAACTGCGGCAGGTGTGCAGGGCGATGCCAGACAATCTAGCGCAAACGGTACAGACCGCAGTTGGGATGCGGTGTGGGAAAGCGCTGTAAATATTGAGGCTGACAAATGGATCGTTGAAATGAAAATACCTTTTAGCGCTTTACGCTTTGCTAAAAAAGACCTGCAAAACTGGGGCTTACAACTAACCCGTTTTGTAAGAAACAACAACGAAAATGATACCTGGAACCCACAAAACCCCAATAAAGATGGCACGATAAACCAATGGGGAGAATTAACCAACCTAACCAATATAACCCCACCATTAAGGCTTTCTTTTTTACCCTATATAAGTGGTGGGTTGCGCCAGTCGCCAACAGTAAACGGAAAAAATACAACAGAGTATTTAAAGAGTGGCGGTATGGATGTTAAATATGGCATCAACGAAAGTTTTACGTTAGATGTTACATTGATACCTGATTTTGCGCAGGTACAAAGCGACAATATCTTTTTAAACTTATCCCCTTTTCAAGTAAAATTTGATGACTACAGACCATTTTTTACAGAAGGCACAGAATTGTTTAACAAAGCAGGTTTGTTTTACAGCAGGCGAATCGGTGCCGAACCAATGGGCTCGGGGCGGGTTCTCAATTTTGCAAAAAATAATACACAATACTCGATAGATAAAAACCCCGGCATAACGAGGCTGTACAATGCTACAAAATTAAGCGGCCGCACAAAACACAACCTAGGCATTGGTGTTTTTAATGCAATAACAAAACCTATGGAGGCGATCCTCACAAACAATATTTCGTCATTTGATTCCACTATTTTAACAGAGCCCCTAACAAATTACAACGTGCTGGTGCTTGATCAATCTTTAAAAAACAGATCGTCGGTTACGCTAACAAATACCAATGTAACCCGCAAAGGAAATACAAGAAATGCCAATGTAACAGGCTTAGATCTATCGATGTTTGACAGGGCTAATAATTATAACTTAAAGGCCTCGGCAAAATACAGCAATATTTCAGGTAGTTTAGGCAGCTACGATGGTTATAAAACAGAATTGAGTGGAGGAAAAATAAGCGGAAAATGGCGATGGAATTCGGGGATAAATATTGAAAGTGACAAATACGACCCAAATGATTTAGGATTTTTGCAAAACAACAATTCCTTTGAACACTATGGCGGCGTTGGTTTAAATTACAACAACCCCACAAAAAAATATTTAAGCCACAGTTACAGTTTAAATTACAACAATTCCTATTTGTACAAACCGTTTAAATGGACTTCTATCGAATTGTCAGGAAGCGCTTTTTTCTTATTTAAAAACTTTTGGGATGCAAATTTCAAACTTAGTACACGACCAGTTAGGTTCAATGATTTTTTTGAAGCAAGAACACCGGGTCTAAAAGTAAATAGGTTCTCCTATGTATTTTTTGGTACAGGAGGAAGTTCTGATAGTAGAAAAAAATTATTTGGAGGTTGGTTTATCGGTGGTGCAGAAAGTAAAGTAAAAGATGATGCTTACTTAACGCTAAGATTGAACAGCCGCTACCGCTTTAACGATAAATTTCAATTAAATGCAAGTTTTGAAAGAACTGTAGACCGAGGCCAATGGGGCTTTTCCCACAGGGATACCGTAAGCACATTGGTAAACGGATACAAGGATCCAATCATTGCTTTTAGAATGATTAAAACGAACAACCTCATTGTTGGCGGGCAATATAATTTTACTGCCCGTATGAATACAACCATAAGATTAAGACACAATTGGACAAACATAATAAATAGAACTTTTCACAAACTAAATGCGGATGGCAATTGGAGTGATTTTCCTTTTGCAGATGGAAGAAATAGAAATTTTAATGTGTTTAACATTGATATGTTTTATACCTGGGATTTTAAATGGGGCAGCAGGTTAACATTCAGCTGGAAAAATGCTTTAGGCAGCAATGTTTCTTTAAACCCTTATAGCAACTATAATTATTCAAAAAATTTTGTAGCTGTTTTTAATAATCCTCACAGCAATGAGTTTAGTGTAAAAATTGTATACTATCTTGATTATCTAAACCTGAAAAGAAAAGAATAATAAACTATTATTTATTGTAATAATCAAAAACAGTTTTCGATAATTTTCTTGTGAGTTCCCATGCCTCGTTAGAACTGTTCCAGGTTTTATCTTTATTATTTTTAGTAAATACAGAAAAGACGTATGGTTCTTTTGCCATCACCAATAAAATTTCACTTCTACTTGCATCTACAGCACCGCTTTTACTTGCTACAAATGTTGTAGCAGGTATTTCGCTCAAGGCTTCTTCGTCCCAATAGTTGCGCCCAAGCAAACGAATCATTTTTTTACTGAGAGAATCGTTTATAAGTTCGCCTTTGTACATCCTTTCAAAAACAATCGCCATTTCTTTCGGAGTCGTCTGTCCCCATCCATATTGGGTTGTATTCGTTTCCCTACCTACAGTTTTAGAATTTACTTTCGTATTTGCAAAACCATATTCATCCATTAATTGATTGATGACTGTACCAGTACCTGCAATTCTTTGTAACCACAAACTAGCAGTATTATCACTCATAGAAAGCATGAGCATAATCACTTTCGACATTTCAATTTTCTCCCCATTTTTAAAAGAGCCTAAAATATCTACACCTGCATACAGTAAAGAATCGTTGTAGGTTAATTCCTGATGATAAGTCAACTCACCGGTACTTATTTTTTTAACGATACCTAATAAAATGGGAACTTTTACAATGCTTGCTGTAGGAAAAATGGTATCGCAATTTATTTGTACAACCTTACCCGTTTTTAAACTTTTAATATAAATACCGATGTCGCCATTGTAACCTTGCACAAGTGCAGTTACTTTAGCCTGCAAATTTTTATTAATTGTTTGCGAAAACGCAAAACAGGGCAGTAATAATACGAGAAGAATAATTTTTCTCAAAACTGTTAATTTATGCACTGTAATTTTATTGTGGCGTAATGCGGCAAAGCTTATTGAATCAAATAATTTACACCTGCCACGATCAGGTTTTGGTTACCCGTTTTCATAGATCCCGCATATTGCTTTTCAAATGAACTATAGTAGGTAAAGTTTACCTGGCCTACACTTTTTATTTTACCTCGCATTGCCGAGTCGTCAAAAGACGAATAGTAGGTAAGGCCAGTAGTTGCCATTGATTTTAATTTTTCACGCAGCGCTTCATTCTCAAAATTTGTAAAATACTGTAACTGGCTGCTGCCAATACTTTTAATTTTACCCGCCTGGCTTGCATCATCGTAAGGCATGTAATAAGTAAAAGATAAAGTGCCAATAGTTTTTACTTTACCCCTCACCGCTTCAACTTCGTAAGAAGGATAATAAGTAACGGCAGTTCTTCCAATGTATTTCAACTTTCCCTGCAAGGCAACATCATCAGTCGCAGCAAATAAATCAACCCTTCCATTAAACTTTTCGAGCCTCGAGTAGTTTTGAATTTTTTCTGAAAAATATTCAGTGCCGTAATTAACTAAATCGCCATTGGGAGATAAATTGATAACTGCATTATCGTCCGTAGCGATGGTAATTGTTTGAAATATGCCTGCATTAGAAATAGCAACTTTGGAAATACGTTGCGCCAAAACGAAGGTCGCGCTGACAATAAAAGTTAATAATAAAATAGTTGATTTCATAATAAACATATGTAGGTAAATATAATTCTAAAAAAGCATGCAGCATGCAGATTTTGAAATTTAAAAAGCGCTTAACACCGAAATGGACTAAGAAAAACAGAACGGGCAAAAAATAGGGGCCAGAATAAAAATTCAGCCCCGTTTAAAATCCAATATCCCTATGAAAAACCGAGACGAATATATATTTGAATAAATACGCTGCAAACGAAAGTTTATTAAACAGCATATTTAGTAGACTAAATACTACATTAAGTAGAATAACATCTACATTCCGTATCATTATTGATTTAATATTGTAGATTTAAGATACTTATGAGTGTAATGACCTACCTGATAGCAGATGATGACCCTATTTACTTAGTTGCGACCCTAGAACAACTGTCGATAATTCCCAATATTAACTGCAAAGCTGTTTGCAAAACAACTTTGGAGGCGAGTGCATATTTACACGATGACATGCCCGATTTACTCATATTGAACGTTGAAATGCCCGGTCTTACGGGAATACAATTGGCTAAAACACTCACCAAATCCCCTTTTCTAATTTTCATTTCTTCTTGCCCGCATTATGCGGTAGAAGCTTTTGAAGTAGATGCTGTAGACTATCTGGTAAAACCTGTAAGTACTGAAAAAATGATGAGGGCGATAGAAAAAGTGAGGGTACTAGCAGAAATGAAGCGCATAATGACCTTGCAAGGTGGGTTTAAATCTGCAGAAGAAAATTCGTTTTTTATAAAAGAGAAGAACAGTTTTTTGCGCATTCATTACGAAGAAGTCACTTACATTGAATCGCTCGGTGATTTTATAAATATTTTTTTAGAAAATGGAAAAAAGAAAATAGCCCTTGTAAGTCTTAAAAATATTGAACTACAACTCCCAGCAAAAGCGTTTATAAGAATATCACGAACGCACATTGTGAACAAACAGAAAATAACTGCATTAGATACAAGTTCCATTTCGCTCAATAAAATACAATTAAATGTGGGTAAATCCTATGCCGAAGTTGTGTTACAGGCCGTAATGGGAAACAATGCCATAAAACGATTTATTAAAGCTACATAATTTTTCAAAAGACGCTTTTCGCCACTTTGCTTATAACTGCTTCCATTTATTGCTTTGCCCAAACACGCCTGGTAGATAGCTTATTAAAAATACTAGATGTTGCCACTGCCGACACTGAAAGGTTGAATGCACTCAACAGCCTAGGTAACTTTTACAGGCAAAGCAATTGAATATTTCGAAAAAAGCATAGGCATGTCGGCGACATAAATAAAGGCATTACGCTCAAATGAAAATGAAAGCAGCAAAGGAATGGCAGGGGAGAAAGGCAGTGGGCCGGGTATTTTTTTAATAAAAGAATTATTGCAAACAATAAGCGGAAAATTACTGGTTGTAAGTGAACAGAACAAAGGAAGCACATTCAGCATTAAACTCCCAGCACCGAACAGCTAAATATTTATATTCAGTTTTATCAGAATTCATATCATGCATCCAAAGAATCCCGGAGGGGTGCAATCATGGAAGCACTAAAAGATAAGCCTCCGCAACCTGCGCACATAACATAATAAAAGTTAAGATAAGCTAACCTGCTGAACAGCAGCGGGATGGGCAGTAGTAGGTGCCGCAAAAATAAACGTTACATTATAACATTCAACACTGCAACACATGCCTTTACCGGCAGACAGGCTACCACCAACAGCCCGAACAAATCTTCATTAAAGAAACAATGATCACCGCCCCAAAAGAAATCACTCTTTAGCATCAAACCAAAGTGTCTTTTTATCATCAAAATCGCCATTGTAATTTATTAAAACCTCTTCGTAGGCCGCAATATTTTTTACTGTTTTAAGCATGATGGTTTGCGCTTCATAATCCATAAAATATTCGCAGTTGCTTTCGTAGCTGTGGTTGTAAATGGGTACAAAACCAAGTGCCATGCAGCATTGCTTTTTGTCTTCGCCCCATTCAAAAATATAATCGTGTAAGAGCGTTTGATCCAGTAAAATTCTTTCACCAGCAGGCATCACAATTACAGGCGCTATCTCAATAACGGTATCTGCTAAAATAGGTGCATCTGTAAAAACCCCTCTCCCCTTTCCTTCGCTTGCTACAATATACAAACATGGCAAAATCATAATATAATTTTAAAACTAAAAAGGGTAAATTGTGACTTCGATAAAACAAAAATAACACATTGTATTGATGTCATTGGAAACACCAGAAATATCACTAGAGCAGCAATTTGAGGAAGTAATTTCATCAGAAGATCAACTGGCCATTAAAGAATTTTTAAATGACCAGAACATAAGTGATGTTGCCAACCTTATTTACGAATTTGACGACTACGAAACACAGATCATTTCTCATTTATCTATACATAGAGCGGCAAGTGTTTTTAAAATTTTAGATCTAAGCGAGCAGAAAAGAATTATAAAAAACCTCCCCGCATTTAAAAGTGCAGAATTATTAAATGAACTACCGGCAGATGACAGGGTAGATTTTTTTGAAGAACTACCCACAGGAACAGTACGTGAACTAATAAAAACCCTGGAACCTGCAGAGCGAAAAATCACACTGGAATTGCTCGGTTATCCTGAAAACAGCGTAGGCAGGCTGATGACGCCTGATTATGTGTATGTGTATGAATACAACACGGTAAAAGAAGTGTTGGAAACCATCCGCCGCTGGGGAACAAACAGCGAAACCATAGATGTTATTTATGTAATAAACGGCAAGGGCGAATTAATAGATGATATAAGGATTAGAGATTTTATTCTTGCCGAACCAGAGGTAAAAGTGAGCGACCTAATAGATGAAAGGTTTATCTCTTTAAAAGTAAATGACGACCAGGAAATGGCAGGGCAGGTTTTTAAAATGAACAACCGGGTTGCATTGCCCGTTACAGACGAAAAAAATATTTTGCTCGGTATTGTAACCATTGATGATATGTTGTGGGTGGCACAGGAAGAATATACAGAAGACATTCAAAAAATTGGTGGTACGGAGGCTTTGGATGAACCGTATCTCGATATTAGTATTCCCAAGTTAATTAGAAAAAGAGCAGGCTGGCTGGTGATACTTTTTTTTAGCGAAATGCTTACGGCTACTGCCATGCAGTTTTTTCAGGCCGAGATTGAAGCAGCTACTGTACTCGCACTTTTTATACCCCTCATTATGAGCAGTGGTGGAAACAGTGGCTCACAGGCAAGTACGCTCATTATTCAGGCAATGGCATTGGGCGAAGTTACCCTTGTAGACTGGTGGCGGGTGATGCGCAGAGAATTAATATCGGGCTTTATCCTCGGCGTAATACTTGGCAGTATTGGTTTTTTTAGAATAATCATCTGGCAAAACCTGCACATTTTCGATTACGGCATTTATTGGAAACTCGTAGCAGCAACCATTTTCTTTTCGTTAATAGGCATTGTACTGTGGGGAAGTTTAATGGGCTCTATGCTGCCGCTTATTCTTAAAAGACTAAAGTTCGATCCTGCTGCATCCTCAGCTCCTTTTGTAGCAACGCTGGTAGATGTTACGGGTATTGTTATTTACTTTTCGGTAGCGTATTTTTTCTTAAAAGGAATATTACTTTAGATGTGAGGTATTAGATTTGAGACACAAGATTAGATTAAGATTATTGAGAGAATATTATACTTTTATAGGATATAAATTTTTTGAACATTGAACATTGAACATTGAACATTGAACATTGAACATTGAACATTGA
>JBBAQB010000018.1:54392-73907 GCA_040400515.1 Ferruginibacter sp. | reverse complement strand
TCATTTTCTATGTATATTGATATCCGTAGGGTGTGTCATAGCATTGGGCATAATACAAGATTATGCGATATTCACAATTATTCCTATTTTCAATCTGCTATTAATCAAACTAATAATGATTTCATTTTTACTTGTTGGGCTATGTAATATTCGAGGTTAAAACATCTTTTGCCTTCTTGTCTATCTCACGCAACGCTCACTCTAATAAATATATGACCCTAAAATAAGTTTACCGTTGGCATCGTAGATAATAACCTCACATTTTTATTCTCTTTATATTTTTAAACCCGCTCACTAAATATGTCGGCACTTTTTTATCGATTGCAATAAATTCATTTTTTACAGAAAATAAATCTGTGATTGTAATACTTGGACTTATCATAGATTCAATAATTTGACTAGCAAATAACCTATGTGCTTTTTCAGGCCCACCAAATTTTAAACATTTGTAATCTTTGTATCCTGGAGGCATATCTTGTAAGTCTCTCTCATAAATTTCCCTTAATAACGAAGATTTAATATTTGTTCTTACTGCAACAAGTTTACTTTTAGTTACAGCATTTTCTGCCAATGCTTCTTCAAGCCAATCTTCAGAATTCATAACCTGTTGAAATAAGATTCTTGAAGGCCTATAAACTTGCTTTTTAGTTATTAGCTCTACTTTAGTTGCAAATCTTTCAACCTGATAATGAAACAATTCATGGCGGTAGATAGCATAATAATATAATTGATTTAATTCCCTTAAGCTTATTTTACGATTGAATAAAGAATACAAAGTCATGACTCTACTTTCTATAATTTCTTTAAACAAGTATACGCCCCAGCATTGGTTATAATAGTGAAAGGGTAAGTACAACCCAAAAGCGTCTTTCCCAAAATTTTCAATTAGATTGGAGATTGGAAATCCTTCATATTCAGCTCTGCCAAATATAGAATCTGGTTCATCATAATCCCTTATTTTTTCTTTATCTAGATTTCTTGGAAATAAGCTTTCTATGTCAAAAGTATTTACCTCGAGATTCAAATCCTTTATCAGTTCAGTGTTGTAAAGGGTGTTAATAAAATTAGGAGGCAAATTATCAATTAAGTTTTCATTACAACCATCTGAAATACTCCCAGGAAGATGTTTTGATAAAAATTTCTTTGCATCGTTAATTAGTAATTCATCTTTCATTTATTTTATTTTTAGTGTTAATAATTTACGCTGCCGCAAAATATAGTTTTCTTATACCGGGTCCACTATTCAAGGAATCTCGGCACATGCATGGTAGCCTGAACTTTAATTGTTGTTAGCATCAGCACCCACGGAGACGTGGGAGTTACCCTTTAAAATTTCAACAGTACGCTTGTCAAGTTGCCCATTATAGTATTTTCTGATTGCGTGTTCAAAACAAAAGTCATTGCTATTTTTTCCAAACTCTTTATTCGTTATTACTGCCAAATAAAAAAGTGTCATTGATGAGTGAAATTTCAGAAAATCAGGATATCCAAATATTTCCTCAGCTGATTTCCCAACAATATCGTAGGCTAAAATTCTTGTTAATTCAAAAAGCCTTTTTGATAGCAATTCATCTATTAAATACTTTTTTGCCTCTTCAATGTTTGCAATTTCATATTTTTTTGCAGTCCAAGATTCACCTAAACCTGCAATTTGTGGAAATACATACCACATCCAGTGGCTTACTTTTTTGCCATTTTTAATTTCCTGTAAAACTTGAGAATAGCAATTATCTTGAGCAGCTTTAAATCTATTTAAGTCGTATTTCATTGATCTATCGTTGTCTGTCTCTTTCCCTGTAATAGGTTAAGCATTGGTATCGTTCGGGTTCTCCTGTACAGTTTTCTAAGGTTTTTTAATAATTTATTTCTACGAAAACCCCACCAGAACATAATAACATAACCCGTTGTTACCCATACCTTTTTGCAATTACATTCTTTATATTTTAGCTATCAGAAAGCTCATCGAACTTTGCTTTCATTGTAGAATTGCCATGCGTTAATTTTTTTATAGTTAAATCGTCTGTTTTTTCATTAGCCAATCTTAAATTATTTTCTGATGATAGGAGGGCAAGTTTTGTTTTTTCAAGTTCTTTTATCGTTTTGTCTATACCATCAATTGCATCTTTAAATTTACGACTTGCCAAATTATAATTGTAAGCAAAACCCTCTTTAAACTTATTCATTTTATCCTCAAAATTGGTAATATCTATATTTTGATTTTTTACCAATGCAAGCTCTGCTTTATACTTTAAAGAATTCATTGAAGCATTGCGTAGCAATGTAATAATTGGAATAAAAAATTGTGGCCGCACCACATACATTTTTTTATACTTGTAGGACATATCAACAATACCTGTGTTGTACAGTTCATTGTCGGTTTCTAATAATGAAACTAAAACAGCATACTCACATTTCTTCTCTGTTCTGTCTTTATCCAATTCCTTTAAAAAATCTTCGTTGCGTTTTTTTGAAGCAGTTTCTTCAGCTTCATTTTTCATCTCAAACATTATAGAAATGATTTCATTGCCAGCGTCATCATTTTCTCTGTAAATAAAGTCTCCTTTGCTACCTGTTTTTGAGTCATTATCTTTCTCAAAATATGCGTTTTGAAATGCTGTTGCACGCAGTTTATTAAACTCGGTTTCACAATGTTGTTCTAAGGTTTCGCCAAGCATTTTTGTAGATAGTTTTTGTTTCATATCCCTTATACGTACTATCTCATCATCCTTATATTTAATGATGATATCTTTATTTTGCAAATCAGTTGAAAATTGTTGCTTTAATGAATTTTCAATATTTTCTTTTTCTAAATCTTTCGTCTTAACCTCATTTAATAAACTGTCTCTTTCTTTTTCAAGTTTTTGGGTGGCCTGTGTAATAGCTAGTTGTTTTTCAGTTTCTGCCTTTTCTGTTTTAGCTTTTAACTGATTTATTTCTGTTTCCTTTTCTGCTAATTGTTTTGAAAGTTCAAGTTGGTTTTGTGCTTTTAATTCATTGATGATAGCATCTTTTGAACTCAATTGCTGTTGTAAAGAAGCGTTAGCTTTTTCTTTTACTAGATCAATATCAGCCTGGTTTTTTTGATCAACCATATTTAATCTGTTTTGCAATTCTTCATCAAACTGACGGTCTCTCACTTGTTTTAAGATATCAGCAAAACCTGCTTCATCTACTTTAAAAGCTTTCTTACAATTAGGGCAAATTATTTCGTTCATTGTTATATATTTTATTTTATGTTTACTTTATACACGCCTGTGCTATTTCTTGTAATGTTATTAATGTAAAACCCTTTCGATTCTACAATTGTTCGAAATGTAACACCACCAGCAGGGTTAAATCTACCTTCAACAGTTTGTCTGGTCTTTGTGCATTCTATAAAATCGAATGTATCCCAAGACTTTGGCACAGCCGGAAATATTAATGTGAACTGCAACCCATCACCAAACTTTTTAAAAAAATGCTTGTTGGGCGATAAAGGAATATTCATTGCATTGAGCATTTTAATTTCCTCCTCACCATTTTTTAAAACACAATTTTCGCTAATGTTTACCCACCACCCGCTTTTGTATCTTGGCGATGTTATATATGTGCAGTGTAAATAAGTAAACCCTTCTTCTTCAAAAGATTCTAGCAAATCGTTTGAAACTTCTATACTTACATAGCTTTCTGTATCAAATTGAATCATAACGTTTAATTTATTTTTTACCGAATAATAACTTTAAAATACTGGCACCTAATTTCTTTTCTAAGCCAGATTTAGTTGTTGGAATACCTGTTGATCGTGCAAATTTTTGTTTTGCAGAAGTGATACCTAAAGCTCTTTTTAAAGAGAAGGAAAAACCAAATTTATTTGCCATTGTTTTTTGTATTTATGATGCATTGTGGTATACGAAACAAAACATTAGTTTATAAAAAACCTAACGTGGTTCACTAACTTTTTTCTTTTAGCTTGATATTGTTTTTTTATTGAACCGACAGCAGCTGAAGTAAAAGAACCTTCTAACATTGAACCAGATTTTGCCATTTCAAGATACTCCAGATAGTTTTCACCATCAACATTGATGGAAGTAACCAAGGCTTGTATCATTTTTAAATAAGTAATGCTGTCGGTAAAAAAATTATTATAAAAGAAAGCACCAGGCTTCTTTTCAATCAATAAAAATAACGCTTGCTCTGTTTTAATTTTAAACTCTTTTCTTATTAATTTTTCAGCACTTGTCATAACATTAAAATTTAGTTTATTGCAGTGAGCCAGGCAATCAAATGGCTTTAATAGCTAAAATACTTTTTTACAAAGCTCCAACATTTCATTACCAAATGCTGCAAGCACATTATGTTGCTTTCCTTTATCTACCATAATATTTGCAATAGCAGAATAGTACCAGGCTTGTTGTTCTTTACCCGCATTAAAACGTGACCAGATTGTATCACCAATTTTTGTATAATCATATATGACTGAACGAAGATTATCAAGCTTATCGGCACCAGAAACCAATAATTGTTCTGTGGTAGCGTTGTGCGATAAAAAATGTATAGTATGTTCTTTGCGGTTGAGCCACGAATCCTCTTTTTCTGAATTTTTCTTTTCTAATTTATCTAATTCAGTTGCACCCCGCACTATATCTGCTATAGCATGCCCAAAGGTTGTTTCTACTTCTTCTATGGTTACGGCTGTATCTTCCACTACATCGTGCAGCAGGGCTGCTGCTAAAACATCATCGCTGCAATTATTCTCCGCTAAAAGTTTACATACATTTAGCAGGTGTGCCATATAAGGGATTTTAGTACCTTTTCTATGTTGGTGCTGGTGATGCCTGGTGGCAAAAACAAGTGCCTCTGTAACGATACTCATATTATTTATACTTTTTAAAATAAAAAATTACGAAACTAATTTTACGGCTTTCTATTCTTTTTTACTTAAACTAAATGCTACTTCTCAGCAACGTCTCGGCCCTATAAAAACCCCTGCCTTCGCTGCTCAGTTCGCAACTTTGTGAGCGCCCTGCCATTGAGCTATGTGCCGCCTAGATAGGCTAAACTTTAATTGTTGCTTACATAGGCATCAACAGGAGCGATGATAAATTACTCAACAAATAATATCCCACCCTCTGTCAACAAAGAATAGGCTTTTGCAATCCCCGCTTTACAAATTCCAATATGGTCTTTATCATTTGGATTTTTACTTTGATATTCAATTACAGCTTCGCCAAAATCTTCGAAATAAATATATTTATTAAAACTATTAAACAACCATTTCGTAGATTCTGAATTATAAATATGTGATACTACCCAACTCAATTCTTTCCAAAAAGGCGTTAATACAACAAGATCAAATGGATAATTTTCATTTAACTGATTTTTCCTTTCTATACTTCCGGTAATTACTAAATTAGCACCACCAAACTCTTCGGTATTTTCTATTTTTTCATTAAAGTTTGGCATTGCTATTAAATCAGAAATCTCAAGAAATAAATCAAGGGCTTGTGCGTTTAATTTTATTCTTAAATCTGCTCCAAAGCCATTTAATTTTTCTTGATAATCCATCGGGAAGAAATTTTCCTCGGCTGCTTCCTGTAATAAATTTAGGTACTCAATTGAAGGCTGAATTGTTGTGTGCGACTTGTTTATCACTTCATAAACAACTGCATCTAGCTCTTTAAAATTAAATGGATTTTTATATAAGTCTTCGTAATACTCCTGCAAAGGAACCGGAGAAATAAATCCCGGTGGATTAGGATCTACAAACTGATAACATTTTATCGTTTTCTTTGTATAGTAATTTGGGTACCCTTCAAATCTATCTAAAAAAATAAAGTCTTCGTCTGTGATGTCATAAATGATGCCCCACAAAATAGCTCCTTGGCTTTCTACTATATCAGCTACTCCGCAGTTTCTTGTAATTGACTTTCTTGTAAAATCAATGCTGCAGTTTGGTACCAGCCCTTTCCCTACTTGAATTACGTTTGTACATCTTTCTTCTATCTGATGCGTATTCATATTTGAGCCATATGCGAAATAATAGGACATAATTTAATTTTTTAATTTTTAATTTTATTGCTTCAATTCGTTTATTAACGTTTAGTATACAAAGCCTGGCTTTTATTTATTTATAGTAAATATTAATTGATTACCATTTACTTTATCTCCGTATAAAAAAGCTAATTACCCATATTTTAAAGAAATCTCATTCGCTTTTTTCAAACCAATATTCTCAATAAAAAAGTAGCCTTCAGGCCAGTCTTCATTTTTAGAAATACCTACCCCCCTGATAAAAAATCCTTCTTCTTTTAATTGAACTTTTAATTGATTATTTCGAACATCGTTTTCTGATTTTGTTGATATATCGCTCTGCTTTCGTCGGTCAGTTTGCAACTTTGTGAGCGCCCCAGCCGTGAGCCGCGGATACATAAGCTTTGGCGGCATTTTCTGTATTCAATTGTGCTGTTTTCTGTTGTCATATTATCTAAAATGTAGCCTTTTTATAACCTCTCCAAGCCCCATTAACTTTTTAAGCACAACATCTGCTTCTTCAAACTTTCTTTCTTGTATTAATTCACCTCTTTTTTTAATTAAATCACAATACTCATTTTGTATTATTTCATTGGTCTTCAAGAATAGCAGGCTCCTTGCATTCCAAATTACGGTCAATTCATTGTTTATTTGCGGTAAGCTATTTAATAGTTGAGCGTTCCTTTTTAATTCTATTGGATAAAATTCGAGCAACAATTCGTTTAATGCCAAGTAATCTTCCATAGACTCTTTACTAAAGTCAAATTCACTTAATTGTTTAATAATGCTATCTTGTATTTCTAATAACTCTTCTACAGCTACCTTTTCTAAATCACGATACTTGCTTGCCTCCTCCCAATATTGTAATCTAACAACTCTTTCTTTTTTAACTCGCAACCTTTCTTTTTCGAGTTTAAGTTCGTAGATGCGAATAAGTACTTCATGTGTATTCATCGTTTAATTTTTTAAAATGGGTAAATCAGAAGCATGAAGAACTGTCATCCAGTTGGAATAATCCACTCCATAAAAATTAAAATAATTACCTGCTGCTTCTTTTTCAATGATGTTTATTTTTGTTGTATTTTTGGGCAAGGTAAGAGAAGACAATGTGTAAGTGTGCAATTCGCCATTGCGTTTGAAGTAGTGTTTTGTTGGAGCAATGGGTATGCCTACTGCTTTTTTTAAACCATATTTCATTTTTGAACCCACCGGTTCAATGTAAGTATTTGCATCTATTTCAAGCCAGCCTCCGTTTATATAAATCGTAGACGCGCTGTACATGAAATCAATGCGGGTGTATGCTGAAGTAGCTTCAATACTTTGCACCCTAAGTTGTTTGGATTTTAACGGGTTGTACAATCTAACAGGCGTTGCAATTCGTTGCTCCAAAGATTCTTCAATAAATTTTTCTATTTGTATTTCCATATAAAAGTAGTTTGATAATACAAAAAGACATCATCAAACCGTATTATGTATACTGAACGAAAAAATAACTATATTTTTTTAAAAAATGAATCCAGGTAAAAGTGCATATAGGAGGTATAAGATCATTGATGGTATGTTAAGAAATTCAATGAAACCGTTTCCAACTATGGATGATATCATCGAAGCTTGTAAGGAGAAGCTTACATTTGAGCCTTCATCTGAAACCATTCAGAAAGACATGGCAAATATGAAACTGCCACACCCTGATGGTTTTGATGCACCTATAAAATTTAATCGTACCAAAACGGGATACGAATACACCGATCCCAACTATTCCATTTTAAGTCTATCATTGCGACCAGAAGATATTGAAGCCATCTATGATGCTGTAGATCTAATCAAAGCCCTTGGTAGTTCGAGTATAAGCGAAAAATTTAGTCATGCTGCTGAAAAACTATTTTCAACCGCCATCGAATCAAAAAGAGAAGCCGAGCACAAGGTCCCGATTTTGCAAACAATGATCCCCCCTGTTTCAAAAGGCTTTGAGCATTTTGATTTGTTTTACCATGCCTGCAAGGAGAAGATACCTGTTTCAATAATTCATTATTCCTACCAGAAAAGAACCTTCAACCATGTACTGCTGCATCCATTTTTAATTAAGGAGTTTGATAACAGATGGTATGTTATTGGCCATTCAGAATTACATGGAGAAACAAGAACATTTGGTTTAGACCGCATCACAAACTCCGTTTTGTTGGTAAAAAAGTACATACATACAGATAGTGCCATCATGCAAAACTATTTGCAAAAAGTATATGGCGTTTTCCCTATCCCCGATGCAACTTTTCAAGCCATTCAAATAAGGGTAAGCCAGCTAGGAACACATTATTTTCAAGCCTATCCCCTTCATGAAACTCAACAGATTGTAAAGAATGGCAATGGCACATCAACAATAAAATTTCAAATGATTCCCTCCATTGAGTTGGCTCGTTACTTTCTTTCGCAGGGCAGACACGTTACCATAACCAAACCAACATGGTTTAAGAAATTTACTAAAAGCTTAGCAGAATGACAAATAAAGGAGACACCTACTTAGTAGATTTTATTGCAGGAAAGCAGGCAAAAGAAAACCCCACTATTTTACGAATTTTCATAAATGAAGAACATACTCAAATCGATTTTGGCTATGTAGCTCCCTGGAAATACAATAGAGGCGGCTGGATTAAAATTGCCCCATATTCCTTTTTAAAGGTGAAGGGAAACAATAAAATGTACAACCTTATTCAGGCAAAAAACATCCCACTAGCTCCTGAAAAATTTGATTTTGAATCTACAGAAGACTGGAGGGTATTTACGCTGTACTTTGAACCATTACCCATTAAAGATTGCATTTTTGACATCATTGAGGAGGTAAAACCCAGCGCTAATGATTTTAACTACACCGGCATTCGTTTACAAACAAAAAGTAAGTTGAAAACGAATCAGCTATTCTAGTAATAATATATTAACGAAAGTTAACAATAGCATATGAAGACAAAATGTGATTCAAACATCGTGAGTTAAAATTGTCTTTATATTTACTAAAATCCTTCTAAAATGATAAATGGTTTCGTTCTTGAAATTACTAATGAAAAGAAAGAAGATGTACTAGTTTCATTGTTCAATAATGAACTAATAACAGCCGGTGTTACAATCAGGGCCAAAAATTCAAATTACGATTATAAATCCTTGTATATAATGGCAATCAATGAAGGTTTTAGTGGAAGTGGGATAATGACAGATGATGACCGTATTTGTCGAATTAATATTTATAAAGACAGCATTCCCACAAGCTTTGAATTTTATAAAATACTTGGCGATCAGAAAATCATAATTGACGGATTATTTAATTATATAACCCTTATTATTCCTCAATCATCTAAATTATTGTTACAATTGATACCTGGATTTAAATAATCAATTAGTTTCTTTATACGTGAATTTAAACGACAATTCCTAATAAATTACTATGACTCCTTTGCCTGCGGCCGAAATTCGCAACTTTGTGAGCGCTCCACGCCACCACTCGTGAGCCGCCGAGATAGGATGAACTTCAATTATTGTTGGCATGGGCACTAATGGGGGCGACTCTTAATTTAATTAATACAAAACAGTTAGGATAAGAGTGTGCCACGAGACGTAGTTGTATTGTGGGTCATATTGGCTGAATCAGAGTTTATTTAGTCTTTAAAAATATTGATATAATCCGCATAGGCATATGACTTACCGTACTTCACGTTTTCATCCAATGGCTGCAGAATTTCCAAAGCTCCGCCTTGGGTTCATGGCACACGAAACCTTCCTCATTTATCTCTGATAACCAATTTTGAATAACACAAAATACCTAATTTTATTTTGGAGTGCAACAGTGTTTTGTTTTTGTGCCACAAACCAAGGCGCGGGCAATAAATTTATTAAGTAATTTGTAAAAAACTCAATTGACCCAAAAAGAAACCATACTACACTACATATCCAAAATGGACACCGAAATATTGTCTATGGTTTTGGATGACAAGACAACCTATGAGGAAGCTACGAAGTCTGTATTTATTGGTAAATTGGAAGATGTCTTCAGGGAATTTAAATCTAAGGGAGATACGGAACTAATTCCATCCCCAGGTCATTGTGATTTCGAAGAATGTACCAACTATGGTTGTAAAGGATACTCATTCTTTGGGAATGTAACCAATGAATATTTAAGTTTAATATTAGAAGAAACGGGTGCTGTTGTTACAGACATTTACCATTGTTTGTTTATGATACCAAACGAAGGATATTGGGAAATTCCAAATCAAATAACTTATACAATTCATACCGATGACAAGGCAAACTTCGTTCCGAGTATTGATTACACTATTAATCAACAAAAATGTGAAAATGCATTAATTGATTTGAAAGAATCTTACAATAATAAACTTGAAAAAGAGGATTGTTTTTACTGGTTATCAAAATATAAACAACTATCAGAAACCATCTCAAAGTATGATGGGTATGGCGGCTTTATCAATAAGTTTCAAACAGGCTATAATGAAATTGAGCACGTAACTAATTGCATAATCAAAGAAGAAGAAGCTTCACTTGCAGTTAAAGAGTTTGCGCTATTGAAACAGGATGATGAAAATGAAATGTTGAATTGGTTGGTTAAATATGAACAGTTCGGTCTTGATTTAGAATATTTTCGCATAGATACCATATTTGACTTTTTAGAAAAAATAGAAGAGGGTTACTTACCCTTAAAGAAAAATAAAGAAGTTCATTTGTTGATAAATGACTATCAAAATATTTGTGAATTTCTAAAAACCTTTAGTAGTAATTATTGGCATTATGTAGAGGTTTACGCAAAGAATGTAAAAGAAACGGTTGAGACCGAAGATTTCTATGAGCCAGCCAGACTATACTTGAGAGAATATTTAGACAATAAAAATAACAATGACCGAAAAAATTGACTTCGTTATTAAAGACAATCATTGTGATAAAGCAATAGCAGATTTTAAGATTCTTACTTCTGTTCCTGGCTGGTTACAACATTATTCAGGCTTGTATAATTCAGTGGCTATCAAACCAGCAGGATTACCAAGCATCACATCAACTCATTTTGAAGGCGAGTCGTTTGAAAACATTCGAATGTTTACTCACTTATATGAATTGGTCAATTCGTTGTTTGAATAAAAAAAATTAAATGAATATTTTTTGGATCATCATTATCATCATTGGTAGTTTAGTTGTTTTGGGTATTGTATTTTTTCTATTAACTGCTTGGGGATTGTCTCAGGGGTTTAAAAAGAAATTCGGACCGGAATGGATTCCTGGTGAGTTAAACATAAGCTTCAATTATTTCGAAGTTGATGATGAGAACGAAAAAAGAATTAGGTATGTATTGTCAGAAAATGAGACGGATGAAATAGCAACCCAGGTACATGCTTTAATAAAAGATTACGAGAAGAATATTTTTGTAGATAACTCGTACAAACTTAAAGCTAATAAGTACATATGGAAAAAATGCAGCGATGAGGTATTTGAGTGCCGAAATTTGAACAACGACACACTAAAAGCAACTTTGTTATTAAGCAGCAAAAAACTAATATATTTTAAGTAAAGCTATTTTACTAAAAGGACTGTCAACTTTATAATAAATTTATGAAGGTTCTCTTTACCGTCGTCGGAGCAATTCGCAACTTTGTGAGCGCCCCACGCCGCCACCTTTGAGCCGGCTTAATAGGATGAGCTTTAATTATTTTTAGTATGGGCACTAATGGAGGCGAAGAATTTTTTCCTAAGAACATGAAACTTGTCCTCAATGTTTCACCCCTCCAATTTTGCTTATTACATAATCCCTTGGTCCATTACTAACTACAAGCCAAAAAAGTACTCTAATGCCTTAGGATGATAGTTATGGATTATATTAAGTTTACTACGATTATCAAGCTCTATAGATCGAAGAAAATCGGGATGTTCACGAATCTTCATTGATATATTAGCGTTTTCTTTCCGCAGCACCTCTAATCCATCTATTAAGACCGCCAAGTTTTTAGCCGTAGCAGGCGCCGTTACAACGGCTGTAAGCCAGGCAGCTACCAGTCAAGATGTAAAGGAAGAAAATAAAGGAGATTAAAAGTAATCTCTCTAACTAAGTTGAATGTTTGTGATACAGTTAAAAGTATAAATACAAGCTGCTGTAGTAGCAAACATTCAACTTTTCTTTAAAGAAGTAATAACAATGAAACAGCCAAATGATGCTAAAAAACACAATTCATAAATTTAGCATGTTTCTTTTTATGATGATCTTTTAATTGTTATTATCGTATGATTATCAGTAGTAATAATGCCTATAAATAAACATACTTTAAAAAGATTATAAAACTAAACTATTTAGTATTTTTGATTTCCAGTCGAAAAGATTGTAACAGTTTAAACGATAAAAAATGATTACAGAAGCAAAACAACAAATCAAACCCTATTCCCCCGGAGAGCTTGCAGCACAATATGGCATTAGCACCAAAACATTGCGTACATGGCTCAAAATGCACCAGCACCATATTGGCGCTAGAGTGGGCAAGTATTTCACTGCACTACAAGTTCGCATCATCTATGAGCGTCTTGGTGTTCCTGATTAATGGAATGCACATCATTCCTAACTCCTAATTCCTAATTCCCAACTCCCAATTCCTAACTCTGCCTTTGTTGGTATCTTAAATTAAACAAAACCCATTTGAGTAACTCCTTATATAATTGAGCCGTTGCCCTTGTTGGTGTTCAGCTTAGGTAAGAAGCTTGGCGCACCAACAACACAGGCTTGCCAATTTATTAAACTCATACGCTTACACAAATGTTGTTGGTACGCCCTCACTCATTTTCTGCGCTGCATACACAACAACGGCTGTGAGTGGGCTTCGAAATTTTCTATAGTACCAACATCGGCTTAGGAGAGCTTGCAGCACAATATGGCATTAGCACCAAAACACTGCGTACATGGCTCAAAATGCACCAGCACCATATTGGCGCCAGAGTGGGCAAGTATTTCACAGCACTACAAATTCGCATCATATATGAGCGTCTTGGTGTACCTGATTAATGGAATGCATATCATTCCTAACTCCTAATTCCAAACTCCCAATTCCAAACTCCCAATTCCTAACTCCCAATTCCTAACTCTGCCTTTGTTGGTGTGCAGCTTAGGTAAGAAGCTTGGCGCACCAACAACACAGGCTTGCCAATTTATTAAACTCATACGCTTACACAAATGTTGTTGGTACGCCCTCACTCATTTTCTGCGCTGCATACACAACAACGGCTGTGAGTGGGCTTCGAAATTTTCTATAGTACCAACATCGGCTTAGTTTTAATACAGTTCAACTTCAAAATGCTGCTTTTTAATCATCTTAAACACAAATAGTAAGAAATAAATTAGATTTTATTGCAATAAAACTTGTTACAAAATTGTGCGTTATTAAAAAAGGCACTACATTTGTAACAACCACAACAATGACCACTCCAGACCAAATACCAAATACAGTAGGGCAAAACATAAAGCTTTTTAGAGAAAAGCTTGGCCTTACCCAAGAGGCACTTGCACAGTATCTTCTTACTTCTCGTGAACAAATTTCCTATTACGAAACAGGTGCTAGAAGCGTAACAACCGCCCATCTAAATAGCCTGGCAAACTTGTTCTGCATAAATGAGTACGATTTTTATGAGGAAGATTCGCAAATGAAAAATCTGAATATTTGTTTTGCGTTTAGGGCTGATGAATTACAGCCGAATGATCTGCAGAGTATTGCACAGTTCAAGAAAATTGTGAGAAATTACCTCAATATGAAAAAGGCCTTAACGAGTGAATAATGTAACTGAATTAACGCTCGAGAAACAGGCGTTAGCTTTTAGGAAAGACAACGGACTCAATAGTACGGATCCCGTGAGGTTAAAAAGCCTTGTTCAAAAAGTAAACGTAATCACAAGCTTTGGAGCCTTGGCAGATAATTTTTCAGGTATGGCTATCAAAGCCAATGGCACAGACAGATTTATGCTTATAAATAACAAGCAATCTTTGGGAAAGCAGCATTTTACAATTTGCCATGAACTCTACCATTTATTTATTCAGGAAAATTTCACCTCACAGGTATGCAATACCGGTTTGTTTAATAAAAAGGATAAGATTGAATACAATGCAGATGTTTTTGCAAGTCATTTACTATTACCGACCGAAGGTATTTTGAGCAATATACCTGACGAAGAAATAAACAATAAAAAAATATCCCTTAAAACAATTTTATTCATAGAGCATTTTTATTCATGCAGTAGAAAAGCACTGTTATACAGGCTAAAAAAATTGGGTGTCATAGATGCCGCACAATATGAAACGTTTGCTGTAAATGTAAAACGAAGTGCGTTGGAAAATGGCTACAGCACCGAGTTATATGAAGCCGGTAATATAAATCAACATATTGGAGATTATGGATCACTCGCCAGGGAACTGTATGAAAAAGAAAAAATATCGCAAAGCCATTATTACACACTTTTAAGAGATTTAGGCATTGATATTAATAAAATTACAGATAACACAAATGAAGAGTTCTGATAAAGTTATTTTAATTGATGCCGATGTTGTTTCTCATTTCATTACTGGAGGTGAGGCAGCTGTTATACATGAAATTTTTCCTGCACACAAAATCTATATTCTTGATAAAGTACATGCTGAGTTACAAAATTGGCCTTCTAACGAAATCCGCACAGAAATAAGTATTCTGTTAAGTCAAAAGAAAATAACATTAATGAATTTCCCGGAAGACAACGAAATTATAAAAAAGGAATATTTCTGGATAAAGACCATGCAGTTTAAAGGAGATGGGTAAAGTGCATGCCTGGCTGTTGCTAGATTCAATAAGAATATACTTGCAAGCAGTAATTTAAAGGATATTAAAAATTATTGCATCATGCATAAGATAAATTATCTCACCACAATGGATTTTTTGTGCGAAGCATTACGCACAAAGTTGTTTACTGAAGCACGTTGTGACGATTTTCTTATGAAAAACGCCGACAATAGATTCCCTGTAAAAAAGATGAGTTCTTTTAATTGTAGGATACTAAGTTTTATGAATGAGTAATTCTTCCGCCTCGCTTGCTATCTCACCCAATGTTCGCTAAGATATACCCAATCATTCAATCATCACCCAAACCCCTACACCCCCTCCAACTCCTTCGCAATCCCCTGCAAAAGCCTTTCGTCCACCTTTGTTTGCGCAGCATAACCAGCCCAATTAACCACAGCGGTTTTTACCTCGTCAATAATGGCAGCAGATTTTTTTATGGTAACGGTTTTGGCAACAGCCAGCAGGTCTGCGGTGGTTATGTTGGTACGTTTGCCATTTACCGTTAAGCTTTGGCTGCTCACCCATGGGCTGCCGGGGCGGTAGGCAAAGCATACATCGTATGCCGGAGAGAGGCGCCATTCCCCGTTTTTATCCATCACAAAAGCGAAGTTTTTGGTATGGTCATCGCAGTTGCGGGCCAGCACATTAAATACCATGCGGCGGTACAGCTGTTCCATTTGTGGGTAGGGTAGGGCAAGCAACCGCATGGTTTCAAACAATTGCTCATAGCTGTACAGGCCCACATCATTAAAATCGTAATGCTGCATAGCACAAAAAGTCTGCACATGCAGTTTGTCTTTTTCATTGGGTCGGTCAAAGCGCCTCGTCATAAAATGTGCCCGGCCGTTTTCTTCCAGCAGCCTGCATTCCGTCATCTCTATGCCGCAGGCCACCGCCATCAGGTGGTAAGCCATTTCTACCCTGCCATAGCCGCTGCTTTCGCCAAACTGGCTGTCGTGCACGCCATCAAATTTTATTAGCCAGTGGCCAAAGCCCGCAGGTGCCGCTGCCTGTCCGCTTTTTACCTGCCCGGTTGCGGGGTTATAAGCAATAATGGCTTTTGCCCTGGCACCGCCGGCACTCGTACCAATGGTCAAAATATCGGTGAGCGCTTTTTGCTCATCGGCATTAAAATCGGCCACCATATCTGTTCTGTCCGAGAGTATTTTCTGCGCCACTTCCACCAGCGCATTTATTTCTATATCATTTGCTTTGGCAGCTACGATGGGGTTCACCGGCTCAAACTCCAGCGCACCCATACCTCTTTTGCCAATAAAGTAAAGTATTTCTACTGGGTTCAGGCTATACGATGGGCGGCCGTTTTTATTGAGCCAACTGTTTATAAGGGCGTTGCCGTATTTATCGGGCAATACATCTGCCAGCAAACCGGGCAATCCTTTAAACGTGGCGTTGCTAGCAAGCTCAGCAAACTGGTAAATGGTACCTGCGGCCGTGGGCATTTTTAAGGGTGCAGGGTTTATCCCCGTGCGCACAAAACCACCGTCATATTCAAAAGCAGCCAGGCCCGTGGCGGCATCGTACGATACGGCCCCAACGGTTTTACCCCACATTTTTACAAAAGCGGTTGTGATCATTTTGTACCGGTTAAGGGTGGCAAAGTAGGTTTAGCACCATAGCCTGCCCGCTGCTTTTTTTGCTGCATCATTTTGGCCAGCAACAGCGGGCTGATGGGCTCGTTTATTTCAAAGTTTTTGAGCACGGGCAATTCACCAATGGCCCGCAAGATCTGTATAAACGAAAGCATGTTACCACCTGCACCGTTTTCCATTTTTAAGAGGGTGGTACGGTCTACCCCGGCGGCATCGGCTATTTGTTGCTGGGTTTTGTTTTGCTGCAGGCGTTTGGCTTTTATAAACCCGCCGAGGAGCTGCAGTAAAGCACTGTCCGTCTGCGCCAACAGGTTATTCTCGTTATTAAATAGGCTCATTTGTTGCGTATTTACCACAATATAACCATTTAAATGGATTATTATGGTGTTTTCGCAACTTTTATGGTAAAATTGTATGTTGTTTTATCGCAACACAGTGTGCTGTATTATGGTATAATGTTGTAAAATACAAACATGGCAAATGAATATGTAACACAAAGGGCACGAGGGAAGAATGTTAAACACAAAGGGCACAAGGTTTTTCACGAAGGACACAAGGGAAATAAATATGCTCACAGATTTGACAGATTTTTTTTGATTTTCTTTGTGCGTCTTTTGCGGCTTAGCGCCTTTGTGGTTTAAAGCCCTCCCCACTTACCACTTGCCACTCCCCACTTGCCCCTCCCCAAATTCCTTTTTTTTCCTCTTTCTCTTTTTGTTCTTCTAGCCAAAATTCTCCACCAACCCCCAACCCGCAACCCCAAACCCGCAACCTTCAACCTTCAACTTTCAACCTTCAACCTCCCCCCTCCCCATGGTATTCCTAAAATAAAAACTTATTATTGTGTAGCGCCTTTATCGCCTTCATAAAAAACAAACCCTATGAAAACCGGAATCTTATTCTTACTCATCTGTACCATTTCCTGTACTGCTGTAAAAAAAACAACCATCCCTGCGTGGGTGCGGTACGACGAAACAGCAGAACTGGCCAACAATGCTAAGAATGAAAATACCAGGTTAAGGTACAAGCTCATCCAGTCAAAGGTGCTCGATAAAAATGAGCTCTGGAAAAACACAGCCCCGCAATTAAAAGGCTTTACAGAACAGGATTACGAAGCGCTTAAGCCATTGATACTGGAGCAGGATATTCCTACGATACAGGAGCATATAGCATCGGGCAAACTCTCTTACGAAAAACTAACCCAGTGGTATCTTTTCAGGATTGTAAAATTTGAAAACGACAAAACAACAGCCCTCAACAACATCATAGCCATTAACCCAAATGCAGTGGCAGAGGCCCGTAAAAAAGACCGCAATAAAAACGCCGGCAATCATCCCATTTATGGCATGCCCATCCTGTTAAAAGACAACATCAACACCGCAGGCATGGCCACCACAGCAGGTGCACAGGTTTTTGTGAACAACCAAACCGGCAATGCTTTTATTGTAGACAGGCTAGAGGAAAAAGGTGCCATCATTTTGGGCAAAGCCAACCTGAGCGAGTGGGCCAATTACCTCTGCCTCGAGTGCCCCAATGGCTACAGTGCAGTGGGTGGCCAAACACTAAACCCCTACGGCAGAAAAATATTTGACACCGGTGGTTCCAGCGCCGGCAGCGGCTCTACCATGGCAGCCAATTATGCTGCAGCCGCTGTGGGTACAGAAACGTCGGGCTCCATCCTTTCTCCTTCCAGCTCCAATTCTGTGGTGGGCCTAAAACCAACTACCGGCTTACTCAGCCGCGGCGGCATTGTTCCTATTTCAGGCACGTTCGATACCCCTGGCCCCATGACGAGAAACATAACCGACAATGCCATCATGCTCTCTGCCATGGCAGGCGAAGACAAAGCAGATGCGGCTACCAAAGACAATCCAAAAAACAAGAACTACCAAAACGATTTTAAAAATGGCAGCCTCAAAGGCCTGCGGTTTGGTGTGTACAAATCTTACCTCAGAGATTCTTTGTATAAATTAAATGTAGAAAAAATAAGTTCCCTTGGCGGCATTGTGGTAGAGATGGAACCCGAGCAGGCAGTCATCGACGGCTTTGGTACCATTCTTAGTGCAGATATGAAGAACGACCTGCCCGCTTACATAAAACAATATGGCAGTCCCAATTTGCAATACCGTTCTGTACCCCAAATAATGGATTACAACAACAAAGATTCCTCAACGAGCATCCCATACGGCCATGGTCGTTTTGCAGGGATTGTAAATACCAACATCACCGCAGAAGAATTGCAGGCACTCCGGTTAAAAGCGCGCAAAGGCGGCATCAGTTATTTTGAAAAACCGATGGAACAATACCAGCTCGATGTAATCGTGTCTATCGCCAACAGAAATGCCGGCCAGGCTGCTGCGGCCAATTATCCTTGCCTAACGGTGCCAATGGGCTACAGAAAAAACGGCGAACCCGCAGGTATTACTTTTATAGCCCGCCCCTACAGCGAAGAAAAATTGTTGCAGGCAGGCTATGCATTTGAACAGGCAACAAAACGTAGAAAAATACCTGAAGCTTACCAATAATTGTTGGTCTGCTCACAGATTAAACAGATTTCATAGATTTTATTCTTTGTGCTTCTTTGCGGGGTAGCGGTTAAATGTTTATGCTCACAGATTTTCACAGATTCTTTTATTTCTTGGTTAATTTTTGCGGCTTAGCGCCTTTGTGGTTTAAAAGATTTTTTCACTGATTTGAAAGATTTTCACAGATTTTTTTGTGTTCCGTTTGCGGCTTAGCGCCTTTGTGGTTTTTTCTTTGTGTTCTTCGTTTTAAAAAGATTTGCTCACAGATTTCTTTGTGTTCCGTTTGCTGCTTAGCGCTTTAGTGGTTCAAAGCCCTTCCCACTAACCATTATCCCAATCCCTAATTCCTCTTTCTCTTTTTGTTCTTCTAGCCAAAATTCTCCACCAACCCGCAACCTTCAACTTTCAACCTTCAACTTTCACCCCTCCCCAAATTCCTTTTTTCCCTCATTCTCTTTTTGTTCTTTTAGCCAAAATTCTCCACCAACCCGCAACCCCAAACCCGCAACTCGCAACTACCAACCCGCAACCTTCAAC
>JBBAQB010000018.1:45726-54292 GCA_040400515.1 Ferruginibacter sp. | reverse complement strand
ACCAACCCGCAACCCCAAACCCGCAACTCGCAACTACCAACCCGCAACCTTCAACTTTCAACCTTCAACCTTCACCCCTCCCCAAATTCCTTTTTTTTCCTTTTTCTCTTTTTGTTCTTCTAGCCAAAATTTCACTCGCCATTTGCGGTTCAAAAGATTTGCTCACGTATTTGACAGATTTTTCCCCAACCTAATGTGTTATTTTTGAGTTGGATGGTTGAGCTGTATTTCGCAGATAAGGGAATTAGCAGTCATCATAAATAAAAATAGCTACACACTAAATTAAAAAAATGAAAATAGTAATAATCTTATTTGTAGTAATCCTAACAGCTTTTATATTTCTCCAAATTTATTTAATAAATGGACAAAGAAATATTGAAAAATACCCTTATGTCGTCAAAAAAAAATATAAGGGATTTGAAATAAGAAATTATGAAACTACTTTATTTACCTCCGTCAAACTCTCCACAAAAGGATATAAAAATTCTTCAAGCAAAGGGTTCTCTATTCTAGCCGGATATATTTTTGGAAATAACGAAACGAATGAAAAAATATCTATGACTTCCCCGGTCTCGATGTCATTAGAAGATTCCATGACTATGATGTTTATGGTTCCTAAGAAATTTAACAAGGACATACTTCCTAAGCCTAATCAGTCAGGTATAGAATTTAAGGAAGAACCTGCAAAAACCATGGCTGCGATAGGGTTTAGCGGTTGGGCCAATGATACTAAAATAGAAAAGTATAAACAGGATTTAAAAGCGTCTTTAGAGGCTGAAGGCATAAAGTACTCTAATCAATTTTATTTTTTTGGCTATAATGCACCTTTTGAAGTTTTTAATAGAAAAAATGAAGTGATGGTTGTATTGCAATAAAATACGCTATACAAATAATAACTAAGCCAAGAAAATCATTAAAATATTTTATAAAAGAAGTGAAAAGACCGCCAACATCGGCTTGGCAATATGGGGGCTGAAGTGCTTTTAATATACCCCGAGGGGATTTTGTATCATAAGAAAAATAACACCTTTCGAGCTCCAAGAATCAGTAGCCTATTCACCGAAATGTCTTGGCTGTCTTACATTTCACCGGAAAATAAAAATGGTCAACCTACTAAGATTGACCAAAATTCTCGCTGGGTGGCCTCGTCAGGAATCGAACCTGAATCTGGAGCTTCGGAGGCTCTTATACTATCCATTGTACTACGAGGCCATTAACCTTCAACTTTCAACCTTCAACCTTCAACCTTTCAACCTTCCTACTTCCCAAAATTCACCATATTGGTCCCAAATATTTTAACGGCAATGGCCAGCAAAATAACGCCAAAAAACTTTCTCACTACCAGTAATCCATTTGGCCCAAGTGCACGCTCTATCCATTTTAAAGAACCAAGCACCAAAAATATAATAACACAGTTTATTAAAATGCCCAGCAAAATATTTACATCGCTGTAATTGGCCTTTAACGACATAATGGTGGTTAGTGTACCGCTGCCCGCTATCAGCGGAAAAGCAATGGGTACCACACTGCCTGTTTTGTCATTGTTTTCAGCCTTAAAAAAGTCTAGCCCCAGTACCATCTCCAGCCCTATAATAAATATTACAATGCTACCGGCTACGGCAAACGATTTTACATCAAGCCCCAAAAGGTTTAAAAATTCTTTGCCTATAAACAAAAACAAAATCATGAGCGAGCCCGATGCGAGCGTTGCCTGCCAGTTATTAATTTTACCGCCCATTTTTGCCTTTAGGGTAATAAGCACAGGTGCGTTACCCAGCATATCTATTACCGCAAACAGGGTAAATGTAACGGTGATAATTTCTTTTATAAGTATGTGGCCAAGGTCAAACATTGCATACCGGCTTTTTACAAATATAGAAGGTTAATAATTGTCAAAAAAGAATGCCCGTTATCAAACCATTATAATTTTACCCTGCTCAGCTTTATGCCTGCAGTAAAGGTATTAATGGCAGCGGGGTTGTAAAACCGTGAGGCATCTGCATTTAAATCGTTGCCAAGGCTGTAATTGTTGTTAAAACTGTGCATGGCTGCCGCAAAAAAATCGGTCTCTGTTTTTGCACCGGTTCTTTTTTTATAACCCAGTTTTACAAACAGCAGGTTATACGCTTTTGCATAAAAAGTATTGGCATCGTTTACCGGTATATGGTCCGTATAGGTATAGGTTAGGTTTGTGTAAATGCCTGTGGCCATTACCACATCTGCAACCGCTGCAAAATTAAATGGTGCAGTGCCGGTAAGTTTATTGCCATTAAAATTAAGGCTGCCACGCTGGTAATCTCTAAAAGAAGCATCTACAAAACTGCCCGTTATTTGCAGTTTTATTTGTTGCAAGGGTCCGTTTTGTTTTACAACAGGCAAGCCGGTAAAAGAAAACTCCAGTCCGTTTTGGCGGGTACGGCCCGCATTGGTAAAAAAGTCGGCGCCACTTGCATCCCGCCTGCTGGTGATGGTATTTTCAAGCCCCGTGTTGTACAGTATCACCTCTGCAAACAGTTTCTTTTTTAGCCCGTTTAGTTTTATACCAAGTTCGTAGTTTACTGATTTTTCTGCATTAAGACGATCATTAAATTTACCATCGCTTGCGTGTATCTCATCAATGGTTGGTGGCGAGTAACCTCTGCTGTAAGCTGCATAGATAGAACCTGCGGATATTCTTTTTTGCAGAGATAATCTTGGTATGTATTGTGGGGCAAAATTGGCAGCCGCAGGCTTTTCAGCAGGCGCTACCCTGTAAAACCCGTAATAAAAATTGTTATAGCTTAACCCTCCGGTTAATAGAAATCCGTTGCCAAAACCAATGCCCACTTGCGTAAAAACATTTACCTGCCGCACGTTTATTTCATCGTTGTATTGCAACGTATCTTTTACCCCAAGACGGTTACCATGGGTGGCCGTATTAATAAACCCAGTTTGTAACTCTGCACCCGTAACAATTGAAATGTTGTTGTGCTCAAAGGTAAAAACGGTTCTGCCGCCCGCACCTCTTTCATATTTCTTTTCATAGTTTCTGATGGTGGGGTTTTTAAAATCGGTGTAAGAAAAATAAACTCCCGTGTTGTTTTTCCATTGCCTGCCCAGCTTTATTTCATCGCTCAGCGAAGCATACAATGTACTGATGTACAATGCTGCTTTTTGTGCTTCGGCACTTTTAAAAATACCCGCTGCCGGCCTTGCCTGCTTTGGGTTTGCAAGCACCTGTGTCGTGGTTAAACCGCCCGGTGTTTGGTAATACAGGTTGCTGTAAAACACGGTAGCAGTCATATTGTTTTTTGCATTGGGTGCAAAAGATAAAGTGTAGCCTGCAACATTTCTTTCCATGGCGGAATGGGCCCTGTAACCACCAGCTTGCTCGTGCGACACCGAAGCCGTGCCCGATCCTTTTTTAAACACATGGCTGCTTTGTAACGAAGCTGCAAACAAACCATAACTGCCGCCACCCACTTGTGCTGTGAAGGCTTTTTTCTGTACAGCATTATCATTGTTCATTAAAACAACCCCGCCGGTGCCTGCGCCGTACATGCTGCCACCAGGCCCTTTTATGATTTGCAGCTTTTCAATAAGGGTGGGCGATAAAGCATTGAAATAAGTATTACCACTCGCATCGGTTAATGGCAGGCCGTTCAGGTACACTTTTACATTTCGTACCCCAAAGGTTGATCGGAGTAAGTTGCCCCTGATGCTTATTCTGTAACTGCCCGGGCTGCGCTCATCCATTTTTACGCCGGGCACCGTATTAAAGGCTGCCACAAACGAGGGCTGCGCATATTTTGTTACATCAGCATTGTTTATCAAGGCCACCGCCGTAGCCGCATTGGTAGCGGTTGTTTTTCGCCCATATACCAGCACGGTTTCCTCGTCTTTAGCCACTTGCGGCTTTGTTGAAACAGCGGTGCTATCAGTTATTAAAGGCTGTTGTGCAAGCAATGTTTTTGTTGCTACGCACATTGATACAACAAGAAATATTTTTTTATACATGTTCATTTTCTACAAAGTATTTTTAGGCACAGGCGCATGTATGCAATAACCATTTTATAAAATGCTTATCTTCAAATTATGACCAAATCAAAATTAACCATTTTCGATTTTACCATGATCATGGTGAGCCTTGTAATAGGTATGGGTATTTTTAGAACCCCGGTAAATGTAGCTGCTTCTTCGCCCACACCCTTCCTCTTTTTTTTAATTTGGATAAGTGGCGGCATCATTGCCATTTGCGGCGCACTTACCTACGCAGAAATTGGCAGCAGGTTTCCCGTAACCGGTGGTTATTACCGCATTTTCTCTTATGCCTATCACCCCAGCGTGGCTTTTGCGGTAAACTGTATTATTCTTATTTCCAATGCAGCATCACTTGCAGGTGTTGCCCTCATTGGCGCTGAGTACATCATAAAAGTGGTAATGCCCAATGCTGCAGATGCACAGCAAATTCAAATTATCATCGCCATTTCTTCCATCATCTTATTTTATGCGGTAAACCTTGCGGGTTTAAAAATGAGTGCCCGCACACAAAATGTACTCACGCTTATAAAAATATGCCTGGTGTTGCTGCTTATTACCCCGTTGTTTTTTTACACAAATACAGCTACCGATAATGTAGTTACGGGCAGTCTTGCAAGCCCTGCCTTAAAAGAATACATAAAAGCATTTGGCCTTGGTTTGGTGGCGGTAAGTTTTACCTATGGCGGTTACCAGCAATCCATCAACTTTGGCGAGGAGGTTGAAAATCCTGCTAAAAACATACCAAGGGGCATTATTGCAGGGTTGCTCATCATCATCATTTTATACCTTTCTGTAAACTATGCTTATTACAAAGTCATCGGCTACACAGCACTGAAAACATCTACCAACATTGCAGCTATCATGGCGGGGCATTTGTTTGGCAGCGCTGCGGGCAAAGTACTGTCTGTATTGCTTTTTTTAAGTGTGCTTGCTTATGTAAATGTGCTGCTCATGGCAAACCCACGGGTGATGCAGGCCATGAGCGAAGAAGGTATGCTGCCCAAAACCTTCGGCAAACGAACCATCAATACCAATGTATTGTTTACTGCCCTCAGTGTATTTGCAAGCCTTTGTGTGCTCATTGTTTTTTGGGCTAAAACCTTTGACGAAATTTTAAGCTTTACCATTTTTCTTGATTGCTTTGGTATGGTACTTTCTGCCGCCACTATTTTTAAACTAAGAAAAAATACCCAACACCTCAATGATACGGGCATTTATAAAATGAAGCTGTTTCCTGTAATGCCGCTCATTTTTATGCTGGCATATAGTTTTGTAGGTGTAACTATTTTTATAGACAAACCCGCTACGGGCTTAACGGGGATAGGCATTTTACTTGCTTTTATAGCACTGTATTTTATCGTAAATGCATTCAGAAAAAAGCCTGTATTATAAACCAATACAAATCACGAATGGACATCTCCTACATCATAAACGAACTGGGCGAAGAAAGAGAAAAATATTTTAATGCGATGGCACCCCCAATTATACAGACAAGCAATTTTGTATTTAACAAAGTGGCAGATATGCGTGCCGCCTTTGCCGACGAGTACAGTACTTATTTATACAGCCGCGGGAAAAACCCAACGGTTGATATTCTTGCAAAAAAACTTGCTGCGCTCGATGGGGCAGAAGATTGCCTGGTGTTTAACAGCGGTGCCGCAGCCATTTTTGCGGCCATACTGGCCAATGTAAAAACCGGCGACCACATCATTAGCGTGAAGGACCCTTACACCTGGGCAAAGAAAATGTTCACCGAAATATTGCCAAAGTTTGGTGTAACCACCAGTTTTATAGATGGTACCGCCATTGAAAACTTTGAAGCTGCAAAAACCGCTGCTACCACCCTTATTTACCTGGAAAGCCCCAACAGCTGGAACTTTGCGCTGCAGGACCTCGCCGCAGTTGCTGCATTTGCCAGGCAACACCATATTATTACCATTTGCGACAACAGTTATTGTACGCCATTGTACCAGCAGCCTATTGCGTTGGGCATTGACCTCTCTTTGCAGTCTGCCACCAAATACATTGGCGGCCACAGCGATACCATTGCAGGCGTATTAAGTGGCAGCGCCGCCATGATAGAACGCATTTTTAAAAGTGAGTACAACAACATTGGCAGCGGCATACAACCTTTTAATGCATGGCTGTTGTTGCGTGGTTTGCGCACATTGCCCGTAAGGTTGCAACAGATAACAGCCACAACCCAAACCATCATCCATTTTTTAAAAGCACAACCTGCAGTAGAAGCTGTTATTTTTCCTTTTGAAGATGATTTTGCGCAGAACGAACTGGCAACCCGGCAAATGACTGGTGCATGTGGCTTGCTCACTTTCGTTTTAAAAGAAGTGAGCCTTGCTACGATAGAACGCTTTTGCGAAACCCTTCGTCATATAAAAATGGCTGTAAGTTGGGGAGGCCATGAAAGCCTCATCATCCCACGCTGTGCAGGTATGGCCACGCAGCAGTTTGATATAAAAAACAGGGAGCACAGAATGTTGCGGCTCTATGTGGGACTGGAAGATGCAGCTTATATTTCAAACGATCTGCAGGCGGCCTTTGATTGTATCACTGCGTAAAATCCTCTTACACAATGTTTCGGTTGTGAAAAGTACCCTCATTAAATATTATAAAAAATTTTTATTATTAATAACATCTGGATAACATATCTTTAGTATCCAAAACCACCTCTATATGAAGAACATGCAAGAACAGCGCATTTCTTTTAATGCCATGGTAAAATCATTTACAAAAATATTGAGGGGGTTTTTCTTTACGTCAAGCAATAAGGACTTTAAAAGACTAAAGAATTTTATCTGCAAAACCGATTGAACAAACAGGGTTGTATAAGCCATTAAAAAAGATGTCATCATTTGGTTTATCCTACTATATTGATGCATTTATCCAAAAAGTTTTCCGCTTGTAAAAATCATTTAGATTCTAATTATACAAATGATATTTTTGTGTATGCGAATTCTAACACCTCTTGCAGTTTTTTTGTGTTTTACCCAATCTGCATCTGCCCAGCAAAAGTGGAACTTACAATCCATTGTAAACTATGCAATGGCAAATAACATCAATGTAAAACTGCAGGATGTGCAGGCAAGAGTTGCTGCTATAAACCTAAAGCAAAGCAAACTTTCGCAATACCCCAATGTAAATTTAGGTGCCAACTCTTCCATCAACTCGGGCAACAACCAAGATCCCACAACGTTTAGCCGTATAACACAAACGTTTTTAGTGGCAGGGCTTCAGTTACAGTCCAGCGCAGATATCTTTAACTTTTACAGCAAAAGAAATACCATTGCTGCCAACAATTTTGATGCGCAGGCAGCCAATGCATCTACCGATAAAATAAAAAATGACATTGCCCTTTCTGCTGCAAATGCTTACCTGCAGATTCTGCTTGGCAAAGAGCAGGAGAATATAGCACTTGTACAAATAAAGCAAACGCAATCTCAACTTACCAATACCCGCAAGCAGGTAAACGCAGGTGCATTACCAGAGCTGAATGCGTCGCAGCTGGAAGCACAACTTGCACTGGATAGTGTAAACTACATAAGTGCCAAAGGCAACACAACCCTCAATTTACTGTCGTTAAAGGCATTGATGAATATAGATGCAGCGGCACCTTTTGAAGTAGATACACCCCCGGTTGATCAAATACCCGTAGAGCCTATTGCATCACTGCAACCAGATTATGTATTTGATATAGCATTAAAAAATTTACCGCAACAAAGGGTAAATGAACTGAGGTTAAAAGCAGCAGAAAAAAATGTAGCTGCAGCAAAAGGCTCTATGTATCCTACACTGAGCGCATTTGGTAGCCTGGGTAGCAATTATAATAATCAATCTAAAGCTGTAACAGGATTTATTCCAAAACTTTCAAATATTGGTTCGGTAAATGTGTTGGGGATCGATTACATCGTAACGAGCCCATCAGGTACGCCTATCTTTAATAAAACAGCTTTTACCAACCAGCTGTCAAATAACTTTAGGCAGGCAATTGGCGTGAGCCTGAGCATTCCTATTTTTAGCGGTGGTGCTTTGAGCAGCAATTATGAAAGAAGCAAACTGAACATTAATACGGTACAGCTGCAAAAAGAACAGGACAACCAAAAGCTAAAGCAGGATATTTACCAGGCTTATACAGCTGCCGTTACTGCATCGGAGCAATTTAATGCAAATAAAAAATCTGTTGCCATCAATGAGCTCAACCTCAACTACGCAACAAAACGTTTCAATGTAGGTATGCTTGGTACATTTGATTTAATAACCACTCAAAACAATCTTTTAAGGGCCAGGCTGGAACTTGCAAGAACACAATTTGATTATGTATTTAAAATGAAAGTACTGGAGTTTTATAAGGGCATGGGGCTGAAATTGTAGACGCAAGAAGTGAGCCACAAGAAGAAGCATTTTATACAAAAGATTAAACCATTACTATAAGATTTATTCATTTTGATATAGGGTACTAGAATTCTTTCATCATAACTAAACCTATCACTAACACTTATAACCTAAAACTTATAACCTAAAACTTATAACT
>JBBAQB010000018.1:38171-45626 GCA_040400515.1 Ferruginibacter sp. | reverse complement strand
TAAAACTTATAACTCATAACTTAAAACTCACAACTCATAACTCATCTCAATACTCAATACTCATTTATGAACAAGAAGACAAAATGGATTTTAATAGGCGCAGGAATTTTATTAGTGGTGCTGATAGTACTTGCTAAACTGGGTGTTTTTGGAAAGGAAGAGGGCACGAGTGTAACCGCAGAAAAAGCCGCTGTGCGCAACATTACAGAAGTGGTAAATGCCAGTGGTAAAATTTATCCTGAAATAGAAGTAAAAGTGAGCCCTGATATAAGCGGAGAAATTACGGAGCTTACCGTTGCAGAAGGGGATACTGTAAAAAAAGGACAATTGCTTGCACGTATTTATGCAGATGTATACAATATACAACGCAGCCAGGCAGCAAGTGGTGTTGCCCAAAGCCAGGCACAGGTAAATGTACAACAGGCGCAGGTAAATAACTCTCAGGCAGCATTGGATGCTTTGAAAGCACAACAGGAGCAAGCGGAAAGAACTTATAATATGCAGAAAAGATTGTACGACGAAAAAGTGATTAGTGCAAGCGAATTTAATGTGGCTGATGCCAATTTTAAAACGGCAAAAGCAAATTACAACGCTGCGGTACAAAGCATTCGTGGCGGGCAGGCAAGTGTACAAAGCGCAAGAGCAAGCGTACAAAGTGCAAGAGACAACCTGGCAAAAGCAAATACCGATCTTGGTAGAACAGCCATAGTAGCACCAATGGATGGCGTGGTAAGTTTGTTGAATGTAAAAAAAGGCGAAAAAGTTGCGGGCAATAGTTTTAATGTAGGTACAGAAATGTTGCGCATTGCAGATATGGATAAGATTGAAATAAGGGTTGATGTTGGTGAAAATGATGTGCCTAAGGTAAAGCTTGGCGATAGCGCATTGGTAAGTGTAGATGCTTACAGCGATAGAAAGTTTAAGGGTATAGTAACACAGATAGCAAGCAGTAACAATGGTGCAGCTACAAGTGCATTAAGCGCTGCCACCACCGATGTTACGCAGTATAAAGTTTACATCCGCATTTTAAAAGAAAGCTATGCAGATTTACTTGGCAAAGGCACATTTCCTTTTAGGCCAGGTATGAGCGCAAACGCAGATATACAGACAAAAACACAACGCAATGTAATTACAGTACCCATCAATGCGGTGACCACAAGAGATAAAAATGACAGCCTTAATACAGACAAGAAAAAAGCAGCAGCCGTTGTTACCGACAACATTGCGCAGAACGCTAACGAAGACGATATTATCGTAGTCGTGTTTGTAAAAGGTGCCGATAATAAAGTAACAAGAGTACCCGTAAAAACCGGTATACAGGATATTAATTATATAGAAATAACAAGCGGGTTAAAAGCCGGAGACGAAGTGGTAACCGGACCTTATGATGTGGTAAGCAAAACATTAAAAAAAGGCACCCAGGTAAAAGTGGTAGATAAAAAAGCGCTATTTGAAAAGGTAAAATAGTGTATAAATGATATGGGGTGAATGAGCGGTATATTTTTAGCATATCGCTCATTTTTTTATACATTAAAAAAAAATAACTATTTTTATCTCTAAGTCGCCTTACTAAACAACAAAACTGCCTTGAGAAAAATAGTATTGATATCATTTATTTTAATGGTGTTTTGTAAAATAAGTGCGCAAAACATAATTGTTAGCGTAAACCTCACAAACGAAAAAAAAGAAAGGATAGTAAATGCTACTACTCAAATTCTTCGTGCAAAAGATTCCATCGTATTATTTTCAAAAGTTGCCGCTGGTGAAACTACTTTTTCGCTTAAAAAAAACACTTCCTATCTTTTAAAAATTACTGCTGTAAACAATAAGCCGTTTTTAGAAGTTTTAAAAACCGGCAACAACGATACCACTATAAATGTTGTGTTGCAAACAAAAACCAAACAGCTTGAAGAAGTTGTTGTTGAAAGCCGCAAACCATTTGTAAAACAGGATGATGATAAAACGGTGGTAGATGCCGAACAACTTGCAACCAGCAGTACCAATGCTTTTGAGGTACTGGAAAAAACACCCGGCGCCATTGTGGACCAGGATGGAAATGTATACCTTAACAGCGCCACACCTGCTACAATATATATTAATGGCAGAGAAATAAAATTAACGGCGGTTGAATTATCAAACCTATTAAAAAACCTGCCGGCAAGCAGCATCAGCAAAATAGAACTATTGCGCAACCCTTCTGCCAAATACGATGCGGCAAGCAGTGGCGGTATTGTAAACATCGTTCTTAAAAAAGGGGTAAAACTCGGGCTAAACGGCAGTATAGATGTTTCTCATTTTCAGGGCAGGTATGCCACAGATGCTGCAGGTTTTAATGTAAACAACAGCACCGATAAACTAAATACTTATTTTTCCTACAACTTTACAAAACGTATCAATTTTGACGATCTCTCCTCTAACAGGTATACAAATGCAGGGGCACTTTTTAGCCAGCATGCTTATACAAAATTGGATAATATAAACCATTATGCAGGTGCGGGAATAAGTTATGACGCCAGTAAAAAAATGAATATTGCCTACGATGTGAGGATGAGTGCTACCGAAAACCGCAGCGATGTAGACAACGATATATTGATTGAAGCTATTGGTACAAGAAGGAAAATTGGGGAAAATATTTCGGTTGTAAAAAACACAGGCCCGTCTTTATACCTAGGCAACAGTGTAACGGTGAAATACAAACTGGATTCTATCGGCAGCGACTGGAGCAATAGTGTAGATTACACCTATTTTAGATCGAACAGTGCGCAACAATACCGAAACTTAAATATTTTACCTGCCAAAAACACGCTGTTGGGCGACGGTAATATTTTGAATACAAAAAATATCATATCATACAGGAGTGATTTAATAGTAAAGACAAAAAGTAAAATAACAATAGAACTTGGCACAAAAATCACCTTAAGTTTAAGTAAAAACAACTCTGCTTATTTTTCTGATACCAGCACCGGTAAATATGTAGATCGCCTGCAAACCAACAAGTTTAAGTACACCGAAAATATAGCTGCAACTTATTTTCAAATAGCCAAAACCTTTGGTGGGCTTACTGTAAAGCCAGGCATTCGTTTGGAATATACTGATATTAAAGGACAACAAATTATACCTTCAGATACCACATTTGCCATAAAACGTACAGATCTTTTTCCCTATGTATTTTTAAAACATAAAATGGGGAATTTATTTGGGTTTGTACTTACCGGCAATGCCATTTTTCGCAGAAGTATTACCAGACCTTTTTATGAGTCGCTCAATCCTTATCCACGCTATGCAGACCAATACACGTATGATATAGGTAACCCTGGGCTGCAACCACAGTTTACTACCAATTACGAATTTAATATGACAGCAAATGAGTTCCCTGTATTTTCCATAGGCCTCAACGATATTAAAAATATTTTTACCACACTCACTTACTCACGAGGCGATACCTTGTTTCGTACTTATGACAACCTTGGTACCAACAAAGAAGTTTATATGCGTGTGGTAGTTGGTATACCTCCCGGTAAAAAATACTTTTTTTATACCGGTACGCAAATGAACATTATTAATTACAAAGGCCAGTACGACCGAGTTCCTTTTACATTTAAAAGAGCAACCTTTACGGTATTTATGTTTCAAAACTACAAGCCAACGCCTGATCTTACATTAAGCCTAAACGGTTTTATGCGTATAAATGGTATTGTTAATTTCTTTGAACTGAAAACTTTTGGGGGTATTGTGCTATCGGCAAACAAGAGTATTTTAAACAAAAAAATGAATGTAATTCTTACCGTCAATGATCTTTTGCGCACCAACACAAATACATTTGTGGTGAACCAGCCAAACTTTGTAGCCGATGGTTACCGCTTTTCAGATACACGCAGATTTGGGATTGCCTTAAAATATAATTTTGGCTTAAAACCAAAGCCCGAGAAGAAACAGGGTTTTGAAATACCGCAAGAGGTGGCTCAATAAAATAAATTTACGGAAACATTTCCGCTGCCATTAATGCAGCTTCGGGCTTACCAACATCTAATAACTTTCCATTGCTGTGGTCGAAGCAGTTAATGGTAAAGCCTTCAAAAGCCAGCCTTAAGTAAAGATCTATCATCGAAAACTTTCCTTCTTCTTTAATGTGTTTAAATATTTGAGGAGAAATGATATGTATGCCACTAAAGGCTTTCTTAGTTCCGGCTTTACCTTTTTGTTCGCCGGTTTTTTCGTTTAACCAACCGCATAAAATATTGTTATCGTCAAACAACAAATACCTGCTGGTACTTCTGTTTGTTACCGCCAGCGTTACCAATACATTTGATTGGGTATGCAGATTTTTCATGGCGCCAAGATCGAGGTCAGTAAGCATATCTGCATTCATTAATACAAATGGCTCAGCAGCATCCTGCAGAAAAAACCCCGCCTTTTTTAAACCACCACCCGTTTCCAATACTTCGTCGCTCTCATCACTTACCATAATATTGGCACCCCAGCCATTATTTTCTTTTATGGTATTTATAATCTGGTCTGCAAAATGATGAACATTCACAACAATATCATTTACCCCGAATGATTGCAGATAAGCAATATTTCTTTGCAATAAGGACTTACCATTTACCGGCAATAAAGCTTTGGGATGGTTTTCTGTAAATGGTTTTAGCCTCGTGCCAAGGCCTGCAGCCAGTATCATTCCTTTCATACCGTTTCTTCAAAGTTTTGTTCAATATGTTTTACAACCGTTTTTACGCCGTACTTATTTTTTAAATGTCTTGAAAGCGCATCTGCTGCATACACACTTCTATGCTGTCCGCCTGTGCAGCCAAAATTTACTTCCAATACTTCAAAATTTCTTTTTATGTAATCCTCTACCGAAATATCAACCGTGCTAAAAACGCCTGTTAGAAATTCTTCCATACGGGTTTTATCAACCAGATAATCCTGCACAGGTTTATCACGTCCTGTTTCTTTTTTGTGTTCTTCAACCCTTCCCGGGTTTAATATACCCCTGCAATCAAATACAAAGCCGCCGCCATTATCAGATACATTTTTCGGATATCCACTCTTTAAAAAAGAGAAGCTTTTTATGTTAACTACCAGCGGTGTTGCTGCCGTTGCTTTAATTGGTTCAAACCGATGAACAATGTCTTCTTCAACAATGAGGGCAAGAATTCTGTCAAACTCCGGTACTGCAATTCCCATTTTATTATGCTGTAAGAAGGCACGTAGGTTTTGTAAAGCGAGTGGTATGCTTGTAAGAAAATGCGCTTTTCTTTCAAACAGTCCCCTAAAACCATAAGCCCCCAAAACCTGTAACAAACGTATCAATACATAGCCATTGTATTGGCTCACAAATCTTGTTCTGTCCACCGTTTGCCCCAACTCAACTTCCACACAATCTATATAATACTGCAATAATTCATTTTTCCATTCGTCGCTCAAATCTGCTTTTGCCTGCCACAGCAACGAAGCAACATCATATTGTAAAGCACCTTTCATTCCACCCTGGTAATCTATAAAATAGGGTTCCTCCTTTTTTATCATCACATTTCTGCTCTGAAAATCTCTGAACATAAAATATTTATGATCGGCATGGTTGAGGTAACTGCTAAGTGCATCAAAATCATCGCCGAGTTTTTCTTTATCGTAGGGTAATTTCAGCGTGTCTAAAAAATAATATTTAAAATAAAGCAAATCACTTAAAATGGCCTGCTTACCAAATTCTTTGCTTGTAATACATTCTTTATAATCTAAACCTGCATCAGCCTTTACCTGCAAGTGAGCAAGCGCCTTCAGGGTTTTTTTGTAGAGTTCTTTCACCGGTTCTGTATAACCTTCGCTTTCTAAAATATCAAGCAAACATGCTGCACCAAAATCTTCCTGTAAGTAAAGTGTACCGTCGCTACTAACAACAAAAATTTGCGGCACCGGCGCCTCTACATTCTTAAAATGTTTGGTAAAATAAAGGAACGTATTGTTTTCTTTTATATTAAGATTGTGTGCGGCTATATAACTTTTTGTATCAGTTGCAATTCTGTAATAAACCCTGTCGCCACCACTTTTTGGAAGTTTTTCAATACCGGTAATTTTATCACTGTTAAAACTGTGAAACAATTTTTCTATTAATTCTTTTATGGGTGTCATGCCTGTTTAATGATGAAGCGTAAAAATAATCAAAATATAACCAGCTTATAAAATCGCATTTTATAAACAGGTGAATGAATTTGTAAGTAGCTTTAAAGAAATTATTTTATGAAACAGATCTTTGTATTTATTCTATTTATAACTGTTATTGCTGATGCTGCATTTGCGCAGTTCTTTAAAAAAGACGAAGCCTTTGCGCACACTTTTTCTATTGTGGCAAGAGATGCTGTAACCGGTGAAATGGCGGTAGGCGTGCAAAGCCATTGGTTTAGTGTGGGCACGGCGGTGCCATGGGGACAAGCGGGGGTAGGCGTTGTGGCAACGCAGGCTTTTGTAAATAAAAGTTATGGGCCAAATGGTTTGGCATTAATGAAAAATGGAAAAACAGCAACAGAAGCCCTCACTGAATTACTAGCAAAAGACGAAGAACGGGAAGTGCGGCAGGTTGCTATGATAGACGTAAATGGCGATGTACATGCCTACACCGGAAAAAACTGCATTGACTATGCCTCAAACATTACCGGCAAAAACTTTTCTGTGCAAAGCAATATGATGCTTAATAATAAAGTGTGCCCCGCAATGGCAAAAGCTTTTGAAGCAAGCGAAGGAAAACCATTGGCAGAAAGAGTTTTGAGAGCATTAAAAGCTGCACAAGCTGTTGGTGGAGACATAAGAGGAAAACAATCTGCAGCTATTTTGGTGGTGGCAGGCAAAGCGAGCGCACAGCCATGGAATGATAAATTGATAGATTTAAGGGTTGACGACAATACAGTGCCATTGGTAGAACTGGAAAGGCTGCTCAATTTATACAGAGCATACGAGCACATGGACAAGGGCGACCTTGCCACCGAAAAAAATGACATGAAGCTGGCTATGGATGAATATGGTGCGGCCATGAACATGTTTCCTAAAAACCTCGAAATGCAATATTGGACTGCTATTACACTTGCCAATAACAAGAAGGTAAAAGAAGCAAGTGTGCTGCTGCAAAAAATTTATTTGCAGGATGCAAACTGGAGAGAACTTACAAAGCGACTACCAAAAGTAAATCTGTTAACCGTAAGCAGCGATGAATTGAAAGCGCTGGTAAAGTAGCTATTTGGTTTTTAATTTTTCCAGCATATCGTTGCTTGTTGCTTCAGAATATATGCCATAACCATTTACAAGCAGTCCTTTCATGTTGTGTATAGATGAAGAGATGGCATACAAAACAGCCTGGTCAGAAGGATCTTCGTTTACATCGAACCTAAAAGATTTATCTATTTCAAACTCGTGGGGTTGCAGGTCTTTCTTTCCTGCAATGCATTCGAGACAGTTTTCTTTTAA
>JBBAQB010000018.1:3850-38071 GCA_040400515.1 Ferruginibacter sp. | reverse complement strand
CTTGCTGTTTAAGCGCAGTAATTGCCTGAGAAAGTGTTTCGTAATTTTCCATTTATAAATTATTGTTTAAAAAAAGTAAGAATAAGTTTAAATTTGGGTTCTTATCATTAATACCTTTTGCATAAATTTAAAACAATTAGTTAAGCTGTTAAATTTTTATTATGCCTTTACAATATGTTTCAGACAGCTCTGGCAGTACGATTGCAGTGCAGATACCCATTGAAGATTGGGAAATTTTGAAAGATAGGTATGAACAAAAACAGGAAATACCTGCATGGCACAAAAGTATTATTGACGAAAGGTTAAAGCAATATGAACTGCAGCCAGATGCTGTAACAAGTCTTGATGATTTTATTAAGGAATTGAATATGGAAGATGATAAAAAAATATAAAGTTGTTATCGCCGACTTAGCAAAATTAGATGTTAAAGAAATTAGATTAAATTATAAACTGATTCAAAAAGAATTAGCAAAAAGGTTTTCTGCAGATTTACAAATTACGTTACTTTCAATTGAAAAATTACCTTCGGCTTACGCTAAGAGATATGGTAATGTGAGATTCGCGAATCTTGATATTTTCCCATATTTAGTTGAATTTTTTATCAAGGATAATAACGAAGTAATCGTTATCGCTGTTTTATACAATGGAAGAGATCCTAATTTTTTAAAAAGCCGTTCGCAATTAGAATATTAAAAAATGCCGCCCCAATAACGAGGCGGCATTTTATATTTATTTCAAAATTCCTATTTCTTATTTCCATCTACATCCAACTCTACAATTTCGTAACCCATCTTTTGCAGACCTGGTAATATTTTTACTTTATCACCTACCAGCAAAATGTTCATTTTATTTACATCGAGCCATTTTTTTGCAAGCGCATCCAACTCTGCTTTTTTCATATTTTTTAAAATATTACTTTGTGTGCTTACAAAATTTGCAGGGAGATTGTATTGCGAAATTCTTCCAACGAAACCTGCTTTTTGTCCACCAGTTTCATAAGCCAATGCATCTCTCTGTCCAATCGCCATTTTCATAAAAGCCAACTCTTCTTCGGTAATACCTTTGGCAGCATAATTCTTTATTTCTTTTATTACTTCTATCAATGCACTGTCGGTAGCATCTGCACGTATACCTGAGCTAAAAGTAAAATCTCCACTGTATTCGCTTCCTGAAAAAGAAGAACGGGCACCATAAGTCCATCCCTTATCTTCTCTTAAATTAATGTTTAACCTGCTGTTAAAATCACCGCCTATTGAATAATTTACAAGCCCCATTTTATAAAATTCACCGGTTGCATCGTACAACAAATTCGTTGGTGTTCCTACACGAAATTCGGTTTGTGCAGCTTTGGGCACATCTATCAAAAATATAGTTGTTTTGCCTGGTGCAGTCCCTTTTGCAGGCATACTAACACTCGGTTTTTTGTTTGGCAGTTTGTTTAAAAACGACATTTGTGGTAGCACTTCGCCTTCTGTTATATCTCCAACAACTACTACTCTTGCATTTTGCGAAGTAAGATTATTGTTGTAAAATTCCTGTACATCAGTTAGGGTTAAATTTTTCACGGTTGTTTCTGTACCGTTTCCGCTCATGCCCAAAATGCTGTTGCCAAAATTTAGTTTATCAAATACATTATCAGCAATGGCAGATGGCTGTGCTTTTAACTGTTTAAACCCTTCCATAGCCTGCTTTTGCAACCTGTTAAAACTTGCTGCTTTAAAATCAGGGTTCAACATTCTTTCTTCTAATAACTCAAGTGTTTTACCCAAGTTTTTCTTTAACGATTGTACGTTAAAAACGGTTGCATCAAATGTGGAAGAGATGTTTATATTGCTTCCGATTTTTTGCAATTCAACTGCCATTTGCTCTGCAGTATATTTCTTTGTGTCCTCGTTCAACATAGATGCCGTCATATCTGCAATACCTGATTTTGCAGGCATATTGGTTTCTGCAATTTGGCCGCCGGGTATTCTAATTGATATGTTTACAATTGGTAATTCTTTGCTTTCTGCAAAAATCATTTTAATACCATTTGCGGTTTCTTTTTTTGTAAAGGCCGGAACTTTTACCACAGGATTTGCACCTACACCAGGTTGTTTTTTTCTGTCAAAATTATCAGTAGCTTTTACATATTTTAATCCATCATAACCATAGTTTGGTCTGTTGTAATTTTTAGTATCTACGGTATAATTATCTGTTGATACAGGCATTACTGGTTGTCCTTTCACCAAAACACTTACCGTTACACTGTGCTTGCCTTTAATATATTTGTTATAGGCGGCCATTACATCTTCTTTTGTAACAGCACGGTACATGTCTAATTGTTTGCCAATCATATTTGGGTTGCCGGTGTAGGTTTGAAAAGCAGCAAGCTGCGATACTTTGCCAGATACACTTTGAAGTCCATTTATAAATTGCGCTTCAACAGCACCTTTAAATTTTACAATATCTTCATCTGTTACGCCTCTTTGCTCAAATGCCGCAAGCGATTCCTGTAACAAACTATCCATACTTGCAAGGGTTTTACCAGGGTACGGCGTTACTTGAAAACTAAACACACCGGCCAGCTCACTTAAACTGCTGGATGCGTTTGCATTTAATGCTTTTTGTGTTTTTACCAGGTTCTGGTATAAGATAGAATTTTTACCCTGGCCCAATACCTGTGCAAGACAGGCAAGTGCAGCCATATCTTTATCATAATTTGGTACCGTTGCAAAAGCCTTCGTAAGTATAGGCAGTTTAGCATAATTATCTGTAAAAGAAACATAACGATCCTGCTCTACCACAACCGGCGCCAAAATGGTCTTTGTAACTTCTGGCCCACGTGGTATGCTGCCAAAATATTTGTCAATCATTTTTACAACTTCGGCAGGTTTAATATCTCCACCAACTGTAATGGTTGCATTGTTTGGACCATACCAGCGCAAAAAGAAGTTTTTTAAATCCTGCACATTTACCCTGTTAAGATCTTCTATATAACCAATAGTGAGCCAGCTGTAAGGATGGCCGTAAGGGTATAAATTTTTACTTGCAAATTCACTTACCAAACCGTAAGGGCGGTTATCGTAATTTTGACCTCTTTCATTTTTTACTGTGCTTCGTTGTATTTCAAATTTTTGCTGTGTTACCGCATCAAGCAAAAAACCCATACGATCACTTTCCAGCCACAGCATTTTTTCTAATTGGTTAGATGGTACTGTTTCGTAATAGTTCGTACGGTCTTGGTTGGTACTTCCGTTTAATGTACCGCCCGAGCCCGATATTATTTTAAAATGTTGCTCATCTGCAACGTTATCGCTTCCCTGAAACATCATGTGCTCAAAAAAATGGGCAAAGCCGCTTTTGCCAATTTCTTCCCGTGCAGAACCCACGTGGTAGGTAACATCTACATGCACCAATGGGTCACTGTGGTCTTCCGCCAATACAATGGTAAGCCCGTTTGGCAAAACATACTTTTGATAAGGGATAACAATTTCATCCCCTTTTTTAGTGACAGTCTCTACCAATTTTGCCTGGCTAAAACCAGTGGTTACTGCAAGGCAAACTGCTGCTGTTGCAAAAAGATATTTCTTCATAAATTTTTAAGTTTGAATGTCAAAATAAGTTAAAAAGCTGTAATAAAATTTACCGTTTATCATTTAGATAATAGCAGAAAATATTTTCCTTTATTACATTTATGAAAAATTAAAAACAATGAAAACAAACCACGAAATAGATTATAAAATTTTTGGAGAAGAGTTGCAATATGTAGAAATAGAACTTGACCCAAACGAAACAGTGATAGGTGAGCCCGGTGGTTTTATGATGATGGATGATGGAATACAGATGAACACCATTTTTGGTGATGGTTCACAAAACAGCAACAGTGGCGGTTTATTGGGCAAATTAATGAGTGCCGGTAAAAGATTATTGGTTGGCGAAAACTTATTTATGACCGCATTCACCAACCAAGGCCAAGGTAAAAAAAGAGTAAGTTTTGCGGCTCCTTACACTGGTAAAATTATTGCTTTGGATTTGGCCGAGTTAAACGGTAAAATAATTGCACAGAAAGATGCTTTTTTGTGTGCGGCAAAAGGAGTAAGCGTTGGTATTGAATTTCAGCGCAGGTTGGGTACAGGCATTTTTGGTGGCGAAGGTTTTATAATGCAAAAACTGGAAGGAGATGGATTGGCATTTGTACATGCAGGTGGCTATGTAACCGAGCGTACATTACAACCAGGCGAAGTATTAAAAATAGATACCGGCTGTGTGGTAGCCTATACTGCAGGAATAGATTTTGATATAGAATTTATAAAAGGAATACGCAATTTTATGTTTGGTGGTGAGGGATTGTTTTTTGCAGTATTGCGCGGTCCGGGCAAGGTGTGGATACAATCATTGCCCATTAGCAGGCTTGCGGGCAGGCTTATGCAATACAGTTTGGGAAGCAGAAAAGAAGAAGGCAGTATATTAGGTGGATTGGGTAATTTGCTGGATGGGAGGGAATAAGACATAAAACTTTACAATAAAACATCTTCCATATTATTGGGATTAATGACAGAGAAAGTATGATTTGGATATACGTTTGAAAACGTTTTACTAAGTCGTACTTTTTTTTCTGCGTTCCATTTTATTTCAAACGCATTTAATGTATTGTCTTTTTCAATAATCACATCAATTTCTTGCTGGTCTGCTGTACGCCAAAAATAAAATTTACCATAATTATTTTCGTAGCTGTTTTTTTTCCATAGTTCACTTAAAACATAATTTTCAAAAAGTTGTCCTATATCCTGTCTTGTTTCAGCAGGTCTAAAATCGCCAATAAGCGCATTGCGCAAGCCACAATCAAAGAAATATATTTTTTTTCCTTTTCTTAATTCCTTCCGCTGGTTGGTACTATAAGATGGAAGTTTAAAAATAACAAATGTCTGTTCTAAAATGTTGAGGTAATTTTCTACCGTATCGTTTTTAAGATCAAGTTTGTCACCTAGTTCATTATAGTTTACCTCATGCCCTACCCGGTAGGCAAGTGCTTTTAAAAGGTCTATTATTTTTTCAGGCTTTTTTAGGCCACTCCACATTAGTACATCTTTATAAAGATAACTGTCAGTTAAAAGTTTTAACCTTCTTTCAATATTATCTGTAGCAGTTACTATTTCAGGATAGCTTCCATATACAAGCCTATGATGCAGGTTTCTTTTTTCTTCTAATAAATTTGTATGGTTAACCATTTCTTTAAATGAAAATGGATATAAATAATGTTCCCATTTTCGTCCTGTAAGTGGCTCGTTTGTTTTGTTTCTTAATTCAAATGAAGATGATCCTGTTGCTATTACCTGAACCTCTGGAATATGATCTGTAAAAAGTTTTAAAATATTTCCTATAGTTGGAATTTTTTGAGCCTCATCAATAATTAGAATTTTGTGGTTATTGGCTAATTGTTTTAAACGAGTACTAGTTGCATTATTGAATAACGAAATTACATCCCCATTTTCTGCATCTAACCAGAGTATATCTTTACGCTGATCTTTAAATAAATTTTTGAGCAAAGTACTTTTTCCTACTTGCCTTGCACCGAGTAAAATGATTGCTTTGCCTTTAAAACAATCATCGGCTATCAATCCTTCGGCTATCCGTAAAATCGGTATATTTTCCATTGCAATGGCAAATATACCGATAAATATTCCATTACAATGGAAAATAAGCTACTTTATTTGCTTTCTACTATGTAGGTGATGTTTCCTTTTTCGTCAATATTCTTTGTATAATATTCACTGGCAGGTGTTACATAATAAACCTTGTTATCCAGCACAACCGTTTTAAAATTTTCGGGTAAAGAAGAAAGTGACTGGCCGGTATTTGGTACTGCAAAATTGTCGGCGGTTAAATTCGTTTGAGTGTCTGTTTTTAACACACCATCTACCCCCACTACTTCATATTTGCCAGGGCTGTTATATGCACGCTGGTAATAAGTGCCATTTTGCTCATAATACGTATCATTGTTTATATTAACAGCAGTTGCGTTTTTTGGTAAAGATGGCACCAGCGCACCCAATGGTGGAGCAATGGTTTGATAATATCCCTGATAAGGCTGGTAATACAATCCATCGTTGTAATAATACCTGTTTCTACCTAAATAAAAAGGATAGTAACCTCTTGGCAATACATTTATACTAATACCAAACGAAGGACGATTAAATGGGCGATAATAAGATGGATATGGATGATAGCCACCACCATAATAATACCTGTTTACAACAACCGGCTTGTTGTAATATCTATTTGATTTGTAAGGCGAGGTGTAACGAATGGGCGGCTTTGCAACGACAACTGTACGAGGTTTGTAATTGTGATGATAATTCGGTGCCCTGTAATAGTTTGGCCTGTTACGAACGCCCACACTTACCCTAACCTGTGCAGATGCATCCTGAAAAACGGTTAGACATAAAAGAATTGTTGCGAAATATTTCATCTGTTTCATAAAACGGTGTTTATGCTTAGACTGTAATAATTGAAATAGTTAAATGAGGAAACTAATTTTTACAAAGTTCTTTAATTAGACCTTAATTTAAATGAAAAAAGGTAGTAGGAAATATTAAAAAAACAGTAGGTCTTGTTTAAAAAATCATTTCTTTAATGAATGGTTATAACATTAAAAACGTTGAATGGTGGAAGACACATGAATGGTGGCGTTGTTACAAATTGATGTAAATACGAATCATCACTATTTCAAACTTTCCAAACAAATCTTTTTCTTTTACATTTGCCCCAAACTAATTTCTAATGCAAGACCTTCAGGATTTTCTAATACCAATATCTTTTGACATAATTAATGATGATGAGGGTTATGTAAACGGGCAGCTTGGCGCACATATTATGACGCAGCAGGATGAAGATTTTGACATTGCTGCTGCAGATATTGTAATAATAGGCGTTAGAGAAACCCGTGGCAATGGCAACATGGAAAAGGAAAACAATGCGGCAGATGTTATTCGCAAACAGTTGTACAGACTTCATTACTGGCACACAGATATTAAAATTGCCGATGCCGGAAACATTGAAATAGGCGCCAGCATTGCAGACAGTTATGCAGCTGTTCGTACCGTGCTGGAAGAATTGTACAGACACAATAAAACAGTGGTTATACTTGGCGGTTCACACGATATTACACTTGCACAATACCATGCATACCGCAGCGTAGATAAAATGGTAGAAGCTACCTGTATAGATGCAGAAATAAATCTAAAAGGCGAAAGCCAGGTGCCTGCGGAAAACTTTTTAATGGAAATGTTTACCGGTGAGCCCAATATTTTAAAACATTACAACCACATCGCTTTTCAAAGCTATTTTGTGCACCCACGCATGTTGCAAACCATAGATAAACTTCGGTTTGATTGCTACCGCCTTGGGCATGTGCAACATGAAATAGATGAAATGGAACCGGTGCTGCGCAACAGCGATATGCTTAGTTTTGATGTGAGCGCCATTAAATACAGCGATGCCCCGGCTAATAAAAATTGCCCTAATGGTCTTACAGGTGTAGAGGCCTGCATACTTACGAGGTTTGCCGGCATGAGTAGCAACCTTAGCAGTTTTGGCATTTATGGCTATAACCCCACAGATGATATAGAAGATATAACAGCTAAACAAATAGCGCAGACACTTTGGTACTTTATAGATGGCAGACACAAAATGGCGCAGGAATCTTCATTGGAAGAAAGACAAAATTTTAACGAATACCATATTGTTTTTGCAGAAGTAGATACCTTGTTTTTACAAAGCAAAAGAACCAACCGTTGGTGGATGCAGCTGCCCAACCAAAAATTTATTGCCTGCAGCCATAAAGATTATTTAACCGCAGGCAAAAACGAATTTCCTGAAAGATGGCTAAGGGTACAGGAGAGAAACTAAATTATTTCATCATCTTCTCCCACAGTTGCGGAATTCTTTTTACCCATATTAAATCTCTTTTTACCACACTGGCTTCCTGTGCGGGAGCACCCCAATAGGTTTTATTGCCATCTAGGTCTCCGCCTACACCTGTGCGACCAAGCAGTACTGCGTTTTCGCCAATGGTAAGTGTTTTATTAATGATACAGCCTCCCCATATTGTTACCCCATCTTTTATGGTAACACATCCTGCTATTACAACATTTGCAGCAACAAGGCAATTTTTGCCAAAAACAGTATCGTGGCCCACATGTATCAGGTTATCAAAACGGGTACCTTTTCCCAGTCTTGTATCGTGTGTTACGCCTCTGTCAATGGTACAGTTTGCACCAATCTCTACATCATCTTCTATAATGACCGTGCCACCGCTCGGCATTTTTTTGTACCAAACTTCCCTTTCTTTTTTTGTATTATAATAAAAGGCATCGCTCCCAATTACAGTACCCGCCTGTATTACAACATTATTGCCTATAGTGCAATGATCCATAATTGTAACATGTGGGTGAATAATGCAGTTGCTGCCAATGGTGACATTATTGCCTATAAACGCTGTTGGGTAAATATAAGTTCCTTCTCCAATCACACTTGTATTTATATTGTTGGCTGCTTTGGCAAAGGGACGAAAATGGTCAATGATTTTACAATACGCCTCAAACGGATTATCGGTAAACAACAAAGATTTACCTGCAGGTACGGGTACTTCTTTGTTTATGATGATAAAAGTAGCATTGCTGTTAATGCTCTTATCGTAATATTTTGGATGGTCTACAAATGCAAGATCTCCTACTTCTACTCTGTTTAATTCGTTTATTCCTTTTGCTTCTCCTCTATTGTCGCCAATAATCGTTGCATTTATTAAAGTTGCTATTTCTTCTATTTTTACGGGTGCTGAAAAGTTCATGCGTTTTATTTTAAGATTTTACTGTTTATCAATTTGTAACAAATTCGTATAATTTTTTTGAGGCCTTATTGCTGTCGTATTTCTCTAGATAAGATGATGCCAGATGTGTAAGCGAATTTTTATACGTTTCATTTTTATAAATAAGCTGCATTTGCAAAGCGAGATCTGCCACCGTGGTTGCTGTATAAGCTACTGCCGTGGTAAAAAACAATTCGTTGGCCGTTGTTTTTGCTGCAATTACAGGAACGTTGTAAAAAAAAGCGGCGTGTACGCTATCAAATGTATAATAATCAGCCAAAAAAATAAATGAAAACGCTGCAGCTGTTACAATTTCATTATTTTCTGTCGTTTGTTTTAACAGAACTACGTCATTTTTATACTTATAATTTTTAAAGTCAGGCAACAGGTTTTCATCAATTTCGTTTTCAAAAAGCAACAGCAATTTAATGGCCGTTTTTTGCCATTTCTTTAATTGTGAAAATGCTTTTAAAACAACAAGAAGGTGCTGTGCAGAAGTTGCATTTACCGGAAACAAATAATAATCAAACCCTTCTGTATTGGTCTCCTTAAAAGCTTCTTTTTCGCTGAAAGTAAACTGTGCCTTACCGAGGTTTACATTAAAATACAGCTTCTCCGTTTTAGCAGCTGTATTTTCAAACTTGTTGTTAAGTGCATCTGCAATTAAATCGTCTGTTACAAGAATTTTGTATGAGGTAGATACTGCGGTGCTAAATTGTTTTTTAAAAAACAATTTATTTTCTTTGAGAAACTGCATGTTATTTAGAAACAAAAATGACTTCGTATTTAATACAGAAATGGGTAGTCCGCTATTGCCAATAAATGCATCAACATTATTGGCGGTAAGCAACTTTGGTAGTTTATAATTGTACCAATAGTATAGTAACAATTTATTTTTGGGTTGGGGGGTAATGGTAGTCTGCACACAATTAGATGGCAAATCTGCAATGACTTTTTCTGCAAAAAAAATAATCTTTGTATCTGTATTGTTGTGAGCTACTTGCATTAAAGCCTCCAGTAATTTGTTTTGTTCAATGTTGTCGGAAGTAATGTGAGCCCCAATTGTCATAACACAAAGGTAAAAACAGAAATTGGTGCAGAAGCTATTTATTTTGCCCGCAGGTGTTATTTTAAGACCGTTTTAATACATTCAGTTTTACCGTTTCAATTCTTGTATCGCTCATCGTCTGTATGTTAAATTCATAATTACCAATAATGATTTGTTCTTTTTCCTTAGGGATGCCGGCGTTATGTTGTACAATAAAGCCAGATAATGTTTCAGCCATTTCATCTTCCGGAAACTCCAGGCCATATTTCTCCGTTATTAAATCCAACTCTACCCTTCCACTAAAAATAAATTCATTATCTGAAAGTTGCTTATCTATAAACTCTTCTACATCGTCGTACTCATCTCTTATTTCTCCAAAAATTTCCTCTAACAAATCCTCCATGGTTACAATCCCTGCAGTGCCGCCAAACTCATCTATCACCCATGCGATTGTCTTTCTTTCCTTGCTAAATTTTGTCATCAAATCTGTTGCGTTCATGGTTTCAGGAACTGTGGGTATGGGCAACAAAATTTCCTGAATAGTGGCTGGGCTTTTAAAAAGATCGAGTTGGTGTATGTAGCCGATTATGTTATCAATATTTTTATCATAAATAACTAGTTTGCTCAGCCTTGTTTCTATAAAAATATTTTTTATTTCGGCTAATGTACTTTGCTGGCTCACACCAATTATTTCTTTGCGTGGTACAAGACATTCTCGCAATTTTACATCACCAATGGTTAATGCATTTTCAAATAATTCTTTGTTTATTTCAGAAGGTTCTTCTTCGTTGTGCATTTTATTTTGCTGCAAATAATGTTCGAGATCTATTTTGCTAAATACTTCTTTCTTATCTGTAATTTTTACATTAAAAATATATTGCAATATCCACTCTGCAATATTTACAAATACTGTTGCAACCCACGAAAACAAAGAATAGATTGTTTGAACAATGTAGGTAACAAAGCCATTGGCAACAATATTGTTGTTGCGAGCTCTAAATACGGCTTTTGATAATACCTCTACAAAAAGAATAATAAAGGTTGATAAGATTATTTCAAAAAACAGTTGAATAAAGCTGGAATATTTAAAAGTTGGATTAGGGAAAATCCAGTTCCAGAAAGGTTTTAAAATAACACCAATGAGCAAACCATAAATAACCAGCAAAACATTTGTAATCACCAATATGGTTCCTATAAATTTTGCAGGATGCTCTGCATAGTTTCCCCATATTTTTCCTGAATAACTACCTTGCTTTTTATTAAGCTCCAGCGATAATTTATTGGCGGAAACAAATGCAATTTCTACCCCTGCAAAAAAACCAATGAACAGAAGCGAAATTAAAATTGCTATTAACGCAGACAAAGAAATTACCATACTATAAATTTAGTCAATTGCATTTTATCGGTTTAAAAACTCGGCTACTATTTTTTCTGCTTCGTTGCAGGCAATAGTTAAATCAGCATTTACAACTGTTTTATCAAAATGATCTTTAAAAGATAACTCATATGAGGCTTTATTTACCCTTGCTGCCAATGACTCATCCGTTTCAGTACCACGCCCTTCCAGCCTCATTTTTAATTCGTTTACAGATGGTGGTTCTATAAACAAACTTAACGTGCCCTCATTAAATTGTTGTTGCACGTGTATGGCACCTTTTACATCTATATCTAATACAGGTACTTTTCCTTCCTTCCAAATTCGTTCCAGTTCACTTTTCAGTGTGCCATAATATTTACCCTCGTACACCATTTCCCATTCTACAAAGTCGTTGTGCTGTATTTTGTGTTTAAAGTCTTCTCCGGTTATAAAATAATAGTCTACACCATCTACCTCCGTGCCCCTTGCTTGCCTAGTAGCTGCAGATACAGAAAAAGTGAGCGCCGGAAATTTCGTCATCAAATATTTTGTGATAGATGTTTTTCCTGCCCCTGATGGAGCCGTTATGATTAGTATTTTGTTCATGTTAATAGTATCAAGATGTTAGTATCAAGTATCAAGATAAGGCTTCAAATTTTGTTAGCTATTTTTATTGTCCAGACTAAGAATTAGCTTCAATCAACATTCCCTACACATATGTAGGGATGTCACTCACTTATACGGCATACCCTTTTCATCTTTAATTGCGCAATAGATTGTGCTATACTTCAGTTTAGCGAATGCTTGATCTTCTACGCTTACTCCCCCTTCGGGGGAGATAGAGGGGGCCTAATTGCCAATCCTCACAATGTCTGCCCCGAGTGCTCTTAGTCTTCCATCAATGTTCTCGTAACCCCTGTCTATTTGTTCTATGTTTTGAATAGTGCTTTTGCCTGATGCGCTGAGTGCGGCAATAAGCAGCGCCACACCTGCCCGTATATCAGGGCTGCTCATAGTGATGCCACGCAATTGTTTTTCTCTTTCTAAGCCAATAACCACTGCACGGTGCGGATCGCATAAAATAATCTGCGCACCCATTTCAATTAATTTATCTGTAAAAAACAAACGGCTTTCAAACATTTTTTGGTGAATGAGTACACTTCCATGTGCCTGTATAGCCGTCACCAAAACAATGCTCAACAGATCCGGCGTAAAGCCCGGCCATGGGTTATCATAAATGGTCATGATACCACCATCTAAAAATTTATTTATTTCATATTTATCCTGCGATGGCACATGTATATCATCGCCAATAATATCTAACTGAATACCAAGTTGCCTGAATTTTTCAGGTATAATTCCCAGCTCAGATACGGCAGCATTTTTAATAAGAACATCACCTTGTGTCATTGCTGCAAGACCAATAAAACTGCCAATCTCAATCATATCGGGCAACATGGTATGCGTTGTTCCGTTTAGTTTTTCTACACCGGTAATTACCAGCATATTGCTGCCAATACCCTGTATGTTGCCGCCCATGCGTACGACCATTTTGCACAACTGTTGTATGTAGGGTTCGCATGCTGCGTTGTAAATTGTAGTGGTACCTTTTGCCAAAACCGCCGCCATTAAAATATTTGCAGTGCCAGTTACACTCGGCTCGTCCAGCAACATATAACAACCTGTTAATTCATCTGCCCGCAGGGCGAAAAAACCTGTATCGCTGTTGTAAGAAAATGTTGCTCCTAATCGCTCAAAACCGATAATATGGGTATCCAGTCTTCGTCTTCCAATTTTATCACCGCCGGGTTTTGGCAAGTATGCTTTTTTAAACCTTGCAAGCAATGGCCCCGCCAGCATTACCGAACCCCTGAGCCTTCCACTCTTTTTAAAATAATCTTCGCTTTGCAGGTATTCCACATTTACATCATCTGCCTGAAACCTATAGCTGTTGCTGCCGGTTTTCTCCACCTTCACATTCATTTCTTTCAATAATTCTATTAAAAGATTTACATCTATAATGTCTGGTACGTTGTTTATTTCTATCGGCTCGGCAGTAAGCAAAACGGCACTTAAAATTTGCAGGGCTTCATTCTTTGCCCCCTGCGGTACTATTTCGCCCCTTAATTTATTGCCTCCTCTTACTTCAAATATTGCCATTGCAAAAAAATATTATGGGTACATTAATTTTGATTTTCTATAAAAAAGGTATAAAAAAACCGGCAGATTGAAACCTGCCGGCAGTGTTTTATCTTAAATAACTAAAACCTTTTTTTAAAGTTCCTGTTGTTGTTATTGTTTGCTCTTGGGTCTCTACCGCCTGCTGCATCTCTGTTTCCACCTCCGCCTTGTGGGTTGTTTCTGTTATTATTTCCCGGCCCGTTGTTTCTGTTATTGTTGTTGTTTGTTCTGTTATCTCTGCCACCAAAATTCTTACGATAAGCATTGTTTCTTGCAGGATATTCATCACGTTCAATACGTGGTGCCTGGTGCTTTACAAATGGGCGGCTGTTAAAGGCCAATTCACCATCCGTCATATCGCTCAGTTCATTTTGAATGCTGTCATCATGCACGAGTTCTTTGTGCCAGTTGCTGTAAGTAAGCTTCATGTAATAAGCAATGGCATTTGCAAAGCCCTGCTTCTTATCTGGGTTTTCCTCATTCAAGGCTTTATCTATTACCACCTCAATATTTTTACCTAAGTGGTTAAACTTCGGATATTTTTTTGGGTAAGGAAGTACTTCGGGTTTAGCCTTTAATGTTTCTCTTGTTGGGATCGGATATGGGCTTTCAACATCAAGTGTAAAATCGCTTATTAGGAAAAGATGATCCCATAATTTATGACGGAAATCTTCTACATTTTTTAAGTGTGGGTTAAGGAAACCCATCAATTCAATCACCGCATAAGCATTTTTTTGGCGCTCCTGCTTATCTTCCAGCGTCAACAAATATTCTACCATTTTTTGAATATGCCTACCGTACTCCCTCATTATAAGGTGGTTACGGGTAGTATTATATTCCATATTGTCCACGTTCATCATATAGGCAAATATAAGCCATTTTACTAGGTTTTTGTTGAATAAATACCCATTTTTTGAGTATAAAAAAAACCGCAGTTAATAATTGCGGTTTTAAAAAAAGGTTTAAAATGCTTGCCCGGCTTTTGTTGCTTCGGGTATTTCAATTAATTTTCCTGTTTTTACATCATATATATAGCCATATACAGGAATATAAGTCGGTACAAGCGGATGATTCTTAATTCTTTGCACATCCTGCAAAATACTTTCGGCTTGGTTGCTGATGGTTAAAAACGAAATATGTTTTGCTTCAGCAGAACCACCTTCTTCCGTTACATTTTTCCATCCCTTTTCATCTACACTTGCAGTAGCAAGGCTTTTTGAAAACAGGTCTCTTATAATTTCGTCTGTAAAATATTCCATACCACAGTCTGTATGGTGTATTACAAACCACTCTGCTGTACCCAATAATTTATGCGAAATAACCAATGAACGTATAGCATCGTCGCTCGCCCGCCCGCCGGCATTTCTTATTACGTGCGCATCACCTTCTGCAAGTCCGGCATATTTTGCTGGGTCAAGTCTGGCATCCATACAGGTAAGTATGGCAAATTTTCTGCCCGGAGGCAAGGGCAGGCTTGCTTTTTCGCCGAAAGTTTCAGCGTAATGATCGTTTGCAGCCAGCACTTCTGCATGTACCGCACTGTTGTCTTTTTGTAATAATGATGAACCCATTGTAGTTTAGTTTTAAAAGTCTATATATTTTATAGACTAAAAGTAGCGAAAGAATTAAACATGCCAATTTTGAAATAAGGAATTATTAATTTTTTAATGTGCAAACATCGAAAAATATTTGGCTGGTAAAAATAGAACTATAGTTTTACAGTAGACTAATAAATAGAAACAACAAACTAAAATACCTTTATGATGCATTGTATATAGTACTTTAAAATATACATTACATTTTTAAAAGCCTTGCCTTCAAAAAATTGGCCGATGGTTAATTAGCTGCTTATATTCTTCCTAAATTTTTACCAAAAGAAAATCATCTTTCAAAAGTTGACAATGAATTTAACGGGGTGTTGGTAGAAGGTCTTATTTCAAGATAACAGTTCTTTATGGCGCAGGGCGCAAGCAGCCACCCAACCGGCGCAGCAGTATTGTCGGATATTTCAGCTCTTTCTTATGGATATGCATACGATCATAAAAAAATGCGCCAGTACGATAAACCATTGTTTACAAATGATGTTACAATAAAGGTTTTTGTGAGCAGTAATAATAAAACCCACCTCGATAAAATTGCTTTGATTAACTTGCAGGAAAGCTACGAAACAGCTAATTATTTTTATAGAATAGGTGAAGCGAATGTAGGTGAATTGAAAAACGTTTTAGACAGCGATTTGAGGGGGAAGGTTTTTGTGGCAACGATTTAATTTCGAAATCATAATTTCTCCGCTTCCTTGGCTTCCCTCTCAAACTTGTTATTGTAATAACCAACCCTTAAACTTTCCCATAAATATTTAAAAATAAATATTATGTACCCATGCTCTGCAAACTGATTAACATGGCAAAGCTCATGCTTTACCCAACGCTCATCGGCTAAAAAATTTTCTTTAGTACTTCCGTATAAATGTATGGTTTTACCAAGTACCACTGCTACTGCATTTGAACGCAGTTTTTTTGCTGCAAGCTTTGCGACCAACGAATTTTCTTTAATATAAAAAGCCGCCTTATTCATGCCATGCAGCTAAAATTTCATCAGCATGGTTTTTCGTATCCGGCTTTGTAATAATGTTTTTTATTTTTCCTTTTTCATCAATTAAAAAAGTGGTGCGGTGTATGCCATCGTAGGTTTTGCCCATAAATTGTTTGGTACCCCAAACACCATATTTTTCTGCAATGCTATGGTCTTCATCTGCAATGAGTGCGAAAGGCAATTCATATTTCTCTTCAAACTTCTTGTGTTTTTTTACAGGGTCAGGGCTAATGCCTATTATCTCAAAACCATCCTGTAAAAGATTCGTGTAATTATCTCTTAGGTTACAGGCTTGTGCGGTACAACCAGGTGTATCATCTTTTGGATAAAAATAAACAATGGTTTTTTTACCTGCAAAGTCTTTCAGAGCAATGGTTTCACCATTTTGATCAATACCGTAAAAAGCAGGTGCCGCTTTACCAATTTTTAAATCGCCAAATGGCGGCGTATTTGTTTCTTTTTTCATTTCTATTTTTTAAGTACAATGATTATTAGCTTTTCATAAAGATCACAAAGTAAATCAATACAGTTCTTATCTCGTAAATTTATAACTACGCTCTGCAACATTTCCTACTTGGTCTGTAGCAGCAATTTTTAGTTCATGCTCACCTGGTGCACATTTATCATCAAAATTATAAATGAAGTTTATGCCTTTATCATTGCTAAAACGCAACCAGTTTCCATCAAGTAATGCAGTAAAACTTACAATATCTTCTGTATTATCTTTTATTTGAAATAATATTCTTTTCAGGTCGGCAGTGTTCATTCCATCTCTAAAACCAATAGGTACAATTGTTGGCGGTTCTCTATCAACCATCAATTGAAAATTACCAAACTCTCTAAACGATGCTGTGTACCAATTTTTACGATAAACTGCTTTGGCAAAATCTTTTTTACTACCGTAAAACCGCTCCATTACTATCTTTCCGGTATCTTCTATTGCAAAATTTTCTTTAATACTCACGGGAAAATAAGTTTGTACAGGTATCGTTGTATTCAATAACTGGTAAATACTTTTGCCTGCGGCAGATGGTAATTCTTTGTACACAAAATTTACTGTATCGTACAATGCATTTTCGGGCAAATAAAAACGCACTTTGTTGTTTTCAAAAATATTGACATAGTTAGGAACAAACTTTTCATCATAAACCAAAACCCGTTTTACATCCAAATTTACAGGTGGCATCAAATCAAAATTTAAAGTTGATTTATTCCCATTGGCATCCAGTACAATTATGTTGATGGTATGTTTTTCACTGTCAGAAAAAACAGTGATTCCTTTATTAATATCAGTTTTGTAAATATAATTTTCGTAGCCCGGCAATGGTGATAAATACTGCAACCATGGGCCACCGTTTGCCCTGCTTTTATGGTCTATATGTGCATTAAAATAACGGGTCTCTGCATAGCTTACACTGTCTAGTTCAAAACGACTTATTTGTTGCTCATTGTCAATAACAGCAGCCGCATATACGCCGTTCGAGTTGGCAGACAGAGCGTTTTTATCTTGCATGGTTAAGGCAAAACTAACCCTGTTAGATGGGGCCGTTATTTTGCCACCGGCAACAGTATAAGCACCATTTGTTTTTTTAAGAAAATAAATTTTAGGTGATTGGCCGTAAGTGCTGATGGTGCGATCATACACAGCCAGTCTGATAATTTCCGGTGGTACATTATCAGGTAAGGGTAAACCAAACATCATCCCATTTAAGCATTTATCAGATTTTGTATCCCGTATTTCGAAATGGGTGTGAGGGCCCTGCGAGCCGCCCGTATTACCACTCGCAGCAATATAATCACCCTGTTTTACCTTAAATAAATGAGCAGGAATATCAAGAAAAACTTTCCATTGCTGTAAACTATATTGCTGTTGGGTTACATACTCTTCAAGCGCAGGCTCAAAAGCATTTAGGTGGGCATAAACGGTGGTTAGACCATTAGGGTGATTAATGTATATGCACCGGCCAAAACCGTAAGGCTCAATTTTTACTTTAGCTATGTATCCATCTGCCGATGCATATACGGGAGCATTTTCTTTTTGGTCTGTTCTGCAATCAAGCCCCATGTGGTAATGGTTTGGGCGCAGCTCGCCAAAGTTTGCAACAATACCAACGGCAGCCCCTACAGGCCACATAAAGTAATTTTGCGGATAATTTTTTGAGGTAAAAGTTTGAGCAAAAGAACTTATAAAATGAAAAGAAAATAATATAGCTAAAATAAAAATCCTCATGCGGGCAATTTGAAAAATTTAATACTTGTACAAAAGTCGGGGTTAGTATTTAAAATAAATTGCAAATGTTTTTAAAGATGCAATTGCACCTATTGACTAATAAAATTTTTAAAGAAAATGATATAACTACTATTTCACCCTTTGCTTGTCTACCTTTTCAATATCATATTGTCATCGCTTCCACAAATGGTATTAAGTTAAGGTCTTTTTTGAATTGCTCTGTGCTTTAGCACAGGGATGAAATGTCAAACATAGTGGGGCTTTAGCCCTTAATACAATAGCATTGGGGATAAAGCCCCTTTAAAAGAAATCAATTTATCACCGACCTGAAGGTCGGTGCAATTCAAAAAGACCGAAGTTTAATTTTTGTCATCCGAAGAAAGCCTCAAATTTTCCATTTGCTTTTCAACCTCTTTCCCGTTACTTTTGCACGCCACACTAAAGGCAATTTTACTACATGCCAAAGAACGAATCTATACAATCTGTTTTAATTATTGGAAGCGGCCCAATCGTAATTGGCCAAGCCTGCGAATTTGATTACAGCGGCACACAAGCCGCTCGTAGCCTACGTGAAGAAGGTGTAAAGGTAATTTTAATAAACAGCAACCCTGCTACTATTATGACCGACCCTATGATGGCTGACAGGGTGTATTTATTACCGCTTACAGTAGAAAGTATTGAGCAGATATTAGAAGAAAACCAGATAGACGCTGTGCTCCCGACCATGGGCGGACAAACAGCATTGAACCTCTGCAAAGAGGCTGATGAACTGGGCGTTTGGGAAAAATACAATGTTAAATTAATTGGGGTAGATATTAAAGCCATTGATAAAGCAGAAGACAGAGAAAAGTTTAGGCAATGGATGATAGAAATGGGTATACCGGTGTGCCAAGCAAAAATTGCCAATTCGTTTTTAGAAGGAAAAGAGTTTGCACAGGATATTGGATACCCATTGGTACTTCGCCCGTCGTTTACACTTGGTGGCAGCGGTGGAAGCATCGTGTTTCAAAAAGAGAATTTAGATGAAGCACTCAACAATGCGCTTACTGCCAGCCCAATACACGAAGTACTTGTAGAAAAAGCAATTGTTGGATGGAAGGAATTTGAACTAGAATTACTGAGAGACAATGCTGACAATGTTGCGATAATTTGTACGGTAGAAAACTTTGACCCGATGGGAGTGCACACCGGCGACAGTATTACAGTTGCACCAGCAATGACCCTGAGCGATACTGCATACCAGTTGATGCGCAACACGGCAATTTCGATGATGCGCAACCTCGGAAATTTTGCCGGTGGTTGTAATGTACAGTTTGCACTTAACCCACACACCGAAGAAATAATTGTAGTAGAAATTAACCCTCGGGTAAGCCGCAGCTCAGCACTGGCAAGCAAAGCAACGGGTTACCCTATTGCAAAAATTGCAGCTAAACTGGCCATTGGTTATAATTTAGATGAACTGAAAAACCAAATCACACAATCTACTTCAGCCTATTTTGAACCTGCGTTGGATTATGTAATTGTAAAAATACCACGTTGGAATTTTGATAAATTTAAAGGTGCAAACGATACCCTTGGGTTTCAAATGAAGAGCGTTGGCGAAGTAATGGCTATTGGTAGAAGTTTTGCCGAAGCTGTACAAAAAGCATGTGTGAGCTTGGAAAATGAGGCCGTTGGTTTAGGATATTATGGTAAAAGCGTAATGCACAGCGAAGAATTAATTGAGTATATTAAGACACCAAAGTGGGACAGGATTTTTCGCATAAAAGATGCGTTGATGGCGGGTGTGAGTGTAAAGCGGATTTGTGAGAGCACGTTAATTGACAGATGGTTTATATACCAGATTCAAAAAATATGCGACTGCGAAAAAGAAATTGCAAAATACAATTTTGCATCGCTGCCGGAAGATTTGTTAAGAGATGCAAAAATGCTCGGCTTCTCAGATGAGCAAATGATACGTATAATGCAGGATGGAAATGCAGATGATTTATACGTGCGCAGAAAAGCGCTGGGCATTACAAGAGTATTTAAAATGGTAGATACCTGCAGTGCTGAGTTTGAAGCGAAAACGCCTTATTTCTATTCAACTTTCGAAAACAAGTCTTCAGGCTTAAACTCCAATGAGTCTGTTTCATCTGCCAAGAAAAAAATTATTGTTCTTGGCAGCGGCCCAAACAGAATAGGCCAGGGTATTGAGTTCGATTATTGTTGTGTGCACGGATTGCTGGCTATAAAAGAAGCCGGCATGGAAGCCATTATGGTAAACTGTAATCCTGAAACCGTATCTACAGATTTTGATATGGCCGATAAACTTTATTTTGAACCGGTTTATTGGGAACACATCTGGGAAATAATTGAGCATGAAAAACCCGAAGGTGTTATTGTACAGCTCGGCGGACAAACAGCTTTAAAACTTGCAAAAAAATTAACGGAGAAAGGCGTAAAAATAATCGGTACTTCTTTCGACAGTATGGATATTGCTGAAGACCGTGGACGCTTTAGTGATATATTGAAAGAGCTGGAAATACCTTATCCAAATTATGGCACGGCTTATAATACCGACGAAGCCATTGAAGTGGCAAAAGAAGTGGGTTACCCTGTTTTGCTGCGCCCAAGTTATGTACTTGGAGGACAAAGAATGCGCATTGTGTTGAACGATGATGAACTGGAAAAAGGTGTTTTAAGTTTATTGAAACATTTACCAGGCAATAAAATACTGATAGATCATTTTCTTGATCGTTGCCAGGAAGCTGAGATAGATGCGATCTTTGATGGCGAAGATTTTCATGTGATGGGTTTGATGGAACACATAGAGCCTGCCGGTATTCACAGCGGCGATAGCAATGCGGTTTTGCCACAGTTTAATCTTACACCGTTGGTGGTGCACGCCATGGAAGAATATGCAGAAAAAATTGCAAGAACATTAAATATTCGTGGGCTTATTAATATTCAGTTTGCCATAAAAGATGGCAACGTTTATGTTATTGAAGCCAACCCAAGAGCAAGCCGTACCACGCCTTTTATTGCCAAAGCCTATGGCATTCCTTATTTAAATATTGCTACGAAAGTTATGTTAGGAGTTGCAAAACTAAAAGACTTTACATTTGAAAAGAATATGACCGGCTTCGCCATAAAAGAACCTGTATTTAGTTTTAATAAATTCCCCGGGGTAAACAAAGAGCTGGGACCTGAAATGAAAAGTACTGGCGAAGCCATTCGTTTTATAAAAGATTTGCGTGATCCTTATTTTAGACAATTGTATAAGGAAAGAAGTATGCATTTAAGCAAGTAGTGTTGGTTTAATTATTAGTTACTTCGCTAAACACCCACACTCGTTAGAATTTATACTACAAAGCTTATATAAAAACTTCCTATCTGTTGGGCAATTTTTTCTTGGTTTTATCGTTTTGGTTGAAATTTTATTTTTTGAAAATTTTGTTTTTCATAAAATGACCTAATCTTAAATCAATAATCAACAAAAAATGAAAAAACTAGTTTTTACCATTCACATTTTTACCATTTCTGTTTTACTTATTTCGTGCACCAAAACAGACACAGGGCTAACAAGTAATGATATCAACCCTGCAACTTTTTTAAAAGCTCCCGCCCTTAACAGCGGTAGTATGTCAGGCAGAGAAACAGTAGTTCCACCGGTTTCAACCTGCACGCCCACGGTTGTTACCTTGTTTGCCGGCCAAACCATCAATGCAGGAAGTGTTACTGTAAGCAATGACGCAAGCTTTATTTATGTAACCTACAACACTGCCAATGGTTATGTACTTACACAGACGCATTTATTTGTAGGCGAATGTGCGCTCATTCCTGTAAACAGACCAGGAAATGCAATTCCAGGGCAGTTTCCGTATGCGTCTGCACATAACAACTTAACTAGTTACACTTACCAAGTGCCTATCACGGCTATTCCAGTAGGTTCTTGTGGCTGTATTGCCGCACATGCTGTAGTTTCATTAGCAACAGGAGGCGGTACGCAAACTGGTTGGGGCAATGGAACGGTCATCAATCCTACAGGACAGTGGGGAATGAAGTTTGATTACTGCAGCTGTGAATAATTAATTCTTTAAATAAATATTATATACCCGTTTACCGGTTTGAAATTTTTTCCCTGAAAATGCAAATAAGCAATGCTCCTATATTTAGAACATTGCTTATTTGCATTTTACCAACTTACATTATTCTTTAAATTTTTTTTTGTGATAATTCGGCCTAGGTTTGCGTACAACTTCCTTCATGCTTAAAGAAAATCCGCGGTATTTTATCATAAATAAGCCTTACAATATGGTATCGCAGTTTATAAGCAGCCATAAAGTGAACCTATTGGGCGATATGGATTTCAATTTTCCCGAAGGCACACATGCAATAGGTAGGCTCGATTCTCCTTCCGAAGGTTTGCTTATTCTTACAACAGATAAAACCGTTACCCGTAAACTATTTCTTGCAGAGCAAGCACATACCCGTTCTTATCTTGTATTGGTACAACATAAAATGACGGACGAAACCTTTTTAAAACTGGAGGCAGGTGTAAACATTCCCATTAACGATACCGAAAATTATCTGGCAAAACCATACTCAGTAAAAATAATAAATCATCCCACTTCTCTCTATAAATATGCAACCGATCCCCGAGAAATTTACCCACATACCTGGTTGCTCATTACCCTTACAGAAGGTAAATTTAGGCAGGTGCGCAAAATGGTATTATCTGTAAGGCACCGTTGCTTAAGGCTGGTAAGGCTTAGCATCAGCAATATATTGTTGGATGATCTTGCACCAGGCAAAGTAAAAGAATTGGAGCAAGATGTATTTTATGACTTGCTGCAAAAAACAGAAAAAATACCGTTTAATTAGCATTTAATCAAAGTCTATTTGTACATTTCATTAGCAAAACCTGTTGATGGCTGCAAAGTATAATATACCCTTATGGAAAAAAGCTCCGTTTGTAAGGATTCTGTTGCCCTTTTTTGCAGGAATAGTTATTGAATATTATAATACGATTCCAATTTTTTGGACGTTGTTTACCGGAGCCTTTGCCATTATTCTTTTTTACATTTTTCATTCTATCCCACTTGGTTTCCGTTATACATTTCAATGGTTGCAGGGCTTGCTTCTCAACGTCGTTTTAGTAACTGCAGGTATGGTGGTGGTTTGGCAAAAAGATATTAAAAACAACGAAGAATGGTACGGACAATATTATAATGACAGCACCTACCTTATTGTAAAAATAAATGAACCTCTCATTGAAAAAGAAAAATCATATAAAGCAGAGGGAATTGTAGAATCTATTTTTGAAAACGAAAATGAAAGAAAAGTTACAGGTAAAGTCTTACTCTATTTTTCGAAAGAGTCTGCCATTTCTGTTCCAACCTACGGAGATAAGATCTTAATAAAGGGTGGGCTTCAACAAATAAAAAATACAGGTAACCCCGGCGGTTTTAATTATAGCCGATACATGGCTTTTCAACAAACCTATCACCAGGTATTTTTGAAGCCAAATAAGTTTGCAACACTACCATCACACAGTGAAAATGTTTTATTCTCCTTTATTTTTTATGCCCGTAAAGGCGTAGTGAATATTTTACAAAAATATGTGCAGGGTAATAAAAAAGTTACGGGGATAGCGGAAGCCCTGCTTATTGGCTACAAAGAAGACTTAGATAAAGATGTGGTGCAGGCATACAGCAATACGGGTGTTGTACATATTATCGCCATATCTGGTATGCATCTGGGTTTAATTTATGTTGTGCTTGTCTGGCTGTTTTCCCGTCTACCGCTTGTAAAGAAAAGTAAAGTTGCAAGGGCTGTTCTTATTTTAAGTTCACTATGGCTATTTAGCCTGATAACAGGCGGATCAGCCTCCGTTTTAAGAAGCGCTGTTATGTTTACGTGTATTGTTATTGGCAAAGATTTTTTTAAACAGGCGTCTATATATAATTCACTTGCAACATCTGCCTTTCTGTTACTGTGTTACAATCCTTTTCTTTTGTGGGATGTAGGCTTTCAGCTCAGCTACTGCGCGGTTGTAGGAATAGTTTGGTTGCAAAAACCTATTGAAAATTTATACTATTCAAAACACAGCGCTTTGCGTTACTTGTGGCAGATGTGTTCCATCACTTTAGCCGCCCAGGTACTCACCTTGCCTGTTTGCATATACTACTTCCACCAAATACCTACCTTATTTTTATTTACCAATATTATATGTGTTCCGTTATCTACCGTTATATTATTTACGGAAATTTTACTGGTAATCATTTCTCCTTTTGCTATTGTTGCCGCACAGGTAGGCAAACTAGTTTATTTACTTACCTGGCTCATGAATACAATTATTGAAAGTTGTAACAAGCTCCCCTTTTCATTAATTGATAAAATATATGCTACGCCTTACACTACTGTATTGTTGTATTTATTTTTCATTTTAGGGGTGTCAGGCTTATTAAGAAGAAATATACAACTCATTAAGTTTTCACTTAGTATTTTTCTTTTATTTACCGTGGCGTGGTCATATGGAAAAATAGGGTTTATTCAACAGAAAAAAATAATCGTTTATAATGTAAGCAGGCACACAGCTGTTGATTTTGTAGCCGGAAATAAATATTGGTTTTATGGCGATGAGGAATTTAAAAAAGAAGGACCCCTTCAAAATTTTAATTTGAAACCTACAAGGGTTTCGTTGCAGGTAAATGATAATGTAGCTGTCTTAAAACCAATACAACGAAACCGTTTCCTATGGCAGTTTTTTAATAAAAAAATGATACTGATAGATTCCAAAGTAAAATTTGAAAGCTCTGCTAAAAAGTTACAGGTTGATGTTTTGTTGATTACCAAAAACCCAAATGTTGCCATAGCAGATCTAACAAATGCTGTAGCGCCCGACTGCATTGTGTTTGACGGTTCTAACAGTTTGTGGAAAATTACACAGTGGAAAAAGGAATGTTCAGCATTACATTTGCGCTGCTTTGCAACAGGCGAAGCGGGTGCTTTTGTACTTGATGCAAATTAAAATATTTTCTGCTGCACCAAATTATAACGGGAGCCTCTTTATCTATTTTACCAGGCATATAAAAACCCTATTCGTAAAGTTAATTATCATGAAAAAAATACACTCGGCACTCATTTCTGTTTTTTATAAGGATGGTTTAGAGCCAATAATTAAGCTGTTAAATGAGTTAGGTGTAACAATTTACAGCACCGGTGGTACGCAGGAATTTATAGAGAAACTAGGTGTAAAATGTGTGCCGGTAGAGTCGCTTACCTCTTATCCATCTATACTTGGCGGTAGGGTAAAAACACTTCACCCAAAAGTATTTGGTGGTATTTTAGGAAAAAGAAACGATGAGGTGCATGTGCAGGAAATGCATGACCATCAAATCCCTGTGATAGATCTTGTAATTGTAGATCTTTATCCTTTTGAAGAAACCGTAGCAAACACAACAGATGAGCAACAAATAATAGAGAAAATAGACATTGGCGGACCAAGTATGATACGTGCCGCAGCCAAAAACCATGCAGATGTTGTGGTAGTAGCTGCAAAAAAAGATTACCTGTTGCTGCAGGATTTATTAAAAGAACAACAAGGTGTTTTCACCCTACAACAAAGAAGAACTTTCGCCATAAAAGCATTTGATGTTTGTACGCATTATGACAACGCCATTTCTGCCTATTTTAACAGCCTCGATGTTTTAACCCCGTTTAACAAAGAAAAGCGCACACTGAGGTATGGCGAAAACCCACACCAGCCCGCAGGTTTTTACGGCGATTTAAATGAAATTTTTACACAGTTGCATGGTAAAGAATTATCGTACAATAACCTGGTAGATGTAGATGCGGCATTGCAACTGGCAAAAGAATTTCAAGGTTCGGAAGTTCCCTCTCATGGAGCGAATTTAGGGGAAGCTATTTTTGCTATTATTAAACATACCAATGTGTGTGGTGCCGCTATAAGAGAAACGGTGCTTAGCGCATGGCAGGCAGCACTGGCCGGAGATCCTGAAAGTGCTTTTGGAGGTGTACTTATTTGTAACACAACCATAGATGAAGCTACAGCAAATGCGATTAACGAATTATTTTTTGAAGTATTAATTGCACCATCTTTTAATGAAGATGCTTTACAGATATTAAAACAAAAGAAAAACAGAATTCTTTTACAGGTAAAAAAATATCCCGTACAAAAAATGCAAACCAGCTCTCTTCTTAACGGTGTACTTGTGCAGCAAACAGACGAAGAAAATTTTGCAGAGTGGAAGGAAGTTGGCGGCAGAGAAACGACAGCAGTTGAAAAAGAATCGCTCAGATTTGCAAATATTATATGCAAGCATTTAAAAAGCAATGCCATTGCCTTGGTTAAAGACAATCAACTTATAGGTAAAGGCTGTGGGCAAACCAGCCGAATAGATGCGCTGAGAAACGCCATAGACAAAGCAAAACAGTTTGGCGCAGATACTACAGGGGCAGCACTTGCAAGCGACGCCTTTTTTCCGTTTGATGATTGCGTACGTATTGCACACACTGCAGGGATAGATGCTTTTATACAACCTGGTGGCTCAGTAAGAGATGCTGATAGTATTGAGTATTGTAAAGTGAATGGCCTTGCAATGGTAATGACAGGAACAAGACATTTTAAACATTAATTATCTGACTTGGCCCAATCATCAACAACAAAAGGATATTTAGCACTCATAGCAACAAGTTTTATTTGGGGCACAACCTGGGTAGTGAGCAAAATTGGTGTCTATGAAATGCCGGCTTTGCAAATGGCTTATTTAAGGCAGTTTATTGCAGGAATTATTTTTGTTGGGTTCCTTGCTATTTTTAAAAAATTGCCCTTACCAACACTAAAGCAATTTCGCTGGCTTTTTATAATGGCCATCATCATGTTCGTATCTGCCAATGGTTTAAGTACATGGGGTATTCAATACATTCCTGCCGGGCTTGGATCCTTAATTGGTGCATTGTATCCATTATCTGTTGTAATAATTGAAAAAGTTTTTTTTAAAAGCAAGTCTTTAACCGCTGTTACGATTGTTGGTCTATTGCTGGGCATATCGGGTATTGCCATTGTATCTTACGAAAATGCTTTTCACCATAATGGCCCAAAATTTCTACTAGGTGTATTTCTATCTGTAACGGCCATGCTTTCATGGAGTGTAGGTACCATTTTTATTGCTCGAAACAAAGTTGATATTAACCCCTACTACGGTATAGGTTGGCAGATGCTCATCAGCAGTGTGATACTTTTTATTATAATGCAAACCACCCAACCCGTTGTTCCTTTTTTTGAAATATCAACAAAAGCGTGGTGGGTAATTGGCTACCTAGCGATATTGGGTTCGTTGCTTACTTTTATTGCTTTTATTTATTCCATGAAAGTTTTACCTACTGCTGTTTCTTCTTTGTATGCATATATAAATCCTTTCGTGGCAATGGTTACAGCCTATATCGTTTTAAATGAAAAGCTGAGTTTAAATATTTTATGGGGTTCAATTGTGACTGTTACCGGTGTGTTTCTGGTAAATTATTCTACCAAAAAAGCAAATAAAATTATTACTGAAGCTGAGATATAAACCGGGTGTACAATTCCTTCCAGCCTACAAACATTTTATCGGTTCCTAAAAAATTATTGTGAAAGATGGTAACCAAAGGAGCGTGCACATCTTTACAGGCACGATGGTATTTCATTAATTCATCAGCAGATTCTTCTACACTTAGCTTTTGCTCATAAAAACAATTTGCATCCATAAAGCAAAAAGGGTGAATACGAAGCGTGGTCATTTTATCCGAAGCCAAATCATACCAAAAAAACGGCGAGGCGGTAGAAGCCCTAAATCCATTTATACTACCATAGCCCATGCTGTAATCGTCTGTAAAACCAAGGGCTGACAGTTGTTGATAGGTTTTTGAAAGTTTTAATTTTATATAATGTTGCCTCGAAATGTTTATTTCCTTTCCGGAAATGTTCTCGATGGTGTTTTTTTCTTGGGAGATCACTGCTTCGTTGTTAAAGCTTCTCCATGACGGGTGTAGACCAATTTTATATTGAGCTGCATGTTGCTTTATGAGTAGTTGCATTGCTTTGTTGTGTGGTAAAATATTTTTATCGTACAGGCCATTTTCCTTTGCCACCAGAAAAAAATACAAAGGGCGCAAATGAAACTTGCTGTGTGTATCGTACAAAAAGTCGTAGCAATCAAACGGGTCTTTTTTATTACCCAACAACGTTGCAATTCTATCTACTGAAGGTCGTTTTAAAAATCCACCGATATTTCTAAGCAGTCCTTTTTCTTTGTAAGACCATGCAATATCTATATCGTAAGTTGGTACAAATGAAAAAGCCTTTGGCTCAAATAAAAGAGATGGAAAAAGCTGTAAGAGTTTTAATTTAAAATCTTCTAACCAAACATTAACCAATGGCAAATGAAGAAAGTTATTTTGAAAGGCAAGGGAATTTTCGTGTGCGAAGCGGCCGTACATATCTTCTGTATAAAGCAAGTATTCTTCGTAACGACTTATTAAATAAAAGGCAGCTGAGAAAATATCAAATGGATAATCTGCATCTTCTGACGTAAAAAATATTGGCTGGCCTGTTTTGAAAGATACATTTACTGCCTGCGGCTGAATATTTGATTCGAATAGGAGGGTGTGCGGTTTAATTTGAAATACCTCCTTTATAGAATGATCACTGTAGTTTATTTTTGACCCAGTATTATTTTTAAAATTATCCTCATCTGTAGTGATGCTATAGGTTGTACCCAACACCTCATCAAATATAAATTTGAAAATGTATTGTAGGCGTGTAGTGGATTGTGGATTGTAAATGAGGAGCATACAATCAGTAGTTTAATGGTTTTCTTTTTGTATGCCTTACCCTTACGATTCTTAAAACTTTTGCATCATAGAAAAACGAAATTCTTATACTATGTATTTCGAAAGCTCTAAAACTACCGTTGGTATTTTCTGCTTTGTATTTATCAATACGGTGATGTTCAGGATTTTTGCTTGATTCATTTACTATTCGTAAAACTTCTGTAGAAACTTTCTGTGCATTTTGTATAGAATCTTCTTCAATAAACTCTAGGATTTTTAAAAAACTTTTAGTAGCTCTTTTAGCCCATATCAATTTTCTCATACCGCTTTTTAATTATAGCTTCTACTTCTTCCTGTGTATAAAAGTCTCCCTTATCTATTTCTTCCATCGCATTGTTTATGTCTTTATCATATTCTGCCATATCAAGCTGCTCGTCTTTTGGTATATTATTGTACGTTTTAAAAAATGAAAATACAGCAGCAATAATATCATCTTCGCTACTATCAATGTATTTGTGCAATTTTTCTCTGATTTCTATCGTGCTCATACCTAAATTTACGAAAATTATTTAATTCTTATTCTTCTCCTTCCACAACTCATTAAATGTCTTTTTGCTGAAATCTAAATCACCCCTGTGCTTTGTCCAGTCTTTAAAAACACCATTTACAAAAGTATTTTTTAACGGACCATTGCCCATGTTCATCACACCACGGTTCAGGCTGGCAAATTTCCATATTTTCCAGGCAGCCTTTTCACCAAAGCTTGCGAGGCCTTCTTCTGCCGCTTCTTTTCTGTTGTCTAACAGCAATTCGTGCAGGTTTATTTTTACCGCACATACTTCTGTGCAGTTACCGCAGAGGGATGATGCATGGCTAAGGTGCTTGAACTCTTCCATACCTTGCAAATGTGGCGTAATTACACTGCCTATTGGGCCGCTGTACGTAGTGCCATAACTAAAACCACCAATATTTTTATAAACAGGGCAGGCATTTAAGCAGGCACCGCATCTTATACAATATAAACTTTCACGCTGCTTAGGGTTTGCCAAAATATTGGTACGCCCATTGTCTAATAAAATCACATACATTTCTTCGGGCCCATCCGTTTCGTTTGCCTGCCTTGGCCCGGCAATGATACTGTTGTAAACGGTTATTTTTTGGCCAGTACCAAAAGTGCTAAGCAAAGGCCAAAACAACCCAAGGTCTGTAAGAGAAGGTATCACTTTTTCTATACCAACAATTGCAATATGCGTTTTGGGAAATGCGCAACTCAATCTTCCATTGCCTTCATTTTCTGTAACAGCAATAGCGCCAATATCGCTTATGATAAAGTTTGCACCCGTTACACCCACTTCTGCGTCTACATATTTCTCCCTAAGAATTTCTCGTGCTTTCAGTGTAAGTTGCTCAGGCGTTAAATCTATTGGCGTACCCAGTTTTTCATGAAACAATTTGGCAACATCTTCTTTGCTTTTGTGCATGGCAGGTGTTACAATATGATAGGCCGTTTCTCCGTCAAGTTGTTGTATGTATTCTCCTAAGTCTGTTTCTATGCTGTCAATGCCATGCTTTTCCAGGTTATCATTCAGGTGAATTTCTTCTGTAACCATGCTCTTACTTTTCACAAGCGTTTTGCAGTTTTTTGCTTCGCAAATCTTAATGATTTCGGCCATTGCCTGCTCTGCATTTTCTGCCCACAATACTTTACCGCCACGGCTTGTGAAGTTTGTTTCAAACATTTCCAACTGCTCGTCTAATGTTTCTATAGCACGCCATTTGGTATTTTTAGCCCTTTCTCTTGCCAGGTGTTCATCTGCAAATTGCTCTTTGCCCTTTGGCACTACTGCATTGTAACGACCAATATTAAAATTTATTTTTTTACGATGATCAAGATCTGCCGCTTTAGAAGTGCTTTTTTCTATAAACAAATTTGAATTGTCTGACATGGTTTTCTTTAAATTGAATACTATTTATTGAAATCAACTTATTAAAGTTAAGCTAAGAAGAAACTACTGCTTTTCGTAAAGAGATAATTTATTTTATTTCACTACCCCCAGTTCCCTGCCAATCTTTATAAATGCCTCAATAGCTTTGTCCAAATGTTTTTGTTCGTGCGCCGCACTCAACTGAACCCTTATGCGGGCCTGCCCTTTAGCTACTACCGGAAAGAAAAACCCAATCACATAAATTCCTTCTTCCAGCAATTTGGCAGCAAAGTTTTGTGCAATTACGGCATCGTACAACATGATGGGCACAATAGGATGCTCACCCGGTTTAATATCGAAGCCTGCCGCTGTCATTTTCTCTCTAAAAAATTTTGTGTTGTATTCCAGCTTGTCCCGCAACTCGGTCGTTTCGCTCAGCATATCCAGCACGGCAATAGAAGCACCTACGATACTTGGCGCTAAAGTGTTAGAGAACAGATAGGGCCTGCTGCGCTGGCGCAACATTTCTATCACTTCTTTTTTGCCGCTTGTAAAACCGCCACTTGCACCACCAAGGGCTTTTCCTAAAGTCCCGGTAATGATATCAATTCTTCCAACTACATTTCTATGTTCATGCGCACCTCTTCCTGTCTTGCCCAAAAAGCCTGATGAGTGGCACTCATCTATCATTACAATGGCATCGTATTTATCTGCGAGGTCACAAATTTTATCGAGTTGTGCAATCGTTCCATCCATACTAAAAGAGCCATCTGTAACAATAATGCGGCTGCGCAAGCTAGCAGATTCTTTCAGCTTCTCTTCAAGGTCTTCCATGTTATTGTGCTCATAGCGGTAGCGTTGGGCTTTGCACAAACGAACACCGTCTATTATACTTGCATGGTTTAGCGAATCGCTTATGATGGCATCCTGCTCATTAAACAAAGGTTCGAAAAGACCTCCATTCGCATCAAAAGCTGCCGCATACAAAATAGTATCTTCTGTACCTAAAAAAGTTGATAATTTTTCCTCCAGTTCTTTGTGAATATCCTGTGTACCGCAAATAAATCGAACGCTGCTTAAGCCATAACCGTGGTCATCTATTGTTTTTTTTGCAGCTTCTATCACTTTTGGGTGGGCTGATAAACCAAGGTAGTTATTGGCACAAAAATTTAGTACCTGCTTTCCGTTTACTGTTATTTCTGCACCCTGCTCACTTGTAATAATGCGTTCTGTTTTAAACAACCCCGCATCTTTAATTTCGTTTACTTCTACGCCTATGCGGCTTGCAAATGCATTATTCATTTTATAAAAATTTATTACTCACAAAAATAGCCTTTTTTAAACGGAGAATATTTTAAATGGCGCTGTTTTCTTTTACCAAACAGGTAACATATAGGGCATAAAAAAACCGATACTTACGAATCGGTTTTAATAAAATTGGTTCCTTTCCTATCCCGGCATACGGGTAATGTATTTTTCTATCTGCTTTATCTGATCTACAATTTGCGGTGTAGTTGGTTTAAACCCTTTTGCTTTTCTAAAATACTCTTTAGCTGATCTATACTCTCTTTTATTCATCATAATAGAACACAACTGCAAATACGCAGCGGCATTGTTTTCATTATCAGGCAAACCTGCACGTATGGCCTGGCGTATATAAGATTCTGCTTCTTTCTGGTTTCCTTTTTGCATCGAAAGCATTCCAAGCTGTAGTTTATTAGGGCCTTCGGCCTGCTTTGTAAGCGCACCACCACCAAGATCTAAACTTTTCTTCATGTGTATTTCTGCTGCATCAAAATCCTGCGACACCATAGCAAGATTGCCTTTAATGGTATGGTAAACAGAGCGCATTGGCTTAATTAACAATTGCGGAAAAATGATGGAGTTCACCACTTTGTTTGCCGCTTCCATATCGCCTGCTTCCATGTGGGCTTGTATAAGGCGCATAGGCCCAAAAAGAAAATGCCCAAGGATTAATAATACTGCCAAAAAATACAAAATAAACGACGGCCAAAAGCTAGTTTGATAATTTACAAATATGGCCAGCGCTAAAAACAACATACCAAGCCAAAGGCGATATTTAATGATGGTATTAATCCATTTCATAACAGTAAAATTTGGGCGTAAAGATATGCTTGATTTACTACTTGTGCTTAGGAAATTCTCAATCTTCCCCCTGAAAACAAATATCAAATATCCTCTGCATTAAACATAATAAAAGAGGTGAAATAATGGTTGTTTTACAATCCTGTTTCGCTGGGTGCACAGGCAAAGCCCAACCAATGTATAGGCCCAAACAGGAAGACGACCTCCACTCTTAATTTTTTAAGGTGGGCTAAAAATGGTTTTGGATAGGAGGATTTTAAAAGAAAAGTATCAGGGAATCAATAGCAGTGTTGTAGTACTATCACCAAAAGAAAATGATTTTTTGAAATTTGGTTTCATGTTGTTTGTGCCTATGTGTGACATACTTGGAGAAGATGTGAATGGTTTTAGTTTTGTCAGTTAACTTTTAAAGACGGACGCTGGGTATATGTAATTGAAATTGTGGACAGGTGTAATCGATCATTCGTGCGTGCGATACACCAACCACCCACCAAACATGAACAAGTTTACATTTTGACGGCAAGTTTTTATAGAAAGTGTTAGCTTTGCGCTTCGTTAAAAATAAGAGGGCGATTTTGGGCAATAGAATGTTACAGAATTCCCAAGTTGGTTAATATTAATGGTCCCGTAGTTCAATGCTTGCCCGGCCATCGTTCGGAAGGGCTTGCCCGGATGAACACCGTTCAGACGGGGATAGAATATCCCGAACGCTTTCGGGACTAACTTTAGATGCAAGTTCTTAGAAATAAAAATATTAATGGTCCCGTAGTTCAATGGATAGAATAGAAGTTTCCTAAACTTTAGATCCAAGTTCGATTCTTGGCGGGACCACATAAAATTTACGAATCAGTGAATTACGAATTACGAATCTCCAATAGTGATATTGGGGATTTTTGTTTTTAGGGGGATTTGAAACGAAGACTTTTGAAACGCTAGGCCACAAAGCCGCAAAGGGAACTTAAAGAAAAATCGGTGGAAATCTGTTTAATCCGTGAGCATATTTTTTGAACTACAAATGGCGAGTGAGATTTTGGCAAGAAGAACAAAGAGAGAAAGAGGAAAAAAAGGAATTTGGAAAGGGGCAAGTGGCGTGGGGGCAGATCTTTTGAACCGCAAAGG
>JBBAQB010000018.1:0-3750 GCA_040400515.1 Ferruginibacter sp. | reverse complement strand
CTTTTGAACCGCAAAGGAGCTAAGACGCAAAAAAATGAAAGAAAACCTACGAAATCCGTGAACAGATCTTTTCCCTCTTGTCCTTTGTGAAAAACCTTCCTTTGCCTCCTTTGGTCCCCTCGCAGTCTATTTTGCGCACGTCCCCACTGCAACTGTAAGCCAACACAAATATTTTATTTTTAATAAATGAAACCACCATATGCACAAGAATAGCCGCAATTTTTTATCGCTACCATTCAAGGCTGTAAGCATTTATTCAAAGAATATAAATTCAAAAATATGATTGTTGATTCTGTTACCTTTCTTTTAACGGAAGGTGAAGTTTCTATAAATGGTTTTGTCATTAGGAGCAAGCACGTACATTTTGTGTGACAATCAAAAGCCAACAACAGCATACAAAAAATACAAAATAGTTTCGCAAAACATACTTCGAAGGAGTTTAAAAAGCAATTGGAAAATGATGGTGATGTAGAACTGTATGAAGTAAATGCAAGTGAGAGAAAATATAATTTTTTTGCCATAGAAATCCTCCGCTCTCACGGGTGGCGGCTGTCGGCGTTCAATTAAGGGCAAGCTCACCAACAGGGGCGGAGAACAAATAACATTAATACAATATGGGTCAGATTTATTGAGTGCAAAATCAACTTTCTATTTAAAAAAAACATGCACAGTTTCTGTGCATGTTTTTTTTATTACTGATTGATTAACTTTTAGAATTTTTCAAAATGCAATACGGTTTGCTTTGAATTATCTGCCTTGTTTAGGTTTATCAAATATTTGCCTGCAGCAATATTTCCAAACTTATAATTAAACTTGTTTACTGCGTTTAATTCAACAGATGTAGTTTGAATTTGCTTTCCGGCAGCATCGAATAATACTAAATTGTACTTGCCTTTAAATGCACCATCTTTGGCTTGAACAGTTACAAAATTTTGGCTTGAAACTGGATTAGGATAAAGGAAAATACCTGTTGCTTCACCAGCTAAAACAGCTACAACCTTATCAGTTACTCTGTATGCCAATGCACTTGCATTGTTCGCACCATTTTCATCAGATAAAATTACTGTACCGTTGTGGTTCGTAATTAAAAAATTAGCTGTAATAGTTGAAATCCCTTGCATAGCAGCCTTTACTTTAAAGAAAACATCAACAGCCGTAACGGATGCTGGCAAGTCATTTACTAGGTCACCTGTAATTTGAATCTGACCATCGATTTCTTCCTTACTCCAAGAAAAATACCCATTTAATTCTGCGCTGTTCATGTTAAAAGAAGGATCAAGTTTTAATTTAGAACCCAAGCCAATTTTTATTTTGCTGCTACCTTTCGGTATAGCTCTGCCATGGTTATCGTTTAAAACTGGTATTCTCATTTTAATTACTGATGCAGCCGTAATATTATTAGCGTCAACTACAGAACCCATATCGTCTGTTATTGCTATCTGCCCAAGTTTCGCATCTACCATCACAGAAGGTCTCTGAGCGTAACTGTTTGCTGCGGAAAAAAACATACCCGCAAAAAACAATGCTTTTACTGAGCTACTGTGGTTTCTTACATTTTTTTTCATGATAATAATTTGAAAAATTTATAAAAGAGTAACAAAGAAATCAGCAGTTGATTTCTTTGTTACTATAATTGATTTTATTCCGCAGTTAGAATAATCGAATTTAAATTGTTATTTAAGTTCAATTCTCCGTTTGCCTTTCTAAACCTTGCACTTAAAGTAAATGTAGAAATGTTGGTAGTATTACGGGTAAGGGTAATAGAAACATTTTTACGTTCGTTACAAAGAAGCGTACCAGGGTTAGCTGCATTGGCAGGATCTGTAAGAATAATTGAAGTAAACGCCGGGTTTGAATTGTCAATCTTCCAATTTGAATTATCTAAAACGTAAGTAGTACCACCCACTGTTGCAGAAGTCAATGTACTGTTGAAGTTAATAGTAAAACCAGATGGATTTGTAATTCTGATGGTATCTCCAACCGCAGGATTACCAGCAATTTCCGTTATATTGTAAACGATTGTTTTTGATACACCGGTAGTTGCAAAAAGAGTACTGCTAATATCTGATCCTAACGAAACATCTGGAGCAGTACCACTAGGTTGCCCAATGATTATTGCAGCAGTTGCAGCAGAACATCCGTTAGCATCTGTAGATGTAACGATGTAACTTCCTGCAAGCAAACTCGTAAACGTACCAGTTGTAGCACCGGTTGTATTTACAGTTGGGCCGGCAATTGTGTAAGTATAAGGAGCAGTACCACCTGAAGAAGCAACTGTAAGCGATCCGATGTTACCACCACGACAAATGTTGTTTACCGTTGCACCAGCATTATTGGTAGCAACTAAAACCAATGGTTGTACAATTGTTGCTGTAGTTGTGCTGCTACATACGTTACTTAAAGGTGCGTCGCCAGTTGCAGTAGCAGTAATGGTATAAGTACCTGGAGCAAGGTTCGTATTGCTCACAACCACATTGGAGGCATTTGTAATTACAACAGTAGTGCCTGGGCTAGCAACTGCGTTTATAATACCATTGTTTAAACCATTACAAGTTACATCTACCTTAGTAGCTGTAAGCGTCACAGGCAATGTATATTGTAATATTGCATTATTGTTTTGCAAATCTTCGTCAGTTACAGGAGCACCAGCATTTACTACAAGAATCCTAGATGTAATATTAGAAGTACAAGACAATTTACCTTTCACATTAAATACAAGTTCCGCATCAAAGTCAGCAGGGATTTCAGCAATCTGTGTACCTGTAATAATTACGCTGTCCACAACAACCGCCGAAGTCCAAGTGAAATAAGCACTCAACGGAGCTGTTGCCAATGTAAATGCAGAATCAAGTTTTAGCTTACTTCCCAAGTTTACTTTAACCTGAATGCTTCCGTTTGGAACGGTATTGAGCTGGTTAAGGTTATAGAACGGCACCTTTAATTTGTACACCGGCGGGAACAATAATGTGTTAGCATTTTGTAATACATCGCTTGTGTTTGTAACGTACATCTGGCCTACAGCGGGGTCAGCCACAATTGGCTGGGCTGGCTGGGTGATGGTAATGGTTTGTGAGCCAGTGCAACCATTAGCATCTGTAACTATAAATGTATAAGTACCGGCTGAGCGTACAAAAGTACCTGTACCTGTGTATGGAGATGTACCGCCAGTTGCGCTCACGGTAACAGTAGTTGTACCGCCAAACACTGTAATTGATGGAGCTGTTGCGCTTACTACAATTGCAGTAGGCTGGGTAATAGTACCAGACGCTTCCGATGTACAACCGTTTGCATCAGTTACTGTATAGCTATAAGCACCTGCAGTACGTGTAAACGTACCTGTTCCTGTGTAAGGAGCAGTTCCACCTGTTGCAGTTACCGTAACTGTAGACGAGCCACCATTACATAAAATTGTTGTTGTTGCAGCAGCAGCTACTAGAGCTGTTGGTTGCGTAATAGTAACAGATGTGCTTGTAGCATTACAAGAAGGAGTAGCTACTTCTCTAGCAACCACTGTGTAAGTACCTGCTGTAACTGTAAATGTAGGGCTTGTTTGGTAAGTACTACCATTAATGCTGTATTCTACAGCGTTTGAAGTACCTGCGCTTGCAGCAGTAAGGGTAGTAGTACCACCATTACAAGCTATTGTGCCTGCGGTTGCAGATGCTGTGATAGAGCAAGCAGCAGCAGCGATAACCTCAATAGTTGAGGTAGCAGCATCATTTACAGCAACATTACCCGGTACAGCTGGAC
>JBBAQB010000017.1:0-78767 GCA_040400515.1 Ferruginibacter sp. | reverse complement strand
AAAATGGGAGACTTACGTTATCAACGAAACTTTGGTATTGCTGCGCACATTGATGCCGGTAAAACCACTACTACAGAGCGTATCCTTTACTACACCGGTGTAAACCATAAAATAGGTGAAGTACATGATGGTGGCGCTACAATGGACTGGATGGCTCAGGAGCAGGAAAGAGGTATCACTATCACAAGTGCTGCTACAACTTGTTTTTGGAACTTTCCAATGGTAAATGGTAAAAAAGTTGCCGATACCAAAGAATATAAATTCAATATTATCGATACTCCAGGTCACGTGGATTTTACCGTAGAGGTAGAGCGTAGTCTTCGTGTATTGGATGGTTTGCTTGCATTGTTCTGTGCAGTTTCTGGTGTAGAGCCACAATCTGAAACAGTTTGGCGCCAGGCTAATAAATACAGAGTACCTCGTATTGGGTTTGTAAATAAAATGGATAGAAGTGGTGCAGATTTCCTTAACGTGGTAAAACAGGTTCGTGAAATGTTGGGCGCAAAAGCAGTTCCGCTTCAGTTACCAATTGGTGCTGAAGATAACTTTACCGGTGTGGTAGATTTAATTACCATGAAAGGTATTGTTTGGAACGAAGAAGATAAAGGGATGACTTTTAAAGAAGTTCCAATCCCTGAAGATATGGCGGAAGAAGTTGCGCAGTATCGCCAGGAATTGATTGAAGCAGTTGCTGAATATGATGAAAAACTATTGGAAAAATTCTTTGATGATCCTAACACGATCACTGAGGCTGAAGTACATGAAGCGATTCGTAAAGCAACGATCGATATTTCTATCATTCCAATGATGTGTGGGTCGTCTTTCAAAAACAAAGGCGTACAAACTGCGTTAGATGCAGTTGTAAGATATTTACCTGGTCCATTGGATATTGAGGCTGTAAAAGGAACAAACCCTGATAACGACGAAGAATTGTTGCGTCATGCAGATCCAAAAGAACCATTTAGTGCTTTGGCATTTAAGATCATGACAGATCCTTTTGTGGGCCGTCTGGCCTTCTTCCGGGCATACAGTGGTCGTTTAGATGCAGGTAGTTATGTTTTGAATACCCGTACAGGTAAGAAAGAGCGTATAAGCCGTATCATGCAGATGCATGCCAACAAACAAAACCCTGTTGACTTTATTGAAGCAGGAGATATTGGTGCAGCTGTAGGATTTAAGGATATTAAAACAGGAGATACATTGTGCCACGAAGATCATCCGATCGTGTTGGAATCAATGACTTTCCCTGAGCCGGTTATCTCTATTGCAATTGAGCCTAAAACACAGGCTGACGTTGATAAAATGGGTATGGCTATTGCGAAATTGGTAGAGGAAGATCCTACTTTGCGTGTACGTACAGACGAAGAAACGGGTCAAACCATTTTGAGTGGTATGGGTGAATTGCACCTTGAGATCATTATTGACAGGATGAAGCGTGAATTTAAAGTAGAAATTAACCAAGGTGCGCCGATGGTTGCTTACAAAGAAGCGTTCAGACAGTTAATAACACACAGAGAGACATACAAAAAGCAAACGGGTGGTAGAGGTAAATTTGGTGATATCGCTTTCGATTTAGGTCCTGCAGATGAGGAGTGGTTGGCAGCAAACCCATTGGGTGGCTTACAGTTTGTAAACGAAATATTTGGTGGTAGTATTCCAAAAGAATTTATTGCGCCAATATTGAAAGGTTTTACAGGAAGTATGACTAGTGGTGTACTTGCAGGTTACCCTGTAGTGAACATGAAAGTAAGAATATATGATGGTAGCTACCATGATGTGGATAGTGATGCAATATCTTTTGAATTGTGTGCTAAGCAAGGATACCGTGAAGCTGGTCGCAAAGCAAAACCAGTTTTATTGGAGCCGATCATGAAAGTAGAAGTCCTTACACCGGATCAATACATGGGTGATGTAACAGGAGATTTGAACCGTCGTCGTGGTATGTTGGAAGGTATGGACAGCCGCCATGGTGTACAGGTTATTAAAGCCAAAGTTCCACTAAGTGAAATGTTTGGTTACGTAACACAATTGCGTTCATTATCTAGTGGTCGTGCAACTTCAACCATGGAGTTTAGCCATTACGCGCCTGCGCCAAACAATGTGTCGGAAGAGATCATTGCAAAAGCAAAAGGTAAAATGAAGATTGAAGACTAGTATCAAGTATTTAGATATTAGTATCAAGATAAAAGCCCGTTCTGAAAGGAACGGGCTTTTTGCGCTTTACAATTTTGTAAAATGTATAACTTTTGTAAATAAGAACCTCCGGTAATTAAACGTAAGATTGCATTGCGGCAAATGAAGATGAGCAAATATGGTATGCTTTTGGTAATTGTATTTTTGTAACAGTTGCTAATTAAACATTTTATAATAAAAAAGTCCTTTTATGAAAAACAGAAAATCCCAATTCAAAATAATTGCATTTTTTATGCTTTTATCAAGCAGTTTGTTTGCACAAAGTAAAGTAGATGAAGAGCATGAAAACTTTTTTCGTTTTGGTGTAAAAGCCGGTGTAAATATTAATAAAATATCAGGACAGGCATATACTGATGGCTTTAACTATAATTTTCAGGGAGGTGCCTTTGCGCAGTTTAATTTTAGTAAAACATTTGGTATTCAACCCGAGATAAGTTTTGTACAAAGTCAATCTGAATTTACGAATGATACCAATACTATTTACGATGATTTGTTTGGGGGTGGTACACAGCATAAAGCAAAACTTAATTATTTGGAAATACCTGTTTTGCTCAATATAAATGTAGGGCAATCCAAACGGGTAAAATTACAGTTAGGCCCATCATACGGAGCTTTGCTAAAACAAACTGTGGATAGTTTAAAAACAGGTGGTAATATTTATAAAAATGGGGAGTGGAGTGCCATTGGCGGATTGTGGATACAATTGCCGCTGGTAAATTTAAGCGCAAGATATAAACTCGGCTTAAGCGATATAAATGGTATTGATAACAGGCAGACCTGGAAAAATCAGGCAATACAAATTTCTGCTGGATTTACTTTTTAAAAAAATGGTATTAAAATATTTTACCCTGTTTTGTTAAGCAGGTTTTTTTTGCTTAAATTGTAATACCATTATTTACAACCATGCAAAATATTCGTACCGAAGATTTAATTGTTATTGATATTGAAACCGCATCTGTATCGGCATCTTTCAATGTATTAACCGAGCAATGGCAAGAACTTTGGCAGGAGAAAACTGCGAAGGCTTTACCAGAAGGTTTAACAGCAGCAGAATTTTATCCGATGCGTGCAGGTGTGATGGCAGAGTTTTCAAAAATAGTTTGCATCAGTATTGGTTATTTTGTGAGGGAACAACAGCTTAAAATAAGGGTGAAATCTTTTTATGGGGAAGATGAAAAAAAGATACTTACAGATTTTTTGCAGACAGTTTCTAAAATTGAAAGTTTTAATAACAACTGGTGTTTTGCCGGTCATAATATTAAAGAGTTTGATATTCCTTTTATTTGCCGTAGGCTGCTTGTAAATAATTTGCCGATACCAGCATACCTCGATTTTCAAAATATGAAACCCTGGGAAACCAACATTGTAGATACCTTTCAGTACTGGCGTTTTGGGGATTATAAAAATTATACATCTTTAAAATTATTGGCTGCTGCGATGGGATTGCCTTCTCCTAAAGATGATATAGATGGCAGTATGGTAGGAGAATTATTTCACAATGGTACGGATGAAGAAAGGGCAATAAATATGAAACGTATTGCTTCCTATTGCCAAAAAGATGTAGTTACAACCGCTAATATTATTTTGCGTTTTAAGAACGCAACGATTATTCATGAAGATGATGTGGAAGTGGTGGAGTAGGGTGGGTAAATAAATTTTACTTTCTGTTTTTTACAATTCTTTTAGAATCTGGTTTATTTAGCAAAATTTTATCGGGTATTCATTTAATACGTCGGGTTTTGATCAGCAGTCAAAATATTAAGCCGCAAAAACAAAATTTTCCTGCATTAGCAAAAATATAAAGCAACAAATGCCAATTCCACCAAAATTAAAACCGGTTTGCCAGGTTCCAAGGCACCACCGAAGGTTTATCGCTGTATTTAGTATGAGATTTTAAAGAACTGAAAAAATGCTTTGTATTATTATCGCCAAAATGATTGACACAAAAAAATAAGTCTGCCGTGGCATCGTTCGTATTTTATCTTTAAAAAATAAAAGTATAGCCGGTGTAAGAAACAAAGGGAAACCAATGGCTGCTATGATTATTCACCGAAAAGCCGAAATAGGTTTTGGTGTTGGTTTCATAATTTGATCATATTTTAGCTGTATTAAATAAAATCTATTTATCAAAGCCAGAGTTGGATAAAGCAAATATCTCCCTTGCTGCAATGCCTAACTTTTATGGCTCAAAATAATCAAAAAAAAACGCCACGAAATTACTTCGTGGCGTCAATAATATTGGGGATTTACTTACAAAACCTGAACAGACCCAGAAGCAATTCTTTCTCCGGTGCTGTCATTTAGTGTCACGAAGTATATTCCTGCTGCATATTTTCTCAAATCTACTGTCATATTACCAAATGGTACATTGTTGGTAAAAGATTTAGAGAAAACCTTAGCCCCTTTGCTGTCGAATACATTAACTGTGCGTCCATTAAGGTTGGCATTGCCATTATTAAAACTCACATTGAATATTCCGTTATTAGGATTCGGGCTGATGAATAACATGGAAGAAGCAGCCGAAGCGACAAATATGTTTGGCGTAGTTACTACGCAGCCACCTGCCGAGGTTACTTTTACTTTGTAGTTACCAGCATCACTTGCCCTCACAGTTATCTTGTCAGCATTTACAGATAGGTCGGTAATGTTATTTTTTGTCCATTGGTAACTGTAATTTCCTGCTGGCATTACAGAAGCAGTTATGGTAGCAGGGGTAAAAGGCGTAATGCCTCCTGCCGGTGTGATGGCAAGCGAAACTGTAACCTGCGAAGTGAGCGTTACGGTTACACTTTGGCAGCTGGTAACATTGCAGCTACTTTCAATGCGTACATAAAATGTGGTATTAGCTGTTACAGGTACATTAGTTAATATTGCACCTGTACCAATTAGAGTGCCCCCGCAAGTGCCACTGTACCACTTGTATAATCCAGCGGCACTTGTGGTACCGCCGATAGCAGTGAGGGTTACCGTGCCGCTTGTACCACAAATGGTATTGCTACTCGCAGTTGCCCCAGTGGGAGCAGTAGCAGGTGCGTTAATACTAATATTCGTGGTAGTTGTAAATAAAGGGTTGCATGCACCAGCTGCAGCGAGTGTATAAGTAACTACATAAGTTCCAGGGGTACTTGCTGCAATGTCTACAGTACCGGTGGCACTATTTATAACCAGACCGGTAGTAGATGAATATATGCCCCCGCTGTTACCAGTGAGCGTAGCGTTTGCTGTAGTTAAGGTATTGCAATATGGCGAACCTGTATAGCTTATTGTAGCGTTGTTAAACGGCACAAATAAATATCTTGTAAATACAGGATAATGGTCTGTAGTGGTGGTACCATAGTTGGTCACGAGCGATGTAACATCTGTAAGTACATTTGCCGAACCGGGTAAATACGAACACTGCATTTCATTTGAAATCATAACGTGGTCTATCATATCGTTATAACTTACGGTAGATTTTTTGCCGGCAAGGCTTAACGCAAGTGTAGGCGAAAAGAAATTGGCAGCATCGTCTGTAAATGATTTGTATGAAGATAATTTTGGTGTAATGCCTGCGGTAATGGTAGAATCTAGGTCATCGTTAAAATCTCCAAGCATCATAATATTATCGTTGGGATAATTTGCATTTAAAAAGATACGTAAAGAATCGTTGCCGGCCTTACGGCGGTTATAGCTGGTAAGTGTAGGGGAAGTGTTTGCCTTTGCATGTACAATTACAAACCTGATAGTTTTGGTAACACCATTAAGCGTAGTGGTGCCGGTAACCATGTATGGAAAACGACCGCTCGCAAACCAATTATAAGCTGGGTTGGTTATATCTGCGGCAGTATTAATACCGGCCGACAACAACGCCTGGGTAGTAACACCTCCAGGAAATAAAGCTGTCTTATATATCATTCCCAACTTTTGGGCTTCTGATAATGGGCCTGCACCTGCCTGGTTTGGATTGGTATAAGATCCATAATTTGAAAGTACATAAGAATAGCCTGGCATTTGGCTCACTATATTAGCCAAGCGAGTTTCACTTACCACTTCTTGTAACGCATAAATATCTGCTCCTACATTCTGTAATACTGTTTTTACATTCTGCTCTTGTTGGGCATCATTTGATGGTCCTAAACTAGTACTGCCAAACCATTCAATATTCCAGTTTACTACTTCAAGTGTTGTAGCTGCATCTATACTGTTTCCTTTTAAAATGATAGTGGTGTCTGCTACGGTTGGAGTTATTATTTTAACAGTTCCTGCGTAATTTAAAGAGGGGGCAGCCGGCGAAAATTGTACGTAAACAGTTTTCTGAATATTATTGGCTTCTGCTTGCGTAAAGCTGATTGAGGCAGAAAAACTGCCATTAGTTTTTGAAATTAAAAAATTACCAGTAGTATTTAACGTAACGGCACCTGTAATATCGTTACCTGTTAAAGTGAATGTTTTAACTGCCGAAGTACCCGAAGCCACAAAGCCAAAATTTACTTCGCCTGTATTGGGTGTAAGACTTGCTGGCGGTGGTGTAGGCGAATTGGTGATGCTGATATCATCCAGCGTCCATCTTGCACCATCATCGTCAGTAGCATTATATACAAATGCAATATAAGTGTTGGCAGTTTTGTAGGCAGTTAAATTAATATTTTGGCTAAGCGTCCAGATGTTAGAGGTTTGCTGCGGAAACTGTCCGTTTAAATCTACCCAGATAGCTGCATTCGGATTACCGATGCCGGAATAATTAGTAGACACTTTTAACTTTAAGGGTGCGCCATTAAAAGCAGTTCTACTCCAGAAAGAAAGTAGTGGAAACGAAGTAGAAGTGAGGTTTAGAGAAGGAGATATTAGCCAGTCTTCATTAATAACATTTGAGCCATTAGCAAAGCCGTTTATTTGTACAGCGCTGGGGAAAGCTGTTGTGCCGGCAGGGTTTGCAGGGTCTCTTCCAAAAGTAGTACATGCCCATACCTGTGGCCCGGTTGCACTGAATTGAGTGAAGCCATTAGAAATAGCACCAGTACAGGTTTGAAAATCGGCATTTAAGGTAGTCGCTCCGGTCGCGGCTGCGGTAGTAAAGTTCCAGGTGCTGTTTCCGCTGATGCCTGCAAAATTATTATTGGCGAGGTCTTTAAATGCGCCCGCAGCAATCTCTACATAATAACCCGTTAGTGCTGTAAGGGTATTAATGGTGATGGATGCATTGCTTCCCGTTGCTGCTACAGCTGCAGTGGTTACATCTATGGTTTGAAATACTGAATTATCAGCAGATTTTTTAATGACGATGTTACCTGTGCCTTTTACAATAGGCTCGCTAAAAGTAATTGACAAAGGTGTTGCCACTGCTACGCCAATTGCATCATCTGCCGGTATAAGTGTTGTAACGGTTGGAGGTGTTACATCCGGGCCGCCACCAGTTACGGTTAGGGTAATTTTTAAATCGTCAATTCTCCAGTTGGCCGTGCCTGTAGATGGAGAGCCTGCCCCGCCGTAGCCGTAAATGCGTACGATTACAGGAGCGCCTGCTGCACCTGTCACGGTAAGTGGATGTGATTTTAAAGACCAGGTGGAATTATTTGCAATAGTTGCCGTTACGACATCTGCGCCAAAAGCATTTACGCTTGTTTTAATGGAATACATTTGGGGACCGGTTCCGGTAGACCTAGTGCCAAAATCGATATTAGTTAAGCTGACAACGCTGCCAGCTAGGGGAGTAAACGTAAATTCAAAGTAGCCACTCCCACCTGCCGCTGTATTCAATGTGCCAATGCTTGCTGCGAGCCCGGCATTGCTACTTCCAGATGCACCAGTATAGCCAGATGAAGCACTGGTAGTGGTTATCATGGTAGTGGTGCCATTGTTATTTCCCTGCGATACATCCGATACAGTAAGGTTGGTTACAGGCAAGCCCGAAGTTGGGGAAGCTGTTGTAAAATCCCAAAGTATATTTGATTGAGCATTTACAATAAAACCAGATAGTAGAAGAAGAATTGAGTACAAGTATTTCATATGCTGTTTGCGTTTTGTGGCAAAAATAGGGTAAAATATATCACCCCATGCTTACAACAAAAAAGAAACAATTACATAATCATAACTGACAGTTTTGCCGCTATTTATGCGTGGTATCTTATTTGTAACCAATTACAATACAATAAAAAATCATCTTATTATATGCAAAAAGGAACTATAAGGGTACAAACGGAGAACATTTTCCCTATTATTAAAAAATTTCTGTACAGCGAGCATGACATTTTTATCAGAGAATTGGTGAGTAATGCGGTAGATGCCACACAAAAACTTAAAACGCTGTCATCTATCGGCGAAGCAAAAGGCGATATGGGGGAGTTGAGAATTGATGTGAGCCTAGATGCTGAAAAAAAGACATTAACAATCAGTGATAGGGGTGTAGGTATGACAGAAGAGGAGGTAGACAAATATTTAAACCAAGTGGCATTTAGCGGTGCCGAAGAATTTTTGGAAAAATATAAGGGGCAAAATGAAAATAATATTATTGGACATTTTGGCTTGGGATTTTACTCATCATTTATGGTGAGTGAAAAGGTAGAGGTGGTTACAAAAAGTTTTAAAGAGGGTGCAACAGCTGTTCGCTGGGAATGTGATGGTAGCCCCGAATTTACTTTAGAGCCGGCAGAAAAAGAATTGCGCGGCACTGATATTATCCTTCACATTAATGAGGAAAGCAAAGAATTTTTAGATCCATATAAGGTAAAGAATATTTTAGAAAAATTCTGTAAATTTTTGCCTGTTCCCATTTATTTTAATGATGTAAACGCAAAAGTTGAAGAGCCTGTTAAAGAAACTGCAGAAGGAGAGGAGCCTGCGGAAACAATCACCGAGAAACCTTTAAACAATACCACTCCTGCCTGGACCAAAAAGCCGGCAGACCTTACAAAAGAGGACTACGAAAATTTTTACAGGGAGTTGTATCCTTACAACGAAACACCTCTGTTTTGGATTCATTTAAATGTGGACTATCCATTTAACCTTACCGGTATTTTGTATTTCCCAAAAATAAAAAACAGCTACGAAATACAAAAAGATAAGATACAATTATACAGCAACCAGGTTTTTGTAACCGATGAAGTAAAAGATATTGTACCCGAATTCTTAATGTTGTTACAAGGGGTAATTGACAGTCCGGATATTCCGTTAAACGTAAGCAGAAGTTATTTGCAGGGCGACCCTAATGTGCGTAAAATAAATGCGCATATCACCAAAAAAGTGGCCGATAAATTAGAAGAACTTTTTAAAAATGAACGTGCAGAATTTGAACAAAAGTGGGAGAGTCTTGGCTTATTTGTAAAGTACGGTATGATGACTGATGATAAGTTCCTTGAAAAGAGCAACAGCTTTTTTATAATGGAAGATACCACGGGTAAATTTTTTACAAAAGAAGAGTATGTGACTGCAACAGCTTCGCAAAAAAATAAAGAGGGTAAGCAGGTTATTTTATACACAACAAATCCGGTGCAGCAAGATGCATACATCCAGCAGGCAACTGCCAAAGGATATATTGTTGTAAAGGCAGAAACATTGGTGGATGCTGCATTTATAAACACGGTAGAAATGAAATGGAATGATTTTATTTTTACAAGAGTAGATGCGGATATTGCTGATAATTTGATAGATAAATCAGAAGGTGCAGAAAGTGTTCTTTCTAAAGATGAATCTGAAAAATTAAAAACATTGTTTGAGCAACCGCAAGAAGGGCTTCATGTAACAGTAGAAGTAAAAGGTTTGAGCAACGACGCACCACCTGTTACAGCAACAAGACCAGAGCAAATGCGCCGTATGAAAGATATGGCAGCTGCAGGTGGAGGAATGGCAGCATTTTATGCACAGATGCCCGATGAGGTTGCACTTACTGTAAATGGGAACCATCCGATTTATAAAAATATTTTGGCAGAGGCTGATGTTGCCCAGCAGGAAAAACAGGTGAAGAACCTTGCAGATCTTGCATTGCTTTCTCAGGGATTATTAACAGGAAAAAACCTGACGCAATTTATTAGCAGAAGTGTAGAGTTAATGGGAAGTAAATAGTAACTGTTTACATACAACTTGAAAATAAAAAACCTGTAACCTAAAACGTACAGGTTTTTCTTTTTTAAACATTTTTTACAAATACGCTACCTTCTAAATATTTCATTTTTTTTGAGTGAAAAATTTCTTCATAACCCCATTCAAGAAGCACATGTTTTTCCATAGGGTTTATGTATATTATTGTCATTACCCTTGGGTTTGAATCCAAACTTGTTTCAATATTTTCCATTACGCCACTCATGATCGTTTCATCAAAAGGGTTAAACATAAAAATACAATCTACATCGTCATCAATATCAAAATAAAAAGCGTCGTTGTTATAAATATTGAATTCTGTTGTAAGGTATTTTTGTTTACAAACAGCAATGTTATTTTTTGCTGCAGTGTATAATTCCTTTGATAATTCTATGCCACTTATTTTATTTATACCGTATACTGCGGCAACACACATTGCTCGGGCTTTGCCACAACCAATATCGAAAAAATGATTAAAACTATTAATTTTAATTTCTTCAAAAAATTCTTCCAGTAAATCATACGATACAGGCATGTATATGGTTGCATGCGTAATATCAATTCCTTTTTTTTCTAAACTTTTAAGGGAGTCTGCACCTGTTGTATCGATGTTGTATTTTTTCTCTCCCCTTATTTCATTTTTAATAATATGCAGAGCAATGTTGCCGTCCCAATTATATAGAATGTAAAAAAAGTAGCGAAAATATTTCAATGGTTTCATAAGTATGCGAAGTTGCAAAAGGGTAATATCTAAGATTCACTTCTTCTAATATCGATTATTTTAAGCTGTAAATTTTTATTCCCATTCCATTCATTTTCATCAATGCTGAATACAATATCAACCTCTTTTTGGTTGGCAAGTAAGGAAAATTTCTCCTGCATGTTAAAAGCTATGCCGTTCATAATTGTTTCTTTTTGCCGCAGCACAAATTTAATATGTGCCTCTTTCAAAATTTTTGAATAACCAAAATCGGTACATTTTTTTGTAATAAAAATCGGTCGCATATTTTCGGGACCAAAGGGCTCCATGCGGCAAATTATATTGTAAAAATTTTCGGTTATTTCTTCAAAATTTATTTCCGCATCTATAATTATTTCCGGTATCAGCAGATTGTCAGGAATAGATGCTGCGACTACTTCTTCAAATTTATTAGTAAACGCTTCTAAATTTTCTGGGCTTAATGTCAACCCTGCGGCGGCAAAATGTCCGCCATAAGCAATCAATAAATCTTTGCATTGGTAAATGGCTTCGTACAAATTAAAACCTGTTACACTTCTGGCACTGCCTGCTATATAGTCCCCACTCTTAGTAAGTACAATGGTAGGCTTATAATAATGTTCTATTAGCCTGCTTGCCACAATGCCTACCACACCTTTATGCCAGTGCTCGCTGTATACAACGCATGTTTTTTTATTTTGCAAAATGCTGCTGTCATTTACGAGCTGTAGTGCTTCGTCCGTAATACTACTGTCCGCTTCTTTTCTTTCTTTGTTATCTGTATGCAGCATTTCTGCAAACTCCTTTGCTTTGTCAATATCTTTTTCTATAAATAGCTGCACTGCTTTTTTTGCGTCGTCCATTCTGCCTGCAGCATTAACCCGCGGAGCAATTACAAAAACAACATTTGTAATTGTCATTATTTTGGTTATACCGCCAAGTTCCATCAAAGCTTTTATACCCGGTAATGGATTTGTATTTATTTTTTGTAGGCCATAAAATGCAAGTATCCGGTTTTCGTCAGTCATTGGTACAATGTCTGCCGCAATTGCAGTGGCAACAAGATCTAGGTATTGAAAAACAAAATCTTCTGCTAAGTTATAATGTGTTGCAAGGGCTGTCATTAATTTAAAACCTACACCGCAACCGCAAAGATCTTTGTAAGGATAAAAACAGTCTATCTGCTTGGGATTAAGGACTGCTGTAGCATTTGGTACTATTGCGCCAGGCAGATGGTGATCGCAAATAATAAAATTAATACCGAGCGAATTTGCATAATCAATCAAATCAACTGATTTAATGCCACAATCAAGGCAAACAATCAATTTAAAATTGTTTGCCGCTGCAAAATCAATTCCTGCGTTGCTCACCCCATAACCTTCCCGGTATCTGTGTGGAATATAAAAATCTACATTCTGTGGATCATAAATTTCGCAAATGAAACTGAACATGCTTGCAACGGAGGTCGTACCATCAACATCGTAGTCTCCAAAAACCAAAATTTTTTCTTTGGTTGCTATTGCCCTGTCTATTCTGTTTACGGCTTTTTGCATATCCTTCATCAGATAAGGATCATACAGGTTTTGCAGAGACGGAAGAAAATATTCTTTTGTTTTATCGTAGGTGTCAAATTTTCTCTGGGCAAGAATTTTGCATAAAGTTTTGCTTACTTTTAATTCGTTATGTAGTTCGTTAACTTTTTCTACATCATACGGTAGTATGTTCCACCTTTTTTTCAAATGATTTAAAATTTTCTGTCTGTTGTGTATCTTACCAAATCTTTTAACGCACTTGCTACTTCTGATGCAGGAAACTCATCTATAATAGCGATTGCTTCGTCTCTGTAATCCATCATTTTTTGTTCAGCATATTTAATTCCACCGGTTTCTGTAACCATATCTATCACCCATTTCACCTTTTCTTTGTCTGTGTTGTTGTTTTTAACAATGTAGATTATTTTTTTCATGGTCGTCTTATCTACTTTGGAGAGTGTATAAATAAGAGGTAAAGTCATTTTTTTTTCTTTAATGTCGTTTCCAGTAGGTTTCCCTATTTTTTCCGAACCATAATCAAACAGATCATCTTTAATTTGAAACGCAATCCCTGTTTTTTCGCCAAACAATTTCATTTTATTACATATATCTTCGTTTTGCGTTGTGCTGTATGCGCCAACTGCGCAAGCCGACGAAAGAAGAGACGCTGTCTTATTCTTTATAATTTCAAAATACACAGATTCGTCGATATTAAGTTTTCGTGTTTTTTCAATTTGCAGCAGTTCTCCCTCACTCATTTGTTTTATCGCTTCTGATAAAATACGAAGTTGTTCAAATTCGTTATTCTCTATAGAAAGTAACAAACCTTTCGAAAGAAGATAATCCCCCACTAAAACAGCAATTTTGTTTTTCCAGATAGCATTTATAGAAAAAAATCCCCTTCGTTCCATCGATTCATCCACCACATCGTCATGCACTAGTGTGGCAGTATGAAGCATTTCGATAAGGGCTGCTGCTCTATAAGTACTTTCATTGATGGTTCCATGCAGTTTTGCACTTAAAAAGACAAACATCGGTCTCAATTGCTTTCCCTTTCTTTTAATAATGTATTTCATTATAGTATCGAGCATAGATGTATTGCTCTTTACAGCATTTGAAAATTTAGATTCAAATACTTTTAATTCTTCACCTATAATGTTTTGTACAGCTTTCATCTTAAAAAAGCAGCAATTTAAGATAGGCAAATGATAATTTTTGTTTTAATTTGGTTCGAAAAAATCTTTTTTAAGTTAGATGCAACTAAATTAATGGTACTGTAGTCTTTTATCTACAAAATCCTTCAATGTAAAGCGAAGATTAAATTATAAATAAATGATAAAAAAAGTTTGTATATTTAATATCGTTGGTTACATTTGCATCTAATCAATCAGGATATTTTCGAAAATTCAACAACTTTTAAGTTATGGTAAGCAAAAAAATCAAATTATTTACAGCCTTATGTATGCTTTTATCGGCTGGTGCAATAGCACAGACCGAAAGCGGTAATACAGGCTATATGAGCGGCGGTTACAACATCTACGACTCATCTGTTATCTCCAACAAGAAAATGGGGCAGCAAAACGAATTCTGGAACAACAGTTATTCTTTTCCTGCAAAACCACGCAATATGGTAGAAATCGGTATTTCTACAGGTCTTGCGACAGTAAGTGGCGATGTTTCAACAAAAGCATTTACAGCACCGAATTTTGGCATAACAGTTAGAAAATCATTGGGTTATCTATTCTCTCTTAGAGCAGAATATATTAACACAACGATGGAAGGTCAAAACTGGAAAGCATCTGAGGGTTTTTCTAAAAATCCAGCTTTCGGTTCTTACTTTGCAACTGTTAGAGATGCTGCCGGTAATTTAGTGAACCAAAATGCCTCTGGAGCAAGAAGAGCTACTAGAGATTACGTTTATTACAATTATAGAACGAAATTGCAGGATTTAAGTTTGCAGGGTATATTTACTTTTAACAATGTAAGGTTTCACAGGGCTAAAACTGGTTTAGTTATATATGGCGGTGCAGGTATTGGTGCTTCTTTATATAGAACGAAAATAAATGCATTTAATGATGCGAACGGTGGTGCAAACTACAGTGCTTTGTTTAACGCAACTCAAATTAAATATGCTAAGGAAACTAATCTTTACAAAAAGAGAAAAGATATCAGGAAAGATTTGAAAGCCGGAATGGATGATACCTACGAAACAGATGCAGAAAGCACTAGAGGTTCTGGTGCATCTACACCTGGGATAGATGGCAAAACATTAAAGCCATCAGGTAACGTATTAGCAGGTATTGCTTTTAAACTTGGTAAAAGAATTAACTTGGCTATAGAAGATCGTTTTACTTTTGTAAAAACTGATTTATTAGACGGTCAGCAATGGCAAGAACAACCTAGGACTGATGCAGCGCAGACGCGTGATTTTGATTCTTATAACTACGCTTCAGTAAGATTGAATTTTAACCTTGGTGGTAAATCTGTTGAGCCTTTATATTGGTTAAATCCATTAGATTATGCTTACAGCGAATTGAACGAGCCAAAGCATATGAAATTACCGAAGCCTTCTTTCGAAGATGCTGATGGTGATGGTGTTCTTGATCAATTGGATCGTGAGCCTAACACGCCTGCAGGTTGCCCTGTTGATACACATGGTGTAACGAAGGATACTGATGGTGATGGTGTCCCAGACTGCAAAGACAAACAATTGATTACGCCTACTGAGTGTCAGCCAGTGAATGCAGATGGTATTGGTAAATGCCCAGATCCTAAGTGTTGCGAAAACATAACTACAATTGTTGATCCTGTAATATGCCCTAGCGATTACCCAAGTCTTACATTTAAAGGTAATGTTCAAACTTTAAGCAACGATGTAAAAGCAATGCTTGCATCTGTAGCTTCTAAAATGAAAGCTAGCCCAACTTGTAATGTAAGTGTAACAGGTTATCCTGAAGCTTCTAAAGCTGCACAAGCTGTTTGTAACAAAAGAAACGAAGCAATTAAAATGTACCTTGTAGAAAAAGAAGGTATCAGTGCAGATCGTATCAGCACTAACTGCGAAGTAAGCGACGGTGCTAACAAAAATACAGTTGATATTAAGTCAAACTAATTTCAAAATAGATAATAGAAAAGCCCTTCCAACTCGGAAGGGTTTTTTATTTTGATGTAGGTTTATAAATTCATTAACGAATGAGTTTTGTTTTATAAATATTAATGTGTCATTTTTGAACGAAATAAGCTAATTTCGCACATATTTATGAAATCAATTTTTAGTGTTATAGTATTGTTGGGTGTTTTTATTTCTCTTTCTTCCTGTAGCAAGTTTAGTAAAATCCAAAAAAGTAAAGACACAACTTACAAGCTTGTAAAGGCAGATGAGTATTACGCAAAAAAGAAATACAGAAACGCACAATTGCTTTATGAAGAACTTTTTCCTGCTGTAAAAGGCACAGATAAATTTGAAGATCTTTATTATAAATGGGCTTATTGCTTCTATTACGATAAGCAATATAAGGATGCCGAAAATCTTTTTAAAGGGTTTTTAGAAGTTTTTCCTAACAGTCCTCGTGCAGAAGAAGTAGACTATGCTCGAGCCTATTGTTATTTTAAACAAAGCCCTAAGATTGAGTTAGAGCAGGTAAATACTTTAAAGTCTATGAATATGATGCAGACTTTTATAAACACACATCCTGGGTCCTCACGCATTAAAGATGCAACCGCTATTATTGATGAGGGCAGGGCTAAGCTTGAGGTTAAAGAAGCACGGTCAGCACAACTTTATTATAATTTAGGACAGTTTAGATCATCAGGAATTGCTTTTAATAATCTTTTAAACAATTATCCTGAATCAGTCAAAGCTGATGAATACAAATTAATGGTAGTAAAATCATATTTTAAATTCGCAAAGCTTAGTGTTCTTGAAAAGCAGATTGAGCGTTTTGAGAAAGTAACAGCGGAATACCTTGATTTTGCAGATAGATTTCCTGATAGTAAGTTATTAAAGGAAGCAGAAGATTACGGTAATTTAAGTCAAAAAAATATAAAAGAACTAACAAATGAGCAAACTTCGTCGTCAGCTAAGCTCTAATACGAGCAGTAGCGTTGAGCCAAAGAAATTATCTGATATGAAAGATAAAACCGGTAATCTTTATGAGTCTATAGCTATTATGGCTAAAAGGGCGAATCAGATAAATATTACAGTAAAAGAAGAGCTACACAGCAAGTTAGAAGAATTTGCTAGTCATACTGACAGCCTTGAAGAAGTGCACGAAAACAAAGAGCAAATTGAGATTTCACGTGCTTATGAGCGTATGCCAAACGCAGCATTGCTTGCAACAACAGAATTTTTAGAAGATAAAGTTTACTTCCGTAAAAATGATGAAGATCTTTTTAGTTAAGATTTTGCTTTAGAAATTTTTTATAGAAAATTATTAATAATTTTAACGACGGTTTATCCGTCGTTTTTATTTTTTATGCTAAAAGGAAAGAAAATTCTTGTTGCTGTTACCGGTAGTATTGCAGCTTATAAAATTGCTACACTCACAAGGTTGCTAGTAAAAAGTGGGGTGGAAGTTAAAGTTATTATGACGGAAGCTGCAACAACTTTTATTCCTGCACTTACACTATCTACATTATCGAAGAATAAAGTGTTGAGTGACTTGTATAACGAAGATACTTGGGCCAACCATGTGATGCTTGGAAGATGGGCAGATGTAATGATAGTAGCACCTGCAAGTTGTAACACAATTGCTAAAATGGCAAATGGTATTTGCGACAATCTTTTACTTGCAGTATATCTTTCGGCTACGTGCCCTGTATTTGTAGCTCCTGCAATGGATGAAGATATGTGGATACATCCTTCAACAAAAAGAAATATAGCATCGTTGCAATCTTTTGGCAATAAAATTATTTCGGTGACCAATGGTGAACTTGCAAGTGGTTTATCTGGTGAGGGAAGAATGGCAGAACCGGAAGATATTATAACTTTTTTTGAGGATTTTTTTCAACAAAAAAAAGATCTTTTAGGCAAACAAATTCTTGTTTCAGCAGGGACTACACACGAAGCTCTTGATCCTGTTCGCTTTATAGGAAATTATAGTACCGGTAAAATGGGCATTGCACTTGCAAATGAATGTTTAAAAAGGGGAGCGAATGTTACCCTTATACTTGGGCCCTGTCAAGAAATTGTGTCAAAGGAAATTAAAGTTATACATGTAATAAGCGCTGCTGAAATGGGAAAAGCATGTACCAGCGAGTTTGTAGAGTGTAATATTGCTATTATGTGCGCAGCTGTGGCAGATTACACACCTGTAAATTTCAGTACAGAAAAAATTAAAAAGAAGGAGGAGGATACTTTTACGATCGAATTAAAGAAAACAGAAGATATTTTAAAAAAGCTTGGAATCATGAAGAAAGATGAACAAGTGCTTGTTGGTTTTGCTTTGGAAACAAATGACGAGTTTGCAAACGCCAGAAAGAAATTGAAGGAAAAAAAGGTAGATTTTATCGTTCTTAATTCTCTAAACGACGCCGGTGCTGGTTTTGGATTTAACAGTAACAAAATAACTATTTTTGATAAGCATGGCACTCATTCGTCTTTTGACATGAAAAGTAAAGAGGCTGTTGCAAAAGATATTATAGATTCCATTTTAAAAAAATAATATGAGAAAGACAATATCAATAATATTTTCCATCTTCACTTTTTCTTTTGCAAATGCGCAAGAGTTAAGTGCAAGGGTAACAGTATCAGCACAACAGGTTACAAATAATGTAAATAGAAGTGCCTTTCAAACACTTCAAACAGCTTTAAATAATTTTCTCAATACTAGAAAATGGACAAAAGATGTGTACGCACAAAACGAGCGGATAGACTGCACTTTCTTTCTCAACATACAGTCTACTGAAGAAGCAAACATTTACAGTGGTTCCTTAACTATTCAGGCTGCCAGGCCGGTTTTTAATACTGCCTATTTATCGCCGATTATTAATTTTAAAGATGATGATGTAAACTTTAAGTATGTTGAGTTTCAGCAGTTAGAGTTTAATGACAATAGGATTACGGGTTCAGATCCTCAAATATCGAACCTTACGGCAATATTTGCCTACTATGCCAACATGATCATTGCATTTGATAATGAATCGTTTGCTATTCGTGGAGGTGAAGCGTCTTTCTTAAAAGCCCAAAATATTGTAAACAATGCACCGGATGGTAGAGGAATAAAAGGTTGGAAGGCTTTTGATGGAATTAGAAACAGGTATTGGCTGGTTGATAATATGCTAAATACAAGGTACGCTGTAATGAATGATGTTTATTACAATTATTACAAATTAGGCCTCGATAAATTTTACGAAGATGAGAATGCAGGACGGGCAGAAATACTCAATGCTATTAATCTTTTGGGTGTATTTAACAACGACAACCCAAATACGATGATTAACCAGTTTTTCTTTCAAGGAAAATCGAATGAACTTATTAGAATTTTTGCAAAAGCGCTGCCACAGGATAAAGCTAAGGCTGCAGAGCTCTTAGCACGGCTGGATTTAACTAATGCAAACAGTTACAAAGAAGGATTAAAATAATGAAACCAGTTTATTTCTTTTTATGTACGATTTTTTTGTACGCCTGCAGTAGTAACACAAAAGATATTCTTTCAGCAGAAAAGATGGAGAAAATTTTGTGGGAGCTCACAAAAGCAGATGTATTTACTCAGGAATTTATAGTGAAAGATACAAGTGCGGATCTTGCGAAAGAAAATTTAAAGCTTCAACAAAAAATATTTGCAAAAAACAGTACTGACAAAATAACTTTTTATAAAAGTTATGATTATTATTTACACCACGAGGAGTTATTGAAACCATTGCTCGATAGTATGGTTGTAAAAAACGGAAGGATCAAAGAGAACGAAAGATTAAAAAAAATTATAAAAGTGGACGATGCACAAATTAAGTAAAAATGCAGATGATGCGATTCGGGACATTTCCGACGGCCAGACGCTTATGTTGGGAGGGTTCGGTTTATGTGGTATCCCCGAAAATTGTATAGCAGCTTTGGTGAAGAAAGGAGTTAATAATTTAACATGTATATCTAACAACGCCGGCGTAGATGGTTTTGGTATTGGTTTGATGTTGCAAAAAAAGCAGGTTAAGAAAATGATTGCTTCTTACGTTGGTGAAAATGCAGAATTTGAACGTCAGCTTTTATCTGGAGAACTTGAAGTAGAACTCATACCGCAGGGTACTTTAGCTACCCGGTGCATGGCAGCAGGTTATGGTATGCCTGCAATTTTTACACCCGCTGGTGTAGGAACAGAGGTGGCAGATGGTAAGGAAACAAGGATTTTTGGGGGTAAGGAATATTTGCTTGAAATGGCTTTTGAGGCGGACTTTGCAATTGTAAAGGCATGGAAAGGCGATCTTCAGGGGAATTTAATTTATAAGGATACAGCAAGAAACTTTAATCCGCTAATGGCAATGGCTGCAAAAATAACAATAGCAGAAGTAGAGGAGTTGGTAGAAGATGGAGAACTTGATCCTAATTTTATTCACACACCCGGCATTTTTGTACATCGTATTTTTCAAGGCACTAATTACGAAAAAAGGATAGAGCAGAGAACAGTTAGGACGAATGAATAGTTGAATAATATTGATTCGTACATTCTAGGAAAGCAGCGAGGCCTCAAAAAATTAACACATTTACGCATTAAAATATTATGGCTTTAAATAAATTTCAGATAGCGCAACGAATAGCCAAAGAATTACAAGATGGTTTTTATGTAAATCTTGGTATTGGTATTCCAACCCTTGTAGCAAATTATATTCCCGCGGGAATGAATGTGGTGTTGCAAAGTGAAAATGGATTATTAGGTATGGGGCCATTTCCAATTGAAGGGCAGGAAGATGCAGACCTGATAAATGCAGGGAAACAAACAATTACAACTTTACCGGGTTCATCAATTTTTGATAGTGCAATGAGTTTTGGAATGATACGTTCAGGAAAAATAAACCTCACTGTTTTGGGCGCAATGGAGGTAAGTGAAAATGGCGATATTGCCAATTGGAAAATTCCGGGTAAGATGGTTAAAGGAATGGGTGGCGCCATGGATTTGGTTGCAAGTGCTAAAAATATAATCGTAGCCATGATGCATACAAGCCCATCAGGCGAAAGCAAACTTCTTAGATCTTGTTCGCTGCCTTTAACCGGTAGGAATTGCGTTAAGAAAATTGTTACTGATCTTGCAGTAATAGAAGTTACAGCAAAAGGTTTTAAACTGTTGGAAAGAGCACCAGGCGTTACGGTTGAAGAAATAAAAGATAAAACAAATGCTAATCTAATTGTGGAAGAAGAAATTCCAGAGTTGAGTTTCTAAATTGCATGTTAAAAATGAATTGTAAAAAGCATCCTTCGCTACATAATTCCCTTCTTATCCTATTTCATTTTAAGAATCAAAAACGCTAAAAAATTTGAAATAAAATTAGAAAAGTTCCTTTTCTGTTAAGAAGTTAAAAAATATTTTTTCATCCTTCGCTTTTTTAGAAAAAATATCTAAAAATAAATAAATGCTAGGTGGTAAAAATTTGCCACTTTAAACACAACTCCTATATTTGCGCCCTCACTAAAAAACATGATATGTCAGTATCTCAAATGCCTGAAACAGTCAACGATGTTTTGGCAACAATTGGTATAAAAGCAAGTCAAACTATAAACTACCAGCATACCCCCCAACAGCTTGCAGACGCCACTATTAAACTTGGCCAAGGCAAGCTAAATGATACAGGAGCTTTGCTGATTAATACAGGCGAATTTACCGGTAGGAGTCCAAAAGATAAATTTTGTGTAAAGGATGAAATCACTGCTGATGCTGTGCATTGGAACGATTTCAATATTGCTATTACGCCAGAGGTTTTTGATAATATGCACGCAAAGCTTATCACGCATTTAGAACAAAAAGAATTGTGGGTGCGAGATTCTTATGTATGTGCAGATACAACATACAGGCTAAATATTCGTGTGGTAAATGAGAACCCATGGAGCAATCTATTTGCCTACAATATGTTTCTTCGTCCGCAAGAAAGTGAATTGGAAAATTTTGTACCCGAGTGGACAATTTTGCATGCGCCGACTTTCTTTGCTGATCCTGCTGTTGATGGAACAAGGCAGCACAATTTTGCTATGACGAGTTTTACAAAAAAGACTATTTTAATTGGTGGAACAGGTTACACAGGTGAAATGAAAAAAGGAATCTTCACTATCCTTAATTTTATTTTGCCGCATCAAAAAAATGTTTTAAGTATGCATTGCTCTGCAAATGTAGGATCAGAGGGCGATACAGCTGTTTTTTTTGGCCTTAGCGGCACAGGTAAAACAACCCTCAGTGCAGATCCTAATCGTAAATTAATTGGCGATGATGAGCATGGATGGACTGACGACAGTGTTTTTAACTTTGAAGGTGGGTGTTATGCAAAACTGATAAACCTTAGTGCAGAAAACGAACCTGAAATTTACAATGCCATCCGCCCGGGCGCATTGGTAGAAAACGTTGGATTTGTACCAGGTACAGATAAAATTGATTTTGCCAATAAAGATATTACAGAGAATACAAGAATAAGTTATCCACTTAGTTTTATCAGCAATGCACTCGAGCCTTCGATAGGGAAAACACCCAAAAATATTTTCTTTTTAACAGCAGATTCTTATGGAATTTTTCCACCTGTAAGTAAGTTGACTGCAGGGCAGGCAATGTACCAGTTCATCAGCGGCTATACAGCAAAAGTAGCAGGTACGGAAGCAGGAGTTATTGAGCCATCAGCAACTTTTAGTGCGTGTTTTGGCGCTCCCTTTTTGCCTTTACACCCAGGAAAATATGCTGAGATGCTTGGTAAAAAAATGACTGATGCAAATGTAAACGTGTTTATGATAAACACAGGCTGGAGTGGTGGTCCGTATGGAGTTGGAAGTAGAATGAAACTTGCCTTTACAAGGGCAATGATAACTGCAGCGCTGGAAGGGAAATTAGATAATGTTGAGTATGAGGCCCATTCTGTTTTTGGAATGATGATGCCGAAAGAATGTCCCAATGTACCTAGTGAAATTTTAAATCCTCGTAATACATGGGCAGATAAAAATGCCTACGATGAAAAGGCTGTAACACTTGCAAAGCAGTTTGTAAAAAACTTTGAAAAATATGCAAGTGGAGTGAGCGATGAAATACTTGCAGCAGCACCAAAAATTGATTAATATTTTTGATTGATAAATTAAAAGCCTTGACAAAATTTGTCGAGGCTTTTTTTTGGCGGTGAGCATTTTGCATTTATGAACATTTGTTTGGGCTATTCTATGCAACTTTCCTACCGGCTGGCAGGTCTTTTCTGTTTCTCAAAGGCAGCAACAGAAAAGGATTTTCGCTTCTATCCCGGCGCTCTTCAGCAGTCTATCATTTTTCAACTTTTATTTGTACGGCTTTTATAGTCTTTGATTTATCTCTTTTTAATACTTCATATTTTAGTGACTTAAAAAAAATTATATTGCAGTATAAAAAATAGCATCAATGAAATACTTACCACTTAATCCAACTATTTTTATTCAAAACAGAAAACGTTTTGTAAATAAACTGCCAAAAAATTCAATTTCTATATTTAACAGCAATGATGAGTTACCTATTAATGGCGATGCGCTGCATAAGTTTAAACAAAACTCCGATCTGTATTGGCTTACAGGTATTGAGCAGGAAGATACGATGATGCTTTTTTTTCCTGATAATCCGGATGCAAAATACCGGGAAGTATTGGTTGTAGTGCGACCTAACGAAATCAAAGAAAAATGGGATGGCCACAGATTAAGAATAAGCGAGGCTCAAAATATTTCGGGAATTGAAACGGTGGTTTATTTAGATTCATTAGATGCGATGTTACAGCCATGGATACACCTGGCAGAAAATATATTCCTCAACACAAACGAGAACGACCGCAAAGGAAGCAACATTGCTGTAAGAGATTATCGTTATGCGAAACAGTTACAAGAGCGCTATCCATTGCACAATTACAAACGCAGCGCACCCATTTTAAAAGAACTTCGCTCTATAAAATCTGAGGAAGAAGTTGAAGTTATTCAGAAAGCAATTGATATTACTGATATCACTTTTAGAAAATTGTTGCAGTTTATAGAACCGGGTGTAATGGAGTACGAAATACATGCAGAAATTATACATTCATTTTTAATGCAGCGGGCTACAGGCGAAGCTTATGGCAGCATCATAGCAAGTGGCGACAATGCTCGGGTTTTGCATTATGTAGAAAACTGCCGAGAGTGTAAAGATGGCGATTTAATTTTAATGGATTTTGGAGCAGAGTATGGCAACTACGCAGCAGATCTTACCCGCACGGTTCCCGTAAATGGTAAGTTTACCCGCCGCCAAAAAACAGTTTATAATGCCTGCCTGCAGCTTCATAAATATGCGGCAAGTATTTTAAAGCCTGGTATCAGTATTGTAGATTATACAGAAAAAATTGGTGACGAAGCAACAAAAGTGTTTCAAAAAATAGGTCTTCTCAAAAAGAGCGATATCAAAAATGAAAACCCCAACGACCGTGCGTATAGAAAATATTTGTACCATGGCATCTCGCATCATTTAGGAATTGATGTGCACGACCTTGGCACACGTACCGAACCTATTAAAGCCGGAATGGTCTTCACCATAGAGCCAGGAATTTACATCGAAGAAGAACAAATGGGTATACGCATTGAAAATAATTTTTGGATAACCAAGAATGGCAATAAAGATTTGATGAAAAATATTCCTATCGAAGTAGAAGAGATAGAAGCGATGATGAGGAGGAAGAATTGAGACGATGGACAGCAGACGACGGACTACAGACAACAGACGACATACAATGGACAATACACGATAGTCAATAAAAGGCAGACAAGGAATGGCCTCAATAAATAATAGTAAATATTATAAAATTGAACATGTGGTCTGTTGTCCCCTTAAATTATTTATTTATCAAGACAGTATTTCTGCCGTTTAAGTTTGAAAAGTTAGTCATTTGGCAATTGTCAATTGAAATGGCCAACAATATTCATTTAATGACACGCACGTTTCCTAAAGAAGAAATGTTTTCTCTTACAACACAAATAAAAAGAGCGGCTGATTCATCGGCCTTGAATATTGCGGAGGGTTCCACCGGTCAATCAAATCCTGAGCAACAAAGATTTTTAGGATATGCGCAACGGTCTTGTATCGAAGTTGTTTCTGCCTTATATCTTGCCATTAAAAGAGACTATATTACGAAAGAAATATTTGAAATTCGATATAATGAAATTGATAGTTTGGTGAAAAAAATACAAGCTTTTAAAAATTCTTTAAACACTTAAAAAACTTAGACAAAAGCAACTTTGAATTTGAATGTACCCGTTGTCGGTGGTCAGTTGTCTGTCGTCCAATTTAAATGAAACAAATCCCCAACATTTTCACCCTTCTCAATTTAATTTGCGGCTGCATTGCTATTGTGCATACGATGCAAAATGGTATTACAATTCAGTATGATGCAGATGGAGCACAATTTATAGACCTATCTGAGAAGCTTTGGATGGCCTCTTTGTTTATTGGTATAGCTGCGGTTGTAGATTTTTTTGATGGCTTTGTTGCACGTCTTTTTAATGCATCCTCCGAAATGGGTAAGCAGTTAGATTCACTGGCAGATGTGGTGAGTTTTGGCGTTGCACCTTCAATGATTGTTTACCAGTTTTTAAGAATGAGTTTTGCTTCTAGCGAAGCTAGTATAAACACGTCCGTTTTTTTACTCTTTCCTGCATTTGTGATTGCTGCTGCAGGTGCTTACAGGCTTGCGAGGTTTAATTTAGACAACAGCCAGCAGTATGGCTTTAAAGGAGTACCAATACCGGCTGCAGGTTTGGTTGTCGCAAGCTTGCCGCTTATTTATTGGAATGCCACCAATGAAATGCTTATACATATTCTGCTTAATAAATGGTTTTTATATACATTAATTTTAGTAGTGAGCGGGTTAATGGTAAGTAAACTTCCATTAATGGCATTAAAATTTAAAAACCTGTCACTAAAAGATAACCTTCCAAAATACATCATTGTTATTTTTTCAATTATAGCTGCTATTATTTTTCACTGGCTTGCGGCTCCTGTAATTTTTGTTGCCTACATTATTTTATCTTTGGCATTCAAAAATAAAACAGCATGATATTTACTGCACAAATAAAAGTAATGCCACTAAAAAATTTGCTCGATCCTCAAGGGAAAGCTGTAATGGGTGGGCTCGCAAACCTTGGGATTACAGGTATAAATGATGTTAGAATTGGCAAGCAAATAGATCTTACCATTGAAGCCGAAAGCGAAACGGAAGCAAAAGATAAAGCAGATGATGCAGCTAAAAGATTATTGGCAAATGCTGTGATGGAGCAGTTCGAGATTACAATTAGGTAATTCGATAATGTGCAAATGTGCTAATTGGGTTTCTTTCATTCAGAGAATTCTTTAATTGGTACTACAGGGTAAAAAATAATATAGCATTTTTTTAATTCGTGCACTCATCAGGCATTAGACCGTCGAAATTATCATTAGCACATCAGCAAATTAGCACATTATGCTTTATCTCGTCCCCACACCCATTGGCAACCTTGCAGATATGACTTTTCGTGCAGTAGAGGTTTTAAAAAATGCGGATTTGATTTTGGCAGAAGATACCCGAACATCCTCTGTTTTATTAAATCATTACAAGATAAACAAACCACTTTCTCCCTATCACCAACACAACGAACATAAAATTGCAGCGCATCTTGCCGACCAGATGCTTGCAGGAAAAACCATTGCATTAATTACAGATGCAGGCACACCAGGCATAAGCGACCCCGCTCATATTCTTGTAAAGGAATGCATAAAAAATAATATTGAAGTACAGTGCCTACCCGGTGCTACAGCGTTTGTGCCCGCACTCGTAAACAGCGGTTTGCCCACAGATAGTTTTTGTTTTGAAGGTTTTTTACCTTTAAAAAAAGGAAGACAAACTTTTCTTAAACGCATGGCAGAAGAAAAACGCACCATGATGTTTTACGAAAGCCCCATGCGGTTGTTGCGCACCTTAAAAGATTTAGGTGAATATCTCGGTACTGACCGCCAATGCTGCGTGAGCAGAGAATTAACAAAAATGTTTGAAGAAAATAAAAGAGGAACTTTACAGGAAATTTACGAATACTTTAATGCGAAAACGGTAAAGGGAGAAATTGTAATTGTGGTAGGAGGGAAGGAATAAACTTTTAAACATTTGGGCGTTCGGCCATTGATCTTTAATTAACCTTTATTCGGGCTGCTGCGGGCTGCGGTATTTTTTTGTACAACCTTCTCTCGCCGATGGCGTGAGGCTTGCACAAAAAAACACTTCCCCTTCGTATCCCGCCGCTCGTCAACTTTTGTTTTTCAATTGTGCTTTTTGGATGGAGAATAGAAATAACAACATTTACGTTACTTTAATAATAAATTGCTACCTCGTTCAATTCCTTTCTCTTTAAAGTAGGCACCCAACATTGATCTGCTGCATAACCTACAGGTATTAATAAAAAAGGTTTTTCATTTGCCGGCCTATTTAAAACATTGCATAAAAAGTTCATTGGGCTTGGTGTATGCGTAAGTGCAATAAGTCCTGCATTGTGAATAGCGGCTAACAAAAATCCACATGCTATACCAACACTTTCCGTAACATAATAATTCTGGTGTTTATGGTTATTTGGTTCAAATTCGTAGCTGCGTTTAAAAACAATAATTAGGTAAGGAGCAATTTCTAAAAAAGGTTTTTCCCAATCTGTTCCAATTGGTTCCAAATCTTTTAGCCACTCTTCGCTCATTCTCCCTGCATAACTCTTTTTTTCTTCCTGTTCTGCTGCTGCTCTTATTTGTTTTTTTATTGCGACATCGCTTACAACACAAAACGTCCAGGGTTGTTTATGGGCGCCACTTGGGGCTGTAGATGCAGCCAGTAAAATATTATCTATTACTTACTTCTTTTGGTATTGGCTTGTCGGAGAAATCTCTACAGGTTCTTCTTTTATCCATCCACTCATAAAAATCGGCAGACTTGTCTACCATCTCTTTCGGAGAAAAAGATTCTTTGGTATAGCTTTCGAAAGGAAAACCTTTTATCAATTTTTTATGCGCCATTGCTGTTTATTTATTTACAATCTAAGAGAAAAATTACTTATACGATTATAAATAAGAGGAAATCTTTACTATGTTTTTATTTCAAAAGAAGATCGTTTAAATAGGTTCTTCATTCACTTGAGCACACTGTGCCGTTGCGTGAGGGATTGCAGTGAAAATCCTTTTTTTCGTCCTGCCTTTGAGGCGAAAAAAAGATTGTAGCGTAAAGCCCGACCCGCTTTTTAGCGGGGCACGTTCAAAATTTCTAGTCATAAAAATATTTGAGGGTTTTAATTGTAACCGTCAATGCTTTTACCGAAATTTACCTTTCTAAAAAAAACAACCTACATGATAAGAGTTATTTGGATGCTGGTGTTGACCGTTACCACACTCAGCAGTATTGCCCAGCCAGAAAACCGTTGGCAACAAAGAGTGAGTTATAAAATGACCATTGATATGGATGCGCCAAAAAATCAGTTTAAAGGCAAGCAGACACTGGAGTACAGCAACAACAGCGACAAAAGTTTGACCAAGGTTTTTTACCATTTGTATTTTAATGCGTTTCAGCCAAACAGCAGTATGGATGTACGCAGCAGAGAACTTGGGAAAATTTTAAACAATGGTCGCCCCGATTGGGATGCACGAGTGAAGGATCGTATTTCAAAATTAAAGGAAGATGAAATCGGTTATCAAAAAATAATTTCTTTAAAAATGAATGGCGTTGCCCAGCCTTTTAAATACCACGAAACCATTTTAGAAGTTAATCTTACCAAAGCCATTTTATCAAAAACAAAAGTAATTTTTGAAATGGAATTTGAAGCGCAGGTTCCGTTGCAGGTGCGGAGGAGCGGTAGAGATAACCCAACTACAGGCGTGCGTTTGAGCATGAGCCAATGGTATCCAAAAATGTGCGAATACGATTATGAAGGCTGGCACCCAACGCAATATGTTGCCCGTGAATTTTATGGCGTGTGGGGCGATTATGATGTAACAATAAACATTGACAAGGAATATAAATTAGGTGGTACCGGTGTGCTCGTAAATGCAAATGAGATTGGTTGGGGATATGACAAACCTGGTACAGAACTAAAAGCAATTGGTGCGTCAAAAAGGACATGGCATTTTGTTGGAAAAAACATACATGATTTTGTTTGGGCTGCAGACCCTGAGTATGTGCACCTGGTAAGGCAAATGCCAAATGGCGGAACTAAGCTGCATGTTATTTACAATTACAAAGAAGCTGCGCCCACAAATGATACTGCATGGAAAGAAGTTGCAGATGCAGCTGTAGCTGTATTACCTTTTATTGAAAAGAACTTTGGTAAATATCCTTACCCTCAGTATTCATTTATTCAAGGCGGTGATGGTGGAATGGAATACCCAATGGCAACCTTAATTAATGGTCCAGGTCTTGGAACTGTTTTTCATGAATGGATGCATAGTTGGTACCAAATGATGCTTGGTACAAACGAAAGCATGTATGCGTGGATGGATGAAGGGTTTACAGAATTCTCTTCTCAATTGGTAGATGATTATTATACTGAAAAAGTACGTCGTATAAGAGCAGGTAACAAACCTGGTGCTATGCGTTACTACGATTCAATTGGAGCTATATTGCCTTTACACCACGAAGGAAGTTATAACTCTTATTTTTTTCTTGCTCAAAGTAAAGCGGAAGAGCCAATGACCACACATGCGGATCATTACAATAGCAACTTTGCTTACAGCATAGACGCCTACTCGAAAGGAAGTGTTTTCATAACCCAACTGGGATACATTGTTGGTGAGCAAACCCGTAATAAAATATTGTTAGAGTACTATAAACGCTGGCGTTTTAAACACCCCAACGCAAATGATTTTATACAGGTTGCACAGGATGTAAGTGGCGTTCAGCTTGACTGGTACAAAGAGTGGTGGATAAATACCACAAAGAAAATTGACTACGGTATAGACAGTTTGTGGGAAGAAAATGGTGTTTCAAATATTCGCTTAAAAAGAGTTGGGCAAATACCCATGCCTGTAGATATCGTACTCACAAAAAAAGATGGCACAACAGAAATGCATACCATTCCCTTGAACCTTATGTTTGCTGCCAAAAAAGAAGATGGAGCAGAAAAGATAATTGTGGATGGCGAATGGCGCTGGACACATCCAACATATGTGTTGCAATTAAAAACAAGATTGACAGATTATAAAAAGGTGGAAATAGATCCTTCACAACGCATGGCCGATGTGGACAGGAAGAATAATTTAATTGAATTTAACTGGTAAATAATATGCAGGAAATTAAAATGCGCAGGATCACATTGGAAGATGTGCCTGCGCTTTCTTTTATAGCTAAGAAAACTTTTTACGATACGTTTACCGGTACTTGTACGGAAGATGATATGGTTCATTTTCTGGAGCAATATTACAACGAGACGAGCTTGGCCAATGAGGTTGCCGATAGTACGATGGAATATTTTTTTGCTGAAATGGAAGAAGAAATTGTAGGGTATATTTTATTTACCAACGGCACCGAAGACTTTGCTGAAATACATGGCAGTACTGCACTTGAACTAAAGCGATTTTATATTTCAAAAGAGTATCACGGTAAAGGTGCGGCCCAGCAGATGATGAATTTTTTTCTTGATTATGCAAAGGCGCAGGGTTATGACACGGCTTTTTTAGGCGTGTGGGAATTTAATTCCAGAGCCCAAAAATTTTACAGCAAATTCGATTTTAAACTTACAGGTCATAAGCATGATTTCCCAATTGGCAATACGCCACAGACAGATGTTTATATGTGGAAGGCTATTATTTGAAGTTAGGGGAGGACCGCAGACCACGGATGATAGACGACGGACCAGGGACGATTGACCACAGACCAAGCACTACTCTGAATTGTAATTCGCAACCTTGAACTTTCAACATTTAACACTTTGCGTTTTAGCGGTTACTAATTTGCAACCCTTCATTAAACCTTATCATCAACTGCATTAAGTCTGCCTGCTCATTTAATGGCAGTGTTGCTGTTTTATCATACACAACGTGGTAAGCAGCAATGCCACCCTTTGTATAAAAGAAGAATGATGGTACGCCTTTCTCTGTAAACCAATAATGGTCACTGTTTGCAGCTTTTCCTCTTGCGCTAATCGAAACCAAATATTTGTTTTCATCATTAATTTTATTCATCAAAGCAAATTCATTTTCAAATATTGTTGCATTAACAACAGTAATTCCTTCTTCGCCTGTACCGGCAAGGTCTGTATTGGTTAGAAATCGAATGTTTTTAAGCGGAACAATAGGGTGTTCGGTATAATATTTTGAACCAAGCAAACCAATTTCTTCTGCCGCAAATAAAATAAAACCAATAGAATATTTTTGAGGATGTGCTGCGTAATATTTTGCAAGGCTTAGCAACAATGCTACACCGCTTGCATTGTCATTTGCCCCGGGAAAATAAGTTTCACTTCCCATACCACCAAGGTGATCGTAATGAGCAGTGATAAAAATAAATGAATCCGGTTTTTCAGTTCCGGCAACCATTGCACAAACATTTGCAGCATTAAATTTTTTAATCAGTTTTGCATCAATATTTATTTTGATATTTTTGGGTAATTCCCTAAATCGTTTTTTGTCTAACTGAATAAGATTGTAATCTTCTTGTGTCTGCGATGCATCCCATGTAAGTTTGTTTTCTAATTTTACAACAATCTTATTTTCTGCATCTACAAATGTTGCGCTGTCTCGCTGTTGTAATCTGCCTTCTGCTTTTCCCGTGTGGCTATCAGCTCCAACAATATAATCAGTTCCTGGTTCTAATTTTTTATCGTTCACTTCTACTTCCATTTTACCCGGGAAAGTATTTGCAGAAAAATAGAAGGTTTGCAGAAAATCTTTTTTATCTAGTGGCTGTAGTCCAGCATTTTTAAATTCGCCTGATAAAAAACCGGCGGCTTTTTTCATGCCATCTTTTGTATATCCACGTCCCCAAAAGTAAGGCGAGGTAAGTGTATCAACTATTTTACGGTTATAAGAAATATTCTGTCCGTGTAAATTACTGGAAAGTACTACTACGCTTAAAAGAATAATAATTTTCATTTTTTCATTTTTATAAAAATAGTTTAAGCGCAGCAAATTAAATCACAATTAAATGATACTTTTAAAATAAAAAGATATGCCTTTTATTAAAATATGGATTCATTTTGTGTGGGCTACTAAAAACAGATATCCATTTCTAACATCTCACATCAGGCAAAATGTTTTTAAACATATTAAGGAGAATGGTGCTGTGAAAAATATACACATTGATTTTGTGAATGGCTATAGTGAACATGTTCATTGTCTTGCCTCATTAAATCAAAAACAAACAATAGCAGAAGTAGTACAATTAATAAAGGGCGAAAGTTCGCATTGGATAAATAAGCAAAATCTTACAAAAGAAAAGTTTGAATGGCAGGATGAATATTTTGCCGTTTCAATTAGTGAATCTGATGTAAATAGGGTGAGAGAATATATAAAAAATCAAGAGGTACATCATTCAAAAAAAACTTTTGCCCAAGAGTATGATGAGTTTATTGAGAAATATGGATTTAGGTTATTAAAGGATATTTAAATTTTAGAATGGGCTTATGTGAATGGCTAAAGCCGGAGGCATCTTGGGCTAAAGCCCATGTGACGATTGTTACTAATCCCTGCCCTGAAGGGCAGGGCATTTCAATAATAGCTTCTCCCTTTATGAATAGCATCGCTCTTTATGAATAGCCTCGCTCTTTATGAATTGCCTCGCTCTTTATGAATTGCCTCGCCCTTTAGGGCGAGGAAAAAAATCACAATCTTCAAATGGGCTTTAGCCCAACACATTGTCGGCTTTAGCCATTTCCGCTTACCTCACTGGTACATACAACATAAATTTCTCCTCAAAATATTCTTCTTCAAATACTTTACTAATTTCCCATACATGCGGTTTACAGTTGCTTTCAGATATTTCCAGTGCAAGGTCCCCACCTTTTAAACATATCAAACCATTGGGAATATCTTTCTCTGCTTTTGCAGTTTTACGAATAAGTTTTCTGCTCCAATGCCAAAGACTCCCCAGTGGCGCCACCGCACGGGAAACCACCGCATCAAATTTTCTGCTCTTTATTTCTTCGGCCCTTGCCTGTTGTGTGGTAATATTTTTTATTTCAGCAGCTTCGGCAACGCCGTTTACAACCTTTAGTTTTTTGCCAATGCTATCCACCAAATGAAATGTTGTTTCAGGAAAAAGTATTGCCAGCGGTACACCAGGGAAACCACCACCACAACCAAGGTCCATAACTTCCATACCAGGCTTGAACTCAAATTTTGTAGCAATGGCGAGTGAGTGCAGTACATGGTGTAAATAAAAATTATCCATATCCTTACGGCTGATAACGTTTATTTTTTCATTCCATTCTGTATACAAATCTTTCAACACCGCAAACTGCTCTTCCTGCTCTGTTGTAAAATCTGAAAAATATTTTTTTAATAGTTCCATATGAAATTTTTAAAAATCAGTTTTAGAAATAAATCATTTCAAAATAATCTTTCAACAACGTCTAACATCTTGTGTCTAAAACCTTGTGTCTTGCATCTCTGTTACTTCCAGCTAGCCTTTGGCTTCATCAACAACGAGGGTGCAAAGATGATGTAGTAAAAAAACATCCACACATCAAGCAACAAAAAGAAAGGGAACAAATCTTTTTCTTTAAATTGTTTCATTGTTCTACCATAAATAATTGCCTGTATAATTATAAAGCCACTGAAGATTACAAGGCTTATTTTCCAATCGTATAAAAAAGCGGCAGCAATAAATGCGGGATAAAATAAAAATTGCGAAAATGCATACATGCCCAGTAAAAACTTGTGTAACGGGCGATAATATTTAGAGGTAGTATAATGCCTGTTTTTTTGCTTTTTCCATTGTGTAAAACTTTCAGGGGCGCTGCTTAAGGTAAAACTATCCTGATCCAAATTTATTTTTACATTTTTGTTTGTGGCAGCCATGTTTATAAAAAGATCATCGTCTCCACCTGGTATGTTATTATGCGCACTAAAACCTTTGTGGCGATAAAAAATCGCTTTTTTGTAAGACAAATTTCTGCCAACACCCATATAAGTTGTGCCTGCCAAAGCGTAGCTCATATATTGTAAAGCGCTGTGGTAGGTTTCCCATCGTATTAGTTTATTTAAAAAGGTCTTGTTTTTGTGGTATGCACCATAACCCAACACGATTTCTGTTTCATCATCATACACCTCCTGCATGCTGTTTATCCAGTTTTCGCTGGCGGGTACACAATCGGCATCTGTCAATAAAACAATTTCATATTTAGCCGTTTTTATTCCTATGCTTAAAGGAAATTTTTTGCCAGGTATCATCTTTGCTTCCTGGGTCAATTCAACAACCTGCATCTGCCTAAATTCTTTTTTCATTTCTTCAAGCAGGTACTTAGTCTCGTCGAAAGAGTTATCGTTTACCACAATTATTTCGTGGGTACTGTTGTATTTTTGAACCAATAATCCAGGTAGATTTTTTGCAAGGTTTGCCGCTTCATCTCTTGCACAAATAACAACACTAACAGCATTGGTTCTAAAAGTTGATTTTGTTTTTGCTTTATAAAATGCAAGCCTAGTAAAAAAAAAGATAAAATAAAACAATCTAATAAAGACCAATATGCAAAAAAGAATAAAAAGCAACAGGTGCCAGTTGGTTAGTAATTTGGAAAAACTCATAACCGCAAAAATAGCTTTAAATGTTTAATTGTTTTATTGCATAATTGTTCTATTGTTGCATTTTTGCAAAAAGCAATTTATACCCTTCAAATATTATGGCGGCATTACAGTTTAATTTACAATACACCGATACAAATACCAAAGCACGTGCAGGAGAAATTATCACTGACCATGGCACCATTCAAACACCCATCTTTATGCCGGTGGGTACTGTTGGTACTGTAAAAGCAGTAACGCAGCAGCAACTTAAAGACGAAGTAAAAGCGCAGATAATTCTAGGCAATACTTACCATTTATATTTACGTCCCGGGCTGCAGGTCTTAGAAGCAGCAGGTGGTTTGCATAAGTTTAATGGATGGGACAACCCGATTCTTACAGACAGTGGGGGCTACCAGGTTTTCTCGCTGGCTAACAGCCGAAAAATTACAGAAGAAGGTGTTGTTTTTAAATCGCATATTGATGGTAGCAAGCATTTGTTTACACCTGAAAATGTAATGGATACGCAACGAATTATAGGCGGCGATATTATTATGGCTTTTGATGAATGTCCACCTTTTCCCAGCGATGAAAAGTATGCAAAAAACAGCATGGAACTTACGCACCGATGGCTTGATCGCTGTATACATCATTTTAAAAATACGCCTGATAAATACGGTTACACACAAAATCTTTTTCCTATTGTTCAAGGCAGTACCTATAAAAACTTGCGCACCGAGTCTGCACAGTTTGTTGCATCTAAAAACGCTGTAGGCAACGCCATCGGCGGGCTTTCTGTAGGAGAGCCTACAGAGCAGATGTATGAGTTTACAGAGTTGTGTTGCGATATTTTGCCCAATGATAAACCCCGTTATTTAATGGGCGTAGGCACGCCATGGAATATACTAGAAAATATTGCACTCGGTGTGGATATGTTTGATTGTGTAATGCCTACCCGCAATGGTCGTAACGCCATGTTGTTTACTTCAAAAGGTATCATCAACATAGACAATAAAAAATGGGAGAATGACTTTTCCGTTATTGATGATGGCATTGATTGCCCCACCAGTAATTTTTACAGCAAAGCATATTTGCGCCATCTTTTTAAAGGTAAAGAATACCTTGGGCTCACCATTGCAAGTGTACACAATCTTGCTTTTTATTTGTGGCTTGTTACGGAGGCACGTGCACAAATTTTAGCAGGCACTTTTGCAGGCTGGAAAAATAAAATGGTGGTGAGGTTGCAAACAAGGTTGTAAATTATGTTACCGGTGAAAATTTTCTTCACCATTTTCGTAGTTATTTACAATAAAAAACCGCCATCAAAAAGAATGGCGGTTTTTTATTTAGGTAATTTATAGTTTAATTTAGTACAGCTAGGCTGTTGTAAAGCAATTCACTAGCAGGGATTGGCCAAACATAATTTTGTGCAGTAGGTGCCACACTTGGTGCGCTGCCTTTAGCAGGAAAAGAAAGACCTTGGCGTTGAATATCCCACATTCTATGCCCTTCACCCAACAATTCAATTCGTCTTTCATTAAGAATTAAATTTATCAATTCGGTTTTTGTTGCAGGGGCAAAAGTAGTTGTAGCATCGCTGCGTTGACGTACTGTATTAAGTATGGCTAAAGCTCTAGCGTCAATACCCGTAGCCTGGCGTGCTAGTGCTTCTGCTGTATTTAATAACACTTCAGACCAACGAAGTATTGCAACATAGTTGTTAATATCATCATTGTATTTTTGATATCTGTTGGAAGATGAAACCAAAACTTTTCTTGAGTCTGTTACTTTCCAATTTGGATCTAATACAACACCTGCACCAGTATTGTTTACGCTAAACTCTGCATTGTGGTATAACGCTAAACCGTTTTGCGTTCCAGGAGCGTTTGTGTTGTTCATCGGTAAACTAAATATAGATTCCAATGCCTGGTAAGGACTACGAAATACGTTAGTAAAATTTGAATTTAATGTGTGCGCTATTCCGCTGGTAGCTGTATAAGGAGGAGTTAACGGTACTAATTTATTGCCTTCTGCAATTACATTTGCGAAATCTCCCATTTGCAAAAATACCCTCGTTTTTAATGCAATAGCAGCATTACGATGTGCTCTTACTACATTATTTTCTGCCCCACCATTGTTCAGCGGTAAGTTGGCTTCGGCAAAGTTTAAATCTGCTAAAATTTGCGAAAACACCTGCAGTTGAGTGGACCTAACCAACGCCTCACCACCTGAGGATTGGTTAGCCGCTAGTCTTAATGGTACTCCTAATGAAGCGCCATTATCAGCGGCATAAGGTTTTTTACCGTAAAAGGTGGTTAAATAAAAATAGCTTAAGGCTCTTAAAAATCTTAATTCTCCTCTGTAACTATTTGCCAGGGCAACACTCAGTGTGTTAGGGTTGTCATCCAACCCCTTTAAAACCACATTGGCTCTATTAATTGTTGAATATGCAACACTCCACATTCCTTCAACTTGGTTATCTGTACTTACAACACTATGATTCCAAATTTGAAGTGCAGTTAAACCATTTCCTGTAACGTTCAGCCAATCTTCCCCTCGTGCATCGCCATACATTATTGCACGTCCGCCTAAAAAATTCCCACTTTTTATACCTGAATACACACCCGTTACCTGTTGGGCGATACGATCAGCAGATCCGAATGCAACTAAATCGCTTAAAAAAGTTTGGGGAACTGGGCTTAGTTTTTCTTTTTTACAACTCGAAAAAATAGCCAATATGAAAATAAAGCTTAGTATCTTATTTATTTTTGATCTCATAATTTTAAATTTTTAGTAGTTTAAAATCCAACATTTACTCCAAATGTTAGGGTTCTTGTTTGGCCAATGGTGTTTCTGTCTACGCCGGGGGTAAGTGCACTGCCGCCGTTAACTGAAATTTCCGGATCACTACCAGGGTATTTAGTAATGATAAATGGATTTTGCGCCTGTAAATAAACCCTTAAATTTCCAATTTTCAATTTATCAATGATTTTCTTATTAAGTGAGTAACCCAAGGCTATGTTTCTAAAACGTAAAAAATCTCCATTAAATAAATTTGCATCAATAGGGAAAGCAGAGCCATTTGAAATATTATCGTTATATATTACTTTTGGAAATTCAGCATTATCTCCTGGTTTTTGCCATCTGTTTTTGATGTCTACTGTATTGTTCCAAAATCTTTGATCTAACAAACCTGCACGGCTACCAAAATATACTTTATTGCCTAAACTGTATATCACATCTATATTTAAATCGAATCCTTTAAAATAAAAATTGTTTACTATGCCGCCATAAACCTTTGGTAAAGCATTTCCAGCTAAATATCCATCCGCAGCTAAATCAATAGCAGGCGCTGTACTTCCGTCTCTAAATGTCCACCTGTTAGTAGCCGAAAAATCAAACAATACATCTTGTCCTGCCTTATTTACAAAAACCCTACGACCCGTAGCTGGATCTACACCATTGGTTTTTACCATAAAAAATTGCCCAATGCTGTTTCCCGCTCTTGTTATGTTTGTTCTTTCTAATTGAGTAGTGCCAATAATTTCTGTTACTCCAGGTGCCAACTTTGTAACTTCATTTTTTTGTGTTGTTAAATTAACGGTAGCATCCCAACTGAAATCTCTTTTCTCTACCACTTTAACATTCACATTAAATTCAAAACCTCTGTTATACATACTGGCCGCATTGGAAGTAATACTATTACTAGGAATACCCATACTTGGCGGTGTAGGAACATTCAAAATTAAATTAGTCAAATTTGTATTGTAATAACCTATTTCTGCGGTTACTTTGTTGTTAAACATTCCAACTTCAAGCCCTAAATCAAACTTTTTACTCGACTCCCATCTCAAATTTTGATTACCTGCCTGGTTAAATGTTAGAGATGGATTCCCATTCCCATAGACAGCACCAGGACCATAGATTGATAAAGAGTTAAAATTACTAACAGCTGATACACTTCCTACAGAACCAATACTTCCTCTTAACTTCATTTTATTCACTGTATTTGCAAATTGTCCTTTATAGAAACTTTCATCGCTGATATTCCAACCTGCGCTCACACCACCAAAATTGCCCCATTTTTTTCCTTCGGCATAGGCAGAATATCCATCTCTACGTCCATTTAAGGATAGATAATATTTGTTTTTATAATTGTAATTAACCCTTGTAAAAAAAGAAAGTAAATAATTTTCAGTTATAAAGTTTCCAACAGGATTATCGTTGAGTGTAAATGCCCCTTGATATTCATTGTAGAAAACATCTCCTAATCCGCTTCTGCTTGCTCCAAATCCATCCTGTTTTACAGCATTTTCTTCACTTCCTGCAGTAACTGCCAGGTTGTGGTTGCTTTTTATTGTAGTATTGTAATTTAAAACGTTTTGAAAATTGGTAGTGTTTGCTTTGGCTAAAACTGAAAAAGCTCTGCCATCATCGGTTAAAGCGGTAGTCTGTATGCCATCTCCATGCAAAGAATTATAAAACGTTCTGTCATCAGTAGTTAACGAGTTTACACCGTATTGAGTGCGAAATGTTAACCCTTTAAATAATCTAACTTCAGCGCTGATATCGCCGATTAAATTGTCGGCTGCAGATTTTATAGTGTTTAAATCTCTTACCATGGCAGGGTTTACAAATCCTGAATTGATAAGGTTTTTATTACGCCCAATCTGGTTAAAATTGTTTCTTAAAGTCTGATTGCTTTGCCCAGTGTATACCACATTTGGGTTACCAATATAATTGTAAGAGCCATCGGCTAGATAAGGGGATATATTTGGTGCTGTAACAAATGCCAAGCGTGCGCCACCTGCAGTAGAAAATGGAGTGCCGGGTAGAGAACCTGAATTAGGGCTTTGTGTATTACTACGGCTGTAATTAAAATTTCCCCCAATCTTTAACCAATCATTTGCCTTTTGCTCGATATTCATTCTAATCTGCTTTCTATCGAAAGTATTAGTTTGTAAAACGCCTTCTTGTTTGGTGTAGTTTGTACTAAAAAAATATTTGGTTCCTGCATTTGCACCGCTTACACTTATATTGCTACTATGCTGTAGGCCTTTTTGGTATACTTCATCTGCCCAACGAGTATCAACAGGTACCCCATTAATATTATCCATAAAAAACAAGGGAGACCCTGCTGCTGGTACTGTTAAACCTAGGCCAGGAATTAAACTTGCGGAGGGCATTACATAGTTTGCATTTCTTATTGCTTCATTTTTAAGATTTACATAATCCTGTGCTCCTAATACATCAAAAACATTAAATGCCCTTGTTTGTCCTATCCAGGCATCGTAGGTAATTTTAGTTTTGCCTAGCTTACCTTTTTTAGTTGTAATGAGCATTACTCCATTTGAAGCACGGCTTCCGTAAATAGCTGCAGATGCTGCATCTTTTAATATTTGTATGTCCTCAATATCAGAAGGGTTGATACTACCTAATGCATTATTGGCTGCTAAGTTTGATGATGCATCGCCTGTTAATAATGGAACACCATCTATTACTACTAAAGGAAATGAACTTCCATTGATAGAATTCACACCACGAATACGCAATACTGGAGGGTTATTTAAAACGCCATTTGGAATAGTGATGTTTAAACCGGCAGCCTTTCCTTGCAAAGCCTGCTCAAAGCTTTGTACAGGAATGTTTCTTATTTTATCACTTCCTATTGTTGAAATTGCTGCTGTAACGTCTTTTTTGCGTTGTGTTCCAAAGCCTACTACTACAATTTCCTCTCCCGTTTGTACTTTTGAAATCAAACTAACAGTATAACTGTTTGCTGCGTTTAAGGAGATTATTTGTGTTTCGTAACCAACATAGCTTGCTGTTAAGCTGGTTGTTTTACTTGTGATTAAAATCGAAAAAGAACCATCTGATGCGGTAACTACAGTAATACCGCCTCTTGCTTGTAAGCTGGCATTTGATAAGCCGTTTCCTGTTTTTTCATCTATTACCTTTCCGGTAATTGTTCTGTTTTGTGCATAGGTTGTTATACCGTTAACAATGAAAATAAAAAGCATCAAAAAAATTTTGATGTTTTTGTTCCATTTTGCACAGTCCGTTTTTTGGATTTTGTTTGATGTCATAAAATGGGTTTAAGTTTTGGTTTATGTTAACTCGACGTTAATAAAAAAAATTTTTTCATTAACAATTTTCTTAATAATAGCAGGAGATGGTAAAAAATCTATTTTTAACGTTGTAAACCACTGAAGTATTAAGATTTTATAAATTTCGGTATGATAAATATTTTAGGAATTAATTATTATTCGTGTAGGCTGAATTTCTGTGAATAATTTATGACAGATAAAATGATAAAGCCAATCCTCTTCATTTACGATTCTATACCCATTTGTAGAATGTGAAATACGACAATAAGGAGTATTAAAAAATATCAAATTTGCATCCAAGAAGAACGAAGAATTATTTTCGTTTTTTCAGACTTACTATAAAAATAGTTTTTAAATAAACACCTTATTTGATGTATCCAAATAATAATTCTTGCAGTTTTTTATTAATCTCTACACATAATTGAGTCCTTATTACGCATGCCCACAAGCTTTCTTGCTTTTACTTGTTATGTAAAGTTTTAAATAGTTCAGAAAATGCCCCCTTTTTATAAACAGCTGGAGAAATGCTGAATAACAATGTCGTTTAGAATTATTAAAAGAAATTTTTGGAAGAATTTTTTGGGTGGTTAATGCTGTTTTCGTTTAATAATTTATGATAGAAAATAAAATCGTTTTGTATCTTTATCAATCAGCCTGTACCAAAAAATGTACAGCAATCACTGGATGAATTTTAATACAAATTTTTTTGTTTTTTTTATATTGTTATTAAATGGTTCTCATGCAAATGCCCAAACCTGTCAAGGTAGCCTTGGTGATCCTATCGTGAATTTTAATTTTGGTGCAGGGGCAAATCCTGGAAGTCCATTGCCTGCCACTAGTTATAATTATTTTGCTTCAGATTGCCCAACTGACGGATCATATACGATAAGAACCAATACCAACAGTTGTTTTGCCAATACCTGGCATTCTGTAACAGGCGATCATACGGGTAATGCGAATGGTTATTTTATGCTAATAAATGCTTCTGTGGCACCAAGTGCTTTTTATGTTGATACGGTAAGGGGTTTATGCCCAAATACAACCTATGAATTTGCTGCATGGATAATGAATGTTATTAAACCTACAGCATGCAATGGGAACGCAAACCAACCTAATATTACTTTTTCAATAGAACAGACAAATGGCACCGTAATTCAAACCTCTGTTACTGGAAATATCCCACCTACTAATGCCCCAACCTGGACCAGAAGACAAACTTTTTTTACAACTGGTGCAGGTATTACCGATGTTGTTTTGCGTATGGTGAATAATGCGGCCGGAGGTTGTGGCAACGATCTTGCTTTAGATGATATTACCTTCAGGGCATGTGGTCCACTTGTTACTCCCACAATATCAGGAAGTGCTACCGATACTGCAAGCATTTGCGAAGGGACCGCACAATCTATTAATTTAAGTGCAAGCGTTTCTGCGGGTTATAACATGCCTGCCTACCAATGGCAACAAAGTTTTAACGGTGGACCCTATATGAATGTTGCAGGCCAAAATACAACCACGTTACAGGTTCAATTTCCTGCAAACGCTGCAATTGGTGTTTATAATTACAGGCTTCAGGTTGCAGAGGGCAGCAATTTTTCTTCTCCGCAGTGTAGAATATCCTCTTCCCCAATCGCCATCACCGTCAACCAAACGCCTACAGCAGTTATAACAGGAAATTCTCCTGTGTGCGAAAATAATAGCATAGCCTTATCAGCATCTGGAGGTGTTTCCTACGATTGGCAAGGCCCGGCCAATTTTACATCAACAGCGAGCCAGCCGGTTGTACCAAATGCACAATTATCAAATGCCGGAAATTATACAGTTAAAGTGACCGCAGTAAACGGGTGTTTTGTATTTGCATCTACTAATATTGTTGTGAATCCTGCACCGGTAGCAATTGCAACTGCTGTAAATGATACAATTTGTTCAGGCACAGGTACTTTTTTACAGGCCAGTGGTGGTGGGAGTTATTCCTGGTTTCCAGTGCAGTTTTTAAGTACTCCTATGCTACCCAATACACAAGCAGCGCCTGTGCAAAGCGCAACTTATAATGTAGAAGTGAAAAATCCCTTCGGCTGTACAGATACAGCTTCTGTCAGTTTATATATTATTACAAGACCTGTTGTAAACGCCGGTGTTGATCAAATCACCATTGCTGGTAAACCCATTCAACTCGCAGGAACAGTTGCTGGTAATTTTCAAAGTTTCTCATGGTCGCCCAATAGTTTCATAACAAACGTTGCTTCACTTACACCTGTTGTAACACCCCCTGGTGATTTTGAATATATTTTAACGGCAATGAACGATTGTGGTGTAGTTTCCGATTCTATGGAGATAAAAATCTACAAGGGGTTGTTTATCCCAAACGCTTTTTCTCCAAATAGAGATGGAAAGAATGATACCTGGAATGTGCCTGCCTTGAAAGCTTATCCAAAGCACCTACTTACCATATTTAACAGGTACGGACAGGTGGTCTTTCAGCGTAAAAACAGCTTTGAACCATGGACAGGTTTTTTTAAAGGCCAATTATTACCTGCGGGTGTTTATACTTACTTTATTGATTTAAATAACGCCACACCGGTTTTAAAGGGAACTATTTTAATGATTAAATAGCGAACAAAAAAAATAGAATGCTCACCCTCGCTGTTATTTTAAATTATTATCTTTAAATCTTATAATACGCCTTAAAATGAAAAAGTTTTTATCACTTATTGGTTTGGTTTTATTCTCAATCTCTATAACACTTGCGCAGTCAAATACTCAGCAACAGGACGGATCGCAGGCTAAAGATGCCCCGGTAGATGTAACTATTTCTGATTTTAAAAAGAACTTACTTGCTAATGAGATTGTGGTTTTTCGCAGCCAGCTTACGCAGAAGGAATACCAGGGGTTAAGCCAGGATAACGGGAAGTTTTCTTTAAGATTACCGGCAGGAGATAAATATGATATTTTTATTTTAGGGTTCAAGGATTCTGTAAGCAATATAACCTTGGATATTCCCGCTTTAGGGCCCAAACAGTCCTATAAAACTGCCCAGAAGGTGGATCTTTTTCACCAGGCATCAAAAACATTTGTGCTGGAAGATGTAAATTTTGAAACAGGTAAAGCAGATCTTAAAGTTGAATCCTTTCCCGTATTAGATGAACTGGTGGCTTACCTCAACAGAAAAGATGATGAAAGAATTGAAATAGGTGGGCATACAGACAATGTAGGTAAACCTGCAGCAAATATTCTGTTATCGATGGATAGGGCAAAATCAGTTATGGCCTATCTTATTACAAAAGGTATTGATAACAGCAGACTTACTGCAAAGGGATATGGCAGTGCGGTACCTATTGCGTCAAATGCTTCTGCAGAAGGAAAGGCTATGAACAGAAGAACAGAGGTTAAAATTTTAGAATAAGACCAAGCTGAAGTGATGAAATGTGTCGAAACGATTAGTTCATCCGTAAATCTTTCTTCTGATTTAAAAGATTTTGCGCTAATTGTGTAAAATTTGCTTTGTATAAATAATTCTTTTCCAATATTTTATTGATAAATAGAGGGTGTATATCTATTTAGGTGGTATTTTCTTCTTTTATTAAAATAATAATCCTATCTTTGCGCTCCGAAAATTATGGCTAAGCAAGCACTCATTAAACAAGATGGATCGATAGTAGAAGCGTTGAGCAATGCTATGTTCAAAGTTAAATTGGAAAACGGCCACGAAATATTGGCAACTATCTCAGGAAAAATGAGGATGCACTACATCCGTATTTTACCGGGAGATAAAGTGGGGGTTGAAATGAGCCCTTACGATTTAACGAGAGGAAGAATAATTTTTAGGTATAAATAAGTAATTAAGTATTTAGTAATAAAGTAAAACAAATCACCATGAAGGTAAGAGCCTCCATTAAAAAACGCAGTGCAGAGTGCAAAATCGTGAGAAGAAAAGGGCGTCTGTACGTTATTAACAAAAAAAATCCACGCTTTAAGCAAAAGCAAGGATAAGTAAGTTGATAGTTATTTGTTGAAGGCCTATTTGCCTTTGCCAAACAACTAGAACATTTAAATAAGAAAGATTAACTAATAATAAATAACTATTAAAATATGGCTCGTATTGCCGGTATTGATCTGCCAAAAAACAAAAGAGGCGAAATTGGACTTACATACATTTATGGTATTGGTCCTAACACAGCAAAATACATTCTTGGTAAAGCAGGTATTGATGTAAACAAAAAAGTAAACCAATGGAATGACGAAGAACAAACTGCTATTCGTAACATCATTAGCGGAGAAATCAAAACAGAAGGTGCTTTGCGCAGCGAAACCCAAATGAACATTAAGCGTTTGTTGGATATTGCATGTTACCGTGGTCTTCGTCACCGTAAAGGTTTACCTCTTCGTGGTCAGCGTACTCGTACCAACAGCCGTACAAGAAAAGGTAAGCGTAAGACAGTTGCGGGCAAGAAGAAAGTAGCTAAGAAATAATTGATAAGTTCGATTTACGGATTTTGAAGAAGAAATGATGGGAACCCATCTTCTGGATTCGATGTTCGTAATTCGTTATTTATATATGATCCCGATTTTTAAGTACAACGCTAGATAGCTTTTTGGATCAGCAGGAGGGTTGAACTTATTCTACTTTTTTAAGTAGAAAGCATTTTAAACGAACACCTATAATTAAACAAATGGCAAAAGCACAAGGCGGTAAGCAAACAGGAAAAGCAGCTGCAAAAAAAAGAGTAGTAAAAGTTGAAGCACATGGCGATGCTCACATCGTAGCAAGTTTCAATAATCTAATTATCAGTCTTACCAACAAGCAAGGCCAGGTTATTTCTTGGTCATCTGCAGGTAAAATGGGTTTTAGAGGTTCAAAGAAAAATACACCTTATGCAGCACAAATGGCTGCTGCAGATGCTGCAAAAACAGCTTTGGATGCAGGTTTAAAAAGAGTTGACGTATTGGTAAAAGGTCCGGGAAGTGGTCGTGAAGGTGCTATCCGTTCTTTATCTCAAAACGGTATTGAAGTAGCGTCTATTAAAGATATTACACCGATGCCACACAATGGTTGTCGTCCTCCAAAAAAGAGAAGAGTATAAAATTGTTGAAAGTTGAAGGTTCAAAGTTAAGCCTTCAAAACTTCAGGGGATTAACCTTGAACTTTCAACCTTAAACATTCAACATAATTACAAAGGGTTCATCATCGATTTTACGATTTTTATGATGCTGAATCGTCACTAAAAAATCACATATTCACAACTATGGCACGTTACACAGGCCCCAAAACAAAGATCTCCCGCAGGTTTGGAGAATTAATTACAGGAAACGGAAAGTGGTTAACCAAAAATAGTGTTCCTCCGGGAATGCATGGTGCTACCAAAAAGCGTAAAACTCCAAGTGAGTATGCACTTCAGTTGTCTGAAAAGCAGAAGGCAAAATATACTTATGGCTTGTTGGAAAAGCAATTCCGTAAAACATTTGACGAAGCAGCCCGTAAAAAGGGTGTTACAGGTGAGAATCTTATCAAATTGTTGGAAGCTCGTTTAGATAATACCGTTTACAGAATGGGTATTTGCATCAGCCGCCAGGGATCTCGTCAATTGGTTAGTCACAAGCATATTACTGTAAATGGCGAAGTATTAAATATTCCTTCTTACAGTTGCAAACCTGGTGATGTAATTGGCCTTAAAAACAAAAGTGCCGCAAACAAATCTATTACTGATAACCTTCGTGGTAAAAACCCGAAGCATAATTGGGTGGAGTGGAATGAAGCTGAAATGAAAGGTACATTTATAACATATCCTGAAAGGGAAAGCGTTCCTGAAAATATTAAGGAGCAACTTATTGTTGAATTGTATTCTAAATAGATTTCAGTATTGAGTATTTAGTATTGAGAGAAAATGTTTCAATATAAAATAATCAAGTCTAAATATTTAATACTATATATTTAATACTTATTTTAAAATTAAACTAAACAAATAAAAATGGCCATTTTTAATTTTGTTAAACCTGATAAAATTGTTCTACAAAAAGCGACTGATTTCGAAGCCCAGTTTGAGTTTCGTCCGTTAGAACCAGGATATGGTGTAACAATAGGCAATGCACTTCGCCGGGTATTGCTTAATTCTTTGGAAGGTTACGCTATCATCGGTATTAATATCGCTGGTGCAGATCATGAGTTTGCAACTATAAAAGGTGTTACAGAAGATGTAACGGAAATGATTCTTAATTTAAAGCAGGTTCGCTTTAAATTAAATGGTGAGCATGATATTACTTCTGAAAAAGTAACTTTATCTATTAAAAGTAAAACAGAGTTTACAGCAGGCATGATTGGCGAAGCCACTCCAATGTTTGAAGTAATGAATCCTGAATTACTTATTTGTACACTTGACAACAGCGCTAAACTTGACATTGATATCACAATTGGTAGAGGTCGTGGTTATGTGCCTGCAGAAGAGCACAAAGAAAAAAGTTCTCAATTCGGATACATACCCGTAGATGCTATTTATACTCCAATAAAGAATGTAAAATATCTTATTGAGAATACAAGGGTTGAACAACGTACCGATTTTGAAAAATTGATCATGGATGTTGTAACTGATGGTACAATTCATCCTGAAGAAGCAGTAAAACAAGCTAGCCGTATTCTTATTCAACATTTGATGATCATTACTGATGAAAACATCACTTTTGATACAAAAGAAGATAAGAAAGAAGATATGGTAGATGAGCAGACTTTACAATTGCGTAAAATGCTTAAAACGCCGTTGGAAGATTTAGATCTTTCAGTAAGAGCGTTCAACTGTTTGAAAGCTGCAAAAATTAACTCTTTAAGCGAATTGGTTCAGTACGAGCAGGAAGACCTTATGAAGTTTAGAAATTTTGGTCAAAAATCTTTGAGCGAAATTGATTCAGTTTTACAAGACAGAGGATTGAGTTTTGGTATGGATTTAAGTAAGCTAAAATTAGATGACGAGAATTAATTCTTTCTCATCAATAGAAAAAAAATATATAATTTAATAATTCCGAAAGGATAGCCTGTAATTCCTGACACGGTACAGGGGAATAAAAACAAGTAAAAGTCATGCGTCACGGAAACAAAAATAACAACCTAAGCAGAACAGCTTCTCATAGAAGAGCTTTGTTAATGAACTTAGGTTGCCAGTTAATTACTTACAAAAGAATTACTACAACTGTAGCAAAAGCTAAAGCATTACGTAGCTATATTGAGCCACTTATTACAAAGACAAAAGCTACAGATACAAAAGAAGCTATTAGCCACAATCACCGTATAGTATTTAGTTACTTAAACGATAAAGCCGCGGTTAAAGAATTGTTTACTGTAGTAGCTCCGAAGGTTGTTGGTCGCCCGGGCGGTTATACACGTATCATTAAGCTTGGCGCTAGACAAGGTGATAATGCTGAAATGGCGATGATTGAGTTGGTTGATTTCAACGAAATTTATGGTAAGTCAGTAGAGACTGCTGCTGAGCCTGCTAAGAAGACCCGTAGATCTGGTGGTGCAAAGGCAAAAGCTGCAACTGCCAATGATGTTAATTCTATTTCTGATGCTGAGGTTGTAACAGATGAAGCAACAACTACCGATACAACAACTACCGATACAGCAACCGAAGAAAAATCAGAAGCTTAAAATGCATTTATAAAATTTATATAAGGCTCCGATATTTTTATCGGAGCTTTTTTTATATCATTGTAAAAAGAAGTAAGAGAAATTTAAAATGAACAAACATAATATTAAAGCCATTTTAGTATTGCAGGATGGAACTATAGTCAATGGTACCGCCTTTGGAAAAATTGGCACTACAACAGGTGAACTTTGTTTTAATACGGGAATGACCGGATATCAGGAAGTTTTTACAGACCCAAGTTATTATGGTCAGGTGCTTATAATGAACAGCGTGCATACCGGTAATTATGGGGTTTTTAAAAAGGATGTTGAAAGTGGTAGCGTAAAGGTTAAAGGCGTTATTGGACGAAATTTAGAAGAGAAATTTAGTCGTTTTATGGCTGAGGATTCTTTACAGTCTTATTTTGAAAAGCAAAACGTCGTTGCAATTAATGGAATTGATACAAGGGCATTGGTAGAACATGTGCGTACAAAAGGTGCCATGAACTGTATCATATCTTCGGAGGAGAACGACGTTGAATTGCTTAAAAAACAACTTTCTTTAGTGCCTTCGATGGATGGGCTTGAGCTTGTATCTGTTGTTAGCACAGATGAAGCCTATACATTGGGGGATGAAAACAGCGAACTCAGAGTTGCAGTACTTGATTTTGGTATTAAGAAGAATATTTTAAATTGCTTAGTAGAAAGGGGTGTTTTTGTAAAAGTATTTAATGCAAAAACCTCTTTTGATGAACTTCAAAAGTTTAATCCTTCAGGATATTTTATCAGCAATGGGCCAGGCGATCCAGCACCACTGGACTATGCCATTAATACGGTGAAAAGTATATTGGCAGCCGATAAGCCTTTATTTGGAATTTGCTTAGGCCACCAGCTTTTAGCCCTGGCTTGTGATATACCAACATTTAAAATGCACCATGGGCATAGAGGGTTAAACCATCCTGTAAAGAATATAATAACTGGTAAAAGTGAGATAACAACACAGAATCATGGGTTTGGTGTAGATGCGGAAGCTATAAAAAATAGTGGCCACATAGAAATTACACACTTAAATTTAAATGATAACAGTATTGAAGGAATAAGAGTAAAAAACAAAAAAGCGTTCTCGGTGCAATATCATCCTGAAGCTACGCCTGGCCCTCATGATAGCAGGTATTTGTTTGATGATTTTGTTGGGATGATGAAGAATGTTTAATGGAGAAGGTTCAAATTTTTTAAAAGCGAGCCCTTCAATATTTTAAAAAAAGTAAAAATAAATTACTTTATTAAGTGTATTTCTCAGGCTGACAGCTTTTAATTTTAAATGAAAAAAGTGAAATGAAAATAGCCATCATAAACGGCCCTAACCTTAATCTTCTAGGAAAACGAGAGCCGGAAGTTTACGGTAATATAACATTTGAATCTTACCTGGAAAAATTAAAAGCAATTTTTCCAGATATTGAGTTTACCTATTTTCAAAGTAATGTGGAGGGCGAATTGGTAACTGCGCTGCAAAATGTAGGATTTTCTTCTGATGGTATTATTTTAAACCCGGGCGCTTATACCCATACATCAATTGCTTTAGGCGATGCGGTTGCAGCTATAACAACAAAAGTGTTGGAAGTTCATATTTCTAACATTTTTGCCCGAGAAGAATTTAGAAAATATTCCTATGTATCTGCAAAATGTGTAGGGGTAATTAGTGGATTAGGTTTGAAAGGATACGAATTGGGGGTAAATTATCTTTCTAAATAATTTTTTAGGAATATAGCAAGATCTGCAGATTTGAGTACCTTAATTTGGTTACACAAATCTGTAGAGCCCACAGTTAGTTTATTTTAATTTATTTTTTATTTCTACGATAAGAATTTTGAATTCTTCCAGTCTTTCAAACTGGTCCTGTATAAAACGATTATCCTCCAGGTTGCCTAAAACCTTGTTCATCTCTTCATTATTTTCATAAATCATTTTGCGATAAGAATTGGTATAATCCTTTTCACGGCTTTTTAAAATACCTTCTGTCATCCATGTTTTAGTTGCCACTGTTTCATCTAATAATTTTTTAAATAAATCTGGCGTGAATTGTTTTGTAGTGATGTTTAATATTTCTAGCAAAGAACAATAAGCATGTTCCAGCAAATCATTTTTATAATTTACCCCTTCCTCTTTATAACGTTCATGTACAAGTTGCCAACTATTTATTTTATTAGAAATAATAGCTTCTTTTAAGTGTTTTACGGCCGATGTTTTCATCAACTGCCCACCAATATTTATCCATGAAGAACGGGAGATTTTTACAGGCAATGAAGTTTTAAATTCTTCAAAGTCGTTGAAATTACTTTCGTCTATGTGCGCTAATAAGGAACATATTCCGTAATATTGAATTAACTCTTTAAAAATTTTAATGGCTTGGGTTACTTTAATAACAGTGGTTCTTCGATCTATATTTTCCAACCCGGATGTGGTAGCTGAATCATTTATATCTGGGGATAGTGTTTCTAGTGTTGGTATTGCTGCAAAAATTTCGTTTACTGTATCCGGTGCCAGATAATTATATTCTATCGTCTGTTTTTTTTCTGTACGTCTGTCTCGGTCTTTCGTTTTCCATGCGTTGCGCTCCAGTGCATACATGTTATACATAAACCAATAGGCAGGCATTATTACGAGTTCATCATTTGCCACATCATTGCTGATTAAACTAAACGGAATTGTAATATTTAATTCAGCAGGAAAATCTCCTTTTGCAATAATTGTATACGAAGCAAATTTTGAATTGTGTTTTAAACTCACACACAATCCCGGCCAAAAGCCACGGCCTGCCTGCATCTCTCCATCTGCACTGCGGCTGTTGTGGTTGCTGCCAATGGTAGCACCAGCCGCAATATTACTTTGTCCCATAATAAGGGCGGCACACAAAAATGAGTTGTTATGGTGTTGCTCGTGGCTCGGGAAGATCAATGAATTTAACACCTCGCAACACGAAATAGTGGAGTTGTTACCCAAGTAAGAATTGATAAGTCTTGCTCCATATTTTAATTGCGAGTGGGAAGCTAAAACAAACCGAACTGCCTTTACACCATAGAATATTCTGCAGCCATAACCAACAATCCCGTTTACCAATTCGCAGCCTTCGCCAATTTGAGATTTTCTTAGCGCATCGCTGTTGATGGTTACATTTTTTATTTTATTTGCACCTTTTATATATGCATCTGCGCCTATCCAAACATCTTTTAAAATACCACAGTTCTTTATCACTGTTCGTTCGCCCACTTTACCGTAATATCCTCTTTTGCTGTCAAGTTCCTTTTGTGTGAACTCCTTAAATTTATTCATAAGGGCTTCTTCATCTCTGTATTTACTCCATAAAAAAGCATCACCCGGTAGCATCCCATTAAATGGAAGAATCTTTCTTCCACCATTTTCATTACATACTTCTACCCAGCTTCTTACACTTTCATCTTCTCCTTCTTTAATAATACCATTACCAAATTTTGAATGATCAGTACAAGCAAGTTCATGTACGTTGGCAATCATCACATCTTGCGAAATAATATAATGGCTTAAATAATTTACATTATCAATACAGATGTTGTCGCCAAGATCGCAACTAATAATGGTACTGTTGTACAACCCTACAGCCAAACGGAAATTATGAAACTCTCTGTACAAGGGTTGGAGTATACCGATACGAACGAGCCCGTAAAATTTACAATTCTTGATAAGTGAAGCATTAAAATTTTCTGAAACCTGCACATTGTTCCAATTGTCAGATGTGTTTCTGTTATGGATAAGCGTATCTAATTCTATTGCAGTAAGTGCACGGTATCTTCTGCCATCGTTTTGTATGTCTCTTATATGGTATTCATTTTCACCTTCAGGTATATATTTTGGGTCGATAAAATTATAACCAAGTTCTTCTACAGGGTGTGTTTTTATAATATTCATAATTAAAAGCCCATCTTATTCTTCAGCTGTTGTGCGAAAAGAAATCTTAAAAGATTATTTAACAGATGGGTGTACTGTTTTATAGTTTTAATATTTGTTAAACTTCAAAAAATGAATTTTAAAAAAATACATCTTATTTTGATGTTTTAAAGTTACTATAAAGTATTGGAGCGTACAAAGGATCTCTATTGAGACTTTTGGGAGGAGTTTATTGCATCATTAAAGAGGAATAAAGGTATATCGATGAAATGTGCGACCCCGCAAAAAAGCGGGGCAGACTGCAACTGATGGTGCCCGAGGAACCTCACCCAACCTCTCTCCATAGAGGAGGGAACTTAAATAGAGTTTCTATAATTTAGTTGGCTTAAATGTATTGAAGTCTAAAGTTCCCATTCCGGAAATTTCGAGGGAGCATTATTCCACTGTAACACTCTTTGCTAAATTCCTCGGCTTATCTACATCTACATCTTTTGCAACGCCAATAAAATACGATAGTAACTGCAACGGAATAACACTAATAATTGGTGCTATCAATTCATCTGCAGGCGGAATAAAAATAACATCATCACTTATTGTAGGGCTTATTTCATCACCTTCTGTAATGATAGAAATGATTTGTCCTTTGCGGGCTTTTATTTCCTGCATATTGCTCACAATCTTTTCGTGGTACGAATCTTTTGTAGCAATAAATACAACTGGCAAATTTTCATCTACAAGAGCAATAGGCCCGTGTTTCATCTCTGCTGCCGGGTAACCTTCTGCATGTATGTAAGAAATTTCTTTTAGTTTAAGCGCACCTTCCAATGCAATGGGAAAATTATAGCCTCTGCCTAAAAACAAAAAGTCACGGGCGTCTTTGTACTTTAATGCAATTTCTTTTATGTGTTCTGCATTTTTTAAAATAGCATCAACTTTTTCGGGTACATCAGCCAGTTCAACAAGTAGTTGTTGGTAACGATCTTGTGTAATTGTTCCTTTTTGTATAGCAATTCTCAACGCCATCATCATCAACACTGCGAGCTGACCGGTAAATGCTTTTGTAGATGCTACTCCAATTTCGTGGCCTGCGTGTGTATACGCACCTGCGTGAGAAATACGGGCAATAGAAGACCCTACTGCATTTACAACGCCAAAAATAAATGCACCGTTTTCTTTTGCTTTTTCTAAAGCCACCAATGTATCTGCCGTTTCGCCACTTTGCGAAATGGCAATAATGACATCGCCTTTATTTACAATGGGATTTCTATATCTAAATTCTGATGCATATTCAACCTCCACCGGAATTCTACACAGTTCCTCAATAATGTACTCTGCCACCAAGCCCGCATGCCAGCTTGTGCCGCAGGCAACAATCATTATACGATCTGCATTTTTTATTTGCTCAATGTTGTCATCAATACCAGCCATTGTAATCGTTCCTGCGGCTGCATTTAAGCGTCCACGCAAACAATCCTTTATAGTACTCGGTTGCTCATAAATTTCCTTTAGCATAAAATGATTGTAGCCGCCTTTTTCAATGGCTGCCAGTTCCATATCCAGCTTTGTAATAAAAGGCGTTACTTTTTCATTGCCCAGGTTTTTAAGAATCAATTCATCTGGACGAACAATTGCCAGCTCATAATCGTTTACATAAACCACTTCTTTTGTGTACTCAATAATAGGCGATGCATCGCTTGCTAAAAAATGTTCTCCCTTGCCAATACCAATCACAAGGGGGCTCCCTTTGCGTGCTGCAATAATTGTTTCAGGGTCTTTTTCATCCAGCAATAAAATACAATATGCGCCCGTAATTCTCCTCAACGCAATGCGTACAGCTTCCTCCAACGTGCTTTCATTGTTTATCTGTATATCTTCTATAAAATTTAATAAAACTTCTGTATCTGTATCGCTCGTGAAACTGTAGCCCTTGCTCACCAACTCGTTTTTAAGCTGCGCATAGTTTTCAATAATACCATTATGTATCATTGAAAGGCGCCCGCTTGCAGACGTATGGGGGTGAGAATTTCTATCGCTCGGCTCGCCATGTGTAGCCCAGCGTGTATGACCGATACCAATATTTGCATGAAGGTTTTTACCAACCAGGCTTTCTTCCAGCTCGGCTACTTTTCCTTTCTTTTTATATACATCTAGTTTGCCATCGTGCAGCAATGCAACGCCACTGCTGTCGTAGCCTCTATATTCAAGCCTTTTAAGTCCTTTTAAAATAATAGGGTATGCTTCTTTTTTACCCGTATATCCTACAATTCCGCACATAAATTTATGTTTGAGTTATTTGTTGTTCGTATAACCTGCAATATTATCGAAAAATGGGGGTTGAACCTATTTTCTGAACTATTAAGAATATTAAGTACAATTTTTTTAAAATATAGACAGAATGGGGAAAAATGTAGGGGCAAGAAGCCGGGACTTCAATGGGCATTGCTGCGTCGTAATGTAACTGCTAATGCCGCAATGCATGCTCAGCATTTTTTGTTAACGGAACTATATGGGTAAATGCTGCCTACTAGCCAACACGCAGGTATGCGATCTTCTGTATGCAAAGCGTTTGTTAGTCTTTTTTACAGTTTATCTCTTTTCTGTTTTTAAAGTGTTTACTTTTACACATGCCATTGATTCCCTGTTGAAAGGTGCTAGTCAAATTCAACTTTTCTTCTAAATTGACAATGTAAATTTGCCTTATGAAATTACTGCTGATAGCAGGTTAAAAAGAATTGCCCATAAGTATTCAAAAATATTTAATGGGCAAAAATTTTGTTTGCGAATGGGCGAGCAATATAAAAGATGCCATTGATAAAATTTTTACTTATAACAGCAGCGAAAAATTGATTAAAGAATTAAAGGAATAAAAAAAGAAAAAAAAATGCGTTTAAAATTCAGTTTACTATTTTTATTATTTGTATTTGCAGCCTTCATGTTGCAAGCTCAAAATTTGGTTGTAACCCTATCGGGTATTGTAAAAGGCAAAGCGGATAAAAAGGTCTTGCCTTTTGTAAACATCGTTTTGAAAACAGAAAAGGACAGTGCTTTTGTTACAGGCACGGTAAGCAATGAAGAAGGAAGATTTACCTTAACAAACATAAAATCTGGTAATTATGTTTTGCAATTTTCATACACAGGCTTTTTAGCAAAATCGCAACCGGTTTTAGTTGGCTCACTCAGTACATTTTTAGACCTCGGTGCCATTGAATTACAGCAAGATGCAAAACAGTTGGAGGAAGTTGTTGTGAGTGCAAAGCAAGATGATGTAAGTAACAAGATGGATAAAAAAACGTATTCGGTTGCTGCAAACATAAGCCAGAGTGGTGGTTCGGTTTTACAGACTCTAAAAAACCTACCGGGTGTAACAACCAGCCAGGATGGAAAAGTAGAATTGAGGGGCAGTGATAAAGTAGCCATTTTAATTGATGGTAAACAAACCGCTTTAACTGGCTTTGGTAGCCAAACAGGTTTAGACAATATACCTGCATCAGCCATTGAAAGAATCGAAATCATAAACAATCCATCTGCAAAATACGATGCCAATGGTAACGCAGGTATCATCAATATTATCTATAAAAAAAATAAGCAACAGGGCTTTAATGGAAAGGTGGGTTTCATAATAGGGGTGGGAGCATTGTGGCAAAAGAAAACCAACCTACCAACTATTCGTCCACAATATCAGACAACTCCAAAAATCAATCCCTCGCTTTCTTTAAATTACCGCAAAAATAAAGTAAACGCTTTTTTACAGTCAGATTGGTTGTATACGGAAACGCTTAATAAAAATGAATTTGTAACAAGAACTTTTGCTGATGGTACGGTCATTAACCAACAAACAAAACGAAATAGGAATACCCATTTTGTTACTACAAAGGCAGGCATTGATTGGAATTTAAATAGCAGTGATATTTTAACGGTTTCAGGTTTATTTGGTATTGAAAAAATAATTGACCGTGGCGACCAACCATTTTTTAATAAAGATTTTTCAAGTAGGCAACGCCTTTGGCAATTTGTAGAAGATGAATTAAAAACGACGGCTGTTGCATCTTTAGCTTACCAGCATAAGTTTAAGCAGGCGGGTCATTTGCTTAACATGGGTTTTAATTATACATTTCACAGAGAAGATGAGAAATACAATTTCGTAAATACTTTGCCGACTTTTACGGGTTTAGATTCCTTCAAGTTATTATCTGATGAGCATGTTGCCGATTTTAATATTGACTATATAAAGCCATTAAGGTATGGGCGGATTGAAGGAGGTGTAAAATTTCGCTATCGTGATATACCAACCAATATGCAATTCAAGCCCGGCTTAAATTCTCCGTTAGATGTGAATGCAGGTGGTGCAGCAACGTACACAGAAGTTATTCCTGCAGTGTATGGCAACTATGTTTACGAGAGTAAAAAGATGGAAGCTGAAATTGGATTAAGGGTAGAATATGTGGATTTGCAATACAAAGTGAACCCAAACCACAACACTTATAAAAGCGATGGTTATAATTATACACAGCCTTTTCCTAATGTGAGGCTGGCATATAAACTAGATGACAAGAATAAAATTTCTTTATTTTACAACAGAAGAGTTGATAGACCAAATGAAGTGGATATTCGTATTTTTCCAAAATACGATGATGCCGAAATTATTAAAGTAGGTAACCCTGCACTCCGTCCACAGTTTACCAATTCTTATGAGTTGGGTTATAAAAAGAATTTAAACAAAGGCTATTTCTATTCAGCATTATACCATCGCAGCACTCAAGGCACTATTACAAGAATAGCAACCCAGGTGCCACCAGGTACTTTGATTTACACCGTATTTCAAAACGCAGGGTATAGCAGTAATACAGGATTAGAAATGGTTTTGCAACAGGACTTTTCAAAAGTATTTTCATTTAACGCGAATGTAAATATCTATCGTAATATTATTGATGCTTTTAGTGTGCAAAACAAATATCCGGTGTTTTCTATTTACACATCAAACAAAGAAAAAGTTACTTCTGGCAATGTAAAGATCAATGGTATTTTTCATTTACCAAAACAGACCGATATACAAATTACGAGTATTTATTTAGCGCCGGATATTATTCCACAAGGCAAAATAGATACACGATTTTCTGTAGATATGGGTATAAAAAAGCAAATACAAAAAAGTAAAGGAGAATTATTTTTTAATGCAAGTGATATTTTAAATACGCTAAAAATTAAGAGAGAAATAAATGGCGCCGGGTTTAAATTAGTCAGCACAGATTATTACGAAACCCAGGTTTTTAGGTTGGGATATAGTTATAAGTTTTAAAAGTATTTTATTAGTAAATTTTATTAGAGGAACAAAGTGAAGGATCAATCACTTTGTTCCCTTAACTTTTATTTATGTTGATTAACCTGGATGATAAATTTTTTCTGCGTTCTTATAAACTTCTTTCTTATCCAGCGTCATCGTTTTTGTTTTTTGTTGCAAATACATATCTACCTGGTCATTAAAATGTTTACTTTCAGGGCGACTGCTTGCACCATACATGTTGAGGGTTTCTATTTTTGGCAAGCCTTCTTTTGCGAAGCGCACAAACATGATTAAACCATCACCACCGATTGATTTTAAGCGGCCATTTTTCATTGGTTCCGTCCATTGCGGCGACAGTACATCAGGAAAACCTCCTAAAGGATAATCTTTGTTGCCACGCACTAATTTTTGTAAATCGCCTAATGTAACATCTGTATTGCCAAATTTTGTTTGCATATAGTTGTTTACATATTCAAAAGTTTCGATTGCCTCCTGCTTGGTTATTTTTCGTGGTGCTACACCGGCTAATTTCTTTTTTAAATATTCGTAGGTCAGTAAAAAAACAGCAGCGCCTTTACTCTTAATGTTTCCTTTTTTATCCCATTTTTTTAGTGCTGTGATTGTGTTTGCAAATCGCGGATAATCGCTTTCATTTAGAAAAAACATAGTATCGAGGTTGTAACGATATTGTAATTGAGCGGGCAATTGTCTGTCAAACTTAATAGCTTTAAATTTTTCGAAACTCAATTTATCATTTAGTGGAAACAATTCCATAAAACGGATATTTCTGTTTAAGCTATAATTTTCCCAGCCATCTTGTTTTGGGTAAGAGGCAAATTTTAAATTATCTGCGGGGGATGTTGCCAAAAAAGAAGAATGATTTGTATTAAACAAAAACCCGCTTGTAGGATTAATATATTGCGGTAATTCGTTTAGTTTTCTAAAGCTGGTCCACAAAGTTTTTGAAGTATTTCCTGGCAGTGTGGTTGTCCATTTATAACCTTCGTTGCGCACCGGCATTGCAGCGTTGTTTATGTAAAAAATGGTATCATGTTTATCTGCGTACATAATATTAAACATGCTCAATTCCTGTTTGTTTAAGGCTGCATAAAACTCAGTGTAGTTTCTTGCTTTGTCCATTTGGTACCATTGGTCAAGGGCACCAATCTTCATATTTGCACCTAAGCGAATAGAATAAAAACCGCTTTTGTTTTTCATCGTCGCACCATACTTACTCCAATATATTTTGCGCTTTATTTTTATCGGTATTCCTTTAATAGATAGTTTGATCGTCTTTACTTCGAGGTTGGTCCATTGCCCGTCAAACATATACTGCAAGGTATTATCAGGGTTCATTTGCAGTTGGTATTCATCTAGTCTGTCGCAGTAGTTTACGGTATGGGCCCAACCGAGGTTTTCATTTACACCATGTAAAATGCTCGGTGCTCCAGATAGCAACCCTCCGAGAACATTCAACCCATCTTCACTGCAAATATGTGCTTCGTAAAAAGCCTGTGGACCTGTATTTGGCTGGTGCGCATTTATCAGTAGAAAAGATTCGCCCGTAGTTGTTTTAGTATTTAATACAGCAGCGGAATTACTGCCTTTTTTGTTGTATTCCGGTGCGGGTGGTTCTGTATTGGAAAATATTCTTTGTAAGGCACCATCTGCCCCGTTAAAAATGGTTAAGGCAAATACCGAGGAAGAAACATATTCTTTAAGGGTGATGGGAAACAGATTTTTATTAAGTACTTCGCTTTTGTGTGTGGCCGCATAATGGTTAAGTGCCTGCACATAACCAGTGATGTATTGTATGAATGCGGGAGATAAACTATTCCATTTTTCTTCTGTAATTTCTTTGCAGCGAAACAGTGCGAATGCATAATCACCTGCAGCACCTTGCTTGCCGAGTACTTTACCCATAAGACCCTTTACAGGTAATAGCAATTGCTGCATACTCTCAAACTCGTCTTCTGCTTCTGCCCAGGCAAGTCCGTAAGCTACTTCGGGATCCGTCTTGGCAAAAATATGCGGCACACCAAAGCTATCTCTTACAATATCAATATTAGCAGGGTTTATGGGCGATTGGGAGAAAATGTTAGCGTTAAATAGTAAAAATGCTAAAAGGAAAGTTGCTGTCTTCATTTATAAAGTAAATTGATTGTTGATTTTTTGTAAATATATGTTGTTTGAGAACTGCACTAATAAATGGAATGATGAAAAGAGGTTTTGTTTTGCGTTTGTCGACTTGCAGCTTTTCGAGCAGCATCGTTTGCATCATTGAGACGTAGATGTATGCGGATATCAAATAAAGCTAAACGCTGCCGTTTAAAAAGCCAAGCCGTGGCAAAGAATTTAGGAAATACCATGGGGAGCAAAGTGATGAGTAATTGCTCCTGCTTGTTAGAAATTAGTAGAGGTTCGTTGAACTCTACGGTTAGTAGGGGAGCAATAAAAAATGAAATAAATTTAATATGGGGTATATTTAACAAAAAATTATATTAGCGCATGATTTTTACGATAACATGTAAAAAAAAATATTTAAGCACTCTGCTTATTTGTAAGGTAATGTTAGCAATTGTATCAATATCTTATGCCCAAGAAGGAGCAACATCCACCACCGATTCTTTAAAAAAGACTTTAAAAAATAGTACGAATATTAACGACAATGTAAAAACCTATTTTGCCATTGCCGATGCATTTATGGATGTTGATCAATATGACTCTGCACAAATTTGGTTAAATAAAATTGCTCAAACGCTGCCTATAAAGCAGGCTTCTGTAAGTAATTATTTTTTATCAAGCCGGCAGGCTGAGGTTTATTATTACAATGGGTTGTTACGCTTAGGTTTGCAAGAAAGTTACAGGTCATTGAACATTGCAAAAACGCTGCATGATAGTTTACTTTTAGCTGATGCCTATAATTTTATTGGATTATTTTATATAAATCTAGACAGCAATGAGACTGCTGTTCCAAACTTTAGAAAAGGTATTGCCTTTTTAAAAAAAACTCCAAACCTTACACAGCACTTTGGGTTAAGCGAACCGCATCATTTATATGGTAATTTAGCTGAAGCTTTTACTAAACTAAGTAAATATGATACAGCTATATATTATGCAAAAATTTCGCTATTACTGGCCAGGCAAAATAATTTGAATAGAGGTATAGCTGTTGCACAAAATAATATTGGTGATAATTTTTTAAAATTAAAATTGATTGACTCTGCAATATTCTATTATAATGCGTCAATAGTGGCTGCTCGATTAGGACAAGATTTTGATGTAGAAATGTTGAATTATGGCGGCTTATCAAAAGCTTTTCAAATGAGTAACAATAAAGCATTAGCATTAACCGCTTTAGATAATGGATTAACAGTAATAAAAAATTACCCAATTGTAAATAATTTATTTACTAACCAATTTTATAATGATGCTAGTTTTATTTACAATTATTATAACCTACAGCCCCAACTAGCTAGTGTTTTGCAACAAAAAAATAATTTATTACAGAAGCAAATAAAAAGTAACAACGGGCAAATGGGTATAATTTTAGATGCCGGTTTGCAAAACGAAACAAGGGTGTTAAGTTTACAGGTGGCGCAGGCTACACAGCAGAGTAATATTGCCAAAACGAGGTTATATTATTTGGCTGCATTAATTGTTATTGGTGTTCTGGCTTTTGTTTTTTACCGATACGCTATCATTCAAAAGCTTCAAAAATCGAGATTCCGCAATAAAGTTAGTAAAGATTTGCATGATGATGTAGGCTCATCATTAAGTAGCTTAAATGTTTACAGCACAGTGGCAGCAGAGGTTTTGGAGAGCAACCCTGCTAAGGCAAAGGAAATGTTGCAAAAAATTTCGACCCAATCAGTACAACTCATGGAAAACATTGGAGATATAGTATGGTCAATGAAAAGCGGCAAAGAAGAAACGGTAAATTTGAGCACAAAAATTAAAAATTTTGCATCAGATGTATTATCCGCTGCTGAAATAAACTACCAAATAAATGTAGATGAAAGCGATGATGTTATTGTAAAAAGCATAACAGCAAGGCGTAATATTTTAATGATCATTAAAGAAGCCATAAACAATGCTGTAAAATACAGTGGCGCTTCAAACATCATTATAACTATTAAAAAGGCGGATAATACTTTTATAATAAATATAAATGATAATGGTAAAGGTTTTGATGTGGAGTCTAAAAAAGAAACCGGCAATGGGCTTACCAATATGCAAAAAAGAGCGGCTGAGTTAAATGGCAGTGTTGCCATACTTTCAAGCCAGGGAAAGGGTACAACAATTACGGCTTTGTTTCCGTTGGCTGCGTTGAGTAATGTGGGATGGTAAAAGCAATTGGCAAATGCTACAATGCAGTAATAGGCTAATTATTAAACCCAAAACATCATTTTAAATTACAAAATATTCATTGACCATTCACCATTGAAAGAAACATTTTACCATACACTCTTCTTTTGCATTAGTCTGTTTCAAATGCTGTTTATGTTACTACAATGGTTACTGTTTAGGCGCACAGATTATTTATACTATATTTTATATGTCTTTATGTGTGGTATTTTTATTGCCCTAAGAGTAAATAATGTATTACAAATATTACCATTTATGTCGAGCCCATTGTGGAACGAAATAACCGACCAACCCTTTATCGTATTTGCTATATGGATGTACATACGTTTTGGTTATCACTTTTTAAACCTCAAACAATTACAACCTAAAGTTTATGTTTATGCAACAAGACTGGAGTATGGGTTTGCAGGCTATTTTTTTATAAAATTGCTTTTAATTCCATTAAAGCTAAACCATTACACTTCAGCACTTATTTATTTAGTTGTAACATTCATATTGGTAACCTTAGCCATTTTTGTAATTGTTGGTTTGTTGAGGCAAGAAAACTTACTCAATAATTTTTTGGTATCTGGCAGCCTATGCGTCACCATTGGCGGCGGCTGTGGACCAATATTGGGCTTATTTTTACCAAATATGGGAGAAGGTAGTTTGCTTATATACTATCCTTTTGAAGTTGCTGTATTGATTGAGTTTTTTTTACTTAACACCGGCTTTGCTATGAAAAATAAAATACTACAACAGCAGGTAATAAAAGCACAGCAAGAAATTATTAAAAGGTATGAGATGAAGAAAATCGTTGATTAATTGGTTGTTTGAAGAGAAAATTTGAAAAAGCTGAAATCTGCTTTCTCTCTTTTATCAATTGCTCTTTGCCAACTACAAACTGCCAACTAACCCACTCACTAATAATAGGGATGAAGCAACACAAATAATAATTTTAAATTTGTATATGTTCATAAAAGTATTCATTTACGACGATAACGATGCACGGAGAGATAGCCTAAAAGCTTTGCTAGAACTTAGCCCTGAATTATTATTTGTTGGCCAAGCAGCTGATTGCAGCCATATAGAAAAAGATATGACCCTCGCTATGCCCGATGTGGTGCTGATGGATATTAATATGCCCAACGTAAATGGGCTTGAAGGATTGATACAAATACGAAAAATGTTCCCGCATATAAAAGTATTGATGCAAACGGTTTTTGATGACAACGAAAATATTTTTAATAGCATACGCAATGGTGCAAGTGGCTACATTTTAAAAAAGGATACACCCAATAGAATACTGCAAGCCATAAACGAAGTCTATGAAGGTGGTGCTGTAATGAACCCCGGTATTGCACAAAAAGTATTGGATTTTTTTCATCCAAAAAAGCAAGAAAACCCACTAAGTACAAGAGAAACACAAGTGCTTACCTTACTTGCAGAGGGCCTTAGCTATAAAATGGTAGCCGATAAATTAGGGCTTAGTTTTCACACCATAAATACCCATACAAAAAATATTTACGAAAAATTACACGTTGCATCCTTGGGTGAAGCAATTGCTTTTTATTATAAAAATTTGAAGTAATTCTTTCTTCCCGATAAAGCAATTTTAAGTATTTTATTGGGGTTGCAATTTCTAAATTTTGTTTAATCATCACTCCCTACAATTAGCTATTGTGGGGATTTTTTGTGCTTCTAATTTTACATTTCAAAACAACGCATTCTTTCATATTAAAGTTTTAGAAATGAAAAAAACCAAGACCTTTCTGTTGCTAATTTTATTATTGTGCACAGTAAATATGTACACAACTGCACAAACCGCTAAAGAAACCAAAGATGCTGAAAAACTTGTTCCTAAAGAGTTTGCTATACCGGCATCTCCCTTGTTTGATTTGCTGGGAGCAGCACCTAATCAAGTAGCACGCAGCAGTAATATTAAAGATTTTAAAGTGGATTGGAGTTTTAAAAACTGGCGAGTAAATCCAAATATTGCCGTACAAGGTCAACCAATTTGGGAAATATTTTACAACAAAAAAAGTATTGAAAAATATCAAAACGCCAGCAATTTTCAACGCATGTTGGCATCGCTCGATTTATCTGTGGGTAGCATAACAAATGATATCAGCGATAGGCGTTTGGGTGGTGCTGTAAAGATGAATTTATTTACAAAAAAAGATCCATTAAGGATTAAAGGCGCTTATGACGAAATACAAAAAACATTTACCGAAGAACTCGGACAGCTTAAAAAAAACGAAGTTGATTTACTACTAAAATTAGATAGTCTCACCAAACCATCGGATCTGCAAAAAGCAAGGGAAGAACTTAGGCAAAACGATTTATTAAGAGGTTCGTTTTATAGCCGTAAAAATGATGCAATACAAGAAAAGGCAAAGTTATTTGTAGTTGAAAACTGGAATGCTGACTTTGTAGATGTTGCCTTTGGTAAAATATATACTTACGCAACTGATAGTGCCGGCAGCTTTAAAAAACTTCGACTTGACAGAAATACTGGAAACGGTGCCTGGTTAAATTTTGGTAAAGGAGTCGGGAAAAGAGGATTAATATCAGGTCTTATTCGGTCGACTTTTTATGAGGAACAAGTAACCTTTAGTCTTAAAGATGATGTTTCCGGAGACGAAACTTTCGACACTACAATAGCAGCTAACAAACTTTTTAGCTTAGGATTAAATTTTAGATATGGCGGACCCATTTTTAACTTTTTTGCCGAAGTTATTTATGAAGGCAAATCGCTAAAAACCCCCATTGATGCGGTAAACGATGTGTTTAATACGCCTAATGGTAAAACCATCGTTACTAGTACTGTGAATTGGGATATAGTACACCCCTATACCGTAAACTTTGGTGGTGATTGGCGCATTGGGCGCAACGTAGTGCTTAATTATGGTATGAGGCTCGTGATGGATAAAAATTATAAGGCTGTATCATTTACTCCTATTGCTAACATTAGCTGTATGATGAGATAAAAATTTTTTTAATACAAACAACCATTTAAAAACTAAAAAAAAAACAATGAAAAAAATCATCCTGGTACTTGCATTATTCGTCGCATCAAAAGTACATGCACAAGAAATTTTAAAACTTAAACCAATTAACCTAAAAAAAATGTCGGTAGTAACTGCCCAACTAAATACTACTAGTAAGTTAAAGGCAGCAGCTATTTTCAAAAGTGCCGATCCACTCCAAAAAAGTTTTATGATAGCCAATACAAAAAAATCGGCATCAACAAAACCTGCTGAAACAATTGCGGCAAGTAATTTAACCATTACAAGTGCCGATAGAAAAACTACAAAAAAAATTGTTAAAGTCTTGCCTTTAGAAGGGAACAAACAAACTGATTTGGGCAACGAAACCAACGCTACTACTGTAGCATCTGATGGGTCAAAAACTATTTGCACAACAAAAAAAATACGAATGGAAGCAGGTTATTCTGATAATAATTTATTATCGCCCATGGAGGAAATTATGTGGGTAGGTAATATTTTAGATGGCAATACTATATTAAATGGAGGTTATGGTAATTTAAATACAATTAGTACAGCAGATAGAAATACCTACCCAGTTTCAATAGATTTAAATGCAGGAGCTGAGCAACCACTCACAGCTACAATTGGTAGCAACGGTTTTTTTGGTAGAGGTAAATTTAATGAGGCTATAAATACGGTAAAAAACCAAGGTATAACATTAGAGCAAACAGGCGAAGGGGGATTTTCCTATTCAGAAGTGTTTTCTAATAATCAGGTGTATGCAAATTTATCGGCAGGTATAACCGTAACCCCAGCAAGTTTAACATCAAACATAGGTCTAGTAGCGTCTTCTAATAGCACTAAAACAAATTATATTGTGCAATTTTATGAAATTTGGTACACTGCTACATTAGATATTCCTACTTGGGAACTTGTTAAAGACTTATCAAAAGTTAATAACGAAGCATTAGTTATTTCAAGTATTAAATACGGTAGAATGGGTACTTTTTTGTTTGAATCCACAGCAGATATTGATAGCCTAAACTTATATTTACAAGCAGCATTTAATGTAAACCCAAGCGTTGCCGTTAATACGTTAAACAATGCTGGGTTTAATAATGTGCATAGAAACACAACCATAAAATCGTTTGTAAATGGTGCCAATGGTGTTGCTACTAACCTGGTTGATTTTTTAAGATTTGTAACAGAAAAACAATGGACAGCAGCAAGTGCAGCACAACCAATAGGTTACACTTTACGATTTGTAAAAGATGGTCAAATAGCCAATGTACTTACTACTACTGAGTTTAACCAACGCACTTGCGATGTAATACCGCCTCCCGGTAAAACAAATATTAAATTTACCATTGGCAACATTACACCGACAAAAGATATTGAAGCATGGGGCGAAGATATTTGTGGTAAAATAACTTTATACGCATACTATAAAGATGAAAATAATAAAGAGGTCAAAATTGCTGAAAATACAATTTGGAATGTTGGCTGCAGCCCGAGTAGTTGGATGGCAGGTGTAGATGAAGACGACCCAGTTGTGGTAGATAAATCAAAAACATTTGTTTATGAAGCAAATCAAATAAAAAAAGGATTTTTAAGGGTTACGCTTGATATTAGAGATGGCCTTGAAGGCAAAAACCAAGCCGGGCTTAATGAGTGGAATTCCACATCGCAACAAAACAGAGATAGAGGATTTGTCCAGTACAATAAATTTACTGAAGACTACGATTTAGCAAACTTAAAACAAGACGATGCGGTATCCATAAATGGACATTTTAAAACATTACAAGAAATGGGTGGCACACCAAAACTCACTGTTTCGTTTACTATAAAAAAATCGGAAATTAAATAAGTAAGTTTTTTTAGATAAATATTTAGAGGCTGTCTCATAAGTGCGAGGCAGCCTCTTTTTATTCGAATCCCTATCAGATAAGGAAAGTTGTTTAGGCAAATCTCAGGGCCATTTTTTAATTATGAGATAGCGTCTTTTTGTAGTACTAATTTTTAAAAACTTCCGCAACATTTATAATATGCTCTACATCTCCATCACTTAATACATTGTTTAAAAACCAACTTTCAAATGAGGCAGGTGAAGAGTACTTTTCGCCTGCGTTGCCGAAGTTCTGTCTTCTATACCTGGTAGGCTAGTCAAAGAGTAAGCGTCGGCGAATATGTGATGCTCTGTATCTAATTTATGATGAGCATTCTGTACCACGGAGGTAAAAGACAGCCCCGAGACCAGGTTAGTAACCTCACGTTTGCTCGCTGTCAAATAAAATGAGAACATTCTAGCTACCCTTGCATAAAATGCGCAACGATGACTATGCCACTCGTTTTAAAATTTCCTACACTAGTTAATTTGTTTCGCTATAAATTTGCATTCCGAAACGGCTCCTTTTATGAAAAATAAATTTCTTCTTTTAGTACTTAGTTTTGTCATTTATAATATTACCCCGGCACAGCAAACGAGCAGTGTAACAGGAATAGTCATTGATAAAGCGAACCAACTTCCATTACCAAATATTTCTGTCGTTTTATCAGGGACTGCTTTAGGCATTACAACCGATTCTGCCGGAAAATTTACGCTTAATAATATTCCTGTTAAAACCTATAATATTATTTTTACAGGTACCGGTTATAAAAGTTTTACGCTGTTTAACGTAGTAGTTAATTCCGGCAATCAAAACAACTACAGCATTGAATTAGAAACTGCAGCATCACTATTAGGCGATGTAGTTGTTAAAGCAAACAAGCGCTCGGTAAAAGCTGCAACTTTAGAAACACCATTAAGCGTGCAACGCCTCACAAGTGAAGAAATAAAAAGCAGCCCTGGCGGAAATTTCGACATCAGTAAAGTGATACAGACATTACCCGGAGTAGGTAGTGGGCCACAGGGTGGTACATTTAGAAATGATATTATTATAAGAGGTGGTGCACCCAATGAAAATGTGTTTTACTTAGATGGAATTGAAATACCCGTAATTAATCATTTTCAAACACAAGGCAGTAGTGGCGGCCCTCAGGGAATATTAAATGTGAGTTTTATTGAAGATGTAAAGTTAAGTTCATCTGCTTTTGATGCCCGGTATGATAATGCTTTAAGCTCGGTATTTCAGTTTAAACAAAAGAACGGTAACCCAAATAAATTTCAGGGCAATTTTAGGTTAAGCGCTACCGAAGCGGCACTCACCCTCGAAGGGCCATTGTCAAAAAACAAGAAAACAACTTTTCTAGCATCTGTAAGACGGTCGTATTTACAATTACTTTTTGAAGCAATTGATTTGCCGATACGCCCTAATTATTGGGATTTTCAAACTAAAATAACCCATAAAATAAATAACAAAACAACGCTTACGTTTTTAGGTATTGGTGCTTTAGATGAATTTCGTTTTGCCACGCCAAAAGAATCAACACCGGAAAAACTATACCTGATTAACTCCAGCGTGTTGGTAAATCAAAAGAATTACACTGTTGGTGCATCACTCAAAAAAAATATACCCAATGGCTTTTGGAATCTTACCCTAAGCCGCACATCGTTTAACAACGATATTGAACGATTTGAAGATAACCAAAACCCTACTGCTGCAAGCAAATCGCTTGATATTGTGAGTACAGAGAATGAAAATAAATTACGGTTTGATGTAAACAAGACCATCAAAGCCTGGAAATTATCTTACGGTGTAAATGCCCAGCTTGCAGACTACCGCAACAATACTTTTAGCGTAATAAATAAAGAGGTGAGGAATGCAGGCGGCATGTTGTTACAGCCTGCGGAAACAGCCGTGTTTGAAAGTCCGCTAAAAGATTTTGTACGCTATGGCGCATTTGTGCAGGCAGGCAGGCGCTTTATGAATGAGCGACTCGGCGTGAGTGCGGGCCTTCGTACAGACATGAATACCTTTACCAGCAACGGTACAAACGGGTTGCAAACACTATCTCCCCGCATATCGGTTAGCTATGTACTGGCCGATAAGTGGACCTTCAATTCATCTTTTGGTATTTACCATAAAATTGCGCCTTATACTATTTTAGGCTATGCAAACAATGCAAATACATTGGTAAATAAAAATGCCAGATACCAGCAAAGTAACCACTACACAACCGGGTTTGAATATTTACCCAACGATGGTTTACGGTTTACTATTGAAGGATTTTATAAGCAGTACAGCAAAGTACCCGTGTCGCTGCGCAATGGTATTTCTTTATCTAACCTTGGTACAGATTTTACTTTACTTGGTAATGAAGCAATAAATACAAATGGAAAAGGTAAAGCCTACGGTACAGAATTTTTTGTGCAGAAAAAGCTTACCAATAAATTTTTTGGAATACTTTCTTATACATTTTACAGAAGCCTTTACAGCGGCGCCAATAATAAATACATTGCAAGTACGTGGGACAACAGGCATTTGGTAAGTATAACATGGGGTTACAAATTTCCACGCAATATTGAGCTTGGTTTAAAGTTCCGCTACCAGGGAGGTTCGCCTTATACCGAGTTTGATGAAAACTTATCGAGGTTAAATTACTTAAGTACCGGTAAAGGCACATTTGATTATAAGAGACTTAATTCGCAACGTATTGGCAGCTTCAACAGCAGCGATGTGCGAATAGATAAAAAGTGGAACCTGAAAAATATTACCATTGATCTATTTTTAGATGTTACCAACTGGTACATCAGTAAAAACCCCGCCATACCTGAATATACTTTTCAAAGAAATGCTGCGAACACAGCTTTCGTAACGACGGATGGCCAACCTATTAAAGCCGATGGCAGTAATGCAATACCTACAAGAGTGAAGAACGACGATCCGTTTGTAACGCCTACTGTGGGGCTGATTGTAGAGTTTTGATTTACGCAAGGAGCGGCATGGGGCGGGTGACTGGTAAGAAGTAGAGAGAAGGTTTTAGCAAACGGTTTGTGGTACGCCAACCAAGCAGTAATGGTAGGAGAAATCTAAATACGGCTATTAACAAACCAAGCGGCGGCGAAGATTTTAGCGAAGGGCAACGCAGTGGAGTAGATTACATAAATAGCAGCACAGAAAACTGATGCAATATTGCCTCGCCTCATTTCGGCTTTATTGCAAGGAAAATCTCAATTCTAATTTTAATCTGCTACCTGATAGATTTGCCTAACCCATAATAGTCTTCCATTTGTAGCATCGAAAGTATAGATCAACGACAACTTATTAGGGGTCTCTATTATGTGCTGTATAAATAAATCCACCTGTCCATTTTTTAGCATATGCAGTTTCAGTAATTATTCTAAACCCAGCATCACGATTGGTTTTGTTAAAAGGGGCGGAATTAGGTACAGAAGGTGCTTCAGGAGAGTAGGCTAATGGATTATTGTATCCGACCAAAAAAATACTGTCGGTTGGAAACTGTTGTCTGATCCTTACTTTTATCTCGTCTGTCGATAAAATATTTTGCTTTTCAATAGGTATTTCCTGTCTACCAAATTGGTTGTTTTCCAGCTGTACAAATTCTCCATTGTCTTTTATGGTTACCAGAAATTTGAGTTGTAAAGGCACATTTCTATTGATGTAATTGTAAGTAATTAGCGCTTCTTTGCAGGTGTTCTGTGGGATAGTTGTACATGGTTTGTCCGTTGTAAAAGTATTGGCATACTTGTATCCTCTATCACAGGGGTTTTGAAGACAAGTCACAACGAAATTCTTTTTAAAACCCTCTTTTCCAAATATAGCTTTCATACTGCTGTCTGCCAGGTGCCGTAGACGGATGTTGTAATCTATTGAATATTCCCTTTCTACATAAACAGGTTGTCTGTTTTTTTCTTGCAGCATCGCTGTTTCCCATTTTGCCCATTGTGTTTCATTAATTGATAATGTAAAAGCGGCTTTTGTTATAGGTGCTTCAGCTCTTTTTACAAAATTCTTCGAAGGAATTGTTGCTTCAATTGTAATTGAATGATTCCCACTTTTTAATTGCTTTAGCAATTCGATATAAGCATAATTGAAGTCGCCTTCGTTTGCAGTGAAGTCATTTGGACTAAGTTGAAAATCAAAAGTGTAAGGTTCATTATTTTTTGATGGCTTTTCAAATCCGTAATATGCCGATGAAATTTTATTCTCGTCGAGTAAAAAATTCAATCTAATCCCTACCCAAAAATCTTTTGAGAAGTCAAAATCCTTTTTAATGAATTCTTTATTATTCTGAATGTCTCTCCAAATTTTATATAAGCCCGAAGGAATGTGTAATCTTCCATCAATGTTTTCTAAGCCCTCAAAAGTTGTGTTTGTGGGTTTATCCAGGTTTTTTGCAAAAGAGTCCCCTTCTTTTTTAAACTGTAACGACGGGTTCGCACTGGTTAAGTTTTTTAAAGTATCAATTGTGCTCTTAGGCTGCGCCACAACCGCAAACGGACAGAGTAATAGGAATAGCATTTTAATGATTGGTTTCATTGCTCGTATTTATTCAGCTCCTTTAATAATTTTTATAAATTGCATTTTACCATTAACCAAAGCATACACAGAACAGTCTATTTTTTCTGAATGCACAAATGCATGAACACATTCAACGTGGCGAACCAATGTGAGTTTTTTATCGACGTATTCGTAATTATCCATGAAGGTTAATAATTGACTTACCTGGGTCGTTTTGTACCCAAGAAAAGTTTTCTTTTCAAAATCAAAAGCCGCTACGTCTAAGTTGCTTAGGAGGCTGTCTTGTTTATGGGTGTTTGAATCAACGTTGTATATGAAATAATCCCACCGAGCTGTGTCACTTGTTTTTTTCTTGCGTACATCTTTAAATCCATTAAAATTATAGTCTGCATATTCCGTGAGCAGGCTGGTGAGTCTACCTCCATTTTTAAAGTTTGGATCATCTTCCGGAATGATGGGTCTTAAATTCGATTGTTGTTTGTTTATTAGATTTGAAATAAAATAGTCTTGTTGTATTTTGTTTTTATTGACCAAAAAGAAATTCCAGTCTGTAGGCGTTATGTTGTAAACGATTTGTTCGTTAGCCATTGCTTTAACAGGCAATGATGAATGGTTCCAACTAAATTCTTTGTCGTCGTTTATATACATTTTAAAATCTCCTTTCTGAAAAGCGATGCTTAAAAAATACACATTAAAAGCGTTGATGATTTCGAGATCCATTGTGTCGTTTGTTGGGCTTATGATCTGCAATCTATGATCATCCTTATACAGTGTTTTGTGAAAGAAAGCATTGTTCGGATACTTTGAAAAGCCTGCACGGCTTTCGCCTATATCTGCCAGCTGGTAGCCTTTGTATTTAATTTCTGTAAACCTTTTAAAGTTAGATTTCCCAAAGAGATTTTCAAAATGAATGGTATCTCCATTGTCTATAATTTGCAGGTATATTTTTTGGTGCCCGGTAGGCTGTGCGGCTACTGAAGATATTTTAAAACAGAGAAGTAGGTAGATGAACAATTTCATGCTTTAATATTTACGCTTAGTAATTGGCTTACTTAATATTTGTTATTTCAATTTGTAGCTCCAATTTTTTATAGCTCCATTTTTTTATTTGAATTATATTTTCGCCACTATCATATTTAAAATCTATTTCTTCTGACGGTTCAGATGTAGACGCTTTGCTTTGCCTACTTTTCTTTGCTCCTACAGGCTCATCATTTCTGTTTTCTATTGTTACCAGTCTGTTTTGTGCGTCATAAAAAAATGTAGATTGATTGGGTATTTGGCTGCACAGTAGGCAGCCTGAATATTCATATTTTGTTACTCTCGATAGACTGTCAAATGTGGAGGTATAAGTCCAATTATCTTGAATATTCTTTTTCTTGATCGTATCATTCCATGTTATGATGGCTGTGTTTTTATAACGCTTGTCAATGAATGAACCAGGAATATAATAAGGTACAGAAAAGTGTTTTTTATAAAAATGTACATCGAGATGTTCTGTAATGGTAATGGTATCAATTCTCTCTTTTGGAGCTTTGGTTAAATTTAAAAAGTATGTGGTTTTAAAATAACCGATGGTATTTTTCTGCCCGTACGAGGGCGAAGAAAAATAGAAGGCAAATATTGTGACAAATATTTTCATTGCGTTGTGCCAGGTAAAAGTGTTAAATACCGTTTGTTTCGGTAAGTAAATATATTTTTTAAAAATGTAAAAGAACCAATTTTAACAAAGAGTAAAGTAGTGAAGAGATGCCAGCTTATTTGCAGTTTTTTTTGTTCGAATTAACCAACTCGCAATTTTGTGAGCCTCGGGGTTTGGCAACTGTTAATCGCCAGGACTTAGCAGTACTAAATTAATCGCCCTGCAGAAAAACCAGGCGTTGGTGAAGATTTTAGCGAAAAGATGAGTAGATATTCATCAGTACTGAAAATCTTACAGGAAGCTTCGCTTAACTCTACGAATAGTGGGGATTAGAATTACCATAAGTTATAAGTGTTGACTACTTAATAATAACACAATACTCATCTAACCATAAAATCAATACTTTTATAATTCTGTTCATGCTCAAAAATTTTGCCCAAAATGATTGCCAATTTATCATTTAAAAATAAAAAATATCTCGACCCGTTCTTTTGTTTTAGGATGCTCCTTTTTTGCAGTTCATTACTTTTTTTAGCGGCTGATCTGGTAGCCCAAAATAAAAATACTTCCATATTAATCGATAGCGTTGTCATAACGACTTTGCGCACAAATGATGAGGCCTTTATCATTCCCTTCAGTGTTTCTTCGGTAGGGGCTGCTCACTTTAATAAAGTAAATGCAAGAACCACACCCGAGCTGCTTGCTGCGGTAAATGGGCTTTTTATTCAAAAAACAAATCATGGGGGCGGCTCCCCATCCATTAGAGGTGTAACCGGAAACCAAACCCTGGTACTTGTAGATGGCATAAGACTGAACAACTCCATTTTTAGGTATGGGCCTAATCAATACATAAATACTGTAGATCCTTTTTCCATCCAAAATATTGAAGTAATAAAAGGGACCGGCTCGGTACAATATGGTACAGATGCTATCGGGGGCATCATAAATATCCAAAGCAAAAAACCCGCATTTGCAACAGATAAAAGTACTGCCACAGGTAATGCACTAGCCAGATATGTAAGTGGAGATATGGAAAAAACCATGAGACTTTCGGGAACACATAGCAGCAAAAAATCAGCATTTCAGGGAGGAATATCTTTGCGAAATTTTGGTGATGTTATTGGAGGTGCCACTACCAAGGGGCAATCGCCATCAGGATATAAAGAAGTAGCATTTGATGGTAAAGCTATTTTTGACATCAGCACGAAAATAAATTTGCAACTTGCCCACCAACAGGTTGTGCAATACAATGTACCCATTTACCACAAAGTGGTTTTAGAGAATTTTGCCTTAAACAAAACTGACCAACAGCAACGATTTTTTGAATATGCTAAACTGGTAATTTTAGGAAATAAAAATTTATTAAAGCAGGTAGATATAATCTTCTCACACCAACACGGAACAGAAAAAAGAAGCAGCTTAAAAAATGGTAGTAACACGCTAGTGCAGGAACAGGACAAAATAACAACAGCAGGCTTTTCGGTAAATGCATTGTCGCAAATTAAAAAAAATTATAGCATAAATACCGGCGTGGAATATTATCATGACTGGGTAAAAAGCAAAAGAGCTAATGTAAATACTTTCACAGGTTCTCTTGAAGCTAGGCGTGGATTGTACCCAAGTAATTCTCGCTACAGCAATTTTTCTTTATACCATCTTCACAATATAACAGTTTCAAAATTTGTTATAAATGGCGGAGTAAGGTTAAACAGTTTTGCCATTATAGTAAAAGATACTTTTGCAGAGCAAGTAAAAATTACACCTTCCGCCGTTGTTGTAAATGCTGCTGTGCTATATCCTATTACCAACAGGCATAAGCTATATGCCAATTACAGCACAGGGTTTAGAGCACCTAATATTGATGACCTCGGCACCCTCGGAATTGTAGATTTTAGATACGAAATACCAACAAATAATTTAGCTCCGGAAAAATCTGTAAATTATGAAGTGGGTTATAAATACAAAAGCAGCAGTACGAAAATAGATCTGGCCGTTTATTATTTACAGCTATCTGATATTATTACCAGAAACAAAATACCCAATGAGTTTATTAACGGATATGCCGTTTACAAAAAACAAAATGCTGAAAGCGCATACATAAAAGGGTTTGAGGCGGAAGTGCAACAAGCCATAAACAAATATTTTAAAGTGGCTGCTGCTGTATCTTATACATACGGAAAAAATAACAGCAGGCAAGAACCGTTGAGGCGAATACCACCATTTAACGGACGGGTAATTACGAGCTACGCCAAAAATAATTTCTTTGTAAATGCCGAGTATTTTTTTGCTGATAAGCAAGACCGGCTTGCACAGGGCGATATAGACGATAACAGAATAACCAAAACCGGCACAGCCTCTTGGCATGTGGTTAATATTTTTGCAGGGTATCAATATTCTTTTTTACAACTCAATATGGGGCTGCAGAATATTACCGATACAGATTATAGAACACACGGCTCCGGTATAAATGCTGTTGGTAGAAGTTTTTTGGTAAGCGCAGCAGTAAGTTTTTAATGAGTTACTAAACTAGTACAAGTAAGCAGCATAGGAAAGTGCGGAAGGGTATCTGTGTGGCTAATCAGCGATGTTGTGCTTTGTAATTATAATAATAGCGCCACACAGAAAGCTGTTTCAAAAATGCTTCGCCTCATCTCTGCACTCGTAGGGCGAAAAATTCTACAGCATAAAATCCCTAAAAAGAAAGGAAGAATATACATGCGTTCAACAGCATGTAAATTGTAGCAGGAGTTGATATCAGAAGACTGTCTTTCATTTTTATTCTGACCAATACACCCAGAAGCATTAGTATTGTAAGTCCACCTGATGATATGAGTAATATAAGGGGCAAGCTGATACCTAGAAGCAGACCTATGGCACCCAATATTTCCAGCATTGCTACAAGTGCACCAAATTTTTCAAGTCCAAATCGTTTAAACTCAAGTTTCATGCTTTTGGTTGCGAAATATGAAATCCCATAAAATATAAACGACACACTTGAAATAACTATTAGAAGATTAAGAAGAGTCATGCCTACAATAATTTAGCTGAGACTGCTGCAATAAAAATACAAAACACCAAGAGTATAAAGGAAAGCACATGATAAAGCCAAGGGTGTTTTGCTCTATAATGATAATACTGCGCTGCTACCATAAGCAAAGCCATTAGCAATGCGGGAATTAGTACCAAACCCGGATACCATATACCGGCTACCAATAAAGTTGATAGGATAATTTTGCTTGCGCCTACAAGATTTCTGGTTAGGTCGCTTAGGCCATAGCTTTTAAATTCTACTTCTACTTTGTAAAATCTAAATACCCATATAATTAAGATCGCAAGGGCGATGAGAACTTGAGCGATTATGGAGAGCGTTATCATTATATAAATTTATAAACGTTTTTTATTGTATTGGTTTTATTAAATTAAATCTAGTGTGTCGCTTAATGTTGAATGATGCTTTTAGAGAATTGCAGCTACATTTTCCGAAAGGCTTTAAATACCGCAAGTCACTATATCTTACTAAACTTTATTGAAGTTAGGTTTAAAACACCACATGTCTGATTTACCAAAGAAGTTACTTGTATAATTTCTGGGAGAGAAAAGCAAGTGGGTTGATGTTTCTATGCTTGGTCGGCTGGTTAAAGAGCAAGCCTTGGCGTGTGCGTGGTAGGATGGGTTTCATTTATTGTTGCGATTGGCAACAACGGAGGCAGAGGAAATCCATTGCACAAAGGTCTCGCCTCATTTCTGCCTTTACTTTGTATTTTAATAAACCCGAGATAATCTTATAAAAAAATGTTCAGCACCCATATATTGAATGCTGAACATTTTGGTAAATTAATAACCAATCTCCTACAACTTCGGCACCACACCCATTTCGCTAAAAATAAAGGAATAGATATCTGCAATGGTTTCTATGTTCTTTTTTGTATTGCTGGCGCCATGGCCGCTGTTGGTATCTATGCGAATGAGCAGCGGGTTTTTGCCTTTGTATTTGTCCTGCATGGTGGCAATGTATTTAAAGGAATGTGCCGGCACTACACGGTCATCATGGTCTGCAGTGGTGACTAATGTAGATGGATAATTTGCCGTGGCACTTACATTGTGCAGTGGCGAAAATGCAAAGAGGTTTTTAAAGTTTGCTTCGTCTTTTTCGCTGCTGCCGTAATCTGCAATCCAGTTCCACCCGATGGTGAATTTATGAAAACGCAACATGTCCATAACGCCCACCTGTGGGATGGCCACACGTGCAAGATCAGGCCGCTGGTTTATAACTGCACCCACCAACAGCCCGCCATTGCTGCCGCCACGAAGTGCGAACCTTGCAGATGTTGTGTACTTTTCTTTTATTAAATATTCGCCTGCGGCAATAAAATCATCAAACACATTTTGCTTGTTTAAGAGCATGCCTGCCTGGTGCCATTTTTCGCCGTACTCACCACCGCCTCTAAGATTGGCCTGTGCGTACACGCCGCCTGCATCTAAAAAGGGTAGGAGTGTTGCACTAAAACCAGGCTCGAGGTTTACATTAAAACCACCGTATCCATACAACAACGTAACATTGCTGCCATCTTTTTTAATTCCTTTTTTATTGATGATGAACATGGGGATTTTTGTACCGTCTTTGCTTGTATAAAAAACCTGTTTTGTTTCGTAATCATCAGGATTAAAAGTTACTTCGGGCTTTCTAAAAATGCTGCTTTTACCGCTCGCAATATCATATTTATAAATGGTAGGCGGAAAGGTAAAAGAAGTAAAAACATAGAACAATGTTTTGTCATCTTTGTAGCCGCTTAAGTTACCACCGTTGCCCAGGCTTGGGTATTTTACTTCGCCCAGTTTTTTGCCATTAAAGTCATACACATAGGTACGGGTGCTTACCTCTTTTAAGTAATCTACAAATAATTTACCACCACCTGCATTTACATTTTGCAGCGGCTCTGCTGTTTCGGGTATAATAATTTTTGCAGCTTTTTCATCCATCGTGTTGATGGGGATAGAAATTACTTTTCCGTTTGGCGCTGCATCGTTTGTCTGCAGGATAAAATCGGTTGCCGTATTTTCTACCATGCTGTAATTGCTGTTGCTTACTTCTTTTATTAAGGGCTTAAAAGTTTTACCGGAGGCTGTTAAATCCATTACGTAAATGGCGTTTCCATCAAAGCCTTTACCTCTGTCGCTAATGGTTAGATACAAATATTTTTCATCTTCACTCGTGCTTGCAGTGTGAAAACGCTGTGGGTTGTTTTTGTCTTCATACACCAATACATCTGCAGTTTGGGCAGTTCCTACTTTGTGAAACCACACCTGGTGGTTTTCGTTTTTTACACTCAATGCACTTGCACCATTTTCGGGTGCGGGGTAGCGGCTGTAATAAAAACCATTGCCACTCCAGGCTGCACCACTTATTTTAACCCAATCTAGTTTGTCTTCTAAATCTTTGCCGGTGGTCATGTCACGCACTTTGTAAGTCTGCCAATCGCTGCCGCCCTCGCTGAGGCCAAGTACTGCATACTTTCCATCTTTGCCCAAACCAAAAAGTGTAAGCCTTGTTGTACCTTCTTTGCTTAGTTTGTTTGGGTCTATTACTTCTTCTACAGTTCCATCCAATCCTTTTTGGCGGTACAGTACAGATTGGTTTTGCAGACCATTGTTTTTATAAAAATAATACCATTCGCCTTTTCTAAAAGGTGCTGAGTATTTTGGGTAATTAAATACCTTTTCAATAGCCGCCTGAAACTTTGCACGGTAAGGAATTTTATCTAAATAACCGAAGGTTACTTTGTTCTCCGCAATAACCCAATCCTTGGTTTCGGTGCTTTTGTCATCTTCCATCCAGCGATAAGGATCTGGTACTTTGTTTCCAAAATAAGTATCTACTGTGTCTGTTTTTCGGGCTGAGGGATATTGTAATTGTGCCTGGGCATTCATCATGGAGAGTAACATTAGGAGGAGGGTGAGGTATTTCATGTTGGTGGTATTAGTTGATTAGTTTATTAGTTGATTAGTTCAATGTTCAATGTTCAATGTTTAATGTTCAATGTTCAATGTTCAATGTTCAATGTTCAATGTTCAATGTTCAATGTT
>JBBAQB010000016.1:0-79103 GCA_040400515.1 Ferruginibacter sp. | reverse complement strand
ACCTGAGGCAACCGGGACTATTTAAAAATTGTCAACCTATTTTAGGACGTTACAAAACCTCTATTTTTTTCTAGCCAATACCTTATCAGCGGCAGCTACAATATTATCAGTATCCAAACCATATTTAACCAATAAATCTTCAGGTTTGCCACTTTCTCCAAACGTATCATTGGTGCCAATGTATTCAATCGGAATAGGATGATTTTTAGCAGCTGTTTGCGCTATACTGTCTCCTAAGCCTCCCAATATATTATGTTCTTCGGCAGTTACTGCACAACCTGTTTTCTTTATAGACGCAATTATAGCGTCTGTATCAAGAGGTTTAATGGTATGAATATTTATAAGATCCACACTAATACCTCTGGCCTCCAATATTCTTGCAGCTTCTACAGCTTTCCAAACCAAATGCCCACAGGCAAAAATGGAAATATCTTTCCCTTCATTTAAAATCTGTGCTTTCCCAATTTTAAAATCTTCTTCTTTGGTAAAAATTTGCCACACTGGTCTTCCAAAACGCAGGTAAACAGGACCTTCATACGCTGCAATAGCTTTTGTAGCAGCTTTTGTTTGGTTATAATCACACGGCACTATAACCGTCATGCCCGGCAACATTTTCATTAACCCAATATCTTCTAATATTTGGTGGGTAGCACCATCTTCGCCCAAAGTAAGACCGGCATGAGATGCGCAAATTTTTACGTTTTTACCACTATAAGCTACGCTTTGTCTTATTTGGTCGTAAACACGGCCTGTACTAAAGTTTGCAAAGGTTGTAGTATAGGGAATTTTGCCGCCAATAGTTAAGCCTGCAGCAATACCAATCATATTTGCTTCTGCTATTCCGCATTGTACAAAGCGATCAGGAAAAGCCTTTATAAAAGGCCCCAATTTTAGCGAACCCGCAAGATCAGCGGTGAGTGCTACTATATTTTCATTTGCAGTAGCAGCTTCCAGCAGGCCGTCGCCAAAGCCACTTCTTGTATCTTTTTTCCCTGTAACTTCTATATCCTTCAGCATGTTTTTACTTTATTTTATTTGCAAAGTAAAGCATAATAATTAATGTAAAAGTCTGAAACTTTAACAGAAATATGCTATTTTTCCCTGTTCGTTTTTAAGCTTAACTCCCATTGCCATGCAGTTTTTACCATGTCTTTTAATGACAGCGAGGGTACCCAATGCAGCAGCTCTTTTGCTTTATCGTTGTTTGCGTAAATTGCTACAACATCTCCTTCTCGCCTTGGCCCAACCGAATAATTTAGTTTGACTTCATTTTCTTTTTCAAAAGATTTTATCACTTCCAATACGCTGTAACCATCGCCTGTGCCAAGGTTAAAAATTTCGCAAATATTTTGCGCCGTATTTTTTTCCAGATATTGTAACGAAAGTGTATGCGCATGCGCAATATCAGATACATGTATAAAGTCTCTTATGCAACTGCCGTCTTTGGTATCATAATCAGTTCCAAAAATGGTCATTTTTGGTAAAATACCAATAGCTGTTTGTGTTATAGCAGGTATCAAATTCTGTGGTACGCCAAGGGGTAATTCTCCTATTTGGTTTGAAATGTGTGCACCAACAGGATTGAAATACCTGAGCAACACGGCATTTGTGCTGCATTTGTTCACAATATTTTCTACAATGCTTTCGCCCATTTGTTTGGTAAGTCCATATGGAGAAGCTGCTTTTTTTTGTGGTGTATTTTCCGTAACCTGCATTTGATCAGGGTTACCATATACTGTACAAGACGAGGAAAATACAAAATTTGGCACTTTCATTTCCTGGGCGCATTTTAGCACATTGATAAGTGAATTTAGATTGTTTTCAAAATACATCATTGGCTTGTCAACTGATTCACCTACAGCTTTATATGCTGCAAAATGTATGATTCCCTCAATTGTGGGATTTTCCTGAAATACAGCATGAACATCATCGTAAATACACAGATCAACTTTGTAATTCTTTACTTTTTTACCGATGATTTTCTCAACGCCAATAAGAATATTCTCGTTGCTACGGCTGTTATTATCTATGCTGATAACGTCGTATCCATTTTCAACAAGGTCTACAATTGTATGAGAACCTATATGGCCGCAGCCGCCAGTAACTAATATTAATTTCATTAGGCAAAGAAAGGGAATTTTAGGTTGTTTACAACCAGATTATGTCATTAAACTCATATGCCTATTGCACGTACAATGTAGTAAATGATGGCAGCTAGGCCTGCGCTAACTGGTATGGTTAATATCCATGCCCAAAGTAAATTGATGGTAACCCCCCATCGTACAGCGCTTAGGCGTTTTGTAGCACCCACACCTATAATAGAGCCCGTAATTGTGTGCGTTGTACTCACAGGAATTTTCAGCATTTCTGTAATAAACAGCGTCAATGCCCCTGCAGATTCCGCTGCTACACCTTCAAAAGGTGTAACTTTTGTAATACGTGTGCCCATGGTTTTAATGATTTTCCATCCGCCACTCATTGTACCGAGCGATATTGCAGTATAACAGGCCAACGGTACCCAGTTTGGCATATCGCTAAACTGGGCAATGTTGCCGTTGCTTAACAAGGCTACCGTTATAATCCCCATTACTTTTTGCGCATCGTTACCGCCATGACCGATACTAAATGCTGCTGACGAAACCAACTGGATTTTTTTGAACCACCTTTCGGACTGGGTGTAATTTAAACTGCTTAGAAAAAGTGAGAATATGCTTAGAGAAATTATTATGAATCCTACCAATAACCATTTAAAATTTTGAGAATAGAAAAGTACTTTTAGAAAATAACTTTCGTAGTGAGTCTTCATTAAACTGGAATCAGTGATGATAACTTTTGATAAAAGAAATATGGTAAAACCAATAATGATAAGTGCAACAATTTTTGGTGTAATGCCTTTTCTAAAAGAGTTTAAAAACCAGATGGAAATAAAAAAAGCCATGATCATACCCAGCAGCGGAGCAACTACTATAAACCCAACTATTTTTAACATTACCGGGCTGTTTATAACCCCAAAACTGCCGGCAGCAGCCACTGCAGCACCAGTAAATCCACCTATTAATGTATGAGAGGAACTTGATGGAATACCATACCACCAAGTAATAAGATTCCAAATAATGGCAGCAATAAGCCCACACAGAATAACCTGCAAACTAATTGTACCATTTACTGTTTTTGCAATGGTTTCGCCAACGCCATGATCTTTAAAAATAAAATAAGCTACAAAATTAAAAAATGCTGCCCAGGTTACGGCCTGTAATGGCGTTAATACTTTGGTAGATACAACAGTTGCGATAGCATTGGCTGCGTCGTGAAACCCATTTATAAAATCAAATATTATAGCAAGTGCAATAATTAGTATAAGTAGTATTGGAAAATCGGGCATTCAAAGTGTATTTAAAAAATTTAAAAGCTTATCATTTGAACTTTAGGAATATTTAATAATAATACTTTCTATTACATTAGCAGCATCTTCGCATTTATCAGTTACTATTTCCATTACCTGATAAATTTCCCTCTTTTTAATTACCTCTTTTGCATCGGGCTCGGAGGCGAAAAGTCTTTCGATGCTCATATCAAAAATATGGTCTCCCTGGTTTTCGATGCTGTTAATAGCAACAAGCGCATCTGTTATCTGGCGCATGTTTTTCATGTTGCGTAACTCCGTAACTGCTTTGTGTACCTGCACGCAACCAAGTGCTATGAGATCACCAAATTTGCGAATCCCAATATCATCGGGATTTACCCTGTAAAAGTTTATCTTTTTGGCTGAAGCATAAATGTAATCTGCAATATCATCCAATGCGGAAGCGAGGTAATGAATATCTTCTCTGTCAAAGGGAGTAATAAAATTTTTGCCAAGTTCTGTAAAAATCTGGTGTGTGTAATCATCGTTTACATGCTCCATATCTTCCAGATCTTTTATGATCTTCGCACGCTTTTCAAAATCAGGCTCGTTAACCACTTCCTTTAATTTATCGCCCATTTTTACCAATACACCAGCTACATTTTCAAATAGTTGGTAAAAAATTCTGTCTTTTGGTAAAAATATTTTCAATATTGAATTGAAGCCCATGTTTTCTAAATTTTAGTGGCAAAAGTAGGTTTATAGCCTGTTATTTATAATTGTTTAAAATTGGTAATGATTTATTAACATTTAACTAATAAAATTAGTTTGTCTGTACTAAAGTTAAGGATCTATCCTTTACAAGTATTGAAAATTAACCACCTTCATTTAATATGTTGAGTCAACTATTTTCTTAATTTTTAAAACCAATAATTAAAAGTTATTCACTTAACATTATGGTAACATTAACTTCACATTGCCATAATATCCAAATCTTTTCTTTACTTTCAAATAGCAACGGCATGAAATCAGTACTACTTTTTATAATTTCACTTGGTTTTTCTTTCACTTCTTTTGCACAAAAAGGAAAAATAGAAGGAAAGGTAGCTGACGCAAAAACAGGGCAGCCTTTATCGGGGGTAAGTGTTGTGAACAAAGCTACCAAAAAAGGCTCTGCTTCAGATGTAGAAGGTAGATACACATTATCAACAGAAGGTGCGCAAAAGGTTTCTCTAGTATTTACATACAATGGTGTTACGCAGCAGATAGATGATATTGAAATCGTAGATGGGCAGGTAACTACACAGGATGTAGCGCTTGTATTGCGTGAAAAAACGGAAGAGTCAGTAGTTATTAGAGCTCCAAGTACAGCAAGAAAAGAAACTGCAGCATCACTACTTAGTTTTCAAAAAAACAATACAGCATTATCAAGTGGACTAGGTGCAGATTTTATAAAGCGCACACCAGATAAAAATACAGGTGAAGTTCTACGCAGGGTAAGTGGTACATCAATACAAGATAACAAGTTTGTAATTGTTAGGGGGTTAAGTGATAGGTACAACGCAGCGTTTATAAATGGTGCAGCATTGCCAAGCAGCGAGCCTGACAAGAAAGCCTTTTCATTTGATGTTATTCCATCTACCCTTATTGATAATATCATTATTAACAAAACGGCTACGCCTGATATTACCGGCGAATTTGCAGGCGGACTTATACAAATACAAACAAAAGATATCCCTGCTAAAAATTCAGTAACTGTTGGTGTTAGTTTAGGATTTAATACACAATCTGTTTTTAAAGATTTTGTAAGTAATGATAGAGCAAGTACAGAAGCTTTTGGTTTTAGTAAAGGAAGAGGTTTACAAGGCTCATACCCAACTAAATTTCAAGACTATGACAGGCTTTCAGTAGATGAACAATTAAACGTTTCTAAATCATTTAATGATAGGGCATACGATGAAGTAAATTCAAAAGCAGGACCTATACAACAGTACAATCTTACAGTTGCTAATGTAGAAAAGTTTAAAAATGGTAGTGCATTCGGTTCTATACTAGGTTTAACATACAGAAAGTCAAAATTGCTTTTTAATGCAAGCAAAACATTTTACCAGTCCGGAGCTACAGGACAGACTGATTTTGACTATCTAGATAGTCAAAATAAATACAGTGTGAATGCGGGAGCAATAGCAAACTTTGCATGGACTTATAAGAAAAGTAAAATAGCTTTTAAGAATTTATTTAATCAACTACTGGAAGACAATTATTATAACAGAACTGGTAACAGTAATAACATCAATCAAGATATTAGGCTAAAATCATCTGTTCTAAACCAAAGGAGTTTATACGCAGCGCAATTGGAAGGATCGCACGGTCTTAATTTTAAAAACATAAAATTAAACTGGAATCTAAACTTTTCTTTGAACGATAAATCACAACCTGATTTAAGGGTTCAAACCTATACTAGACTTATCTCAACCAATGATGCATTTAGTTTAAATGTAAGAGGTAACAATACCAACAGGTTTTTTAGCAACCTAACTGATAAGTCTTATGGCTACAATGCATCTGCAACTTTGCCTTTTCAGGTAGGTAAGTTTAATCAAATTTTAAAAGTAGGAGGTGCTGCTACGGTAAGATTAAGGGATTTTAGAGCTGTTATTTTAGGCTTTAAAGAGCCTACCAATTTAAGTCTGCTTACCCTGCCTTTTAATCAAATATTTAATAGCGAGAATTTTAGAACAGATGGGTTTAGATTCACAACGGATTTGCAACAGCCGTCCGATAAATATTATGGAGTATCAGCATTAAGCGCGGGTTATGTAATGTTTGATAACAAGTTCGCAGAAAAAGTGAGATTGGTTTGGGGCGCGAGGGCTGAGTACTTTGAGCAGTTTTTAAAATCAAATGAGAGAGGAACAGAAAAAGCTCAGGTAGTTGACTCCAAAAAGCTCGATATCTTACCATCAGTCAACCTAACCATTAGTCCAAATAAGCAAACTAACATCAGACTTGCAGCATCCAGAACAGTTGCTAGACCTGAGTTTAGAGAAATAGCGCCATTTAGATTCTTTGATTTTGAGCAACTAGCCTCTACCGAAGGTAATGATACACTTAAGAGAGGTAGTATAAATAACTACGATGTCCGTTATGAGTTTTACCCAAAAGCAGGGGAAGTAATGTCATTAGGAGTTTTTTATAAAGGTTTTACAGATCCTATAGAACTATTGCTAAACGAAGCAAGTAACGGAAGCAATAGGTTGTACCGATTTACCAATGCAAGCAAAGCAAATCTTTTTGGTATAGAAGCAGAAATTAGAAAAAGTTTGTCTTTTTTAAATGGAGGAAAAGAAGACGGTTGGTTGAAAAATTTATATTTTAATGCTAATGCATCTTTTATACTTTCAAAGGTTACGCTTGGAGGTATCAATCCAACTACGGGGGAAAAGAATCCACCGGTTAATCGTCCACTTCAAGGTCAATCACCATATTTAATAAATGCAGGTTTTCAATACGATGGGGCAAAAGGAACTAATTTATCACTACTCTACAATAGAATAGGACAGCGGTTGATATTGGTAGGAAATGAAACCATTGATAATTTTTTTGAAAAACCAAGAGACCTGGTTGATCTTCAAATAAGCCAAAAAATATTGAAGAATAAAGGCGAAGTAAAGTTAACAGTTGGGGATTTGCTTAACCAAGAGGTTGCAACATACGAAAATAGGGATACTAAAACCAGTTTTAATAAAACCAATGATAGGTATTTCTCAAGATACAAACCAGGAACTACCATTACTGTAGGTTTTAGCTACACATTTTAATTAAATATAAAAAGCACAAATAAAAATAAACAACATGAAAAAACTAATTGGTTTATTATCAATTTCATCTATTTTAATGACGAGTTGCGTTAAAGTAAATATAGATGATTCCGTAGTTAACAATGGCGGTGGCAACACTGGTACAGGTACATTACAAGAAAGAATTATTGCAAGTAAAACACTTATCGGTAACATTGAAGAAGTTGTGGAGTTGCCTAAAGGAAGATATACTTTAAAGGGTTATGTATTTATTACAAACAGAAGTACATTAAGTTTTGCACCTGGTTCAGTTATAGTGAGTGATAGTATCCAAAAAGGAGCATTAATAGTAGAAAGAAACAGCCGCCTATTTGCTGATGGAACCGCGGCTGAGCCAATTATTTTTACTTCAGGCAAATCTACAGCTACAAGAGCACCTGGTGATTGGGGTGGAATTGTGTTATTAGGTAACGCGCCTACCAACAGAGCAACGGAGCCAACTATTGAAGGTGGAATTAACAGTAGGTACGGTGGATCTGTAGCTGCAGATAATAGTGGGATTTTACGTTACGTGCGTATAGAATTTGCAGGGATTGCAGCCGATCCTAATTCTGAAATTAATGGTCTTACCTGCGGTGGTGTGGGTAGTGGTACTATATTAGAAAATATTCAGGTTTCTTATGGTAATGATGATGCGTATGAATTTTTTGGCGGTACCGTAAATGCTAGAAACTTAATTGCATTTGCAACTGCTGATGATGATTTTGACTTTGATTTTGGATTTATAGGTCGTTTACAATTTGGAATATCATTGCGTGATCCATTGTTTATTGACGGTGGTGATGCAGGTAATGGCATTGAGTGTGACAACGATGGTACAGGAACTTTGGCAACACCGTTTACTAGACCACAACTGAGCAATTTTACTTTCTGTGGTCCTAATAACGCAGCAGGCGTTCTAGGCAACCATAATTTTAATACTCGTTGGAGACGCTCTACACAGTTTGTATTGCGTAATTCTATTTTAATGGGTTATCAGAAAGCAGGTTTTCAATTTGAAAGTGATGCTACAGCGCAATCATATATAGACAATACTTCAACATTCCGTCATAACCTTGTTCACGCAGTAGTTGAGCCATACAGAGTAAATTCTACAACGTTAATAACTGCTGCTGCTGTAAGAACAAAAGCGGAGGGTATTGACAGTTGTAAAACTTACACAGCTGCTACAGACATCATGTTGGAAAATCCGTTTAACCTTACTGCTCCTAACTTTGCTCCAAAGGCTGGTAGTCCTGCAACTGCTGCAAATGCTGCAAGCTTTTTTGGTCTAACAGGTTTTACAGCTACTACTTATGTAGGTGCTATAGGTACAACAAACTGGTTACAGGGATGGACAAGTTTTACTCCAAAAACAAATGTTTATTAATAACTATAAATAACAATCTTGTTAAAGCCGCTTAATTTTGTAAGCGGCTTTTTTATGCCATTTTTATGAAATATATCACTTATCTATTACTAGCTACAGCATCTCTATATGCGTGTAATCAACGGAAACCAATAGAAAATTATCCTACAACCACACCTATGAGTGTAGTAGATAATTATACACCCAATACTACCATTTTGATGCTAGATGAAAAATTAAATAATGTAGATAGTATGGTGTACGTTTTTTATAAGGACCCGTTAGGAAAAGATTCTCTTAGATACACAAGGTTTTATACACAATATTCCACTACTAAAATAACCGATATAAATAGTATAAAAGCACAGATCAATTTGCCAACAGAAAGGTTAGAAAAAGTAAGAAAGTGTAGGAGCCAAGGCAAAGTCTGGTGCTTTTCTAAAGGAGAGATTTTTCAGACACTCTATTTTTCTGATTTTGGTGGCGAGTGCTCATTTATGTTTTTTATTAAAAACGGACTATTTTATTATTCTGAGCTCTTGCCAAACTCTAAGCAATCCATTGTTGAGCTTAAAAAACTTTCCAAACAAGCAAAAGATTAAATTTATGATCCTCTATTTACCAAAAATTTAATATTATTAAATTGTTACTATTTGTTAACTTTATTGTAGTTAACAGTGAAAGTTTGCTACACGATATTATTTTTCTTAATTCTATTTGGTTCTTTTGATGTAAGTGCACAACAGCAAGGAGATACCAAGTCGAACACCTATGTAGTTTATTTTGGAGATACAATTGCGTTTGCTAAGCCGGCTCCGGTGAGCACTACAGCAGATGTGGATATTAATAAGATCCGTGCTTTTTATCAAACAATAAGCAAACAGGATTATTCTGCTGTAATAAATACTATTTCTAAATACAGAATCGAAAACCATTTGGATGACTGGCTATTTTACCAGCTAGTAAGAAGAGTTGCGCAGGTCATCAGTCCAAAATCGTCCAACTACAATAACTATACGCTTTACAAATGGTACTTACTAGTGCAATGCGGGTATGATGCCAAACTAGCTTTTGTAAAGAAGCAATTATTGTTTTACGTGCAGAGTAATGACAATATTTATGATATTCCACTTTTTAAAATTGATGACAAACAATATGTCTGTTTAAACAGCCACGATTTTGACAAAATAGATTTTGAGAAAGATGGACTTAAGGAAGTTGATATAGACATTAGTAAAACAACCAATGTTTTTTCTTACAGAATTAGTAAAATTCCTGACTTTAAAGAATCTGTAGCAGACAAAAAGGAGCTTGTTTTTTTATATAAAAACACAGAAAGAAAATATAATGTAACACTCGATTATAATACAGGTGTAGCTTTTAAAAATTATCCCACTGTAGATTTTGAATCTTATTTTAATATCCCTCTCAGCAAACCAGCGTATGCATCTCTCATACCTCAGCTACAAAAAACGCTGGCAAAGATGACAACGATGGAGGGTATAGATTATCTAATGCATTTTACCCGAAATGCTTTTATGTTTGAAACCGATCAAAATAATTTTGGTGTTGAAAAAAGATTGAGCCCTGAACTAACTTTAATGAACAAGTATAGCGACTGCGACGACAGGGCTGCCTTGTTTTATTACTTGATTAAAGAAATGTATGATTTGCCAATGATAATACTGATTTTCCCCTCTCACGTGGCTGTGGCGATAGCTTTTGAAACACCCGTAGGCTTTGCCATAAACTATAATGGCAAAAAATATTCAGTTTGTGAGCCAACTCCTCAAAAAATAAATTTATCTATTGGGCAATTGATGCCGGAACTTTACAACAGTTCGTATGAAATTGCATTTGCTTATACGCCCTCTAAACAATAGTAAAGCTATTAACGCGTTCACAAATTAGTCAACTTTAAAATTTCCTTACTCCTTTGTTGCGGGTAACGTAAAACCAAAGCTAGTGCCTACATCTACTTTGCTTCGCACATGAATTGTTTGTTGGTGGGCCTCTACAATATGTTTGCAAATGGCAAGGCCAAGCCCACTACCACCTGCTTTCCTGCTGCGGGCAAGGTCGGTTCTGTAAAATCGTTCAAAAATTCTGGAAAGGTGTTCTTCTGCGATACCGTAACCATCATCGCTTATTTCTATTAAAACGTTGTTGCCATCAACATTGTAAAAACTTGCCTCTATATGGCCGCCTTCTTTACCATACTTAATGGCATTTTCCGTAAAATTTATAAAAACCTGTCTTATTTTTTCTTTGTCGGCCAATACATTTAAAGGAAATTCGCAACCCTTTTTTATACTGCAGTTTATTCCTTTTTCGGCTGCTTTAAGTTGCAGCGAATCGAACACTTCTCTTATAAGATCCTGTACCACAAAAAACTGATGGTTTAGTTTCATTTCGCCTACTTCCAGGCTGGATATTTCATCTAAGTCACTCAAAAGATTTACGAGTCTGTCAATATTGCGGGATGCACTTGCAAGAAATTTTTCATTTACCTGGTTGTTGTGCAATGCGCCCCCCATGAGTGTGTGAACGTAGCCTTGTATAGCAAATATCGGCGTCTTTAATTCGTGGCTAAGGTTTTGTAGAAACTCTTTGCGAAAAGTTTCATTTTGCTGGAGGGTTTCTATTTCTTTTTTTCTTTGCTCTGCCCATGCTTCTACATCTTCTCTTACGTCATCTATCCCTTTTTGTGGTAAAATATTTTTATAATAAAACTCTTCCCTTTTTGTAGCTTTTGTTTGGTAAATGAGTTTATAAATTAATTTTATTTTTCGGTAAATAAATTTTTGAAGTGTAAATAATATGAGCCCATAACTACCGGCAAAAATGATAACGAACGACAGCGGTGCTATCCACCATACAGGCTCAAAAATAAAAATAGCCAGGCTGATGGGAGTTGATAAAATAGCCGACGTAAGTAAAGATAATTGCTGGGGCGATAAATGTCTGGTAGAAAGCATTGGAAATTAGATATTAGACACAAGACTTTACACACAAGATATGAAAATTCGTTGGCAGAAAATAGGGGTAATTGGCAATTGCCGGTTAGCAGTGGGTAGTTGGCAGATCAAAAGTGATCAGTTTGGTATCTTGCACTTTGCCACTTGTTATTTGCAAACCGCCAACTGTTTTTTATATTTCAAACTTGTAACCAACACCTTTTACGGTAGATATACAATCAACGCCTAGTTCTTGTCTTATTTTTTGGTATCTTGCACTTTGCCACTTGTTATTTGCAAACCGCCAACTGTTTTTTATATTTCAAACTTGTAACCAACACCTTTTACGGTAGATATACAATCAACGCCTAGTTTTTGTCTTATTTTTCTAATGTGCACATCAATTGTTCTGTCGCCCACAATTACATCTGTGCCCCATATCCTGTTTAAAATTTCGTTGCGTAAAAAAACTTTACCTGGTTTAGATGCTAAAAGCGCCACCAGTTCAAATTCTTTTCTTGCAAGCACAATTTCAACACCATTTAATTTTACCAGGTATTTTTCTCTGTCTATTTCAAAATCACCCACTTTGATGGTATTAGGTCCTTCCTGCGAAAGCCTGCGAAAAAGGGCGTTTACTTTACTGGTAAGTATTTTTGGACTCACCGGTTTGGAAATATAATCATCAGCGCCTGTTTCCAGCCCTTTTATTTCCGCACTTTCATCTGCCATTGCAGTTAAAAAGATAATAAGCGTTGGGTTAAACACTGGTTGTGAGCGTAATACATTACATACCTCCATTCCATTTTTGCCTGGCATCATCACATCCAAAATAATAAGATCAGGCATGTGTTCCTTGGCTTTGTCCAATGCTTCATCACCATTTTTGGCCGTTATCACTTCATAGCCTTCTGCACTTAAATTAAACGAGAGTATTTCTAGAATATCTGGCTCGTCATCTGCAATAAGAATTTTCTTTAGCGTGCTCATAAGTTAAAAGTTACACAAAAGTAAACTTTCTTATATGCCATTGCCAAGTTAAATGATCGTTATAACATTATTAAATTGTTAAGAGAGTGCAACAGTTTTTATAATATGGCGGTCTTACAATTGTACCCCAAGAAATTTGCACCATATTTGCAAACGAATACATATATATGAAGGCTATTTTACTTTTTTCTTTTTTTGCTGCTGTTTTTTTTGATGCTGCTGCGTATTCTGATACGACAGATATACCTATTGGTAGAAAAAGCCGCCATGACGATATACGCAATGAACAGATAAGTGTGGATAAGATGGACGGTAAATTTGATGGTTTGCTAAAAGGAAGTAATGATGAAAACATTAATAACCAGGTTACAGATGCACTATACAGAAAGCCAAATGAACTAAGACAGTTTATTGAGGCAAACGACACACAACTTCCAACCAACAATGACAAGGTGCGTTTTCTAAGAAGTATTGCAGAAGTGCTTACTTATTTTAGGATAGCTAAAAAAGAGGGCGACTTAAAAATAACTGATTTGCCGCTGCTTTTAACCGTTTTTGAAGAGGCGTTAAAAGCAAAAGTGGATGGTAAAACAATACTCCCTTATTTAGAATCTACAACCTTTGGAATTGCAAAAATCATTACCAGAATATTTGCAGAGGAATCCGAGCAAAACCAGGCGAACGCCATTGTTTATGTAAAATATGTAACCCTGCATCCTGATCAAATACTGCAAACCATTGCGCCTTATGCAAAAGAAGATTTTGCTGATAGTTTGGTGGTCGTTGCCTGTAAACTCGATCCTGTGCAGTTTTACAATTATGCCCAATCAGATGCATCAACTGTGGGAAAATTTATACACCGCAGCCGAAACAAGATGGTAATGCAGGTCGCAGCATTGAGCAAAACAGAAAATGCATTATTTTATTTCCCTTTTTTAGATGATTTATTATCTGAAAGACAAAGTATAGACAGTATAAAAAAATATGTTGGCGATGGCGATAAAGGTTACGACAGTATTGGATATTACAAACTTTTAGTAAGTACCGCTACTGCCTATTCTAAAAGAATGGCAAAGCCTTTTTTTGATACTGCCATTGCTTATTATGGAGCAAACGGGCTTTTAAAAACACTTCATAAGAAAGCATTTCAACATTTCATTTCGCCAATAAATAATTTACACGAAGAAAACAACCTTGCTGTAAGAATGCGTGCTATACAGCCACTTGCCGCTGCAGATCTTTATTACATGATGGTGATGGGTGAAAACGATATTTATACAAGCAGTTACAAACACAGTTTTAACCGCCTGTTACAGGTAATGGGGCCAAAACCAAAAGGAGATTCACTATTAGTATCGGTAAACTTTAACCAGTTTAGAAAGTTTATAAAAATGGCGGCTAATTACAACCAACTAGATACATTTTTAAAGACAATGCCATTAGAAAGATCTGAAATATTAATGAAAGCATTTGTATCGCAACTGGATAATAACCTCGAAGATGCTGTTGATGTTGCAGATTCTTACAGCAGTATTTCAAACAAAAAGTTACAGCAGGCCATGTTGCAGAATGTAACAGACAATGAAAGTGCTGCCATACAAACAAACAACATAAAGGCGAAAGTGATCTACGGATTATTGAAAACTATTTTTCTTTCTTTAAATGATAATACGGTTGATCTTTCTACACAAATAGGTATACCGCCAATTTATGAAGTTGGTAATAAATACATAAGAGATGCACAGGCAAATATTGTAGAGCAGGTTTTCTTTTATGGAGATAAAGATGGTAAAATGTTTTACCCGCCATTTAGAAATTCATTTTCTTCCAAAGACTGGAAGGTTACTGAAACCAAAGAGTGGATGAAAGCTGCATCAATAAAAGGAAATGTGATTGTATTTGCAAATAAGCCACTTGATAATGATGCAAATTTAGATGACTCAGCACAAATTCATCTTGGTAAATATTTAGAAGAGAATAACATGAAACCTTCAGTAATAGTGCATCGTGGCCACAGTTACTGGCTCGAGCGTACTATGAGCAGAATGCCGGGTGATGCAAAAATTGTTGTACTTGGTTCTTGCGGAGGCTATCAAAACTTAAATGAAATTTTAGAGATAAACCCGGAGGCTCATATCATTTCGACAAAAGAAATTGGAACCGGGGATATAAACAGGCCGATACTTACCTATATAAACCAAACATTTTCTGCGGGCGATAATTTGTCTTGGCCAAAAATGTGGCAAAATCTTACTGCAGTTTTTTCAAGAGACCCAAGCAAAAACGTAAGAGAAAGCTGGGAAGATTATATACCACCTTACAAAAACCTCGGTGCTATTTTTTTAAAAGCGTATAGTAAAAAAATGGAGACGGAATAAACTTTTGCAAAGCAACTAATGAAGAATATTTATGTAATAAGTGGCTTGGGCGCAGACGAAAGAGTTTTTTACAAAACCGATTTTGCTAACAATAATGTAGTGTTTTTAAAGTGGGTGCTGCCTGAAAAAAATGAATCAATAGAAAATTATTCATTGCGGCTTGCAAAAAAAATATTACACAAAAACCCTGTTCTTGTTGGGCTTTCATTTGGTGGCATGATGGCAATGGAAGTAGCGAAACACATTAACACAGAAAAAATAATATTAATTTCTTCCGCAAAAACAAGAAATGAATTACCTCCATTTTACCGGGCTGTGGGCAAAATAAATTTACAAAAAATTATTCCATCATTTTTTTTATTGAGGGCAAATGTATTTTCTAACTGGGCTTTTAGCAACAGAACGCTTGATGATAAAAAGATGCTTGATAAAATGATGAGAGAAACAGATATTGTTTTTCTAAAATGGGCTATCAATAAAATCTTGCATTGGCAAAATACAACAATTCATAAAAATGTTGTACACATACACGGTAATAAAGACAGAATTTTACCTTTCAAAAACATAAAAACAGCTTCAGTAATAGAAAATGGCGCACACTTAATGATTATAACACAGGCAGACGAAGTAAATAAAATACTCAGTGAGGTCCTGTTGTCGTGATATAATAATTCTTCATTACCAAATTTTACTTGCGTAGATTTCTAGAGGGTTATTTGTAATTTGCCCTTTAAAAATAATCTGTGAAAAAAATCTTTCTTATTCTTGCCTGCGGCTTGCCAATTTTTGTATTTGCTCAGGTTAAAGAGCAGCTCCTAAAACAAAAGATAACATTGCCAAATGGCTGGAGTTTATCGCCTGCAGGTAAAAGTTTACCACTCGGCGATTTGCCATTAAACATTGCAGTAAGTAAATCTAAAAAATATATTGCTGTTACCAATAATGGCCAAAGTACCCAGAGCATACAGTTATTCGAAACAAAAATTGATAAGCAATTGGATAGTGTTGTTATTGCAAAATCTTGGTATGGTTTAAAATTTTCGGCAGATGAGAAAAGGCTTTACGCAAGTGGCGGCAATGATAACTGGATTTTGCAATACAATATTGTAAATAATAAATTACTGCTGGCTGATAGTTTTATACTCGGCAAAAAAATGAAGGATGTGATCTCCCCTGCAGGTATTGAAATAGATGATGAGGCGCAGACGATGTATGTTGTTACCAAAGAAAACAATTCACTTTATATAGTTAATTTAAAAACCAAAGAAGTTTTACCAAAAATAAAACTGGAAGCAGAAGCGTATACGTGTTTACTTTCGAAGGATAAAAAAACACTTTACATCAGTTGCTGGGGAGCTGATAAAATTTTAATGTTTGATACAAAATTAAAAATATTTGATCAAGCAATAAATGTTGGAGATAACCCAAACGAAATTATTTTCAATAAAAAGGAAACACTCCTTTTTGTAGCAAATGCAAATGATAACAGTGTTTCAATCATTGATGTTGCTGCAAAAAAAGTGATTGAAACTTTAAATGCTGCACTTTACCCAGAAGCACCGAGTGGTAGTACTACCAACGGTTTAGCGCTGAGTGAAGATGAAAAAACCCTTTATATTGCCAATGCAGACAATAACTGTTTATCTGTATTTGATATTTCAAAAAAGACAGAAAGTAAAAGTAAAGGATTTATACCTGTAGGCTGGTACCCAACAAATGTGAGGGTAATTGGCAATAAAATTTATGTTTCAAATGGTAAAGGCTTTTCATCAAAAGCAAACCCGTACGGCCCCAATCCTTATAGGAGCAGAGAGGCAGTAATTTACCAGCAAGGCGATACCTCAAAACCAATGGGAGTGCAGTATATAGCAGGTTTGTTTACTGGCACACTCAGCATTATTACTACGCCTACTTCGCAACAACTTAATGAATTCTCAAAAGCAGTCTATGCAAATACGCCGTATAATAAATTAAAAGAAACAAACGCCGATGGGTTAAAGGGGAACCCGATACCACAAAAGGTGGGGGATAAGTCGCCAATAAAGCATGTGTTTTATGTAATAAAAGAAAACAGAACATACGACCAGGTATTAGGTGATATGCCGAAAGGAAATGGTGATACAAGTCTTGTATTATTTGGGAAGAATATAACGCCCAACCAACATAATTTGGCAGGTGAATTTGTACTGTTAGATAATTTTTATGTAGATGCGGAAGTAAGCGCAGACGGGCACAACTGGAGCATGGGAGCTTATGCAACAGACTACTTAGAAAAGACATGGCCTACAAATTATGGTGGCCGTGGTGGCAGATATGATGCTGAAGGTAACCGTGCCATTGCTAACAACAAAGCTGGTTTTATTTGGGACCATTGCAAAAGAAATAACGTGAGTTATAGAACTTACGGAGAGTTTGCAGACGATGGAAAAGCCAATATTCCTTCCCTTAAAAATAATATGTGTAATTACTACACAGGTTACAACATGACTGTAAAGGACACTACCCGTTTTGCGCAATGGAAAAGAGATTTTGATTCTTTGATAGCGATTAATGCCGTCCCACAATTAAATACTGTACGGTTTGGCAACGATCATACGGAAGGTTTGCGCAAGGGAAGACCTACACCAAATGCACACGTAGCTGATAACGATTTGGCAGTAGGAATGTTTATTGAGTATTTAAGAAAATCGCCGATATGGAATGAGACCGCTGTTTTTATTTTAGAAGATGATGCACAGAATGGAGCAGACCATGTTGATGCACATAGAAGCACTGCATATGTGGCCGGGGGATTTGTGAAAAGAAATTTTGTAGACCATACGATGTACTCTACAACATCTATGTTGAGAACAATAGAATTAATTTTGGGTATGCCGCCGATGACGCAATACGATGCGGCTGCGATGCCGATGTGGCGGTGCTTTGATGATAAACCCGCTGCATCAGAATATTCTGCAGTAAGAGGTAAAATTGATTTAAACGACAAAAATATTGCTGTAAATAAATGGCAAAAAAGATCTGAAGAATTTAATTTTGCCGAAGTAGATGCCGTGCCAGATCTGGAAATGAATGAGATAATTTGGGTAGCCATAAAGGGAGAAAAAATTCCTTTCCCAGGACCTAAAAGAGCTGCATTTATAAAGCTGGAAAATAAAAAATATGATAATGATTGATAAATAATTATTAGAAAATTATAACTTAAACTGCCGGCTTTCATTGAAGAATTTTTTAAATAAACTTCTTTTAATGCCGGCAGTTTCTATTTTTGATGAGTGATAATTTTTCACAGAAATTGATAAAATAATACCTTTATATTTTTAATTAAGACAAAATACCTAAATACCTAATTCTGCTTATTACCAAATTGAACAGGCAATTTTTTTTTAATAAAGCCCAAAAGTTTAAAAAACCTTTGGGCTTTTATGCTAGAGTTGCATTTTTAAAAATGTAATTTTTTCATAACCCCGATAATTGCATTTAATAAGGTCAATAAGGAACCTCTTATGCAATTTCCTAAAATATATTTCTGATTGTTAAGGCGCTTAAAGTTGTGACAGTCCAAACCTTATTTGTCCACATCGGGAAAAAAAATGTGGAAAGCACTATTAAGAAAAGGTTATGAGGCTATAACCCGATTTAAATGAATTATATTACTGAGCGAACACAAATTATAAGCTAAATCAAATGGAACAGCAATTCAAATGGAGAAAATTGAGTGGTCAGTTGATAGAAGGTTCGATTGAAGATGAAGTAAGGCAGACTGTACTCAGAGAAAAAGAAAATGGCAATGAGCTAAAAGTTTGTATTGGCACAGATAGCCAGGTAAAAGCTTTCACTGACAAAAATGCCCGCGGTAAAGAAACTGAGTTTGCAACTGTGATTGTATTCGTAAGAAAAGGAAAAGGTGGTTTTATGTACATACACAACGAAGTTACAAGACAGAAAATGAGCATCAAAGAAAGGATGTTGTTGGAAGTGGCGAAAAGCATTGACATAGCCTATGCATTGTGTAATATTTTTACCATGTATGGTGTAGATATGGAAGTACATGCGGATATAAATACCAACCCTAGCTTTAAAAGCAACGATGCGTTAAAAGAAGCAATGGGTTATATACAAGGAATGGGCTTTGCATTTAAAGCCAAACCTGAAGCTTTTGCAAGCAGTAGTTGCGCCAATAAGGTGGTGCAGTAGTTTTATAATTGAGTATGGTTTAAAAGTATTGTTTTTTCGATACTGCTTGCTCATATAGTGTGTTTGATGTTAGCCAGAGTATCGTTTACAGCTATAGTTGTTAAAATTTTCAGCCAATAAGGAAACCAATTTCATTTAGTATGAAGAAATTATGGAGAGGTTAGAAATTTTTTTGGAAAGCAGGGGTAACGTATATCTTCCATTCATGTACATTTAACTGCTTTCTCTCCAGTCAATACATTGTAACTTTGTCCCAATGTCAGATCCGAAAAAGAAACTAAACATATCTGTACTCAAAAGAGTATTCGCCTTTGCAGCTCCCTATAAAAAGAAATTTTATCTCTCTATATTTTTATCTATTTTTTTGGCGGCAATAGCGCCAATAAGGCCACTGCTTATTCAGCTTACCATAAATAATGGTATCAAAAACAGTACGGTAGGGCATCTTATAAATGGGGCAGGCGGGTTCATAATAGAAATAACCATCATACAAATTACGTTGTTATTAATTGAAACCACCTGCCGATTCTTCTTCACTTTTACCACTGCATCATTAGGACAAAGTGTTGTAAAAGACCTACGAATTACAACCTACGATAAAATTGTACACCTTAATTTGTCTCAGTTTGACAAAACGCCCATTGGCACGTTAACCACAAGAACCATAAACGATATAGAGTCTGTGAACGATATTTTTAGCGATGGCTTAATACCCATTATTGCAGATATGCTGTCCATCATTTCGATACTTACTTATATGTTTATTGCCGACTGGCGGCTTACGCTTGTTTGTCTTGCGCCTTTTCCATTACTAATTATTGCCACTTATTATTTTAAAGAAAGTGTAAACAAATCTTTTATAAAAGTGCGTAATGCTGTAGCAGCGCTTAACGCGTACGTGCAGGAGCATATTACGGGTATGGGTATTGTGCAGGCGTTTGCGGCAGAAGAAAGAGAGCAAAAAAAATTCAGCGATATTAATAAAGAACACCGCAATGCAAACATTAAAAGCATTTTTGCCTACTCTGTTTTTTTTCCGGTGGTGGAGCTTGTATCGGCAGTTTCCATAGGGTTGTTGGTGTGGTGGGCAGGTACGCAGGCAGGTGTATCTACAGAGAAAGCTGCACAGGCGGGTGGCATCATTACTTCGTTTATACTTTGTTTGAATTTATTGTTTCGCCCACTACGGGTAATTGCAGATAAATTTAATGTGCTGCAAATGGGTGTTATTGCAAGCGAAAGGGTTTTTAAAATTTTGGATAATGAAGACGTATCTGACAGAGCAGGTACCTATAAACCGTCAACAATAAAAGGAGATATAAATTTTGATCATGTTTGGTTCTCTTATATAGAAGACCGCTACGTTTTAAAAAATATAAATTTTAGTATTAAGGCAGGTGAAACGGTTGCCATCGTTGGGCATACCGGTAGCGGTAAAACATCCATTATCAGTTTAATAAACCGTTTATACCAAATACAAAAAGGAACTATACAAATTGATGGAACAGATATTAATGAATACGACCTCGATTTTTTACGAAGCAAAATAGGTATTGTACTGCAGGATGTATTTTTATTTAGCGGAAGTGTGTTGGATAATGTAACACTTAGAAATGCTGAGATAAAAAGAGAAGAAGTTGTACAAGCCGCAAAGCTTATTGGTTTACATGAGTTTATTGAAAGGTTGCCTGGCAGTTACGATTACAATGTAATGGAACGTGGCGCCACACTATCTCTCGGTCAGCGGCAGTTACTTTCGTTTGTTCGTGCTTTGTTGTACAATCCTGCTATTCTTATTTTAGATGAAGCCACTTCGTCTGTTGACAGTGAAAGCGAAGCACTCATACAAAATGCTATTGATAAATTAATTGCAGGCAGAACATCTATTGTTATTGCACACCGTTTAAGTACCATTCGCAAAGCAAATAAAATTTTAGTGTTAGATGCCGGCGAAGTAAAAGAAATGGGTACCCACAACGAATTGATGGCAATGCAGGGGCATTATTACCAGTTGCATAAAATGCAGTTTGAAAAGCAGGTGGAAGTAGTTTAAAAAGAATTTTTTGGCGGTTACCATTTGTATTTTTGTCAACATTTATTCGGGCTATTCGTTGCAATCTTTTTATTCGCTGAAGCGATATAAAAAGGATTTTCACTTCTATCCCGCCGCTCTTCAACAGTAAATCTTTTTTCAACTTTTATTATGCAATATGATCGGCTACAATTTTCTCCTTCACAAAAAAAATAACATAAACAACCACCACAACCACCATCACTGCCGAAAGTAAAAAAGTTGCTTCACTTCCAAATTTATACCAAACAAAACCTGCCAAACTGCTTGCCAGCATGGTACAAATGCTTTGAAATGCGGAGTAGGTTCCTATTGCCGTTGCCGTATTTTCTTTTGCAGAAACATTGCTTATCCATGCCTTGGAAATTCCCTCTGTAGCGGCTGCATATAGGCCATACAAAAAAAACAAACCATAAAAATGTATTGGTAAAGTTGCATAAGCCATACCTGCATATACAAAAACAAAAACAAAGAGCCCAGCAATAAATATTTTCTTCAACCCAATTTTATCAGCCAATATACCGAGCGGAAAAGCAAAAATGGCATACACCAAATTGTAAAAAATGTAAATAGTGATTACGTTGGTATCATCAAGTCCCGCTTGCTTTGCACATAGCAATAAAAAAATATCCGAGCTGTTAAATAATGTAAAAACGAGTAACCCTGTAACTAATTTTCTGTACAGGTGCGGGCTCTGTTTCCAGTAATGTAAAAAAGAAAAGAATGATACTTTTTTTGTTGCCGCTTTCGGTAAAATATTTTTATCCTTTAACAATAATGTACATGCAGTTGCCAATATTCCCGGGGCTAATGCAATAAAAAAAAGTGTTTTATAATCTTTGGGGTGCCATTGCAAATACAGCAAAGCCAAAAGCGGACCAAGTACTGCTCCCAATGTATCCATTGAACGGTGAAAGCCAAAAACCTTTCCTTTTGTTTGTGCTGTAGCTTCGTCTGAAAGTACCGCATCTCTTGCACCGGTTCGTAACCCTTTACCAAGTCTGTCAACCGTTCGCACAAAAAATACCCATAACGGCGCAATAAAAAATGCTATCATTGGTTTAGATAATGCACTCAATGCATAACCCCATTGCACAAAGGGCATTCTCCGCCCGGTGCTGTCAGATAATTTTCCAAAATAGCCTTTGCTTAATCCCGCAGTAGCTTCTGCTACACCTTCCAATATTCCAATAAGTACAATAGAAAAACCAATGCTTTTTAAATACAAAGGCATAATAGGATACAGCATTTCACTTGCTGTGTCGGTAAATAAACTCACCAGCGATAATATCCAGACTGTACGCGTTATTACTTTCATAAAAATGGCTATATCTCATGTAATAATAACCAATGTTTCTATAAGTAAAGTATGTTATATTTCTACTCTATTTTCATTTTAAAACGCATTGCCTGTGTTTTAATTATTTTTTCAATCGCTGTTTCAAGTGTGGCCTCCGCTGGGTTTGTAGTTTTATTTCTCAGTTTTTCAGAAGCTATAAAATCATTTCTTTGTATAATGGTCTTAGCTATTTCTTTTTGGATAATGGTTCTTTCGCTGCTTTTTTGAAGCACAAATTTTTCAAGTTCTTCTGTCGATTTTCTTTGCAAACTGTCGGGCAAAGACATTTTATCTAATCTAACTAACATGTTTTTATCTTCTTTCTTGGCATCTACAAGATCCCACTCTGCATTGTTATAAACACCTGCATTGTTTTTTACGATCACTCTTTTTAATCCGGCAGATTTACTCATATTTGTATTTGCTTGATCCATCTGCACTTGTTTTCCTTTTTTTAAAGCACCTGTGCTACCGTACGAAATATATGTTTCATTTAACTTGTTATTTAAAGAGAACAAAGCATCATCATATGGTGTTGGGATATCTTCTGCCTTTGCATTTTGATTGATGTTTGTAAAACTTCCATTGCCGCACTCACCTGCAAGGTTCCAGTGCTCTCTGATCCCCGCCATTCTATCTCCACAATAAATCGTATTTACTATTACCCCTTTGTCTTTTGCAAGCGCACACGCTTTTGTATAAGTTACATCTCCCTGTAAAAAATCTTCGTTGCCTGCAATAAATATCACTTTATAATTGTCAGCCGCCGCATCCCATTTCAATTCATTTAGCGAACTGTAAATAACATGACCACAATATTCATCCCCACCATTTGTTTTTAAACTAAACAGGTTTTGAGAGAGTGAATCAAGATCACTTAAAAAGCCATTGATTTGTTTTACATACCCAAGTTTTGCGTTGTTTGTCGTTCTGCCATATTCATATAGGGCTATCTCTATTTTAGGCGGTAAATTATCGCCACATTTTGCTTTGCCCATAGTGGTAACCATATTCCATAGTTGGGCCTTTGCCTGGTCTATTAGCCCATCCATACTACCACTCACATCGAGTAAAATAGCTACCTGTATTTTATGTTGTATTAGCTTTTCTGCATTGTTTCTTTTAAAAGAAGAAAGTAGAGTAATAACTGCTAGAAAAGCAAAAGTGATGGCAACAGATTTTGAAAAGTTTATCATAATAAGTAGTTTTTTAACACAGATGCATTTTTTTACTGATTTACATAACCCTCATAAATAAAAAATTCTAAAGGTGTTTGTGTATAAAATAATTATGCATAAATAATTGAAAAAGAGTTTGGTGGTTTGTTAGCCTTTTTGTTGTTTTTATATTCGGCTGCGCAACTAATGAATAGAAGGAAAATGTTGTTGCAGTAGAAAAAGCGCTTCCAAATCATAAAATATCTATTGTAGGAAACTAGAGGCATGCCGATGCAGAGCTGGCCAACAAGAATAATGCTGGGGATGCTTTGCTTAATAAGGCAAATGGAAAAAAGAGTGGAAAAATAATTAAAAGACCCGAGACCAAATGAGGTTTGCAAGCGCCGATATGGTTAGTGGGGAATTTTTAAACGACCCATCTTTATATGAGAATAATACCTGGAGAATAAAGCCTGCGAAAGCGGAGTCAAACGAACAACTGCTCGATAGGCTGGGAAATTATATAAAGCACCTTGCTTATATTTTAAAAGCAGGGGCCGATCAAAAACAGCAGGCCGTATCTTTTGAGTTTTCGGAAGGGCTTATAAAAATTTACAATGGTGGCATAGGTATTAAACCTATCGATGAAGTTCCTTTAACCTGGGTAAACACTTGTTACTCCGACGAACAGGCGCTCACGGCCTATAAAATGTTTGAAGGGTACTTAATAACGAGTAAAAGCTATAAAGGCTGAACCACAGGAGAATGGTATGTAGATGATTATAATATTCTGCTGAGCATTTATGGTGATTTAAAAGATGGTAAATTTCCAATGTCGAACACGAAAAAATAATTCATTTTCCTCTTCCTGTTAATTCATTTTGGCTTGTTTTTTCTGGAATTAGGCCTGCTAAATTTCACATTTCCCTATTCTGCCCTTATCTTTGCGGCAAAATTGAGGATGTATATGGTAACAAAGAGCATCAAATCGTTCATGGTATTGGCTTTCAGCCTTTTTTTAATAGGTTTTTCTAATAGCAGTTTTGCGCAGGAAACTGCACACGAAGGAACAACTGAGCACAAGGAAGAAAAACTTGATCCTGCTAAGATTATCATGGATCATATTAAGGATGACCATGAATTTCATTTCTTTTCGATTGGAAATTTTCATGCTACCATTCCGCTACCGGTAATTCTTTATACCTCTACAAAAGGCGTTTCATTATTTTCTTCTGCACAATTTGGCCACGAAGGGCACCGTATTATTTACAATGGTTTTGAGTTAACCGAGCAAAGAGAAATTATTTCATCTGACGGTAGTAAAGTGTACGATTTTTCACTTACTAAAAATGTAGTGCAAATGTTTATAGCACTTGCCTTATTGTTTTTCTTAATGAAGGGTATAGCCAACAAATATAAAAATGGAATAGGTGTTACTTCTGCACCAAAAGGATGGCAAAATGCAGTTGAACCTGTTATTACCTTTGTAAGAGATGAAGTAGCAAAACCAAACCTTGGTAAAAAATGGGTTCGTTACATGCCTTACCTACTCACGGTTTTCTTTTTTATATTAATAAATAATTTATTTGGCTTAATACCGGGGTCTGCAAATGTTACAGGAAACACCGCTTTTACCGCTGTACTTGGTATAATATCTCTTGTGGTAATTTTAATAAGTACCAATGGACATTTCTGGGCTCATATTTTCTGGCCTCCGGGTGTTCCTATTTTTGTAAAAATCATTTTGATACCGATAGAATTATTGGGTGTTTTGGTTATCAAACCTGCCGCATTAATCATTCGTTTGTTTGCAAACATGGTTGCAGGCCATATCATTATTTTGAGTTTTATTTCGTTGATATTTATTTTTGGTGCTATGGCAAAAGGTGCAGGCTGGGGCTTTAGTCCAATATCTGTTTTATTTACAGTATTTATCTATTTTATTGAATTATTGGTTGCATTTATACAGGCTTTCATTTTTACGAATTTAACAGCCGTGTTCATTGGTCAGGCATTTGAGGGTGGTCACGATGATGTAGATGGACATCATGAAGCGGTAATAATTTAGATGTTAGATACAAGATTTTAGACACAAGAGATTTAGAATTTTAAAATATTGATGAGGGTTATCTTGATTCTAAAATCTTGATACTTGATTCTGAACTTTTTTTTTCACATATAAAACACAAGTATCATGACTTTGATGACTTTGTTAGCAGACGTACAATTGGGTTACTCACACTTCGGTGGTGCAATAGGCGCAGGCCTTGCAGCAATAGGAGCAGGAATCGGTATCGGACAAATCGGTAAAGGTGCTGTTGAATCTATCGCTCGCCAACCAGAAGCATCCAATGACATTCGTGCAAACATGATCCTGACTGCTGCATTCGTAGAGGGTGTTGCCCTTTTTGCAGTTATCGCAGGTTTATTGGCTGTATTAAAGTAAGCCTAATTTGCACACTAAACTTTACTGCATCCAAAGCAAAGGGCGGCGGATGCAGTATTTTAAAAAACAAGATTTCTAGATATTGCTATTAAGACATTAGAAAACTGAATTCAAAGTTGTCTGTCTCAATATTAAATACTAAATACTAAATACTCTTAAATATGGACTTATTACTGCCACACCTTGGCCTTATCGTATGGACCTTTATTGCTTTTTTAGTTGTGTTATTTTTATTAAGCAAATACGCATGGAAGCCTATTTTGAAAGGTTTAAATGAAAGGGAAACAACCATTGCCGATTCTATAGCATTAGCAGAAAAGGTAAAATTGGAAATGACCCAGTTAAAAGGTGAGAACGAAGCATTGCTAGCTGCAGCACGTGAAGAGAGAGCAACTATGATAAAAGAAGCAAAAGCAACGAAAGATAAAATGATTGCAGATGCAAAAGAAGAAGCTAAAACACAGGCAGCTAAAATTTTAACTGAAGCCAACGCCGCTATACAGCACCAGAAAATGGCTGCTATTACTGACATTAAGAACCAGGTAGGTAAACTTGTAATTGAAGTAAGTGAGAAGGTTTTGAGAAGAGAATTAGCAAACAAAACGGAGCAGGAAACTTTTATCAACCAGCTTGCACAGGATATTAAACTTAACTAGAACGCATACAACAGAGCAGGGTATATTTTTAAAGTCCTTGATATGTTCGTAAATTAGACTATTATGCAAAACCCACGTTTAGCAACCAGATACGCAAAAAGTTTGTTGGATCTCTCTGTAGAGCAAAACCAGTTGGAAGCCGTTTACGCAGATATTAAAATGCTGAAGACGATCAATAAATCCAATCCTGATTTTGTAGCATTGCTTCGCAGTCCCATTATTACTTCTGACAAAAAAGATAAAATATTGGAAGCAGTTATTGGTGGAAAAGTGAGCCAGATAACGATGCTTTTTGTGCGTTTGCTAACTGCCAAAAAAAGAGAAAGCAATCTGCCTGAAATCGTTAGTGCATTTTTAGACCAATACAATATTTTAAAAAACATTCAAACAGTAAAACTTACCACTGCAACACCAATAAGCGATGAGCTTAAAAACAGCATTATAGCAAAAGTAAAAACAGCAGACAGTTCAGCTATTGAAGTTGAAACGGCTGTTGAAGAAGAATTGATAGGTGGTTTTAAACTTGAAGTTGGAGGTACATTGATAGACGCAACAATCCTCCACGATCTAAATGATATTAAAAAGCAATTTTTAAACAACGAGTACATTCATAATATTAGATAATTCATTATAAAGTTTTACAGGAAAGAGCAAAGTTTGTACTTTGCTCTTTTTTTATGGTTATCACTTTGAACGAGTTCCCCCTTTATCACATTAAAATAAAAAAGTACTCTTTATACTTATTCGAGATTTTTTTCAATTTTTGGCTTCGCTGTCGTTTTACTTTCTTTCTTTGAAGGATTGGGTGGCAGTGGTGGAGGAGGAGGTGGCGGTGGTGGTGGTGCAACCATGGCACTTTCTTCCATAATAGGTGGTACTGACGGAGCAGGTGGGGCCGGCATTAATTCCATCACTTCCATTATTGGTGGAGCAGGTGGTGGTGGCGGTGGTTTTTTACTTTTATTTTTTTTGACAATGGGCGTTGTAGACTTTACTGAATTTATTTTGCCCGATTGTGCATAGGCATAGCTTCCCATTGTGCTGGCTAACACAATTACCATTATTTTTTTCATTGTTTTAATTTTTTATAAGACGCATCTTCATTTTTTTTCCATACTACATCATAAATTAATTTTAGTAATTAAACCATCATGCATATAAACAGTCAATTTAGTCAGATTTAAAAATTTGCAATACTTTTAAGCTTATATGGCGTTACCACAAGATGATATCGAATTGCTGATGCAGTTTAAAAACGAAGCAACAAAAGAAAGAGCTTTTACTGCTATTTTAAAAAAATACCAGGAAAAGCTGTATTGGCATATCAGGAGAATGGTGGTGGAGCATGAAGATGCGAATGATGTGCTGCAAAATATGTTTGTAAAGGCTTGGAAAGGACTGGCTAATTTTAGAGAAGACAGCCAGTTATATACCTGGTTGTACAGAATTGCTACAAATGAAAGTCTTACTTTTCTGGAACAGCAAAAAAAGAGAAGTACCGTATCTATAAGCAATGAAGAAAGCGGCCTAAGCAATAAAGTAAAAGCCGATACAAATTTTGATGGTAACAAACTTGAATGGAAATTACAACTTGCAGTACAAAAATTGCCTGAGAAGCAAAAAGCCGTTTTTAATTTGAGGTATTATGAAGAAATGCCTTACGCTGAAATGAGGATGGTGTTGGATACGAGCGAAGGAGCACTAAAAGCCAGTTACCACCATGCAGTAAAAAAAATTGAAGAATACATTTTAAACAGTTAAACGATTGGCTGGTAAAGCAGTCAAATAGATAATGAACAATAAAGAAAACATATTGAACGAATTAAAAGAAATAAGTGCCTTGGTGGCTACTGTTCCTTTTATAAATGTGTTTACGTTAGATCAGGACTATTTCAACACTCTGCAGCTTGTTGTGGTGGCAAAAATAAATGCAGAAAAAACCGATGTTTTTCAGCAAAATTTTACGGTGCCGGATGGGTATTTTGAAAATTTATCTGAAAATATTTTTAAAAGAATAAGAGCGGGCGAGCATGAAGCTGCACCTGAATTGGCGGAAATTTCTCCACTCATTGCAGGTATATCCAATAAGGAAACTTATACCGCTCCTAATGGTTATTTTGATAGACTTACATTTATAAGTGAAGCTAAAGCCCAGCCTGCAAAAATTGTGCGCATGAGCCGTGCTCAATCTGTATTTAAGTATGCTGCGGCGGCTGTTATTACAGGTTTACTTGGTATCAGCATTATTAATATTACCGATAATGATACGCCAAGCTCACAAGAAGTTATTGCCAGTCAGACCGCTTCCATATTAAAAGATGCAGATGCTATTATTAAAGCAGGCAGCTTTGATGAAACGTTGCAAACAGTAACTGATAAAGAGATTGAAAAATATTTGCAGCAAAATGGGCAGGATGTTAATGCTGCGTTGGTAGCCTCATCTACCGATGATGCAGACAAATTACCCGAAGCAGCAGACTATTTGCTAGATGAAAATGTTCTTGAAAATTATTTAAAGGAAAACAACCTAAAAAATTAGAAAATGAAAAATTTTATACTATATCTGTTGCTAGTTTTTACGGTATCTTCTGTGAATGCACAGGTTGTAAACAACGATGGCACACAACTAAATCCAAAAAAAGAAGAAAAAATACAGGCTTTTTATGTGGCTTATATTTCTCAGCAACTTGTTCTTACGCCTGCAGAGGCTGAAAAATTTTGGCCTGCACATGCACAATACGATGCTGAATTGCAGGCTATAAACAAAGGATCGTTAAATGAACTCGATAGGCAGCAGGCTGTTTTAAATGTAAAGAAAAAATACCAACCAAATTTCAACAGGATTTTGGGTAACGAAAGGAGTAATAATTTTTACAGACAAGATGCAGAGTTTAGAAAGAAACTGGTAGAGCGTTTAAAACAAATGCGACAGCCACGTTCAGATAATAATAATAATGGTATTAAAAATAATGGAAATGGTGGCCGGTTTCAAAGAGGTGGAAGATTAAGGCCATAGTTTATAAAACGAGTTTATAAATTACTTATGGGCGTTTTTATATCGTGGTAAAACAAAAATGTCCAATGGTCTTTGGCGCCCTGTTCCCACCATTGCTGTCTTAGCTCCATACACTTTTTTCCATCAAAATCGTATTTGGCAATAAACCTGCTTTTCATCTGTTGCAGTTGTGGTGCAACATCACCGCCAAAAAATATTTTCTCACCATCTTCTTCTATCATAAATGTTTGGTGAAATGGGCAATGGGCACCCGTTACTTCATAGGTTATGTAATCATCTATTTTTCCGTTGCCTGTGGTAAATACTACGTTAGCTCCGTTTCCTAAAAGTTCAAATTCTGTTGGGATGTAAGATGGACTTCCTTTTTCAACAGCAAAATTAAATTCATCTTTGTTTACATAGTACGTTGCATGAGGAAAGCTAAGAAAATGTTGCCTTAATATTTTGTCTTCTTTGCTCACCCCACCAGAATGATCTTTGTGCAGGTGCGATAATAAAACCTTGGTTACATCCATTGGGTCGATACCGTTATCAATTAAATTTTGATGGATTTGTAAAATGCCATCCTCATTGCAAAAACCAAGGCCGGTATCTATTAATAAAATATCTCGTTTAGTTGTGATGCAAAATGGTTGTACTTCTACGAGTAAACTGCCTATTGCCCTTTCCTGTAAATCATCTTTTTCTTTATTGAACGGTACAAAAACCTTGGTTTTATCTATCGTGAAAGCGCCTTCGCTTAGTGGTATTATTTTCATGAAAAGTATTGAGATTTGAGATATGAGTATCAAGATAACTTAATGTACTGTCTACAATTCATACCAAGATTATTCTATTGTATTTCTTTTTCATTGTATTCCCCATCATTTAGGTCTTATATGGTTTATTGTTATTGTTCATCGTCTGTCCTTCCCTACCTTAAAACCATCTGTCTGTCTGCATCGAGTTTTATCAGAATAAAAATTAAAATAGTAAATGTTATTAAAGACGAGCCACCGTAGCTCATCAGCGGCAGCGTAATACCAATAACTGGAGCTAACCCAATAGTTACACAGACATTTACAGCCACGTGAAAAAATATGATCCCTGCAACGCTGTAGGCATATACTCTGCTAAATGTGCTTCGTTGCCGCTCTGCTATAAATACAATTCTCAGCAGCAATCCTAAATACAGCAACATTAATAGTGCAGTGCCAAGGAACCCAAAATTTTCACCAACAGATGTAAAAATAAAATCAGTGTGCTGTTCAGGTACAAAATCGCCCTGTGTTTGTGTACCTTTTAAAAACCCTTTACCGGCAAAACCACCAGAGCCTATTGCAATCTTAGATTGTTTAACATTGTAGTTTTGCTGGTCATTCTTTTTTTGTTTTTGCTTTTCTTCTTCCGGCGAAAGTGTTCCTGTTTTATTATCCGTAAATGGATTATCAACACCAACCATGCTAAATATTCTGTCAGCCTGGTATTTTTTAAACACTTTATTAAAAACAAAAGGAACCGCAATACCCACAAATGCTGCGCAAACAAGCCATACAGCAACAATTAATAATAAAATATTTTTGTTTCTTTTTATTTGTTTTCTGTTTAACCAAACCAGCAAGGCTGCGAGTACGGTAAATGATATGAGTAATGTTTTGGTATGAAAAAGAAGGGAGACAACCAACAGCACAGCCATAGAAATACCTGAAAGAAGGTAAACAGGCGGCAACCCCTCTCTGTACATTGGTATTAAAAACGAAAAGTAAACGAGCGCTAATCCGGTTTCGCCCTGTAAGATAGAAAGCACAGCCGGGGCAAAAGAAATTGCTGCTGCTATAAGCTGCGATTTTGGTTTTTTAAAATCGGTTTCCTGCATCGAAAGAAATTTGGATAGTGCAAGGGCCGTAAATATTTTGCAGAGTTCTACCGGTTGAAGGTTCATAAAGCCAAGTGGTATCCAGCTCTTAGAACCTTTAATCTCTTTGCCTATAACAAACGTGGTTAATATGAGTAAAATGCCTATTAGATAGGAAAGATTAGCTGTAGCCGTAAAAAATTTACTGTCTGTAAGTAAAATAAATGTGCCTATAATACAACATGCAGCAAAAAAGAAAAACTGTTTGCTGTAATTTTTTTTAAAACCAAAAACTGTTTGTGAAAAACTGTCTGTGCTTTTATATTCAACAGAAAAAATGCAAACCAGGCCTATCAAAATAAGCATAGCATACAAAACCATCATTAGTTTATCGCTGCCTTTTGTTATAGATGAATTGCGTTGGTACATTTATTTTTTGTGTCTGTTAATTATCAATTTTTGCGGTGGTATCGGGTTGTACAGGTTTTTGTTTATCTGGCAAAACAGCGTCTGTCTTGATTTTCGGTTTTTTATTTTCTTTGTCTTTCTTTTCCTTTTCCTGTTTGTCTTTTATCATTTTTGTGATGGCGTCTTCCTCCTCTCCATCCTCAATACCTGTTGTATCCTTCATGATTTTTACAAACCCTTTTGCTATAAGGTAAGCGGAGTCGCTTGAGTGCCTTAGAGAATCCTGTTTCCGCATTTCTGAATATATTCTTTTAGGTATTAAGCTTAATTTTGACAAATCTTCCACCTGCTTTAATCTTGCCTTATCAGTTATCGAATCTTTTAAATACTTTTCAATCATTAGCCCAACAATAGGTGCCGCATAAGTTCCGCCGAACCGACCACTATTTTCTACCACACACATGATTGCTATTTTAGGATTGTCCCGTGGTGCAAAGGCACAAAAGAAAGAATGGTTTTCCTGTTTTACACCGCGGTAATAATTTTCTACTGTTCCTGTTTTGCCGCAGACTACAATATCTTCTACTTTCGCACGCCCACCTGTTCCTCTTTCTAAAACACCCTGCATGCCGTCATGTACCACATCAAAAATACTATCAGGTATGGCAATTGGCTCATGGCGTTTCCTGTATTGTTGCAAAACTTCATATTTATCTCCTCCGTCAATACTATCTACTACATGAGGGGTTATATACCAACCTTTATTGGCAATATAGGCCATTTCATTTGCTACTTGTAAGGGTGTTACATCTACCTCTCCCTGACCAATACTCACAGATCTGAAACTGCAATAATTCCATTTACCTTCCCCAAATGATTTATTGAAGTAGGCTGGGGTAGGGATATTTCCTCTTTTTTCTGACGGAACATCTACACCGAGTTTATGGCCAAGCCCAAATGCATACATATACCTATCCCAGCTTGCAAGGCTACTGTCAATATTTGGAAAAATAGGATTGTTGATTACCCTTTGCATTACAGTTGCAAAGTAAGTGTTATCAGATACTGTAATAGCATTTCGTAAGTTGAAGGTTCCAAAATCGAGGCAACGCATTGGTCTACCACTACCACAGCCATAAAATGCTCCACCGCAGCTAACCGAAAAGTTGGGATCAATCACCCCTTCGTGTAGACCTACCAAAGCTTGTAGCGTTTTAAAAGTTGAACCGGGAGAATAAGTGGCGCTTACAGTTCTGTTTAATAATGGCAGGGCAGGGTTTAATAATAATTCTCCTAAGTGCTTTCTTCGTTCGCTGCCGGTGAGGTATTTTGGCTGGTAAGTAGGTGCACTTACCATTGCAAGTATACCACCCGTTTTAGGATCGAGGGCCACAATAGAACCAAGTTTATTTTGCATTAATTTTTCTCCTAGTTGCTGCAGGTCTATATCTAAAGATGTATACAGGTTTTGGCCAGCCACAGCGCCCGTATCGAATTTTCCTTTTTCAAGTTTTTCTGTGAGGCGATTTTTATTATCACGCTTCCAATATTCAATACCTCTAACGCCCATGAGTACTTTTTCATAACTGCGCTCTATGCCTGTCTTACCTGCATAATCGCCACTTACATACCCTTCGTTTGGATGACTCTTTAAAAAATTGGTATCTACTTCAGATGTGTAGCCAAGTACATTTGCTGCTGCATCGTAAGGAAAACTTCTTACAGATCTTTCCTGCAAATAAAAACCTGGTGTAAATAAATACATACTTTCATTTAGCATGGCTTGTTTATCATCGCTTAACAAAGCTTCAAAAACCGATGTTCTTGTACGGCCGTTTTTTATGATTACCTCTACCACTTTTTTGTTAAACTGCGCCGTATCTATATTTAGGATTTTACACAAAGCAAATGTGTCTACACCCCGTAATTTATTGGGCGTAACCATTAAATCGTAAATGATGGTATTTTGTAAGATAGATTTTCGGTGTCTGTCAAACACTATTCCCCTGTCAGGATAAATCACTTTTCTAAATGTACCCTGCGCATCTGCCTGTAAACGAAGATCAGAAGAAAAAAGCTGCAGGTGCGCAAGCTGCGCAATAATTACAATAAACGTCAATACAAATACTATAGCTACAATATTTTTTCTTGACTGGTTAAATGCGGACATTTTGTGAATTGTAAGGGGGTTATTTTAATTTTAATTTTTTGCTTTTGTTAGCCAGGTTAATATTTTAAAACATTTATCAATTGAGAAACTAAATTCTTTGAAACATAAACGAGAACAAATTGTTTTGTAAAAGTATAAACCATTTTATTTTTGATGATTGAGCTGCAAAACATGACTAGAGTTTTCTAAAATAAATCTGCTCTTCATAAAATCACTTTCAGAAAACTTACCATTTTGTTATTTACAATTCACTTTTGCCAATTCCCAATTCCCAATTCACCACTACACCGTGTTCGTTCTAAACTTTTGTTTCCTTACAAAAATTAATTCAGCTATTATAATTAGCAACAAACTTATTGCTGTAGATAAAATTGTTTTTACTAAAAAATACCAAATATTTCCAAATTGCCATGCTTCAAGCAAAAACAGCCATGCATTGTGAAAAAGACTTAAAATACCCATAAAAATAATATATGGCAAAAGGCCACCCATACTTTTTATAGAAGGTTCTTCAAAGTTAGCATCTGCACCTTCCTGGGGTATAAAAATATTTACAAGAAAAGGCCTAATATAGGCAATGAGCACGCACGCAGCTGCATGAAACCCGGGGTTGTGCCAAAAGCTATCTAAAATAAATCCGTAAATAAAAGCGATTACCATAAGCCATGCACGTTGCATTTTAAAGGGTAACCATAAAATAAAAAGGAAATATAAAGACGGTGTAACCATTTGGTGCAGGTGTATTTTATCAAGCACAAATACCTGCACAAACAAAAAAACTATGGCTCTAATTATATTTTTAACAAGAATACTCATTTAGTTTACAGATGCTTTTGCTTTCTCTAAAATATTTTTTACCGGTTCTGCATCTGCGCTTTGTATGGCATACACATATTCAAGGCTGAAAAAATCTGCAGCAGATCTTAAAGTTATTTTATAATTGTTATTGGTAGTTTCCTTCTTTGTATCGGTTATTCTTCCAATCAAAATTCCTCGTGGAAAAGTTGCAGAGAAACCGCTTGTAACAACAGAATCACCTTTGGCCACTTTGGTACTTTGAGCAATATTATTGAGGGTTAAAATATTAGGCTTTTCTCCATTCCAGCTAAGGGTGCCGGTTTCGCCGCCTTTTAATAACCTGCCACTTATCTTACTGTCTTTGTGCAACAAACTCATAACAACAGCATAATCTCCGTTTACTTCTGTAATAATACCAACGACATCATTTTTTACCCCCACAATGCCCATTCCTTTCTTAAATGTGTGCACGTTACTGCCTGTTATAACTATAAAGTTGCTTTGAGCTGCAGTACTGTTGGCAACCACTTTTGCATTTAAATAATTAAATTTTCTATACTGTAAAATAGAATCAATACGCATCGTATCAATCACAATTTTATCTACAGAGTCAGCTATATTGTAATTGCTCCGAAGTTTATTATACAACACTTCGTTTGCTTTTACCAGCGAATCGTTTGTTTTTTTTAGTTGGAAATAATATTCGACTCTGTTAAACCGGTTATTGATGCGGCCTGTAAATTTATTGGCCGTATTGCCAAATGCCGCCTCATGGTATTTACTATAGCTTACAATAAAATAAATGCAGAGCACCTGTAAAAACAGGAATAATAAAAGGTTGGCGTAGCGCCTTATAAAAAGAAAAATATTCTGCATAAAAAGTCCCCCACACAGGGGATTTAAAGGGCCCGATTATCTCATCACGAAAGGATACCTGTCATAATTTTTAAGTGCAATACCTGTACCTCTTACAACACTCTTAAGCGGATCGTCTGCAACATGTACTGGTAATTTAATTTTTGCCGCAATTCTTTTATCTAGTCCACGCAGCAACGCACCACCACCAGTAAGGTAAAGCCCTCTTCTGTATATATCCGCAGATAATTCTGGTGGCGTAGTTTCCAAAGCTTTTAAAATAGCTTCTTCAATTTTAAAAACACTTTTATCTAACGCATCTGCTACTTCCTGGTAGCTTACCATTACCTGTTTAGGAATACCGGTTACAAGATCACGGCCATTTACAGGAATATCATCAGGAGGGTTATCTAAATCCTTCATAGCTGCACCTACCTGTATTTTTATTTGCTCCGCAGTACGTTCACCAATTAATAAACTGTGGTAACGGCGCAGAGCTTCCATAATGTCTGCAGTGAATTCATCACCCGCAACACGAATGCTTTGGTCGCAAACGATACCTGCGAGTGCAATAACGGTAATGCCAGTGGTACCACCGCCAATATCAATGATCATGTTGCCTACAGGTTCTTCTACATCTATACCTATACCAAGTGCAGCAGCCATTGGCTCATGTATCAAATAAACTTCTTTTGCACCTGCCTGTTCTGCACTATCTCTTACTGCACGTTTTTCAACCTCAGTAATACTGCTTGGTATGCATATCATCATTCTCCAACTTGGCGCAATTAATGGTTTTTTTGGATAAACCATTTTAATAAGTTCTCTTATCATTAACTCTGCAGCATTAAAATCTGCAATTACACCATCACGCAGGGGGCGAACAGTTCTGATACTTTCATGGGTTTTTTCGTGCATCATTAATGCCTTCTTGCCCACAGCCAATAAAAGTTTTGGATTGTTCCTATCTAATGCTACAATTGACGGCTCGTTTACAACAACTTCATCATTGTGTATTATTAGCGTATTTGCTGTACCAAGATCTATCGCAATTTCTTGCGTAAAAAAATTAAAAAGGCCCATTTGTGTGAGATAAAGTAATTAAAGGAATCGGAACAAAGTTGATATAAATAATTGACTTTACAACAAGGAAATTAAACTTTCACAAAATAATTTTAGAAAGAAAAAATTACTGAATCCTTTATGAACAAAGGCTTTGCTAATATGTTTAGTTTTATGCCTGGTTGTATATCAAGAAAGAAATGTGATAGATTTTTGTGAAATATATTATAACAAATAACGTGGCGGTTTACATTTAAATTATTTACACAAACTCATAGCCAATATCATCTCGATATTTCATGTCTTTAAAATGTACCTGCTGTAAAAGATAATCGGCTTGTTCTGCCGCTTCTTTTATGTTTTCGCCAAACGATACGGCAACCAATACACGGCCACCATTGGTAACAACGTCTTCTCCTTCTTGTTTGGTACCTGCATGAAAAAGTAAACTCTCAGGCAATAAATAAGTGGATAATCCACTAATAGTAAAACCTTTTTTGTAATCATTTGGGTAACCTCCGCTCACGGCAACAATACCAACAGCAGAGCGTTCGTCGGTTTCTATTTTGTTATTGTTTAAAGTGCCGTTGGTTGTGGCAACTAGCAAAGCAAGTAAGTCATTTTTCAGCCTTGGCAGCACCACCTCTGTTTCTGGGTCACCCATTCTGCAATTGTATTCAATCACCATTGGTTCGTTATTTTCTATCATTAACCCAACAAATACAAAACCTTTGTAATCCAGTTTGTCTTTTTGTAGCCCTTTTATTGTCGGCTCAATTACCATTTCAATAATTTTTTTTCTTAAGCCTTCCGTTAAAATGGGAACCGGGCTCACTGCACCCATGCCGCCTGTGTTTAAGCCTGTATCTGCCTTTCCTATTCTTTTATAATCTTTTGCTTCGGGCAGCAGTAAATAATTTACACCGTCTGTGAGCACAAAAACGCTCATTTCAATACCGGTTAAAAAATCTTCTACAATTATTTTTTTTCCGGCATCGCCAAATTTTGCTCCTAACAACATCAGTTCAAATTCTGCCCTGGCTTCTAAAAGACTGTTACATATTAAAACGCCTTTTCCTGCAGCGAGGCCATCTGCTTTTAAAACCAACGGATAGCTGTGATGGGTTATATATTCAATGCCTTCTTCATAATTATCCTGGGTAAATTCTTTATAGCCTGCAGTTGGAATTCCGTGCCTTTGCATGAACGCTTTTGCAAATGCTTTACTGCCTTCTAGCTTGGATGCCTCCTTTGATGGACCTACAATTTTAATATGTTTTGTAAGTTCATTCTGCTGAAAATAATCTGTAATACCTTTTACCAGTGGTTCTTCGGGCCCAACAAGAATAAGTTCTATGTTATTTTTAATAGAAGTTGCAGCAAGACTTTCAAAATCTGATATCTCAATTGGCAAATTGGTACCAAATAATGAAGTGCCTGAATTTCCTGGCGCAATAAAAAGGTTTTTACAAAGAGGGCTTTGTTTTATTTTCCATGCAAATGCGTGCTCACGTCCACCTGAGCCAATAATTAGGATATTCATGAATATATTAGAGTTTTTGAGTTAACCCAAAGTTATTCTTTGAATTTTAAAAAAGCAATTAATAAAAAAAAGAGGTTTTATTTTACATCATGCATTAATTTTTTAACAAGCGGCGAAATAGCGATAAGAACTATTCCTGCTATTAATGCATAAATAGCAAGTTGTTTATAACCATCTGTGAAGGTTATTAATTTTTGAACAGGGCTGTCATTTTCACCGGCTGAGGACAAGCCTGCTCCCAAAATACCTGCTACATACTGCCCATAGGCACTTGCGAGAAACCACATGCCCATCATAACACCTTGCAACTTAACGGGGGATAGTTTTGTCATTATTGAAAGGCCAATAGGCGATAAACACAATTCGCCAAAGGTTATAACCAAGTATGCGATGGTAAACACATCAAGCGAAGCAATTCCTTCTGCATTTGCAAAAAAACGTGTCGCATAAAAAACATAGAATGCACCCGCTAAAAATAAAAACCCGAGCCCAAATTTTACAACTGTATTTGGTTCTATTTTTTTCTTTGCCATGGCAATCCATGCAATACCAAGCAATGGCGCAAATATTATTACAAACAATGAATTGGCCGCATTGTTTACACCATTAGGATCTAATTTTATGGATCCTAAAATTTTATTGTCTAAATTATTTGCTGCAAATAAACTTAAGGAGCCTCCACTTTGTTCAAAAAAAGCCCAAAACAAAATTGAAAAAATAATAAATACTAACGCTGCTATTAATTTTTTTACTTCGATCATATTGTACTTGGTCATTTCATAACCTAAATAAATAAGCGTTAAGGGACCAATAGCGTACATAAAATAATCAGTGTATTCCGTTTTGGCAACCATTACCATTATTAATGGAATAACGAGTAGTGAACCTGCAAAAACTGCATAATTATGCCAGGGTTTTGGTTTTGGTACGGGCGTTGAAATATTTGTATTGTCAAATGATACATCATTATTTTGGCCGGGTGGTAAACCTATAGGCCCTAGACTTTTTTGCGTAAAAACAAAAGTGATCAAACTAATAACCATTACAATACCTGCTAAACCAAAAGCGAGGTTCCATGAATAGTTTTTACCAATTGCAATACAGGCATAACCTCCTAAAAGAGCGCCTATGTTTATGCCTGAGTAAAAAAGAGAAAATCCTGCATCTCTACGTACATCGTTTTTTTGATACAATGCACCAACCATTGTTGAGATGTTTGGCTTAAAAAAGCCCGTGCCTACAATGGTAAAACTGATGCCTAAAAAGAAAAATTCTTTTGGATCAATGGCTAAAATAGTGCTGCCAATAATCATTAAAATACCACCCCAGAATAGCGATTTTCTAAATCCTAAAATTTTATCGGCAAACAAACCGCCAATAAAAGTAAAGGCATAAACAAATGCCTGAGTGGCGCCATATTGCAGGCTTGCCTGGTCATCTTTCATTAATAATTGCGTCACCATAAAATAGGTTAGCATTCCCCGCATTCCATAAAAACAAAAGCGTTCCCACATTTCAGAAAAGAAAAGATACCAGAGTTGTTTCGGATATTTCCCTTTAAAATTTTGTATTTCTTCTAATGTAATTTGTTGGCTCATGTTATTTTATTGAAAGCTAAATATAAAAAAAGTCTTTAGAACTTAATCTAAAGACTTTTTCAAAATTATTTTATCATAATTTTATCTTACTCCGTGCATCAATTTTTTAAGTAGCGGATGTAATATCATAGCCAAAACAGCAATTCCTATAGGAACCAATGTAAATATTAAAAAGAAAGTTGATAGTGAGTACTTGGCGGTGATTTCGTTGATCATACCACCCATTGCGCCAGCGGTTTTATTACCGATTGCAATTGCGAGATACCAAATACCAAACATAACACCAATCATGCGGGCAGGTACCAGTTTACTAACATACGAAAGCCCTACAGGAGATAAACAAAGCTCACCAAGAGTATGAAATAAATAGGCAAACACCAACCATATCATGCTTACTTTAATGTTTTCATCTCCTGCAACTATTGATGAGGCGCCATAAGCCAACGATGCAAAACCAAGCCCTAGCAGTGTCATACCAATACCATATTTAAATGCTGCTGGCGGATTGTATTTACTTTCCCAAATTTTTGAAACCAACGGAGCAAATGCAATAATAAAAAATGAATTAAGAATACCAAACCAAGATGCAGCAATTTCAGTGGTTTCGGCATTAAACTCTCTGTTCAACATCCATATAACAACTCCCCAAATTACAACAAAGCTCGTAGCTAAAATAATGTTACCTATGGCATATTTTTTAAAGGTTTGTGTAAATAATTTCCACAAAACAAATGTTATAATACCGAGTGGTACAACAGTTAGTAAAGTATTTACTATTTTAAAAATTGATGCTGAAGTACCTGTAAAAGCTCGCTGTGTATACTTTTGAGCAAAAATTGTCATTGAGCCTCCGGCCTGTTCAAATGCTGCCCAAAAAAACACAGTAAAAAATGCAAAGATGGTAACAGCAATTAATCTTTCTCTGGTAATTTTTGAATACCTAATAATACGGCCAATTAATAAAATAAGAAAAACAACGACACCTAATATTATAGTGAAATTTTTTCCTGCCATTCCAAAAGCTGTAAAGTCTAATAAATTTTTACCGCTTATTTTAGAATAAGGATCATTTAGAATCCAAATTAAACCTAAGGCAAGTGAAGTAACCATCAAAATTGTATCAAGTGTAGAAAATGGAACTCTTTTGTCGCCATCGTCAACATTTTGTTTGGCAAGATTATCTGCTGCTGTTGGTTTTGTACCTATATTTCCAAATATTTTCTGGGTAAAATAAAATTGTAACATTCCAAAAAACATAAAGATACCTGCCAAGCCAAAGCCCCAGCTCCAACTTACTTTTTCACCAATATAACCGCAAAGCATAATACCTAAAAAGGCACCTGCATTTACACCCATGTAAAATATTGTATAAGCACCATCCTTTTTTTCAGGATGATCTTTGTACATGTAGGAAACGATAGAGGTCATATTGGGTTTGAAAAAGCCATTGCCAAAAATTAATAACCCAATACCAATGTACAAAAACACAGGTGTTTCTAGAGCCATACTTGCATGGCCCAGTGTCATTAAACAAGCACCAATAACCACTGCCCACCTATATCCTAAATATTTATCTGCAAGGTAACCTCCCATTATTGTGGTTAAATAAACCAGCGAGGTGTAAGTACCATATAAGGCCAATGCATTTTCTTCAGGCCAAGCCCAACCACCCTTTTCTAAAGAAGAAATTAAAAACAACACCAGCAATGCACGCATCCCATAATAAGAAAAACGTTCCCACATTTCTGTAAAAAATAACACAAATAAACCCGCCGGATGACCAAGCACTTTGTTCTTAAAAAAATCATTATTGTTTTCTGCAGAAGCAGCGATGGTGTTTTCTAACATATTTAAATTTGTTTAACTAGAAAAAAGCAATAGTTTATCCTCACAATATATGATATAATGGGAAAACCAAAATAAAATTTACACCAGCATTTGCAAACAAATAATGGTAAATTTTATTAATACCATCGGTATAAAATCTTGTAATTACCGTTTAAGTAAAAAAAAATTACCGCGGATGATACTATTTTGTAAAGTAAATTTTAAGAATCGTACGTATCATTTCAAATATGATACGTATCTTTAAGAAAAAATATTATGACTGCAAAACTTACCTTAAGCATAGATGAAGAGAAGGTAAAAAAAATAAAACTTTACTCAAAAATGAACGGGATTAGTGTATCAAAATTTTTTGAAAAAAAAATTGATGAAGCAATTTTAGAAAAACCAAAAAGGAAACTTGATGCGTCCAAACTTTTAGGTGCTTTTGGAAGTGTAACTGAGCCATTTGATTGGAAAGAAATTAAAACTGAACATCTAATTAAAAAATATGGTCTTTAATCTTTTTCTAGATTCTGATATAATTTTAGATGTGTTGCTTAAAAGAGAACAATTTTATAAAGAAAGTTATGAAATCTTTCATTTTTGTGAAAACGAAGAAGTAAGGCTATACACATCATCTTCTATAATAATGAATGTTCAATACATAGGAGCAAAAATATCCACTTCAAAAAATACTGCATCTGTGATTAAATATTTGCTTGAAAATTTTGTTGAAATTATTAACCCAAGCAGAAATACGATTTTAGAAGCCTACAATTCTACCTTTAAAGATTATGAGGATGCTATCCAATACTTCACTGCAAAAGAATCTGCTGTAATTGATTTTATAATTACTCGAAATATAAAAGATTATAAATATGCAATCAAGACACTGCCCGCTCTTACACCTTCACAGTTTTTAAAATTTAAGACTAAATGAACTTCATTAGTTCATAACTTCCTCCTAAAATATCTTTATCATTTACACCAAGCCAGTTGTTTAACACTGTTGCATAAACATTTTTAAAATCCACCGTATGTTTTAAATCACCATCATTTAAATTTAAAAGATCCGGCATGTCATTTAGTATGCCTTTTTGTTTTAAGCCACCGCTTATTAAAAACATATTGTTGGCAGTTCCATGATCTGTACCGTTGCTGGCATTTTGCGAAACCCGCCGGCCAAATTCAGAGAAGGTCATCATCAAAACATCTTCAAAACGATTGTTCTTTTTAAGATCCGTTGTAAATGCACTTACGGCTCCATTCAGTTCTTCAAACAATCTTTTTTGCTGTTGCACCTGGTTTACGTGCGTATCAAAACTACCAAGTGAAACGTAATAAACTTTCGTATTTATATTGCTCATAATTAGAGACGCAATCGTTTTTAAATTTTTACCGAGTTCTGTAGTAGGGTATGTTTGTGTAGTTGGGTTTAATTTGCTTTGCTTAAAAATATAATCTGCGCTACTCAGGGTTTCACTCATTGTTTTGTATAGATAATCTACCGTTTCTTCTGTTTTTGGATGGGCTGCATTTATATCTTTATAAAACTTTTCGTTACTGGTGTTGTATAATTTGCGTGGGTCTTTAAACGCAAGACCTTTGCTGTTCATTCCTTTCAAAGCAAGGCTCAGTGTATCATCAAGTTCAAGTGCCTGTGTAGGTTTATCGCACCCTTTGCATTGTGCATCTAAATAACGGCCTATCCATCCGGTATTTAAATATTCATTGCTTGCACTTGCGCTTTGCCAAATATCCATACTGCGAAAATGCGAACGATCAGGGTTAGGATAACCAACGCCATTCATAATCCCTAAGCTTCCATCATCATACAAGCCCTTAAATGCTTCGAGCGCTGGGTTTAATCCTACTTCATCCGTTAAGTGAAGTGCCTCCTTCTTTGATATCCCAATTGCCCTTCGTTCTTTGTAATAGATGTCATTGCTAATGGGAATGACCGTATTAAGCCCGTCGTTACCACCACTAAACTGTAACACAACCACTACCTTATTGCCTGCGGGTACCATGGCTGGTTTTTCAAATGCTTTTAAAAATTTTGGCATCGTCAACGATGCTGTGGCAAGTGATCCAATCTGTAAAAATTCTCTGCGTTTGAAGTGCATAATATTGTGTTTAAGAAGCCTCCCTAAATCCCTCCGCGGGAGGGACTTTTGAAGTCTTTAATTAATAGAAGCAAATATTTATTTAAGGCTCTTGCCTTCGTCCGTGGTCCGTCGTCCGTTGTCCGTTGTCCGTTGTCTGCATCTCAACACAGCTGATACTCTGGCGTGCTCATCACATTTATAACCACACTTTTTACAAAGCTTTCCCTGCTCTCGTTGTTTAAATAATTTGCAAGCAATGATGCATCAATTCTTCCTTTTGTTTGCAAAAGAGTGTCTACAATTGCCTGAGATAATTGTGGTCGTGCTGTTTTTTCAAAACTTTTATTTACCACACTCCATTTTATGGTAGCACTTGCGCCGCTTGCTGAGTATGCTGCTTTTTTACCCAGTTTCACTCTTTTTTCTTCCATCATTCCCATAGCTACATCATCATCTGTTTTTGGCCTGATATCAATAGAATCTTTAGAGCTTAAAATCTGCGGAATTTGTAAACGAACCATCAGTGTGCTACTATCTATCCAGCTTTTGCCACCTGCCCAACCTGCAACATTTGGCGGTAAAAAAAGAATTTGTCCCAATACTTTTTCAAAAAGTAATTGTGCATCATCATTGTCCAGTGTAAGGGGAAGGTATCTTCTTATACCGGCTAACAACTCTACCGGCGATTTTATTTTGTTACCAATATTTTGGGGTTGGTAAAACCATTCGCTCGTATAAATATCTTCTAGCAACTTTTCAATATCATAATTGCTTTTAAAGAAACGGGCACTTAAATAATCAACTTTACTGTTGTCTAAATTTTCGTTTACAAAATATTTGTATATTTTTTGCGTAATGAATTTTGCAGTCTGCGGATTTTTTAAAATGATGTCCAGAATCTGGTCGCCATCAAAATTTCCTGTTTGCCCCAAAAAAGTTTTTTCGCCATCATCATGTGTAAGTTTTCTAAATACAAATTGGCCTTGCTTATCAAATCCCCATCCTGTAAAGGATCTTGCTCCTTCTTTAACATCTTTTTCACTGTAATTTCCTCTTCCGAGTGTAAACAATTCCATCACTTCTCGGGCAAAGTTTTCGTTAGGCTTGCCCTTTCTGTTTTGCTGGTTGTTTAAAAATTGCAACATGGCGGGCGATTTGCTTACCTGCTTGAGCATATCGCCAAAATTGCCAAGTGCATTTGTTCTTACAATATTTAACAGCCCTTGCGAAGAAAAAGCATTGTTGTTTAACCTGCAGGCAAAATGCCCATGCCAAAATAAACTCATCTTTTCTCTTAGTTGCGCTTTGCTGTTTATCATTAAACCAAGCCAAGCAATATTCATATCTTTTAAATCATCTCTTCCCTGTTTTAGCAATAACCTTTTTTTGTTTTCGCTCATAGTGGCATCAGTTTTCATCATTCCTGCATCTGCGCTCATCATATCTTTTACCTCATAAGGATTGGCAGCAATATCAATTTTCTGTGGAACCTCTGCAGAAGTTTCAACAAGTTTTTTCCAAAGTTTTTTTGTGCTTAGTTGTTCTAAATCTGCTACATCTTCTGCCATTGGGCCAAACGCTGCTCGCCACAATAAATGCTGGTTTTTTAAACGATTTGATATTGACATATAAAAATCTTTTTTTATTATAAAGTTATGACTCTCTACGCTTAAAAAAGTTTAAAGCACAATTTCAATTGATCTATAAATGTCTATACATTTTTCATTTGAAACAGTCTTTAATACATATACCAAAAACCCCTCTTTTATCATCAAAGAGGGGTTTCATTTTATAAGTGTTAAGTAATTTAAATTATATTTCAATGTTTGCTGCGCCAAAATATTGGTGTAAAACTTTTGGCAAATGGATGCCATCTTCTTGCTGGTTGTTTTCCAGCAGCGCTGCTACAATGCGAGGCAGCGCAAGGCTAGAGCCATTTAAAGAATGCAATAATTGTGTTTTTCCATCTTCATCTTTGTATCGAATTTTCATTCTGTTGGTTTGAAAAGTTTCAAAGTTGCTCACAGAACTTACTTCTAACCATTTTTTTTGTGCAGCAGAATACACTTCAAAATCGTACGTGAGGGCAGATGTAAAACTCATATCGCCGCCACATAATTTTAAAATGCGGTATGGTAATTCTAAAAACTGTAAAAGTCTTTCAATATGGTTCACCATTTCTTCTAGCACTTCATAACTTCTTTCTGGGTGTACCAATTGAATAATTTCTACTTTGTCAAATTGGTGTACTCGGTTCAATCCACGTACATCGCTACCAAAACTTCCGGCCTCTCTGCGAAAGCACGGTGTGTATGCGGTCATTTTTACCGGAATCTCATTATCCTTGATAATTTCACCGCTATAGATGTTTGTAACCGGTACTTCTGCTGTAGGTATAAGGTATAATTTATCTTCTGTTACATGGTACATCTGCCCTTCTTTATCTGGCAAATTGCCGGTTCCGTAAGCCGTTTGTTCATTCACCATAAGCGGTGGCATGTATTCTGTATAACCTGCAGCGGTATTGTAATCTAAAAAATATTGTATGAGTGAGCGTTGCAGTTTTGCACCTTTGCCTTTATAAACAGGGAAACCGCTACCGGTAAGTTTGGCACCCACTTCAAAATTTACCAGGTCGTATTCCTTAATAAGATCCCAGTGGGGCTTTGCTGTGTCTGGCAATGTGGGTAAAGTGCCGCCTGTTAGTACAGTCACATTGTCCTCCGGTGTTTTGCCAAGTGGCACAGTTGTATGCGGAAGGTTAGGTAACAGTAAAATTTTATTAGTAAAATCTTCTTCCAGTTGCTGCAATACTAATTTGCCGGTTGCAAAACTTTCTTTCCAGTTGTTTACTTCATTGCGTTTAGCCGTCGCCTCTTCTGCGTTTCCTTTAGCCATTAATGCGCCAATTTCTTTAGAAGCATTATTAACAGATGCCTGAAGACTTTCCGTAACAACTTTTTGTTTGCGAATTTCTTCATCTAAAGTTATCAGTTCATCTACCAGGTTAATATTTGCAAAATTCTTTACAGCTAGTCTTTCTTTAACAATATCTGCGTGCTGTTTTATATAATTTATCTGTAACATTATTTTATTTGTTATTTAGGTGCTGCAAATATAAACGGGAAAAGCATAATTGCTACATTTGCACCATGCAACATGTGGAAGAAGACTTACAGGTACGCTGGCTTAAGCTAAGAATTAAATTAAAAGAGCATTTTGGTATAAAGCCAGATATGAACGGAGTGTTGTTGTTAATAGGCGTGCAGGAACTTGGGCAGGGGCCTCAGGCTTTTAGCAAAGAACAGAAACAGGATTTAATGCATATTGCTATCTGTACTATTCTTTCTGCAAGTGGTTATTATAAAAATGATGGTCTAGACGAGGAAGGCTGGCCTCATTTTACACAATTAAAAGCACTGCCCGAATTATTTTTGAATCATCAGGAAGATCTGTTAAAAGATCATGTATTATTGTACTTTCAAAATCAAAAATTTATTTAAAAATTGTATTGGCATGAAAAAATTGAAGTTATTGTTATGTTGTAGTACTTTTATTTTTGCGGTTCAGGCACAGGTTGCTAAAAAAGCTGCACCCAAAAAAATCGTTTCTAAAACTGTTGTTAAGGGAAAACCGACAATGTTGAAAAAGCCTACCACGGCTATTGTTAAGATAGTGCCGGATAATTCTTTGAAGGTAAAAATTACTACAGACAGTGGGGTGATCATTGTAAAATTGTACGATTCTACCCCTTTGCATAGAGATAATTTTGTGAACCTGGTGAAGCAGGGTTTTTACGACAGCCTATTATTTCATAGAATTATACAAGGTTTTATGATACAGGGAGGCGACCCACAAAGTAAGAATGCAGAACCCGGCGTCATGCTTGGCGCAGGCGGTGGCGATATGATTCGCATACCTGCAGAGTTTAGACAATCTTTGATACATAAAAAAGGGGCATTGGCCGCTGCAAGAGATGGTAATCCTGAAAAAGCAAGCAGTGCCTGTCAGTTTTATCTTGTAGAGGGTAAGCCGCTTACAGATGCTGAATTGGATATGATGGAACAGCGAATGGGCGGAAAATATTCAATAGAACAGCGTGCCATATACAAGAAAGTTGGGGGTACGCCATTTTTAGACCAGAATTACACCGTTTTTGGTGAAGTAATAACTGGGATTGAAGTAGTAGATAAAATTGCAAATGCTCCCAAAGCACCAGGTGACAGACCAATTGGAGATATAAGAATGAAAATGGAAATGGTGAAGTAGTTGGCAGAGGGCAAACGAGCTTAATAATTTATTTAAACATTAATATTTCACAGACTTTCTAAAGTCCCTGCCTCGGCAGGGGATTTAAGAGGTTAATAAAACAATTTAAAATGAACTATCCACAAAATTTAAGATACACCAAAGACCATGAATGGATTAGTCTTGATGGTGATATTGCAACAATTGGTATTACCGAATTTGCCCAGGGTGAACTGGGGGATATTGTTTATATTGACATAAGCAGTATCGGAAAAGCATTAGGTGCTGAAGATGTTTTTGGAACAGTAGAAGCGGTGAAAACGGTAAGTGATCTTTTTTTACCTGCAGCAGGTACAATTACAGAAGTGAATCCAAAACTGGAAGTAAACCCTGAGTTGGTAAACAGTGATCCTTATGGTGAAGGCTGGATGGTTAAAGTAAAAATAGACAACCCCGCCGATATTGAAAAGTTGATGGGTGCTGAAGACTACGAAAAACTGGTTGCTTAATTATACTTTTTAAATGAAGATTTCTTATAAAAAATTTATACCAGGCATTGCCTGGTTTTTTTTAGTATTAATTTTAATTTGCCTGCCCGGTGATGATTTGCCAAAGGCAGATGATTGGATGAATGTGGTATTCTTTGACAAATGGGTGCATGCAGGTTTGTTTGCTGTGTTATCGTTTTTGTTTATGATGCCCGTTTGCAAAAGCAATGTAACTATTAAAACAAAATGGTCATTCATCATTAAAATAGCAATGGCTGTTTCTATTTGGGGCCTTACTACAGAATTTATTCAAAAGTTTTTTATACCGTGTAGAGCTTTTGATTTGTTAGATTGGGCGGTAGATAGTGTGGGCGTAATACTTGCGATAGTCGCATGCAAAAAAAAATACTTGCAAAAAAATCTATAACTTTAAAATAAAAAAATATGTTTTTAGCACAGCTTTTATTATCAATGCCTGGAGGTGCCGAATGGATTCTTATTTTGCTGGTGCTTGCTATGGGTTTAGGTTTTCTAGGGTTTTGGATTTACACTATTGTAGATATTGCCAAGAGTAAATTTGTAGACGATACGTCTAAAATTGTATGGTTATTGGTGGTGGTATTAACAGGAATATTAGGGTCGTTAATTTATTGGATTTTTGGAAGATCGAGTAGGGTATTGGTCGATAACGTCTAAACATAAAAGATAACCCAAACAAAAAAGCTGAACATTATTTGTTCAGCTTTTTTTATAATCAATTTAAAATATTATGGTTTTCTTATACCACCTGCTGCAGGTTTAGGCACATCTTTTATACCTAATTTATTTTTTACCAACTGTAAAATGTTATCGCCTGCTGGCTTTACTAGCAAATTATCTTCGTTAAATACATACGTATAACCGTTTTCTTTAGCTACAGCATTAATTGCATTTAGAGCCTTCTCTCTTATAGGGGTAATTTTTTCGTTTGCTTTAGCCTGGTATTCTTCTTGGCTTGTTTGCTGGTAGTTTTGTACCCTCTGGTATATTTCAAACAATTCTTTCTTTTTAATTTCTTTCATACTTGCAGAAAGTTTGATAGAATCTTTTACAAAAGCACTGTCTTTTGCATTAAGTTCTGCAGAAAGATCTTGGTATTGTTGGGCCAGGCTAGCTTGAAATTCCTGAAGTTCGGTTTGCGCTTTTGCAGCTTCCGGCATTGTGCTGATAAGCTCATCTGTATTAATGTAACCCATTTTGTTTTGTGCAGTTGCAGTAAACATTCCTAATGCCATCACACCTGCGAATAATAATTTTTTCATTGTTCTGTTTAAGTTGTTTTCTATTGTTTGTTATTAAGTGCATTTTATTTGTAAAAATGCTGCATTTAATTTTTTTTGTTATCTATTATTTTACATCCATATTTCTTAATACGTCATCACTTTTATCAAGTTTTGGGTCGGCAAATATAACAGTAATTCCCTCACTTTTATCCAATATGAAGTCATAAAGTTTTTCTACTGCAAGTTTTTGAACGGCATTGTAAACCCTATCTTGAATAGGCTTTATAAGCTCTTGTCTTTTCTTAAATAGATCACCCTCAAACCCAAAACGTTTTTTTTGAAGATCACGCAATTCTTTTTCTTTATTATACAATTCATCTTCTCTTTTTTTCTTTAAAACATCTGTAAGCATAACCTGCTCAGCATCATAATCTTTGTACATCTTGTCCATAGCAGTTTGTCTTTGGTCAAGTTCTTTTTGCCATAGTTCGCTAAAATTATCCAGCTTTTTTTGGGCTTCCTTATACTCAGGCACCTTATCAAGAATATATTTAGAATCAATAATGGCATAACGCTGGGCATTAGCAGCAATTGTAGCAAATGAAAATAAGAATGCTAAAATTAATGTTTTCATATTATTTGTCTTTTGTCTTAAATATTGTGTCTCAAGCCTCTCTATTCCGGCTCCTGCCCCAGCATAAACGTAAACTTAGCAGCTCCTTTTATCCCCGTATTTTGGTTATATCTGTCAAGGCCAACGCCGTAATCAAAACCTAACAAACCAAACATTGGTAAAAAGAAACGCATACCTACACCTGCACTTCTACGCAGTTTAAAAGGATTATAATCTTTAAATTTATACCAACCGTTTGCTGCTTCAAAAAAAGTAAGACCATAAATAGTGCTGCTTGCAGATGTACTGAATGGATACCTAAGTTCCATTGTATATTTATTAAAGATCGTAAAATATTCCTGCTGTGTTACGCCATCAGGGTTTATTTTAGGGTTTGAATTGCTGTAAACAGGGTAACCTCTGTGGGCAATAATATCATAACCTAATAGAGCATTGTTGTTGTTCAATCCCGCATCTCCTACCTGAAAACGTTCAAAAGGCGACACTTGTAAATTAGGATTGTATTTGCCTATGAACCCAAATTTAGCCGCAGCCTTTAAAATAAACTGTTTGTTTTTTTCAGCCCCTCTTGCACGGCCAATTGGCACGTACCATTCGGTGTTGAAACGCCATTTATGAAACTCAGGTAATTTAAATTGATTCTCCGCTCCTGATGTAATACCAACCAATGAGTAAGGCAGTGTAAACTGGCTACTTAACAAGACGTTTGAACCACTCGTTGGAAAAATAGGGTTCGGACCTGCAGAGTTTCTAAGCAAAGTTAATTTTAAGCTCAAATTTGTAGAATTTCCATTGGTTAACCCTGCAAAAAAATTTGCATAATTCTTTAGCTTGTATTGTTGAACATTTAGAGAATATATTAGGTTAAAATAATCATCAGGAAATTTTAATTGTTTTCCTAATGAAATAGCGAATCCAACAGTATTTATATAGCTGTTTTTTCCGCAAGAGGTGCAGGGTTGACCAAATTGATCAAATGCATTAGAAAATTTGGTATTAAAATAACTTACAGAAAATGAATTTCTTTTTTTACCCCCAAGCCATGGTTCAGTAAAAGAAAGGTTGTATGATCTAAAGGCCCTACCATTTGACTGAATTCTGGCGCTTACCTTTTGTCCGTCACCAGATGGTAAAGGATCCCAGGTGGAACGTTTTCTGATATTCTTTATAGAAAAGTTGTTGAAAGTAACGCCAAGGGTACCTGTAAGGCCAATACCACCACCAAAACCGGCTGATAATTCAAGCTGGTCTGCAGATTTTTCTTCTACCTGCCAGTTAATGTCTACTGTTCCATCTGCATTGTTAGGCACAACCTGCGGATTTATTTTTTCAGCATTTAAAAAGCCAAGTTGAGAGAGTTCTCTTTGTGTACGTATAATATCTTGCCGGCTGAATTTTTCGCCCGGTATGGTTCTCAATTCACGAAGAATTACATAGTCCTTTGTTTTATCGTTACCCGATACTGTTATTTTACCATAAGTTGCCTGTGGCCCTTCACGCATCCGTATTTCAAAATCTATCGTGTCGTTATAAACGGCCGTTTCAATAGGATCTACGTTAAAGAAAAGGTAGCCGTCATCCTGGTATAAACTTCCAACATCACCACCTTCGGCAGAGAGTTGTTTACCAAGTTTTTTGTTTAGAACCTCTGCATTATAAATATCCCCTTTTTTTATCCCCAGTATTACATTTAAGATCGAATCTGAGTACCTCGTAGTTCCCCTCCAGACAATGTTACCAAAATAGTATCTGCGCCCTTCGGTAACTTTCAAATGAACATCTATGTTTCCTTTTGTATTTTGAATGGTTGTATCGCTCACAATGTCGGCATCTCTAAAACCCTGTGCGTTATAGTAATCGAGTACCTTTGTCTTATCTTCGGTGTATTTCTTTTCGGAAAACTTTGCCCCAGCAAAAAGTTTAAATCTAAAGTAAGGATCTAGATAATCTTTGGTTTTTGATGGGAATAAATAACCTGTTTCTTTTAAGTAATCTTTAAAGGTTTTGCTTCTGGTAGTGTCGCCATATGGGCTCATCACTTCGTCAGGAAATAAAGTGAAACGAGACATTTCCTTTGTTCCCTTCATTTGTTTTTTCAACTTCGCATCGGTTACTTCTTCGTTATCCGCAAAGTTGATGGAGTTTATTCTTACTTTCTTTCCATTGTCAATATAAAAAGTGAGTACAACACCATTCGTAAGGCCTGGTGCAGGCTGTTCCACCATGTTGATTGTTACATTTCTGTATCCCTTATCATAATAAAATTTGCGAATCACCTCCACTGCACTCAACTTCATATCTTCAGTTAATACCCTGTCTTTTGCGAGACCGGTTTTTGTACCAAGATCATCCTTATCACCTTTTTTTACACCTTCAAATGTAAAATTGATAAGTCTTGGTCTTTCCTGAACAACTATTTCTATATAGATTTTAGCGTCTTCAAGTTTTGTAATGTTTATTTCTGCGTTAGATACCAGGCTCTGCTTCCAAAGTTTAGCAATTGCTTTGTTAAAAACGTCTGTTCCTGGTATTTGTACTTCGTCGCCAATAGCCAGGCCAGAAATCGAAATAATTAAATTTTTGTCAAAGGACTTACTGCCAATAACATTAATCCCTGCTATTGTATATTTTTTTGGGATTTTTGAAGTGTAGATTTCTTTCAATGCAGGGTTTACAGACACATTTGTAGGCTCTTGTGCGTATAAAGAATTGCTTGATAAAAAAAGTGTTGCAGTAATTAAAACGGTTTGGTAAATCCTTAGCATCAATAGTTTTTTTCGTGGCGGCAAATTAAGCCCTATATTTAAAAGTATTTGTTAAACGTTCCATTAAAAGAAAGATTAACTGCACTTTAATTTAAATTAATTTTATTATTATAAGTTAATCAAAGCCTCGTGACATATAACTAATATTCATTATTTTTAATCTGCTCGCCGGTTTTTCCAAAACGCCTCTCCCTTTTTTGAAAATCTAAGATGGCTTTAAAAAGGTCGTCTTTTCTAAATGCAGGCCACATTGTGTCGGTAAAATACAGCTCTGTATAAGCAATTTGATAAAGTAAAAAATTACTAACTCTATAATCTCCACCAGTGCGAATGAGTAAAGCTGGATCAGGATAATCTTTTGTACTTAGATATCGAGAAATTGTTTCACTGTTGATACTTTCTATTTGAAGCGCATCATCTTTTACGTCTAAACTTATTTTTTTTATTGCATCCACTAGCTCTGTTCTGCTACTGTAACTTAACGCCATTATTAAATTTAATCCTGTATTGTTTGCAGTATCATTTAAAGCCTCTGTGAGTTGCCCTTGTGCATGAACTGGTAACATATTTACATGGCCAATGACGTGCAGCCGTATATTATTTTTATTTAATGTAGGCACCTCTTTTCTTATAGTATCCACAAGTAATTCCATTAAGCCATTTACTTCATTCGCCGGTCTGTCCCAGTTTTCTGTGCTAAATGTGTATAGGGTTAAGTATTCCACACCAATTTCTGCGGCGCCTTCCACAACATCTCTCACACTTTCCACACCATGCAAATGGCCAAATAGCCTATCGTTTCCCTGCTCTTGTGCCCAGCGGCCGTTACCATCCATAATAATGGCGATGTGTTTTGGCAGTTGCGTAAGATTTATTTGTTGCTGTAAACTCATAATGTTTGAATGCTAAGCCCAATAAGCCTTGCAGGGGCGCAAAAGTAACATTTTTTTACTGTATATGAAAACGATAAAAGCAACAGTCGTACCGCTGTTGCTTTTATAAAATATTGGTGAAAAAAATTAATCTGCTGTTGGGCAGCGGTAAGAACTTAAATTAAACGAAATCCCTATCTCTGCAATGATGTATTGGTCTTTTTGTTTGCTAAAACCACGTTGCTGGCCTTCGGTAAAAAAGCGATTGCCATCTTTGGTAAGCTCATAGCTGCGATCTTGCAAAAGTTGTACATCGCTGTTGGTTGGTAAACCATTTGGCCCCAAAGGACCTGGCTGAAACCTGCCGTTCCCACTATATGTAGTACTTACGTCATCTAAATAATCTGTAAAAGTAAACCGGTGAGCCACCTCAAATGATATATTCACTTTTTCTGTAAGGTTGTATTTAATACCTGCGCCAAAAGGAATACATAGGGCAGTTGTAGCGTATGGCTTTCTTCCAAGGTAACCCAATGTTTGCCCTTCTGTACCTAGTGGACGAAGAAAATATTTATCGCCATTGTAATATGTGTAAGGATCAAAATTAAAAACACCAACACCCAATGTTACGTAAGGAGTAAACGAATTTGCAGGATTGTACGGTGTAAATTTAAAAAAGTTGAAATCCCCTTGCACGGCAAATTCATAAATGTTGGAATTGAAACTTAGGTTTCTTAAACGCTGGTATTCATTTTTGCTATATATATCGCTGTAACCAACTTGTGCAAAATGTGCTGAAACACGTGCACTGATATATTCGCTGAATTGTTTGCGAAAAAATATTCCAAAAGCAGGTTTAGACCTATTAAATGCAGCTCTGTTGTTTAAATCTCCAAAATAATGCGCACCACCGGCAGTTATACCAAATTCCCCTTTTTGTAAAGTTTCGTAATACATCTGCGCATTAGTAGCGGTAGAAACAAGTAATAAGGTTACGAGGCTAAGAATTAGTCTATTCACGATGATATTTTAAAAGATTTTTGTTGGATATACAGCAAAACGCTGTAAAAGCTTATTAATTGTGTGCAAAATAAACAAATGTTTGCTATTTAAAACTTTCAAATATACTTTAGGTAATGATTTGTGTTAAAATTTATTAACATTATTTTACTTTTTCTAATCTAATTCCTACACTAATTAGATTTTTTAAAGGATTATCTCTCATTATTTGTGCTATGCTAAAATTATAGGCTCCGGTTTTTGCAAAACGTTTTGGCGTGCCGGATATCAGTTTTCTTATTTCCCAAATGTCGTTCATTCCAACCCCTGACCAGCCTTCTGCATCATTACCTAAAGGCAGGTTTATTTTCTGGTACTGCAATCCTGTATCTGCCGGAGACTGCAGTCCAATATTCAGCCAGATATTATTGTAAGAATAAGCATCCGTATGCCTCAGCACTAAAAACACATTATAAGTTGATGTTGTATCTTTTATTAAAAAAGTACCCTTTGCATGATAGTCGCTTCTCCATTGCATATTTGGGATGGGCGTATTTTTTTCATACACATCTAGTTCTCTGCAGCCAGTTAATAAAGAAAATAAAATTAAAAAAGCGCCACCAATTTTTAAAATAGGTGTCCTCAAAAAAAAATTCATGCTGGTTATTTACTACTTACTTAATAATATTATAAAACATTCAACACCTGCTCTTTTGCTTTTTCTAATTCATCCTTCATGGTTACAACACATTTTTGTATACCTGCGTCATAAGCTTTGCTGCCTGTTGTGTTTATTTCTCTACCAATTTCCTGCAACACAAAAGAAAGTTTTTTTCCTTTTCCTTCTTCTTCATTACCACTCATTATTTCGTTAAAATACTCGCAGTGTTGCCTAAGTCTTATCTGCTCTTCATGAATGTCTATTTTTTCCATGTAGTAAATAAGTTCCTGCTCCATCCTGTTTTTGTCTATATTTTCCTTCCCAACATTTTCCTCCAGCAGTGTATTTATTTCGTCTCTAATTTTTATTTTACGTGCAGGTTCCAATTTTAAAATATTTTCTTCTTCGGCCTGTATGTTGCTAAGCCTTTGAATCAAATCTTTTTCCAACGATTTTCCTTCATCTGTTCTATGATTGTTTAATTCTTTAATTGCGATCATTAATACTTCCGAAAAAGATTTAAAATCAGTTTCATCAATTACATCTGTAGATGCTGTTACAACCTCTGGTAACCGTAACAAAGAACTCAAGACAGCGTTTGTATCAATATCAAGTTCTTGTGCTAGGGTTTTTATCTGGCTGTAATATGATTTTATTAAATCGGTATTTATTACAACTGGTTTTGCCGTGCCGTTTTGTTTAAGATTTACATAACAGTCAATGGAACCTCTAATAAGATTTTCCTGTAACAGATTTCTTATTTCAAATTCGTATGGTTTTAATAACGGGGGTAGTTTTAGCTGTAATTCAAATTGCTTTCCGTTCAACGCTTTTATTTCTACAAGAAAAGTTTTATCTCCGGTTGTTTGTTCTGCTCGTCCAAAACCAGTCATAGATCTCAACATACATAAATATTTATTTGCAAGATAACTTTTTATTATGCTTCAACTTTTTTTTATAAAAGCAATTTCGTTCCATGCAAAATAAAATTATGGTCGGGTAGATTTTGAACCTCTTAAAAAAATAAAAGCCCGGCTTTTTTGGAGTCAGGCTTTTTATAAAGATGGGTTAGTAAGTACAGGGAGTAGTAAATTCCCCCCCAATATTAAAATTAATTTTTCCACAATGAAAAATTCATGGCTACTATTTTATTCACATTTATTTTTTGTTTGTGGATAAGGCATTTTGTTTAAACAAACAGTAAAGACTCGTTTGTAAAATAAATGAACGATAAAAAATTATAAAAAGATATTTGTTGTTGCCTGTAATACCTATGAACATTGGTTCCTGTACAAAAGTATTTTTATATCAAAGTGCCATGTGCGAGCATTAAATATTTGCGACCCAACATTATTTTAGCAACAGAATATTTTTTTAAAAGTTTTTTAAAAAATATTTTTTTTCAGATTTAACTTTTGTGTTTGTGCTTTATTCCCATTCCCATTAAAATAAAAACAAATTATCTTCGCTCTTCAAAAAATAAAGAACATGCACAAATCTTCTATAAATATTGATATACTCCTGGATCCTGATAAAGTACCGGAGAGTATACATTGGAAAGCAACAGACAGCAGTGCAGAAATGGCACAAAAAGCAAAAGCCATGTGCCTGGCTTTTTGGGATCCTGCAGATAAAACTGCAATGAGAATAGATCTTTGGACGAAGGATATGATGGTAGATGAGATGGGCGAATTTTTTTACCAGATGATATTTACCATGTCTGATACTTTTGCAAGGGCAACAAAAAATGAAGCACTCGCAGCAGAGATGAAAAGTTTTTCAGAAGCTTTTATAAAAAAATTCAGGGCTGCGCAGATCACTGAAAATGGGGCATAAGCAGCGGGCAGTCCGCAGTTTGCAAAGGCAGTGGGCAGGATGCAAAAAGCGTATGCATTGTGCTAAAAGATTTTTAGTTTAGGCAAATAAGTTTTTAACATCCTTTAATTATCACAAACCGATCTAGTTACAGAATACTCAATACTAAATAATACAATATGAATTTAGAAACACAAGTAATGGGCGAAATGAAAGACGCCATGAAAACAAAAAATGAAGCGGCTTTAAGAACATTGCGTTCTATAAAAGCAGAAATTATAAAAGCTAAAACAGAACCCGGTGCCGGTGGCGAAATAGATCAGGCTACAGAACAAAAATTTTTACAGAAAATGGTAAAGCAACGGAGAGATTCTTTAGAGATTTTTGAACAACAGGGCAGAGCTGATCTTGCTGAAAAAGAAAAAGAAGAGCTGGAAATCATTCAGCGCTTTTTGCCAAAGCAAATGACGGAAGCAGAAATTATTGAGGAAGTAAAAAAAATAATTGAAACAACAGGAGCATCCTCTGCGGCCGATATGGGAAAGGTTATGGGAGTGGCATCCAAGCAACTTGCGGGTAAGGCAGAAGGGAAAATAATCAGCAATATTGTAAAAACTTTATTGGCATAATAAGTTCTATGCTCATAGATGCTGTATATGTGATATTGGTTGCAATTGCCTGTTACAAAGGTTTGCGCCATGGGTTTATTGTCGCCGTGTTTTCTGTTGCCGGTTTTATTATTGGTATAGCAGCTGCATTAAAATTATCTACAATAGTTGCTTTAAAATTAGTTGAACATACAGGTGCCGGCAAGTGGTTACCGCCACTGTCCTTTTTACTCGTTTTTGTGGTTACGGCATTCGCTGTTAATCTTGTTGGAAAACTGGTGCAAAAAACATTTGAAACGGTAATGCTTGGGTGGGTTAACAGGCTTGTAGGTGTTGCGCTTTACATTTTATTGTATAGTATTATTTACAGCGTTTTCCTTTTTTATGCTTTACAACTTCACTTCGTAAAAACAGAAACGACCCTGGCTTCTATTGTTTACCCTTACCTGCAACCACTCGCACCCAAAATTATCAATAGTATTGGGGTTGTTGTTCCTTTATTTAAAGATATGTTTGCCCAGCTGGAAAGGTTTTTTGCAGGTGTATCTCAAAAAATTTGATTTAAGCATGGCATAACATCTAATTTTTAGAACCAATGTAAATATTTATTGAAAATTGGTTTCTCAATTTTCCCATTAAACGACAGTAAATTAAATTTGAATTTTTTTTTATTGCATATTTTACTTTTTAATAAACGTAATAATGCAATATTTTTCGGTTAAACAACGTATTTTAGCAAATCACAGAATTACATTTACCAAGGCATGAGCTACGAAATTAGACAAGACGGGAAATTTTCATTTATAGAAGAAGGCAATGGGGAGGTCTTAATGCTGTTGCATGGCTTGTTTGGTGCACTAAGTAATTTTAAGGATCTAATAGAACATTTTAGAAAAAACTACAAAGTTGTGGTGCCTATTTTACCGCTACTTGATATGGATCTTTTAAGCACGACCGTAGGCGGACTCGAAAAATTTGTAACCCGGTTTATTGAGCATAGAAATTACACTGGTATACATTTATTAGGAAATTCTCTTGGCGGGCATGTAGGGCTTGTGCACATTTTAAAGCATCCCGAAAAAATAAAATCGCTGATACTTACCGGCAGTTCTGGCTTATTTGAAAATGGTATGGGCGATACCTATCCTAAGCGTGGTGATAAAGAATACATCAGAAACAAAACCGCTTTTACTTTTTACGATCCGGCAATGGCTACGGATGAGTTGGTGGATGAGGTTTTTGAAATTACTAATAACAGAATGAAGGTGGTAAAAATTATTGCGCTTGCAAAAAGCGCAATAAGAAACAACCTTGGCGAAGAACTAAAAGCAATAAAACAGCCTACATGCCTCATTTGGGGGCAAAACGATAATGTAACACCGCCATTTGTAGGTGAGGAGTTTCACAAACTAATTCCCAACAGCGAGTTGCATTTTATAGATAAATGCGGCCATGCACCAATGATGGAGGTTCCCTATGAATTCAATAAGATATTAGATACTTTTCTTTCTAAAATAAGTTCTCCTGCAACAGTTTAACGATTTCTTTTGTCATCCTATTAACCTGAATGCGTCAGATTAAGTAACTTGATAAACAAATGCTTACCAAAGACCTTATCAATAACAATATTCCAAGGCTGCAACTAAAAGACAGTGTGAGCAAAGCGCTGCAACTAATAAACGATTTTCGCATTAGCCATCTCCCGGTTGTAAGCGATGATAAGTTTTTAGGGCTCGTTAGTGAAGATGATTTGTTGGATGCTGAAGACGAAAAGAAAAGTATAGATGTATTGCAAGATACTTTCATAAACGCAGCAGTAGCCGGGAATGTACATTTTTTAAATGCGGTAAGTAATAGTATTCGTTTTGATACAACTGTTGTACCTGTAGTAATAAATGAAGGAGAATATCTTGGTGTAATCACCACAAATGATTTATTAAAAACACTTGGTAATTTTGCCGGGGCAGATGAAATAGGCGGAATAGTGGTGTTGGAAATGGAAAGATCTCAGTTTTCTATTTCTGAAATTAGTAGAATTGTGGAAAGCAATGATTGTACTATTTTACATTTAAACACAACTGCAGATGCCGTGAGTGGATTGCTCACCGTTACCTTACACATAAACAAAAAAGAAATTGCTTCCATTATTGCAACTTTTGAGCGCTACGAATACGATGTTATTTATTCATTTGGAAATGAAAAGTTTGAAAATGAAATAAGTACCAACTACCAAAATCTCATGAATTACCTCGATATTTAATTTGCTACAGTTTATATTTTTCTGTTGCATTACGTATCTTAAAAAAATAACAAGCAAACTGCTACAGAGAAATGAATAAAATAATAATCTTGTGTTGCTGTTTTATTCTTTTCATCACCAAAGCAGAATATGTTTTAGCCCAAAACCCAATACCTGATTCAGTTATACTAAACAGTTTGCAGGATAAATTATCTAAAAAAATAATTATTGGGGCTATAAAAATTACCGGCAATAAGCATACAAAATCCTATATTATTGCACGTGAAATTCCATTTAAAGCGGGTGATACTTTATTACAGTCTGATTTACCAACAACTTTTTTGCAGGCACGCAACCAGGTGTATAATACCAATCTTTTTATCGAAGTTAATTTGGATTCGATACCCCAGCCAAATGGTATACTTCAGGTAAATGTTTCTGTGAAGGAGCGGTGGTACATTTTTCCTACTCCACAGTTTCAATTGTTTGACAGGAGTTTTAACGAATGGATAAAAACCTACAATGCAGATTTTAACAGGGTGATATACGGGGTAAAATTTGACCATTATAATTTTAGCGGCAGGAAAGACGAGTTAAAAGTTTTTCTTTTAAACGGTTATTCACGCAATGTCTCTGCAAGCTACAGCGCACCTTACAGCAACTCAAAACTTACACAAGGGTTTGCACTGGCAGCTGGGTATACCCAAAATAGAGAAATAGGTTATAAGTTAGATTACAACAACAAGCTTTTAAATTACACTAAACCAGGTTTTGTAAGAAATAATTTTAATGCAGCAGTTGGCTATTTGTTTCGCAAAGGATTTTTTAAGACAACTAATATTTCTTTAGGTGTAAATTATACCAGTATTGATGACAGTCTGCTGAACGTAAAGTATAACCCAAGTTTTTTTAACAGTAACAACAGCAGGCAACTTATACTGGATTTTGCTGTAAATGTTCGCTATAGTAACACTAATAATGTAAACTATCCACAAACAGGTGTTCTTTACGGTTATGGCATTTCTAAACGAGGGCTTAAGTTTAAAGGAGATATTAATAATATTACTTTATCAGGTTCTTTTGCCAAATTTTTTACCCACAAGCATAATTTTTATAGTATTATACAATCGTCTGCTATTTTAAAATTGCCTTTTGAGCAAGCATTTATTAACAGGCGTGCTCTTGGTTTTGGTAATTTGTATTTAAGAGGGCAGGAGGTTTACATAATAGATGGTGTTGCTGCGGCGGTTGCGAAATATACTTTCAGTAAAAAAGTTGGCGCCTTTAAAGTGAAAGTTCCTTTTAGCATAAAGTCGGTTCCTTATATCCCTTTTAAGTTTTTTGCAAAAACGTATACTGATGTAGGCTACAGTTATCTCTCTAAAAAATACGACAGCAGGCTTAATAATAAATTTTTATATACAGGAGGTTTTGGGTTAGATATTGTTACCTTTTACGATATCGTTATCAAATTAGAATACAGTTTTAATCAATTAGGCGAAAAGGGGTTATTTTTACGTGGTAATGGAGGTTTTTAATTTTAAAAAATCTTCAACAAACTATAACATGAGAATAGCAATTTACAGCCGTGGATTAGAAAATAATCAATTACAGGATATAGAACTGCTTTTAAGCGAACTGGAGAAGTATGGCGCTGAGCCTGTGTTCTTTCAGGATTTTTTTAATCTCTTTTACTCAGCCATCAACATCCCTTGTAAGTACTCAACTTTCACATCCGCAGAAGATTTAGATTTATCAATAGATTGCCTTATAAGTCTTGGCGGCGATGGTACCCTGCTCGATACGGTTACCCTCGTAAAAGATTCTGGTATACCCGTACTTGGTATAAATTATGGTAGGCTTGGTTTTCTGGCAAGTATTGGTAAAGAAGAATTGCATTCCGCCTTAAATGCTTTGGTAAATCGTAAGTATGTTTTAGATAAAAGAACACTTTTGCATTTAGATGCAGATATCCCCATTTTTGATGACATGCCTTATGCACTGAACGAATTTACGTTGCATAAAAAAGACACTTCGCCCATGATAAAAATTCATACCTATTTAAACGGGGAGTTTTTAAATACTTATTGGGCAGATGGGCTTATAGTTGCCACGCCCACCGGTTCTACCGGCTATTCACTTAGTTGTAATGGGCCGGTTGTTTTCCCTGACAGTGCAAGTTTTGTAATAACGCCTGTTGCACCGCACAACTTAAATATTCGCCCCATCATTGTGCCTGATAATACTATTGTATCTTTTGAAGTAGAAGGCCGTACAGACGGTTTTCTCTGCACATTGGATAGCCGGAGAGAGCTTGTGTCAAAAGAAATACAACTGGCCGTAAAAAAAGAAACTTTTGGTATTAATCTCATTCGCCTTAATGAGAATAATTTTTTGCAGACACTGCGTAACAAGTTATCGTGGGGTTTAGATAAGAGAAATTAACAGGATGCCAAAAAGAAGAAAAATACAAAGTGCTTTTATAATTTACTGGGTATTGCTAGCCTATATCGTTGCAGCACTTATATGGTGGTTTATTGCGCTAAGCAGGCAAAACGAACTTATGAGCCGCTACAAAATGGACGATCTTAAAAAAGAAGATGTACAGTATGCAGAGAAGAGCCAAAAAATATTAAAAGATAAAAGAACAAAAACTGCACAATATCTCGGTGAGGGTGGTACCTTTTTATTGCTTATCATAGCTGGTGCCATTTTCGTTTTTAGGGCTGTAAGAAGAGAGTTAAAATACAGTGCCGAGCAGCAAAATTTTATGATGGCTATTACACACGAGCTCAAAACGCCAATAGCTGTAACCAAACTAAACCTTGAAACACTACAGAAACATAAACTGGCTATAACACAGCAAGAGCGCCTCATAGATAATACACTGCAGGAAACAAACAGGCTGGATACTTTGTGTAACAATTTGTTGATCTCTTCGCAGATAGACGGAGGCGGCTACAAAGCTGCTTACGATGAGCAAAATTTTTCTGTAATTGTAACGCAATGTATTCTTGAATTTACCAACCGTTTCCCCAAACGTATAATTGTTAAGGAAATAGAAGACGAGATTTTTGTAAACGGAGATACGTTTTTGCTTCAGATTGCAATAAACAATTTGTTGGAAAATGCTATTAAGTATTCGCCAAAGGAAAGTATTGTAAAGGCAACGTTGCAAAAAATAAAAGAGAAAGCAGTGCTAAAAATTATTGATGAAGGTGTTGGTATTTCTGAAGGGGAAAAAGACAAAATTTTTAAAAAGTTTTATCGTGCAGGTAATGAAGCAACAAAACGGGCAAAAGGTACAGGGCTGGGGTTGTACCTTACAAGTAGAATTTCTAAAACCCACAAGGGTAACGTAACCATAGAAGACAACCCGAAAGGTGGTAGTATATTTGCTTTATGGCTAAATGCGGAAGCTTAAACAAACAACATGGCAATAAAACAATACTCTATATTACTTGTAGAAGATGAGGAAAACCTGCAGGAAGCACTAAAGTTAAACCTGGAACTGGAAGGTTACGAAGTAAGCAGTTGCTTTGATGGTGCAAATGCTTTGAAAATGGTAGCACAGGAACATTTTGATTTAATGATACTGGATGTAATGTTGCCTGAACTGGATGGAATAACCGTGTGCGAAACGATTCGGCTTACGAATACTGAATTACCCATTTTAATATTAAGTGCAAAGAACAGCAGTGCAGACAGGGTGCTAGGTTTAAAAAAAGGCGCGGACGATTACCTTTCCAAACCTTTTAACTTAGAGGAGTTATTGTTAAGGGTAAATAAGCTTATTAAAAAAAGTGAACAGCTTTCTATAAAGCAACCCTTGCCTGAAATATATGAATTTGGAAAAAATAAAATAGATTTTAAAGCAGCAGAATCTTACAACAAAGACGGTGTAAAATTCGAACTTACAAAAAAAGAACTGATGCTTTTAAAGTTGTTGATAGAGAATAAAAATGAGGTGGTTACAAGAGAAAAAATATTGCAGGCTGTATGGGGATACCATGTTTACCCTACAACGAGAACAATAGATAATTTTATTTTAAATTTTCGTAAGTATTTTGAGGAAGACAGCCGTAATCCACGTTACTTCCATTCTGCACGGGGAGTCGGTTATAAGTTTACAGATTAGTATTTGTATTTTTTTCTCCAAGTATATGAATAACATTCTGTGCCCTCACATACATTTCATTCAAAGCCTCGTTTCGCTCAAAGGGAGTGTATAGTTGCCACTCAATATCTTTTATTAATTGCTGCACCTGCAAAATGTGGGTATTTGCAATGCCTCCTCTATCCATAACAATAGCGAGGTTTTTTTGGTTCACTTCTTCTGCAGCCAGATCAAATCTTTTTGCAAGAAAATTCTTCATTTCTTCATTAATAATATTGTAAAATGAAAAGCATTCGTTTTTAAAAAGACAATCTTCTGTTTTTGTCAGTGGGTTTTGAGTAATATAAAAATCACTTGCTTTTATGGTGTCAGCAGATTTTTGCTGCCCTTGTAAAGTCTTTTTTTTCTGTTTTTTTTCTTTGCTTAACCAAATGATTAATATTGAAATGATGATGCCTGTAATAAAAAGTATGATCAACCAACGATAGCTTACAATTTCATTTATTAGAGAAATTGTATTTTTATTATCGCCTGTTGTATCTGCTGGTAATTTTAAAATTTCCTTATTTCCTTTTACAACATTAAAAGACAGGTCTGCTGCTGTAACTGTTTTGTAAGTTCCGGTAGTGGGATCAAAAAAACTAAAATTAATTGTTGGAAGCTGGTACAAACCTGTTTTGCCTACCGTGAACGGTATTTCGAATGTTTTACTTCCGCTGATAGGTACTGTTTTGTTGTCTGTATTATCAGTAACCCTTGCATCAAAAGCTTCCATTTCTTTTGGCCATGTAATGGGCGGTTGGGTAAGCAATTGCATGTTTCCACGCCCGGATATTGTTATATAAAGTTTCCCCGTTTCATTTGTACTAAAAGTATTTTTTTGCAACGAAGCATCAATACTAAAGTTACCTACCGCTCCAGAAAAACTTTCAGGCTTTCCTGCTTCCGGTAGGGGTTTAACATTAATCGTTACCGGCTTGCAGTTTAAAGTCACGGTTTCGGTAATCAATGCATCAGGGTCAACATTATAACTGTTCCCATTATTGCCGGTGTATTTAATAAAACTTATCCTGTTATCAAGCTTAGCGGTTTCCACCTCTACCTGGCCCGACTGTAATGGATATAGCTGCACTTTTCGTATTGTGTAAACATTGTACGACCTTCCATTTAATTTTTCAGTTGAAAAACCTGCACCTTCATTTGGTTCCATCATTTCCACCACAGAAAAACCGTTAAAAGAAGGGTTTTCAGATAAACTACTTTCGCTCCTTAGTCTTGTATATAATTTATAGCTTGCAAGCAGGGGCTCGCCCACATAACAGGATGTTTTGCTGGTCTGCAACTTTAGCTGCATATTGTTGCTTACTTTCTCTGCAATGTTTTCTCCTTTTCTTAAAATATAATCGCTGAAAGAAACCTGTGCCTGTGGCTCGTTAAATGGATCAAAGCCGGGCATCATTGATGCTGATGCCGGAGCAGTCGCTTGTCCACTATTGCCGGTAGGATTTTTAGATACACTAATGCTTACGGCATTACTTTTAAATGTTTGTCCATTAACAATTGCTGTAGCCGGTGGGATATTAAACGTACCGGTATTTTTAGCAAGTAAAATATAGCTTAGCGAAATGTATTGGCTTGTAACACCATTTATTGTATTCTCTTCGGTAGTCGTATTTGGTCCGCTTACAACTTTAAAATCTGTAATGTTCGGCGGATTTATTTTTTGAACATTGTTGCCATTGGCAACTGTAAGTGTAAGGGTTATGTATTCATCTTTACCGGCCTTTTGAGGTGTTGCTGTAACCATAAATTTGGTTTGGGCTACAACTCCACAACAAAGAAATAAAAATAGGATGCTGTAAAATATTTTGGTAGAAAATGCATTCATAATAAGAATCGTACGCTCACAGCAAAATTATAAAACTATCAATGCCTACTCTTTTATTTTATCATAATTTTTTTTAAGAAACTGTTAATTACAAATCACCGAGTTGTGGTCTCATAACAATTTCTTCAGGCACTGCTGCAGCACTAAGTTTTGTACAAGCAAAAAGCATATCGGCAATATCAGAGGTTTCCATAATTCGTTTTTTGCTGTTATCAAATCCAGCCCACGAATCTGTAAATACTGCGCCGAGGAAAAATGCTGTAACTTTTATATTAAAAGCTTTCAATTCATGCCTTAGGTTCTGGCTAAAGCCATTCATGGCAAATTTGCTTATGCTGTAACTGCCACCGCCATTGTATGCCTGCAATCCAGCTACAGAACAAATATTAAAAATATGCCCGCTGCCCTTCTCTTTCATTGCAGGTGCAAGTATTTTTGTAACATAGTAAGCACTGTAAAGGTTGTTGTTTATCATGGCTTCCAAACTACCATCAGGCTCTTCTAAAATATTGCCGGGTGTAAAACCGCCGGCATTGTTTATTAAAATATCGGGGATGGTTGTAGCCAGGCACCAGCTGGCAAAAGCAACCGCACTTTGTTTTTGGGCGAGGTCCGCAACCATTATATTAACGGTACATGCGGGGTAAGTTTTTTCTAATTCAGCGGCAGTGGCTTTTAAAGTACTTTCATTTCTTGCACATAAGAAAAGATTGTTTCCTGCGGCTGCAAATTTTTCTGCAATTGCTTTTCCTATCCCTCTTGCCGCACCTGTAATTACAATATTCATTTTTTATTATTTTTTATTTATCAGTAACTTTATAGTTCTGTAAAGTTATATGAACCTCTCCCAATAAATTTATTTACATGTCTTCTTATAAACATCTTTTTTTTGATCTCGATCATACGCTTTGGGATTTTGACAGCAATGCAAAAGCCACTCTTCAGGAATTGTATACCAATGAACTTGCGCAAAAAACCGGGAATGATTTTAGTCCTTTTTTTGAACGCTATCTTTTTCACAACGCCCATTTATGGAAGAGGTATGAAGCCGGATTTATTGGCGTGGAAGAATTAAAATGGAAACGCATGTGGCGTACCCTGCTCGATTTTAAAGTGGCTGACGAAGTGTTATCAAAAGATTTAAGCATAAGATTTTTAGATATTCTTCCGACAAAAAAGGAGGTGTTCCCGCATACATTTGAAATACTTGCTTACCTCAAAAATAAAAATTATTCACTTCATTTAATTACGAATGGGTTTGAGCACACGCAAAAAATGAAATTGAAAAACAGCGGTCTTGATATTTATTTTGACGAGTTGATAACATCTGAAGCTAGCAACAGTTTAAAACCTAAAAAGGAAATTTTTGATTATGCAATAATGAAAACAAGCGCATTGCTAAACCAGAGTTTAATGCTTGGGGATAACCAGGCGGCAGATATTCAGGGAGCTATTAATGCGGGTATGGATAATGTTTTTGTAAACCATATTAACGAGCCTTTAAAATTACAGCCCACTTTTATGATTACTCATTTTAAAGAACTGGAACAAATCCTATAATAACAAAAGGCTGTTTCATTTATTTGAAACAGCCTTTTGTTTAAGTAAAATATTTAATTACATTTTTACTGTCTTATCTTCTTTGTCTTTGCTGCAGCTTTTTGCGGCTTTGTCTTTACTGCAGCAAGATTTGCCTTTTGCGCATTTTTTCTTGTTTTTCTTACCACCATCTGCAAATGATGCAGAAGCAATTAACAAAGCGGCTGTAGCTAATAAAAATACTTTTTTCATGTTATGATGTTTATTTTTTTAAAATTATAAAGTAAATGTATATTTTTTTTTGGTTTTATCTAGTACGAATAAGTTAAAATAATTAATACGATGTAATTACAAAGTCGCAATAACAGTAACACCACCCTGTACAACTTCATTTAAACTTACATTTATTTTAGTGCCTATTGGCAACAAAAGATCTACCCTGCTGCCAAATTTTATAAAGCCATATTCATCTGTTTGTTTTACTTTATTGCCAACTTCTAAATAATTTACAATGCGCCTTGCAACCGCCCCTGCTATTTGTTTTACCAAAATTTCTGTGTTGCCATTTTTAATTACTACTGAATGCCGCTCATTTTCAGTAGATGATTTAGGGTTCCAGGCAACAAGGTATTTGCCTTTATGGTATTGGTTGTAAACAATATCCCCATTCATTGGATTGCGGTTTACGTGTACATTTAGCGGGCTCATAAAAACAGAGACCTGTAACCGTTTTCCTTTAAAGTACTCATCGTCAACTGTTTCTTCTATAACTACCACTTTGCCATCTGCTGGCGAAATGATACAGCCATCTTTAATAGTAAGTGTACGTGCAGGAATTCGAAAAAATGACACTACAAATAATACAAATGCCAGCGTGATAACCAAAAATGCAATACACAACCACAGCAGTGTAGTGCCAAAAAACCAAAAGAATAATAAATTTAATGCTATAAAAATGATTGTAGCCAGTGCTATTGATTTGTATCCTTCTCTATGAATCGTCATATGAATATTTTTATTTTAAGGTTGCGAAGTTAGCGTTTTATAGTACGAAAAGTTGCACATACAGCCATACTATCGGCGTTGCAACAAGCATCGAATCAAAACGATCTAAAAAGCCGCCATGCCCAGGCATAAAAGAACCACTGTCTTTTATATTGGCCATCCGTTTTATTTTACTCTCCAGCAAATCTCCCAATGTACCAAAAATAGCACAGATGGCAGCGATTGACAGCCAATGTTTTAATGGCAAAAAGTGAAAAGCGCCCACAAAATGTGCAATTATACCCATTACAAGTACACATAAAATGGCCCCGCCAGCTGTGCCTTCCCATGTTTTTTTAGGAGATATTTTTGAAAAAGGGGTTTTACCTATAAACGAACCTACCATGTAAGCCATTGTATCGTTTATCCAGATAGATAAAATGATGGCGACAGGCATTATAGGCGAATAATTGTCCAATCCTATTTCACCTTCAGTTAAATATTTTTTACCAAGCTCTATCATCATCAATACAGGCATAATAATATACGGTATTGAAAGTGCCAGCAAACTAGTATACTTAGCAGGTTTTATAATTTTAATAATTTTCCTAAACTCAAAAAGGCAGCCCCCCATTATTATTAAAAAAAGTGCTGCAAAAGTGTAAAAGTTTATAAATAACCCTGCAAGCATTACCACTGCAAATACGACGGCCGTTAATGCCCTGGTTTTAAAAACTTCCTTGTTAAGTGCCACTCTTAATTGTTTTGGTTGTTTGCAATTGCACTGATTGGATCAGCGTCTGCCATCAATAAATTTTCTTTAGCTTCTATTTTGCCTCTGTTGGCTGCAGCATATCTGTTAAGTAAAAAAAACATACCGGCCATGGCTATAATTGAAGCAAGGCCTATGCTCCAATGCACATGGGGATCTATTTTTGACATATCTATTTTTTCAGCTCTTTTACTCAACATAAAAATACCTGTAAGGGCGAATGCGTTGTTTAAAAAGTGCGCAATGATATTTACCCATATATTTTTTGTTTGGTGGTACATTAAACCCAATACAAAGCCCAGTAACATTCTACTTAAAAATAGGTAGATGGACATGTGAATTAAGCTAAAAACAAAAGACGTAAATAAAATGGAAACCAAGGGAGCCTTCCACCATTTTGTAAATAAATTTTGCAAAACACCCCTAAAAAATACCTCTTCAAACATGGCAGGAAAAAAAGCCATTATGAATAACCCAACAACATACTCCTGCCAGTTTTTTAAATTACTTAAGGCAAGTGCTTGTTTGTTATAAAGGTCTTCCATATTTTTTGCAGCAACATCTATAGAAGGAAAGTGCGATACAATAAATTTGGTAAGGTCTGCCAATGGTGATGCAGCAAAGGATGCGGTAAAGATGAGCATAAAGCCAAGTACAATTTCAAAAGGGTTTACATACTTGTTAAACCCCAGCCAGAAAAAATTTTTGCCATTACTCACGATAGACCATAATACAGCAGGAACAAACAGCAAAGCCAATGTGCCCAAAACCTGTATTGTTCTTGCCATACCCACATTTTGAGGGTCAAGCATCGCATTCATAGCTGCATCTGCATCTGTTACGGCTTTTCCTACGGGCATTATTTGCATGGTCAATAAAAACTGAATACCACCTGCAAGTATAAATCCCATTCCTAAAAAAGCGAATAGAAATCCCAATTGGGCCCATCCACCAAAACCTTTAACGCTTTTGTATTCCATCCCTTAAAAACTTTTAATGTAAATTTGCCCGCAATATACTCATTTCCGTGTCCCTTGATGAGGCATTAAAGGATGAGGTTTAAAAATAAAAAGCTATGCCTTCTATTGGTTCTATAAAATTACCCGAGTTTCCTTTGCTTCTTGCTCCTATGGAAGATGTGAGCGATCCACCTTTTCGTGCTGTTTGCAAAGACAACGGTGCAGATTTAATGTACAGCGAATTCATTAGCAGCGAAGGGTTGATACGGGATGCAATGAAAAGCATGAAAAAACTCGATTTTGAAGAAGAAGAACGGCCATTTGGTATTCAGATATTTGGTGGCGATGAAGATGCAATGGAAATGAGCGCCAGAATTTGCGATGCTGTAAACCCTGATTTGGTTGATATAAATTTTGGATGTCCCGTAAAAAAGGTTGTAAACAAAGGAGCTGGCGCAGGCGTTTTAAAAGATTTAGATTTAATGGTACGCCTTACCAAATCTGTAATAAACGGTACACGTTTACCTGTTACAATAAAAACCAGGTTGGGCTGGGATGATAATACAAAAAACATTGAAGAAGTAGCCGAGCGCATGCAGGATATTGGTGTGCAGGCTATTGCTATACACGGTCGCACCCGCTGCCAGTTGTACAAAGGCGAGGCAGATTGGAGCCTTATTGCAAAAGTAAAAAACAACCCACGCATTACCATTCCTGTTTTTGGAAACGGTGATATCGATTCTCCTCAAAAAGCAAAATTGTATAAAGAGCGTTACGGGGTAGATGGCATTATGATCGGTCGTGCAGCTATTGGTTATCCATGGATTTTTAGAGAAATAAAACACTTTTTAAACACAGGCGAAATTTTACCGTCGCCTACATTAGAAGAGCGTATTTCTGTTTGCAAAAAGCACCTTGATAAGTCTATAAAATGGAAAGGGCAAATCGTAGGCATCAACGAAATGCGCAGGCATTATACCAATTATTTAAAAGGTCTGCCAAATATAAAAGAATTTCGCATGAAGCTCGTAACCCTTAGCGAGCCTGCTGATATAAGTGATGTGTTAGATGAAGTAGCCGAACATTATAAAGACCATAGTTTTGTGCGCACCCCCATTGAGTTGATTAATTATCATGAAAAATGCCCGGTGTAGATAGATGTGAAATGTTAAACACAAGACAAAAGATTTAGTGCGCTCGTCATTGGTTTTTAATCAGCTTTTGTTCGGGCTTTTCGTTACTATCTTTTTATTCGCAGAGGCGATATAAAAAGGATATCCACTTCAATCCCGCCGCTTTTCAACTGTAGATCATTTTTCATCTTTTATAATGGCGTAGATTATGTTTAGTATAATTGATAAAAATTAAAATGTAAATTTAATGATGGAAAATCGCCCATACAAAATATATAAATCTGAAGAAGAGCTAGAAACTGCAAGACTAAAAGCTGCAGCTAATAGTACGTACACGGAAAGGTTTTATACCCTCACTAAGCTAATACGAATCTCTAAAATGATTAGTGGTGCCAAAATAATTTCATCACCTGTTATGAAAGAAAAATAAAGCATGGATATTTTAGATGAAGATATTTTATCTCTTTGGCGATGCTTAAACAACAATAACGTTAGATATATTATGATTGGTGGCTTTGCTATAAACTTGCATGGTTATAATAGAGCAACAAGTGATATTGATTTATGGATAGATGATACTTTGGAGAATAGAAAAAATTTTAGAAAAGCTTTGCAAGAGCAAGGTTCAGGCGATTATGATGTAATAGAAAGTATGCAATTTGTCGCGGGTTGGACTGATTTTCAACTAAATTTTGGGTTTAAATTAGATGTAATGACATCAGTTAAAGGGCTTGAGAATATTGGATTTGAGGAATGTTATAATTATGCGGTAATTGCTGAGATCGAAACATTGCCAGTCAGATTTTTACATTTCAATCATTTAATGACTTCCAAAAAAGCTACAGCAAGGCCAAAGGATTTATTGGACATACAAGCGTTAGAAAAAATAAAAAAAATAAATCCTTAGCTTTTATTTAGAATAATGTTTTTCGTGTAATTCATGATCCCTAACTCATACCCCTCACTTCTACCTTTCATTACTGTATACATTACTACACTCAATACCGCTACCAAAAACAGGGATGCTGCTACACCCATATAATATTCACTGTTGCCCTTCTTCTTAAAATAAAAAAAAATAAAAGCAGCTGCTAAAATGATAGAGATATTTATATAAATAAGTGCCGTAAAATTCTGGCTCATTTCTTTTATCCTTGGCAACTCCTTACTTTTTAAAAGTTCGGGATGCAAATCATAATTATAAACATTTCTTACTTTTAAAATATCGGCCCTTTTGTAATTGGAAAAACCAGCACCTACATTTAAAAGTGCAAATACAGCGAGGGGCAGTGCAATACCTTTGTACCATTTTGTTTTTAACCCTGCATAAAATACAACAGCAATAACAAGGGCAACAGCGCCTGTAATCATTAACAAAAGCTGTTCGTTTTTAAAGCCAGCAAAATATTGCTCAATGTCTGTTTTTGTAAACATTCAATTTTGTTTTATTCCGCAATAGCTGCTAAAATATTTTTACCCAATGGTGGTTCCCCGGCTTCAAAAAAGTGCGTAAGATTACCTTTTTCATTTACCAGGTATTTACAAAAATTCCATGTAGGTTCGTTGCTGTTCCATCCGTTCTTCTCTTTGTCAGTAAGCCAGTCGTATACATTGTTTTGCGATGAGTGTACTACCACTTTGCTTTTTTTCATTAAAGGAAAAGTAATGCCATAATTGTATTTGCAAAACTCAGCAATAGACTGGTCGTTTTTGCTTTCCTGTTTTTGAAAATCATTTGCAGGGAAAGCCAGTATTTCCAAACTTTCTTTTTTTAAATTGAACAATTTTTGCAAGTCGTCATATTGTGCGGTAAAGCCACAGTCAGATGCCGTATTTACAATTAAAACCTTTTTGTTTTTTAATTGTGAAAAATCAAATTCGTGGCCATTGTTCAACGTTGCTTTTAAAGTATAAAAAGATTGCTTTGCAGGCTGGTCAGATGAAAAGATGCCGTTGTTCTTTTTAAAAACCCGGTTCAAAAAAGCAAAGATTGGGTAAACAGTTTTTAAAAATTGTTGTTTAAGTGTCATATTTAATGGATAGCTTTTTTAAATAGATTTAATTTGCCATTGTATGGGGGATATTTAAGTGCAAGATCGAGCCAGGTTGGTGTTTTCATCACTGCTTTTTTATGGCTAAAAGTATCAAAACTAAATTTGCCATGGTAACTGCCCATGCCACTCGCGCCCCTGCCACCAAATGGCAATTTGTGATTGGTAAGGTGCAGGCTCGCATTGTTTATACAGCCACCGCCAAATGGCACGGCATTCAACCATTTTGTTTCTTTTTCGGCAGATGATGTAAACACATACATAGCCAACGGATTTTTATGTTGTTTTATAATTTTGAGGGCCTCCTCCATGTCAGTAAAAGACAATATAGGCAGAACCGGGCCAAAAATTTCTTCCTGCATTATAGGATCAAATACATCATCTATTTCCAGTAAAGTTGGCTCTATATATAAGTTGGCTTTATCAGTTTTGCCACCGGCTAAAAGTTTTCCGCTGCTTAAATATTTTTCGAGCCTTGTAAACTGTTTATCGTTTATTATCCGGCCAAAGAAATCACTTTTTTGTGCATCATCACCAAAAAAATTGTGAATTACTTTTTTTAATTCGTTCACCAGTTCATCTTTTATGGAATGGTGTACCAGCAAATAATCTGGTGCCACGCACATTTGCCCCGCATTAGAAAACTTAGGCATGGCAATTCGTTTTGCAGCAGTTTTTACATCGGCATCTGCTTCTACAATGCAAGGGCTTTTACCACCAAGTTCTAAAGTTACAGGCACAAGATTTTTGGCAGCAAGTTCGTAAATACTTTTACCAACAGCTGTGCTGCCTGTATAAAAAACATGATCAAAAATAAAATTGTTCATTAGCTCAGGCACAACGGTTGCACCATCACCTTCTATGTAAGAAATATACTGTGGGTCAAAAGTTTCATCAATAATTTTTTTCATGAGCGCTGCCGTTGCAGGGGCAAGTTCCGATGGTTTAAGCACCACACAATTTCCCGCAGCAATTGCCCCAATTAAAGGCGTAAGTAATAATTGAAAAGGATAATTCCATGGGCTTATTATAAGCACAACACCCATCGGCTCCGCCATTATATAGCTGCTCGATGGTATGTTTAAAAGATTTGTACCCACCCGTACCCTCTTCATCCAGCTGCTTAGTTTTTTTACCGCCACCCCAAGTTCTGAAAGAAAAAAACCATTTTCTGTTATCCAGCATTCTTCCTTGCTTTTGTGTAGGTCCTTGTGCAACGCTTCAAATATTTCTATCTCATATTTTTGTACCGTAGATTTTAATTTAAGCAATTGCTGTTTTCTAAAATCATAAGATTTTGTAACACCTGTTTCAAAATATTCCCACATCTTTTCTGTTATAACACTTGTATTCATTTAAGCTAAATTTGTATTTAAAGTTAAGCAAAGTAACGATGAACGATGAACAATATATGCGACTTGCCTTAAAAGAAGCAGCCACGGCATTTGAACAGGATGAAGTGCCGATTGGCGCTATCCTCGTAATAAACGAAAAAATTATTGCCCGTTCTCATAACCAGGTTGAATTGTTAAACGACAGCACGGCGCATGCAGAAATATTATCTCTTACCACTGCATTCAATGCCCTTGGCAGCAAATATATACCCAATGCAACATTGTATGTAACAATTGAGCCTTGCCTTATGTGTTGTGGTGCATTGTACTGGAGTAAAATTGGGAAGGTCGTTTTTGGCGCACCAGATGATAAAAACAGTTATAGAAAATATACCGGAGATGTAAATCCTTTTCACCCAAAAACAATAGTAATAGGAGGGGTTTTGGAGGCAGAGTGTGCTTCGCTGATGAAGGAGTTTTTTAAAAGTAAAAGAAACGAGATCAATCTTCAGAAAGGAAAGTTGGATGGCTGAAATTTTATAAGCAGGCTTTTATTTCACATTCCGAAAATGTTAATAAGGCAATATGCTTTTTAGGCTTTAATTTTGCACGATAGATATTTTTAAACCATAAAAATTTACACAATGGCATTTACTTTAGCACCGCTACCATTTGCATACGAAGCTTTGGAGCCGCACATTGATACTGAGACAATGAAAATACACCACGATAAGCACCACCAGGCTTACGTTGATAATTTAAACAAAGCAGTAGCGGGTACAGAAAACGAAAACAAAACTATTGAGGAATTGGTAAAAGCCGCCGGTACAATAAGCCCTGCTGTGCGCAACAATGGTGGTGGTCATTGGAACCATACATTCTTTTGGGATTCTCTAAAGAACAATGAAGGGGCAAAACCATCTGGTAAGTTGGCAGCCGCAATAGATGCAGCTTTTGGTTCTTTTGATGCATTTAAAGAAAAATTTAATACGGCAGGTACTACCCGTTTTGGAAGTGGATGGGCATGGCTGAATATAAAGGATGGCAAGTTGGAAGTAAGTTCTACACCAAACCAAGATAATCCTTTGATGGATGTGGCTGAGGTGAAAGGTACACCAATATTGGGTTGTGACGTATGGGAACATGCATACTATTTAAAATATCAAAATAAGCGCCCGGCATATCTTGAAGCATTTTGGAATGTGGTAAACTGGGATAAAGTGGCGGAGCGTTTTGAAAATGCTTAGTTATCTATGAGTACCTATTTTTAAAAAGCTGCTCTTTATGGGCGGCTTTTTTAGTGCAATAATCTCTACATGGTTAGTATGTTTTATTCCTGCTACACGAAAAATTTATCGGCAACATAATTGTTTTAAAAAGAACATTCAATTACGTAAAACAATTTTTTATGCCGAAAATACAATCAAAACAAAGTAATGGAGATGTTATAAATCTTTATTATGAAGACCTTGGAACAGGAAAAAATGTCGTTTTTATACATGGGTGGCCACTAAGTGGATCTATGTGGGAATACCAGATAACGCAATTGCCTCAGCAGGGTTTGCGTTGTATAACTTACGACAGACGTGGTTTTGGCCACTCAGATAAGCCTGTTGGTCCGTATGATTACAATACACTTGCAGCCGATTTAAAAGCGGTATTGGATGAGTTAAATCTGCAGAATGTCACACTTGTTGGTTTCTCTATGGGTGGTGGCGAAATTGCCAAATATTTTTCTCTTTATGGTGGAGCTAGGATAAGCAAAGTAGTTTTAATAAGTGCAGTTGTGCCCTACATGCTAAAAACAGATGATAATCCGGATGGTGTTCCACAAGAAGTTTTTGATGGCATGTTGAAGCAAATGACAGACGATAGACCTGCATTTTTAGAAGGATTTAATAAAGACTTTTTTGGTGTATCGTTGCTAAGCCATCCCGTAAGCGATGCACTTTTACAACAAAGCGCAAATGAAGCAATGCGTGCTTCACCAATTGCAACGATAGAATGTGCAAAGTCATTTTCATCAACCGATTTTAGGGCAGATGTGGCCACCATAAATGTTCCTACACTTATTATACATGGCGATGCTGATAAAACAGTACCCATTGCACCAACAGGAAATAAATCTGCCAACCAAATACCTGGCGCAAAATATATAATTTATGAAGGAGAGCCACACGGATTGTGGTTTACAGCAAAAGAAAGGTTGAACCAAGATTTAATAGATTTTATATAATCAATGTTCGTTAATTTAATGCCGGCCACTAAAAGGTCGGTATTTTTTCATTATGGGTATAACGCAAACCCGACCCCGAGTAGTGAATTAGTTCATTAACATATCAGCAAATTTACCAATGGCCATCAAGGAACAGGATCGTAGCCGTGCCCGCCCCATGGGTTGCAGCTTACAACTCTTTTTGCTGTGAGCCAAAAGCCTTTAAATGGCCCGTGTTTTTTAAATGCCTCTAAGCCATATTGAGAGCAGGTGGGTGTATAACGGCACTTAGATTTACCTAGCCAAGGTGAAATGGCCAGTTGATAAAATCGTATGATTACAATAAATGGAAAGCTTAATATGCTATTCAGTTTTTTCATCTGTAAGCTTAATAATGCGTTTTAATACAGTCCCGGTTTTTTCAAATATTAAATCGTAGTCAGGTATTTCTTTGCCGGTATAAATAAAGAAAATGGAAACCGATTTTGATGATTTTTTTAATAGGGCAGCCAGCTCATTTTTTTGCAGCCTGTAAGATTCCCGCATTAATCTTTTTATTTTGTTGCGGTCAGTTGCATTTTTAAAGTTTTTTGTGCTTGCAGTAAAACCTGCCTGCAGGCATGAGTCATTCTTTACTTCCAGCCATACAATTCTAAATGGAAAATGTGAAAAACTTTTTCCATTCGCAAATAACAATTCAATTGCTTTTCTGCTCTTGAGCCTGTCATCTTTTTTCAAAAAATATCGTTCCGTTGTCTCCAAAAATGTATAATCAATTATTTATAGGTGCAAATTAAGCAATAGTGTTAAGGTGATCTTTTTTTTTGGAAATCCATATAAATTATCGACGAAACAGCAGGTTAAAAATATTTGTGGAAAATTTTGCCCATTGAATTAAAGAACGTTGATAAAAAAACAAATACCGCTGTTTATTATGCGATTATTATTTGGCAGTATATTTTCTATATCAAAGAAAAATTAAATTATGAAACCAAATATTGGATTATCAACTGAGAATTTAAAAAAAGTAACAGATATTTTAGCAGCGGTATTGGCTGATGGCATGATCATTTACTTAAAAACACGCAAATTTCATTGGAATGTTTCGGGAGAGAGTTTTATGGAATACCATAAATTATTTGAGATGCATTACACAAAGCTGGAAGAAGCTATAGATGAGGTGGCGGAAAGAATCAGTAAGTTAGGTTCTATGGCAATTGGTACTACCCAAGAGTTTTCTTCGCTATCTCAAATTAAAGAATCACCCGGTAAAAATCCAACCTCTATCGAAATGGTGAAGGAACTTTTACAAGATCATGAATCGGTTGTACAAACCCTCAGAGAAAAAGTAGATGAGTGTGCAGAGAAAATTAAAGATGCAGGCACTGCAGATTTTCTTACCTATTTAATGGAAGAGCACGAAACACTTGCTTGGACGTTAAGAAGATATCTTAATTAAGAAATAAAAAAAAGCTGCAATATTTTTTGCAGCTTTTTTTTATTTTATAGGTATACTATTTATATTGTGGGATTATACCATTTGCTAAATCTACCATCTTCTT
>JBBAQB010000015.1:0-81920 GCA_040400515.1 Ferruginibacter sp. | reverse complement strand
TATTATGCCCAATGCTATGACACACCCTACGGATATCAATATACATAGAAAATGAAATTATCTAAATCACAAATGACGAATTGTTTTATTCTTTTCTTGTTAACACTTTTATGCAGCATTCAACTTAAAGCTCAAGACACCTTGAGAATTGACACGCCACAACAGTTGAAAGAAGTAATTGTAACTTATCAAGCTGACAAACTAACTCCAATAACTTTTCAGAACATAAGTTTAAAAGACCTCAAAACAAAATCAATAGGACAAGAACCTTCGTTCTTAATTTCTGAAACGCCATCAATCACCAACTATTCAGATGCGGGGAACTCTCAAGGTTATTCCTATTTCAGATTAAGAGGCATTGACCAGACGAGAATTAATATGACACTTGACGGAGTTCCCCTAAATGAACCTGAAGACCAAGGAGCATATTTTTCAAACTATCCTGACATCTTAAATTCAGTAAGTAAAATTCAAATTCAAAGAGGTGTTGGAACTTCTAAAAATGGAGTTGCGAGTTATGGTGGTAACGTTCAGTTATTTTCTCCGAACCTTCTTGATTCAACCATAACAACTTTCGGTTTGGGTTATGGTTCGTTTAATAGTTTAAGAGCTTTTGGTGAATACAAGAGTGGAGTTAAAAACAGAAAGGCACTTTATGTTAGAGCATCACAAATTTATTCCGACGGTTACAAATACAATTCTTTAAATAACTCACAATCTGCTTTCATTAGTGGCGGTTTTTTCTACGACAAATCAACATGGAAAATGAATTTACTTGTTGGACATCAACAAAATCAATTAGCATGGATTGGCGTTTCAGATTCATTGATTGAAACAGATAGAAAAACAAACGCAAACAAAAACGAGAAAGACCGGTTCACTCAATGTTTGGCACAACTTCAAAATAATTGGCGGCCAAATAATTTCTCATCAATTCAATCAAGTGTTTACTACACTTTCCTGAAAGGTAATTACGATTTTAACTTGAATAACTTTTTGGGATTACCGACAACAAACGAACTTTACAACTACGCTTTTCAATCCAACTTAATTGGCTTTTTCAGCAACTATACCTTTTCAAAAAAGCATTTCAATTGGACAACTGGAGTTCACGGAAATATTTATGACCGCCAACACATCGGTACCGAAAAAACTATAGGAAAGCTTTACAAAAACACAGGATACAAAAACGAAGTGAGTGTGTTTACAAAAGCAGATTACACTTTTAAGTTGTTTTCATTCTTTGCAGATATTCAATATCGTTTTTCATCGTTTGACTATAAAGGAACGGTCGTACTAGATAAAGTTCAATGGCATTTCATCAATCCAAAAGTAGGATTGAGTGTTGAAGTAAAACCTAATTCAATAATTTATTACAGCATTGGAAGCATAGGCAGAGAGCCAACAAGGAACGATTTGTTCGGAGGCAATGATGATTTGTTAGCCGATAGTTTAGGCAATGCAATGATTTCAGTCAAAACTTCTGAATATGTTCTCAATAACGAATTAGGTTTCAGACATCAATCACGGAAGCTAAATTTTAATTTAAATCTTTACTACATGGATTTTAAAAATGAAATTGTTCTTGATGGTAAATTTGGACCAAATGGTTTAGCACTTACAAATAAAGTTGAGCAAAGTTTTAGAGCAGGAGTTGAGTTAAGCGCTACTTACAAAGTGAGCAAAAGCTTTTCACTTATTAATAATTCTTCTTTTAATTACAGTCGCATCAAAGAACAAAAGATAGTGTTCACTCCCATTCTTACACCGCCTTTAATCATCAACCAGGAAGCAGCATATTTCTACAAAGGTATTTTGGTTGCCGTTTCAGCAAGGTATCAGGACAAATCATTGGTTGACTTTGCAAACACTTCAACCGTCAAAAGTTATTTCCTTTTAAATGGACGAATTGGTTATGACATCAAAGGTGTTCAGTTTTGTGTTTTCGTAAACAATATCACCAATTCAAAATATTTTAACAACGGCTACGTGGACTTTGACGGAAGAAAAAAGTATTTTGTGCAAGCACCGACAAACTTTTATGCTTCAATAAAATATAGCTTCTGATGCCCTTTTTTGAAATAGAAAATATCGCCTTTCAAATTTCGGGTTATCTAATCAGCTATGTTGAGTTGATAGGAACATTGTTTGGTTTGGCTTCTGTTTACTTTGCTACAAGGGCAAACATTCTGACTTGGGGAACAGGAATAGTGAATGAAGTTTTTCTTTTCATTTTATTTTTTCAAGTTCAACTTTATGCAGACATGTTTCTCCAAATTTATTTTTTTGTTGTAACGCTTTACGGTTGGTATAAGTGGAACAGAAAAACAAGTGAAAACAAAATTTCTGAAACAAGTACCAGAAACAAAATTTTTCTTGCTGTTACCATTCTAATCGGAACATTGATATCCGGTTTTCTCTTTAGCAACATTCATTTGTATTTGCCGGCGTATTTCAAAATTAAAGCGGCTTATCCTTTCACCGATTCTTTTGTAATGGTTTCAAGTATTGTGGCAACAATTCTACTTGCAAAAAAGAAAATTGAGAACTGGTATTTATGGATTGCTATTGATTTGGTTTGTGTTGTTTTATATTTCAAGAAAGGAGTTTACTTTCTCTCATTGGAGTATTTTATTTTTCTCGTGTTAACATCTTACGGACTTTCTCACTGGCAAAAACAATTAAGTAATGATTAAAGCATTTGTATTCGGAAAATTTTTGCCTTTTCACAAAGGACATGAAGCGATGATAAAATTTGCAATGACTAAGTGTGACTTTCTCTCAGTTTTAGTTTGTGCTAGTGACAAGGAAAAAATTTCTGGGAGGGTGAGAAAAAATTGGATTGATACAACATTTGATCGAAAATCAAATATTGAGGTACTTGTATATGACTACAAAGAAGAAGATTTAATCAGCGAATCAAAAGCTTCAATGAAGGCATCTGAAGATTGGTCTAGAATTTTCAAAAAGTTGTTTCCTGATTATTCAATTGTAGTTACTTCAGAGGAATACGGCAAAATGGTAGCGGGGTTTATGAATATTGAACATATTTTATTTGATATACAAAGGAGCCAGGTTAATATTTCGGCTACTGCCGTTCGCAATGATATTTTTACTAATTGGGAGTATCTGCCCGCAAGTGTAAAGCCATACTTTGCAATTAAGGTTGTGCTATTGGGTACTGAGTCCACAGGGAAGTCTACTTTAGCGGAAAAGCTATCAAAGTACTTCAATTGTTGTTTGGTTTTTGAAGCAGGAAGAGAAATTATTGCCAATTCAAATAATTTCTGCTTTGAAGATCTATACCTCGTAGCAGCAGAACATGCAAGCCAAATTGATAAATCTATTTTAGCTGACAGTCGTCTTGTTATTATTGACACCGACATTCACATAACAAAATCCTATTCCCGCTTCATTTTTGAAAAGGAACTTGAAATAAGCGAGGATATCTATAATTCTAATAAAGCAAATCTTTATCTATATCTTAATAATGATGTTGAATATATACAAGACGGAACAAGACTGAGTAAAGTTGAAAGGGATTTGTTAGATATTTCCCATCGGCAGGTTTTAACAGACCATAAGATAGACATTGTTGAGATAAACGGAAATTGGGAAGAGCGTTTTCAAAAAGCTGTTGAACAGATTAATAGACAAATTGCAAATAGTGGACAGAGGCATTGAGTATAACGTGCCCTTAGTGGCGCAGAGATGCAGACACTACCGCAGAAATGAGGCGAGGGATTTTGTGTTTTGTGTTTCTTCGCCCTCCTTGGTGCCCAAACTAACAATAATCAAAGTTCATCCTATCTCGCCGGCCCACGGTTGGTGGCGTGGGGCGCTCACAAAGTTGCCAATTGACCGACGGGGGCGCAGAAACGGCAGCGGCTAAGCAAGCTTTTGGAGAAATATTGAGCAACCAAACATTAACAGCACAGCAAATACGCTTCATCGATACCATAACAAACTTTTTAAGTGTAAAAGGTATATTTGATGCAGCAATGCTTTTTGAACCACCAAACAGATAAAAACACCGCAGTATTAATGGGATTGTTTGACGAAGCTACCTCCAAAAAAATTATACATTTGATAGAGCGGATAAATATAAATGCGGAGGTGGCGTACTACTCAATAAATTAATCTTCTTACAAATGAGTTATACAAAAATTACTCTAATAAAGTTTTGTATTGGTTTTTTCATACTTTGTATAATTGGCTGTGATATACAAAAGAAGAAAGAGCGAAAATCCAAATCAACCTATGTTAAACCCTATGTTACCCAAAGTGGTAAATTTGTGAAGGGTGCCGTTCGTAAAAGTTGGAGTTCATCTCCAAATAGGATTAAAAATCAGAATAGGAGTAAATCATATCAATATAGAAATCCAAACAGAAGAAAACTGAGGAAAGAGATGAAATCAAATTGATTTTACTAAGTAATTTAGATTCGCTGAGGCCTCGTCTTTGACCAGCCGCCCCGGTATAAGAGATCTATAATTTGTTTTACTTTCAATAAATGAAACTGTTTTGCGGCACCGCCTTCCTACGGGGACGTCGTGTTTTAGGTTGTTAAAAATGGTGTACGAATATAATACACGCAACGTCCGCCAAGGGGCGAGACAGGGAATCTTTTAAATTAGTACCTAAAAGGGTATAATATCCTTATTTAATGCTATATTATACCCGATGTGATATAAATTTATCAATCTTATCTGTATTTATACCCGATGCGGTATAAATTTTTGAAATATTACTCTCGCTTCCGTTGGTGCCCATGCTATCAATAATTAAAGTTCATCCTACCACGCATGCACACCAACGCAAGCAAAGATTCTTTTGCGTTGTTGGTAAACCTTCCATTACTTACCTTATAATATTAGAGTCAATATCATCTCCCTTTTGCAGCATCACATTAGCATCATGAAACTGTATTACCATCCTATTTTGCTCAAATTTATTCATAAGAGATGCTGCTACTGTTTCAACCGAAGACTTAAAAGTTTCAAGAGTCAAAGGAAATTTGGGGTAATTAATAAACTGAAGATTTAGGTGTGGCTCCTGCTGACCACTCAATATAATTTTTGATAAAAAACAATTATCACTTAAATAGATCCCTTCTGTTTTTATCAACATATCCTGTAGTTTTTTTAATTCATCAAGTACTATTGCTTCTTCTATAAGTTCATTTGTATAGCCTCGTTGCAAACCAATCAATATGGTAGCTTTATATATATCGTAATCAATAACTTTATTCATAAATAATTTAAAATATATTTTTAATATTTTTTAAAAATGCTCTTCTGTTTTTATCATTCCGTTTTTGCCTTGTTATTATTCAACACCTCTTCATTAAAAAGGTAAAAGTTGTTTTGAGAATGAATCATTATAAAACGTTCCCAGTTCCCTAACATTATAATTTACATCTTCCACGTTCACCCAGCTTTTCATGTTATCGAAAAGAAAAAATTCTTCGGCATTCATCAACGGTCTTTTATCAGCACTAATATCAATACTCAGCGGTTCGTTCATGCCGGGGGCAAAACATACTTTTACAAGGGCTTCTTTTGCGCCACTCAATACCACATCTAATGCAAATTTTCTTGCCATGGTTGCCCCGAGCCTATCGATGTGACAAAGATCTTTGCCATAAATAGCGCCCCCGCCAATTGGTATGCGTGGGCCATAATAATCCATTACAAGTTTTCTTCCGGTTTGCCCGTTATCTCCATCGCTGCCGCCATTTAACAACGGGCCGTTGGGATTAATGAGCAGTTTTACATCGGCCCAGGCACTGCACCACCGTGGGTCTTTTATTTGCGCAGCAATGTAGGCTGTATACAAAACCTGTTGTACTAAATCTGTGAAGTGGAGGAATGAAGCGGATTCTTTTTGCTGCATGGTAACGAGTAAAGTATCCAAGATCCATTCGCCGTTTTCTTCCTTCATAATAACAAGGATCTTTCCATCGGGACCCTGCCCTTTTAAAATGCCTTCTTCTATTGAAGCCACCAACGCTTCCCTAAAATGCCAGCACAAGAAATGCTCGGGTGGCAGGTAACGGGTAAGGATATTGTAACCGGCATAGCCAACAACAATACACTGGTCATTGGAGTAGTTGGTCCAACGAAGTGGGTTGCCCGTGATCCAGCAGATGTTATCAATTATTTTATACCGGCTTACATCTATATAATTTTCTGCCGTATAGCCAATTTCATAACCAACATGGTGAATGACGGCTGCTACAGAAAAACCGGTCTTACTATTTGTAACAACACCGCCTGTAAGAAAGATAACATCTGACCATACAGAAACTTCGATCTGCGCATAGGCGCCTGCATCTGTTTTATAGATCTCCCTTATGAGCCGGTCTGCAACGAGGTCACAGAATTTATCGGGATGGCCATTCAATACAACTTCTGAATATCTTTTCATAACTATAATTTTTTTAACTGTGTGTATTTAATATTGTGTTGGTCAAACTTAGCAGCACTGCTATCTGCACTTAATATGACCCATAGTTTTTGCAGACTAATATTCTTGATCATCTCATCTGTAATTGCCTCTGTGTAACCATCTGTTACAATGATGTTTTTTTTAAACCTGTTCACCCTTATATGATTGAAGACACAGGATATGCTGGTGCCCCCTGTAGATTGGTATATTATTTCTCCGTTTTTGAAAACCGCTTTTTCAACCTCGTTGGAAAATACCCATAAGGGCGTTTTTATACTATGCCTGAAATAATACAGCAGCGAAACAATGTGGTTGATTTCCTGAGACATTGAGCCGCTAACATCGAGGTAAATATTAACCGTGTGGGCCGCTTTTTTTTCAGTGAAAGTGTTTTTAGTAAAAGGAATTAACCCCGACCACGATACCGTAGCCAAGGCCCGCCGGTCGCTGTTGTTCAATACAGGCATCATTACAGTTGAATGAACCAGTTCAGTTTTTTTGGTCTGGTCTTCTTCCATACATTTTTGCAGCACCTTTAAAACGGATGAGCGCCATTTTTTTATTTTATACTGCTCCGTTTTGATGTGTTCATCGTTTAGCCGTTCATTGGTACCCCTTGCACCGGGGTTGTTCCAAATACCTGTGCCTTCCATTTTGCTCAGCGTTTCCTTCAGTAGTTGTTCATTTTCTGCAGAAGCAGCTTTGCGCCGGCTTGTATGATTGCCGATAAAGAGAAGCTGGTCTGTGTCTTTTATTCTGCCTTTGCTCATTAAATACTGCAGCAGCTCATACAGGTCATCTGCAGCAAATTTGCCTGAATAAATCTTTTGGTGAATGACTGACCATTCTTCGGTAGTACTACCTGCGCGTAACAGCGTTTCGATACCATCGGATGCGTAAAAGCGGCAAAAAAAGCCAGAATACGTTTCACCATAGGTGCGGTGAATGATGGAATTGATAATGGCATCCAGCGCAATGTTGAGCAAGGGTGTATTGAATGTAAACTTCTCTGTATGCTGTAAAACAACGTGCAGAAATTCGTGCAGCAGTACTGCCTTAATATCGTTCTCTGTTTTGGCATGGCGGTTAAGAAAAGCCCTGTTTATAATGAGGACCGGTTTTGCAGCAATGCTTACCGCAAGCGTGGGTACCGTTTTATTAAAAACAATATCAGATATTTTAAACAGTGCCCTGCATGCAAATGGATTTTCGTCTGCAAGATCCTGCACGATGTTGATGATGTAATCTTTACTCCAGGTCATAAAAGTTTTTTAGGTTTATTTGAGTGAGTTTAATTTTTCTTTGCAGCCGTGAGCGGGTAAATATTCTGGGGCTCTGGGGCTGGTAACAAAAAGGGTTACACATAGAAAGTACGATGGCTGTTGTGAGCACGTGAATATTGTCATAGCAATTAATGTGTGCCTGGTAACCGGGCTCATCAAGCACCAGCAGTTTTACCTGAGGCAACTCGATGTTTTTAATGACCTCATCCCAGCTTTTCCACCCAAGTTCATCTGCAAAAGACAACAACCATGCTTCTATATTTTTCAGTTCATCTGGCAAATCAAGTGCATAATAACCCAAGTGAACAGCTGTGCTGGCAGAGAGGTAAGACTCATTGATAGCTTCTGACCTTACCCTTGAACGGGGGCCGCCGGAATTGTTGAGCAGATTACTGGCCCCACTTGAACAGCCATGTTTTTGTTCCTTTTCCATTTTCGTTGTTTGTAAGTTGTGCAGCATATGTCTTTACGGTATTAAAACAGTTGTTCATTTCCTCCTCCACAAAATCAGGTTCGGGTATGGCAATATTCTGTGTGATGAGGTAGAGGAATAACTGACGTGCCCGTTTTTTTCTGCTTTCGTCAGCATCGGGCATTTTATTGATTGTCTGCATACATACTGTCCAGCATGGATGGTTTGACCCTGAATCGTGATAACTCTCCCGCCATTTCAATTCTCCATCAACTTTTAAAATTCCTTTTGCACTGCGTGCCAGTTCATTGAGTGCCTCTTCATTTAACATCAAATACTCGCTTACTATGGGGTACGTGCAAAAAGAGAAAATGGCTGCGTTTGCTTTCTGCTCCCTGGCAAGCAGCTGTATTACTGCAAGGCTTTTGGTATCTATATCAATTGTTTCATCAAAGAGTTTAGGGACCTTATCTTTAAGATTGCCGGCAAGCAAAAATTCGGAGATCCATAGGTCTTTTGCACTTCCTGAAAAGGCGAGGCGGGCAGCTTCGGCATGTACAGCATCGATGATATGCTCAGGGATGGGTCCTTTCCAGGCCCGGTGCGGAAGGCTCCACCTTAGTACCAGTTTATACAGGGTCTTACGTTCTGTTTCCGCAAGGTTATTTCCCATTTCTTTTGCTACACAATTGAGTGCGGTCATGTTGCGGGCCAACAGTCTTGCTCGCCGTGGCGATATTCTGTAACCTGCTTCCGTCATCAATGTTGTGGCAAGCCTTGCATAGGTAACGATCTCTGCATGGGGGTGAAGGATATTGATTTCGAACACAGGTTTTACCCTGTTTATAAAAACGCTGAGACTTCCGGCATCATAAGATAGGGCAGCTTCGCCTGCCGGATAAATAACTGCCTCCTGATCGCGGGTAGAAAGTTCTGGCCAATCAGGTACTTCAATGATCATAGCAAAGCGATCTGCAAGTGCCTGGTCAAGCGGATTGCTTCCTTCGTATTGCTCATCAGCATCAGCTTCCAACCCGATGGGATTCATGGCTGCCCATCTATACTGCAACTTGTGCAGTGGCATACCCTGGATCTTTTTTTCGTGAACGACGGAGAAGAATTTGTTCTGTGTCTCCGGTTTACAGCGGCTGAGCTCATCTACCAATACTGATTGGGCTTCCCATATTGTAGCAGGTGTGGGAAGAAAAGAAATAGACTTACCATCAGCAGATGGATAAGGGAAACCTACCAGGTCATCAAATGAAATAAGGCTTGCATTGTAGTGCCGGTGTTCGAGCCCCATAGCTTCTGAAATACTGTTGAGCAGAAAGGTTTTTCCTGTGCCCGCTTTACCAATTAAAAGGACGGGATCTTCTGAAACGAGGGCTGCGATAACGAGGGGTTCAACCTGCCCGAAACCATAAACGCCGAGGCGGTTAAAGAATGACAACTGTGTTTGCATTTTGCTGTTTTTAAATGATTTAAAAAGCAGCATTACTTACTGTCGGAATACTTAAAAAAAGGGAAATGTTTGTCCCGTTTATTTTGACTTGTATGTCCGCATTGTTTTTCCACCGTGGCTCGGTTGCTCGGTTGGCGTCCTTTTTAAAGGAACTCGTAATGCTTTTGTAAAGGTATATTTATTATTAATAAAACCAAAAGAAAAAGTTTGGGATGTTGAAATGAACATCTTTGTTTTTTTACGTTCTCACCTAAAAATCCAGCTTCGCAGCAATTTCTGCTAACGGGGACATTGTGTTTAGGTTCGCTAAAATTTAACCTTTAATTCCGGGGGATTTATCCCATTTCTCACCGTAAGAACCCTCTATCGAGATGAATCTTTTTAACTTCTCCTGATTCACCTTTAATATAATATTGTTTTGCAAGTTCACGGCCTATTGATTCTTCAAATACCCGTTTGATACGGGACATTTTTTCATTCACTGAATTGTTGATTGCATTGGTCATATCATCAATTCTTGTTTTGATATCCTGCTGCGTTCCTCTGTTGGAAATACTTGCATAGATATCATACAATTCCTGTCGGTGATCGCAGAGACTGGTTAGATAAATTCCTGCAGGGTATCGCAGGAATAGGAGATACAAAGCTTTTTCCAGGGGTCTTAACCTGATCTCAATATTACTGAATCCTGTTAAAAAAATTCGGTTGTTATGCTCAATGACCATAATACTTGGTGGAGCATTCTGCATATAATTCTGTGCATACCGCATCTTTGTTCTTAGCGATTCCATTAATTCCAGCACATGGTGTATAACTTCTGTAGGAACCTTATCATTTAATTGCAGCATACATTGGTTACAAATATCAGCAGTTCTTAATTTTAAGATGACCTCTGTTTTTTGCATGCACATATCATTTACACAACCAACCGGAGTTGTATGTACTGTTTTACGAAGGGATATGATCCCATTGAACATATGCTTTTGTAAAACCAATGCTATCACTTCATAAGCTATGGGGAATGCTGCTGAGCAGTCAATATAATGATCCCAGTCTGCTGTATGAATAAAGCCATTGTAGGGCATGTGCTCGTCTAAAGTCGCAAACCAATTTTGTTGATTTGGAATATCAGTCAGAAGTATTACAAATTCACCTGCCTGTATCTCTTTGGTTCTTCTGTATGAGGAACATATTTTAAACAGCGTTTTCCATGATGCAGTAAGTCTCTTCATGGGGAACACCCGCTCCTCCTCGCAATAGTATATACTTTCATTTGTTAACTCCATTAATTCAAAAGCTGCACTGTCAGCCGTTTGTTTTAAAGAGAGCTCATCCTTATCCAGATCAACAACGGAATCCGCCTCATATTTAAACTTGAGTGGTCCGTTGATGGTCTGTAATAAATTGACAACTTGTGTAAAAAGTTCAGGAGCAACTTCAGGTGATTTTATTAAATGTACAGTCATATTATTCTTCAAATAGATTACCCAGATCTTTACCGGATATTTTTTTATTTATATACGTATCCATAGAATTTGATAATTTATCCCAGACCTCTGAATTCATTTGGCTTTTGTCGAAACTATAGCTGTTGTTTCTTTTAATAGACATCTTTTCTGCAACGTCCATTGCATCTAGCGTAGCACCTATAAAACTAAATGTCCATTTACCGGTTTCCTCCAGCCTTGAGATCAAGGCCCTAATATCTGCTAAGTTAAACATTATGGATGCATTTTCATATCCATCTGTCAGTATTACCACAACAACTGTTGCAGCTTCTATTGTACTGTTTGTATGAATCTCTCCTTCAAGCCGAGTAACGGTAATACCAATCGCATCAAGCAGGGCAGTAGCGCCGTCGGGGTGATATGTTTGATGTGTTAATGGTTTGATGGAAGAAGGGGCCGCCTGTGAAATTTGGTGAACCACTTCATTGTTGAATGTTGTAAGCCCCATAGTAAAACGTTGGTCAGGAAATTCTCTTTCCATGCTTTTTATCTTTGCGACCTGATCATTAAAACCCCTGATGGTATTGTCGATACAGTCAGACATAGATCCGCTTTTGTCAACTATTAATTGATAGATTGTTTTTTGTTGTTGCATTTTTTTTATTTTTTTTATGATGAATGAATATGATTTGATGGTGGTTTTTTACAACAGTTTTTAAGTTATTGAATTGATATGCATAGGAGCCGGATAACTGCCTTTAAACACATATTCTGTTACCGGGCACAACCATAATCGATGTTGATTCTGCTTTCCCTGAAACGCTGCTACGTTGTAATAAACACAATTGGCTTTGGTGTCCAAACCTTTTTCTAAAAATTCTGGCATGTTTGCTTACCAAATGCCATCTTCTTTGTTGAAAGAAAGGGTTGTTGCAATTGCCCTTTGATTGGTCCCTTTTATCATATTGTAAAATTAGACCCCAACCATGCTGATAAATTTCTTTACAAGCTTGTAATAGCTTCACTTCCCTTGGTACCCATGCTAACAATAATTGAAGTTCAGCCTATCACGCATACGCCGAGGAATCTCGGCGGCTCACGGGTGGAGAGATTGGGCGCTCACAAAGTTGCGAATTGACCGACGCAGGCGCAGAATTACATTGAAAAGAAATGATTCAAATTTTCCAGTATACAGTTTGTTTTAAAATAAAATATTTATCTTGCATGCAATAGCATTTCGAGTTCATCACTAAGATGATACCAACCGAGTGAACGACACAACGGTGGTAAAATAATGCGGACTGTACGGGTCAAATAAAACGATATTCCCTTACGCCTTTAATTTAACTTGAGATGTAAATTTTTTAATTATTAAAATTTTTACACCATGAAACATTTATCATTTCCTTTCACAAACACCTGTGATTTACAACTAAAAACAAAAGTTGCAGAAAAAGTTATTACCTGCGAATTGGCAGAATCAGTTATTGAAATTTTTCAATCACTAAACTTTAGAAAAGCAAAGGGTTTTACAACCCCCTTGGTTCTAAAAATTGAGAATGCCAACATTCAATCCTTTGTGCTAACTAATTATTTCTTTTCGGTAGAACATATTTGTATAGAAGAACACAATATTGTAGACAAAACCTATACGCAGTTTGTTTCTAAAACTACTGCTCCATTTGTTCAAAGTTTTTCTGGGTTTAAGTTGATCGTTCTTGCACCCGTTGGCTTTATAAAAAAATATAAAATCAAAGAAAAAGAGACTATTATTTCATTAATAAATAAACAAAATAATGGCTAATTGGAAAAAATATGGCGAATGGAGAAGGAAAGTATACCCTGAGATGTCAAAAGAACTTTATGGGCAATCTCCATGGCAGAAGCGTCCATATGAGATTTGGTGTGGTTATAAATTTTTACCTGGGACTTTTTCAATCGGAATACAGGAATTGGAAACAATTGAAAAAAATATTGAAACAATAAAACTATACAAAGAACTAACTAACATTGAAGAAGAAAAACAAGTGACCGTTCATTGCAGCTGCATTGGTGTAAGCGCAATCAGAATTTGGAAATCAACTTTTCTTGTTGCACATAGTTCACCACATAGAAGCAAATTAATCCATGCAGAAAACATAACACTCTATCCTGAATGGACACTTTTAGAGGAAGACAAGAAGACAAGGTTTACACTTGTTTTTACAGGGCTTCCAAAAGACTGTGAACAGTTTGACTTAATTGAAGATATTCCCGAACCTGGGGGATTTATTGTGCGAAATATTAAAAGGAATAATTCCGATGTATATTTAATTGAAGTGTAATAACCCTCTTTTCATCGCCTCTGTTGGGGCCCATGCTAAGAATAATTGAAGTTCGGGCTATCATGCATAGGCCGAAGGCTTGGTTTCACGTTCGTCTTCGCAAAAATCTTCACCGCTCCTTGGTGTACGCTTTCTAAACCTATTTCAGATTGCAGTAATAGTGCCGGCAGAATATTTTACTATTTAAAACAAGAATTTTTTATCTTTCAAGATGAATAAAATTATTTTAATTAGTACGTTTTGCCTGTTGCAACACATCTGCTTGGCACAAATTAAACCGTTTCAATTTGCATTTATTTCTGACACGCATATTGGTTCGCCAGATGGCAAAGCAGAAGAAGATCTAATACGTACGGTACAGGATATTAATAAAAGAGCGGATCTGGATTTTGTTGTGTTAACGGGCGACATTACGGAGCTTGGTACAAATGCGCAATTAGCAAAAGCGAAAAAAATATTGGATGGCTTACAGCCCAAGTGGTTTATCATTCCAGGCAACCACGATGATGGCTGGAGTGAAAGCGGCGGTGAAAGTTTCATCACTACTTTTGGCAGCGACCGCTTCCATTTTGATCACAATGGTATCCGCTTTATCGCCTGCGCTTCGGGTCCTTATGTAAGAATGAGTGACGGGCATATTCCCAAAGACGCGATGACGTGGATGGAAAATATACTGGATACAACCGCTGCAAATATGCCGGTTGTCTTTTTAAATCATTATCCGATGGATAACCAGATGGATAACTGGTATGAAGTGATTGATCTTTTTAAAAAGAAAAATACAATACTTTTTATGTGCGGGCACGGCCACAGCAACAAGGCTTTAAATTTTGAAGACATCCCCGGGGTGATGGGCCGATCAAACCTTCGTGCAAAGAAAGAAGTGGGCGGGTATAATATAGTGGAAGTAAGAGCCGACTCACTGTTATTTAAGGAAGCGAACCCTGTTACCGGCAGCACCAAACAGTGGACGGCGGTGACAACAGCAAAGCACAATTACAACGATGGTAAAAAATACCCCAGACCGGATTTTGCCATCAACAATTCATTTTCGAATGTAAAAGTTAAATGGAAGTATGCTTCAGAAGCCAACGTTATTTCAACCCCCGCTGTAAAAAAGGGCTTGGTGATATTTGGCAACCAACAAGGAAAAATAGTTGCCTTGTCATTACGCAACGGTAAACTAAAATGGAATTTTCAAACCGGCGCTGCTGTTTATTCTTCTCCTGCCATTGCAGAAAACAAGATTGTTTTTGGCTCTACCGATGGCTATGTATATTGTTTGAATAGCAACGGAAAACTGCAGTGGAAATTGAAAGCAAATGCAGCAGTATTGGGCTCCCCTGTTATTGACAGCAATGTCATTTATATTGGTGCCAGCGATCATAGCTTTCGGGCAATCGATTTAAAATCGGGGAAAGAAAAATGGGTATTTAATGGCTTGAATGGCCCTGTAGTAAGCACACCGGTTTTGCATAAAGATGCAGTCATATTTGGCGCCTGGGATACCTATTTATATGCGCTTAATAAAAATACAGGCATCATAAACTGGAAATGGAACAATGGTTCAACTGTTACAAATTATTCGCCTGCAGCCTGCACACCGGTTATACACAACAATGTAATTTATATAGTTGCACCAGACAGGTATATAACAGCAATTGATGTTAACAGTGGCAAAACTTTGTGGCGAGACAACGCTTCAACCGTTAGAGAATCAATTGGCATTGCCGAAGATGGAAAATATGTTTATGGAAAAACAATGAATGATACGGTGGTTGCATTTACAACCAATGCAGTTATGCCCGAGGTTGCATGGAAAATGAATGTTGGTTATGGCTACGAACACGCACCAAGCATGCTACTGGAAAAGAATGGGATCATTTTTTTTGGTACAAGGAGCGGTGTCGTTTATGCAATTGATGCCGCGTTACAAAAAACAAGGTGGGCCTACAAGATCGATAATTCAATGGTAAATACCGTACAGGTAATTGACAACAAAAATATCATTGCAGCCACCATGGATGGAAAAGTAGTATTGCTACAGGAAAAATAAGGGCAGGTAAATACAGAGGTGATGCGTTTGATGGGACAGAAAAAGCTACGCTACTTCGCCACCGCTTGGTTTTTAGTTCTAAACACCTTCACGGTTTTACCCGCCAACAGTACAACAACCTGTTGAACAATTACAAAATATACCTCTTACTTTTAATGAAACACCTTATTTTAAAAGTTAAAAATAATGAACATAGAAGGAGCACCATACGAACAACTCATTACACAAATAGGCAGTCTGCTACAAAACGGCCGGCAGCAGGCTTTGCAGGCTGTAAATTCTATTTTGGTAAAAACCTATTGGCTTATTGGGCAGCATATTGTAGAGTTTGAGCAAAAAGGAAATGAGAAGGCTGAATACGGTACGCAGCTTTTTGAAAGATTATCTAGAGATTTAACGCAAGCCTATGGCAAGGGTTTTAGCAGATCTAATTTGCTCTATATGCGAAAATTTTATTTAGTGTTCCCAATAAGTGAGACACTGTCTCACTTATTGACGTGGAGTCATTATTTTGAGATATTAAAGGCAGATTCTGAACTGGAAATAAGATTCTACAGCAAACAAACGGAACATGAACGCTGGAGCGTAAGGGAACTTAAACGGCAGATGAGAAGTTCCTTGTTTGAACGCCTGGCATTAAGTAAAGACAAAGAAGGTGTACTTAAACTTGCAAACGAAGGTCATATAATTGAAACCGCTGAAGACCTGATGAAAGACCCATTTGTGTTGGATTTTTTAAACATTCCTGAACAACATCAATACTTAGAAAGCGAACTAGAGGAAAAAATAATTTCCAACCTGCAGCAGTTTATAATGGAAATGGGCAAAGGCTTTGCCTTTATTGGCAGGCAATACAGAATGAGTATTGGCAGTAAACATTTTCATTTAGACCTGCTTTTTTATCACCGCATTTTAAAATGTTTTGTGTTGGTAGATTTAAAGCGTGGGGAGATAGACCATTTGGATGTGGGGCAAATGAACCTGTATCTTAATTACTTTAAAAAAGAAGAAGCAACAGAAGGTGACAATGAGCCGATAGGCATTATATTAGGTGCGCATAAAAATCATATTTTAGTAGAATACGCTACAGACAGTATTACCAACAAAGTATTATTGAGCAAATACCAATTGTATTTACCAGATAAAAAAGCCTTGCAAAATGCTTTGGATAAACTGTTAGAAAATTAAGCGTCTTAAATTTACCGTTATAATTTACGCAACGTGTGGCAAGGGGTGAGACGTTGCTGGGAAGGAGAATACGATTATAGTTGATGCGACGTTGCTGAGAATAAAAAAACATTTAGAAATATTACATCCAAGGAAAGGAGTCTAATATGTCAAGTTTTTAACAGCAAAAACTTGACATATTAGTTATAAAACCTACATTTGTATTATGAGTGTAGCGGAGCAGATACGTAAAAAAATACAACGCATACCCGAAAGCGAACCTTTTGGCTATGCAGATTTAGGCATTGCCGATAATGATTTTTTTACAGCGGCAAAGGCATTGGAAAGGCTGCAAAAAAAAGGTGCTATTAAAAAACTGGCGAAAGGAATTTTTTATAAACCTGAAAAATCTGTATTTGGTATAATGCCTCCAAATTATGATACGCTGTTAAAGAATTATCTATATAAAAATGGCAAGCGAGTGGGCTATATTACCGGTAGCGGGCTGTACAACCAGCTAAACCTTACCACGCAAATGGCATTTAGAACCAAAATAGCCACCAACAGAAACCGGAAAAAAATAGATGTAAGCTGGTTAAAAACAAATAGTGTAAAAGCATATGCAAAAGTGAGCGAAGAGAATTTTGAATTGCTTGGCATACTGGATGCAATAAAAGATATAAAATTAATTCCTGACACAACACCTAATAATGCCACAAAAATGCTGATGGCTACATTACAGGATTTTCCGAAAAAAGATATTGAAGGCTTGATAAAATATGCACTGCAATATCCACCAAGGGTGAGGGCGTTGCTGGGAGCCATGATAGAAAATATTTTTGGTGATGAATATGATTTAACAAAACTGAAGAAGAGTTTAAATCCATCTACAAGTTTTAAACTATCTATCAAAACAGCAGATTTGCCTACCATTAAAAACTGGAATATAAAATGAAACTCCATCTGGATAAAGAAAACTTTTTGCAGGCAGTTAAATTAACTGCAGACAGAATGGGCATTGCAAACATTTATGTAGAAAAGGACTATTGGGTTACTTATGCGCTGCACACTATTTTTAAAAATGAAATAGGAAAGGATACTGTTTTTAAAGGTGGTACAGCTTTGTCAAAGTGTTATAACATGATAGACAGATTTTCTGAAGATATAGACCTTGTGGTACTAAGACGAGAAGGAGAATCAAATAACAAACTCACTACCAAAATAAGGACAATAAGTGAAGTAGTGACAAATGTATTACCCGAAATAGTTATACCCGAACTAACACAAAAAATGGGTATGAACCGTAAAACAGCACACAGTTATGATAAAATATTTAGAGGAAATTATGGGCAGGTTAGAGATGTAATTGTTGTGGAGGCCACATGGCTGGGCTACTTTGAACCATACAGCATAAGAACTGTTGCCTCTTTTGTAGGCCAAATGATGCTTGACAACAAGCAGGTCGCTATTGCGGAGGAGTACTGTTTATTACCATTTGAACTTATGGTATTGGACCCAACCAGAACACTCTGTGAAAAAATAATGAGCCTTGTACGATTCTCCTACAGTGAAGCTCCATTAATTAATTTAAAGAATAAAATAAGACACACGTACGATTTGCACCAACTATTACAACAGCAGGAATTCTTACAATTTTTTAATTCAGCTGCATTTGATGATATGCTCATAAAAGTTGGGAATGATGATGTGGGAAGTTTTAAAAATAATAATACGTGGTTGGTACATCATCCATCAAAAGCATTAATTTTTGAAGATTTAGAAAATGTATGGAAAGAACTGTCTCCCATTTATAACAATGAATTCAAAAGCCTGGTGTATGGAAATTTTCCTACAGATACAGCTATACTAAGCACACTACAAATGATAAAAATAAGATTGGGTTTAATAGATTGGAATATTAGAATACCGGGTAGTGCATGAAATTTACCGAAGAAAAATTAGAGCATGCTTTTATAGAACTGTTGGGAAAACAAAAATTTCCGCACCATACCGGCAATGAGATAATGCGGGCCCATCTGCTTTTTCTTTTGACAATTTAGTTTACCCTGCTTTGCGGCAACGTTTCCCAATGGGAACGGTGCATATTGGTTTGCTAAAAATTCTATACGCTCCTCCTCAGCTCCTGTTTGTTACTTTAAACAGGAAGTCGGCAAGTCCCTTGGTTCCCAATTTTTCGCTGATGTTTTTGCGGTGTGTTTTGATGGTGAGTTCGCTTAAAAATAGTTTCCCTGCTATTTCCTTTGTCGATTTGCCCGAGGCGATGAGGGAAATGATTTCCTTCTCCCGCTTAGTGAGCTTTAGCTGGTTGGTGAAGTTGTCCTCAATGGGCGTCACCACTTGTATATTGGGATCAAAATAGATTTTGTTTTCTTTCATGGCGTTTAGCCCGGCTTCCAAAATATGTTTACCCGATGTTTTCAGGATATAGGCATCTCCCTTAAAGGCGCTGAGGTAAAGGCCAATGTCGCTGGGCTGATACATGGACAGTATCATAATTTTCAGTTGGGGGTATTGCTGTTTCAGTTCGGGTATTAATTCCAGGCCGTTAAAGGGGGGCAGGTTAATGTCCAGCACCAAAAAATCTACGGGATGTTTTTTTAATAAGATAAACATTTGCTGTGCAGATTCTGCAAGAAAAGCCAGATCCATATCGGCTCTATTGGCAATAATATTGCTCATGCCCTCTGCAAAGAGCAGGTGGTCGTCGGTAATGGCTATTCTATATTTGTGCATTGTTTTTTAGGTTGAATTCAATGGATATGCTGAAGCCATCGTTGAGGGCACTTTCTACCAGAAAGCGTCCATGGAGCAGGTTTACAAGTTTTTCGATGCTTTTTAACCCGATTCCTTTATTGGGTATTTCCCCGCCAATGCCCACGCCATCGTCTTCGCCATAAATAGAGATGAGGTCTTCCTGGCTGATGATTTGCAAAAATGCATGGCTTGCTTTTGAATGTTTGAGTAGGTTCTGCAAAATTTCCTGCACAAACCGGTATGTGATGATCTCGTTCTGAAGGGTGATTTTACTGTCGTCGCCGATCCATTCAAACTGCAGGTTTATTTGGCTGTTTGTCGCTATGAATTTCACTTGCTCTGATATGGCGGCCTTTAGTCCCTTTTCTTGAAGCAATGCCGGGGAAAAACTATGGCTCATGGTACGCACTTCGTTGCCTATTCTGGTAATGTGGTTGGCTATTTGCTGTCTTCCCGCTTCTGTTAAGTTCATATTGTCCATTTCTAGCCTCAGCAGGCCAAGGTCTGCTCCAATAGAATCGTGTAACAAAGACGACATTCGTTGCATTTCCTTTTCCTGATATACGGCTAACTCGCTGAATATGTTTTCCTGCTGCAACTGGTTTTCCTTTAGAAGACGCTCCGAGTCCTCTTTGTAAAATTTGAATCGCCAGGCCAACGCAAAAGCCATCACCATGCTTTCAAAAAACATTGCCCAATAATTGCACCTGGAGGTAAAATTGTTATGAACGATTATCATTCCCTGTTGCAGCACATAAATAATAATTAAAATGGAGAATCCCAACCACGACAGCATTGCAAAAATGGCGTAACGTATTTTTTTGTGGTAGCAGTAAAATGCCTCAGCCAAGATAATGCCCATCATCAGCGGGGATACGATCCTGTTTACATATACCCACATTCCCTGTACTTCGTAATTGCCTGTTGAGGACGTGATAACGGCAACTGCCAACAGGATGAGAAAACCGATTGCAACCCTTTTATTGAACAAATACAGCTTGGGGAGCTTATTTTTGATGTCTAACAAGGCGTTGAAAAACTGGAGCAAGGGCACAATGCTAAGAGAGAATACAGCCGGCCTAATCACATCATTAATACCCGGCAAATTGGGATAAAAATATTTGAACATTAAACCCATCTCGGTATTGAGGTAAAAGATGATGGTGATGGCATACAGAAAATACCACAGGTATAGGTCTTGGCGAATGCTGAGGTAAAGCAGTAAATTAAACACGAGAATAAAAAGTCCTATTCCAATAAAAAGACCGACGGTTAGCTGTTGGGTAAAACTTTGTTGTAAAAACGATTGTTCTGTATGTAATTCCACCAGCAGATCTAGTTTGGTGTATCGTTTGTCGGCAGCAATCACAATGTCGCAGTCCTTGTATTCATTCCCATCGATGGGATACACAAAAGAAGCCGTGGGCAGCGGTCTTGAACCAAATGGCAGGTTGTCGCCGCTTCGTTTAAACTGTTGCACGATGCTGTCTTTCTGTAATACCCAGCATTGCAGGAAATTGATGTGTGGGTTGTTGATGTTTACAAATTGAAAATGTCCCAATTGCAGCAATTTGCGTATTGGTATTTTCAGCCACACGCAATTTGGAATGTCACTGATGGGCAATTTATTGTTCATGAGGGGTTTCCAACCTCCCTCTTGCAAGTGTGCCAGCTCCTGTTGGCTGAAATCATTTTTAGGCGTAAAGGCATATTTGATTTCTGCACCAGCATAGTTTATTTCCTGTCCATTAAATGAAACATGCAATTGTGCAACACCCACTTTTGCCATTGCTACAGCCCAAAATAAAATTACAATCCTCCTAAGCATTTTATAAAACTAAGGCAAAGCCATTTTAAAACGCATTTGGGCCTAAAAATACTCCTTTGTAGGTATTTTTTGCATTTTCCTTATGTTTAGTTTTGTAACTTTGGTTTTAACCCATCAATCAGTTTAAAAGGCTAATTTTTAAAAATTTGTCATGAAAAAAAGTGGTTGTTTCCTTATTGCATTTGTAGTGATGGTTTTTGCAGAACATGCGAGGGCGCAAAGTTTCTCGCTGTTGAAAGATTTTAATACAGCAACTAATACTACCGGATCTCTGCCAGCCAATACACTAAATGTAAATGGTACGTTGTTTTTTTCTGCTAAAACGGCTGCTACAGGAATAGAATTATGGAAATCGAATGGTACCCAAGCTGGAACGGTATTGGTAAAAGATATTAATGCCGGAATTGCCAACAGTTCTCCCTCCAACTTAACCAATCTTAATGGGGTATTGTTCTTTACAGCAAGAGACGAAATTAATTCGAGTATCAATATTTGGAAAACAGATGGTACAAACTCTGGTACTACTGTTGTAAAATCTCTTGATTCAATTATTGGTTTTTTTAACTCACAATTAATTGCATATAATAACAGTATATATTTTACAGCCTTCGATTTTATCAATGGGTCCGAATTATGGAAAACAGACGGCACCTCAGCGGGAACCATACTTGTAAAAAATCTTTCTCTAGGTATTCCAATAAGCACAGCTGGCAATTTAACCATATCAAACGGGCTGCTTTATTTTACAGCTGATGATGCTGTTAATGGATTTGAATTGTGGAAAACAGATGGAACTTCGGCAGGAACGACAATGGTAAAAGACATTTATGCTGGTGCTACAGGAAGTTATCCGGGTAAATTAACCAATGTTAATGGGGTTTTGTTTTTCATTGCAACCGATGCTGCAAACGGAAAAGAACTTTGGAAATCTAATGGTACTGCGGCAGGAACGGTGTTGGTAAAAGATATTTCTGTTGGAACAACAAGTAGCAGTCCTGCCACTCTTACAAATGTAAACGGGGTGCTCTATTTTGCCGCAACTGATGTAACTAATGGAAAGGAACTTTGGAAATCGGATGGTACAGCCCTAGGAACCATTCTTGTAAAAGATATTTATACGGGTACTGCGAGCAGTTTTCTGGACAACCTAACAGATGTAAATGGAGTGCTTTATTTTATGGCAAGAGATGCCGCTAATGGCTACGAGTTATGGAAAAGTAACGGCACTTCTATAGGTACAGTATTGGTGAAAGATATTTATGTTGGAACATCAAGTAGTAGTCCTGCCACTCTTACAAATGTAAATGGGGTGCTCTATTTTGCCGCAACTGATGCAACTAATGGAAAGGAACTATGGAAATCGGATGGTACATTAGCCGGTACCATTTTAGTGAAAGATATTTATTCAGGAGGTTTGTTTGGAAGTCCGGCTTCGCTTACAGCCGTTAATGGCATCGTTTATTTTAGTGCAACAGACGATTTGGGTGCAGAGCTTTGGAAAAGCGATGGTACCTCAGTAGGAACAACGCTTGTAAAGGATATTTATGCCGGTACATCCGACATTTATACTCCGTATAGCACCAATGTAAATGGCACGTTGTTTTTCAGGGGGGCAGATATTTTAAACGGCATGGAGCTTTGGAAATCGGATGGAACCATTGCAGGCACTTTTCTGGTAAAAGATATCAATACGGGATCTGGTCATAGCTACCCCGGAAGTTTAATTTATATCAATGGCACCTTATTTTTTGTGGCATTTAATGCCACTTCAGGAACAGAGTTGTGGAAAAGCGATGGTACATCAACAAGCACTGTGATGGTAAAGGATATATCAACCGGCGCCGTAGGAAGCAACCCACAGGATTTAACCAATGTTAACGGTGTATTATATTTTACAGCAGAAGATGCCACTTCAGGAAGAGAGTTGTGGAAAAGCGATGGTACGGCCACAGGCACTGTGATGGTGAAGGATATTTATGGGGGTTGGTCCAGCAGTAATCCGGAAAATCTGATCAACATCAATGGCGTATTATATTTTACGGCAGGGGATGCAGTCGATAGAAAAATTTGGAAAAGCGATGGTACTGCAGCAGGTACTATTAAAATCATTGGGTCATATGCTAGTAGCCCAGATGCTCTTACAAATCTAAATGGAGTTTTATATTTTTCAGCGGGCGGGTTATGGAAAAGTGATGGTACATCATTGGGTACAGTTTTGGTAAAAGACATACTAGTATCTATATATTGTACGACTAATTTTTGCTCTGGAATGTTTAATGTAAATGGTATTTTATATTTAAATGTTTTCGATAATGTTTATGGTTCTGTGCTTTGGAAAAGCGATGGAACAACAAGTGGAACTATAATGGTAAAAGATTTTTACCCGGAGACAACAATTACCCCTTATGCCAAATATCATGGTGCTGCTTTGAATGGGCTCTTATATTTCTCGGCCAGCGATGGTATAAATGGCGAGGAACTCTGGCGTACAGACGGAACAGCTTCGGGTACTGTAATTTTTAAAGACATCTTGCCAGGTTTGGGAAACAGCAACCCCACTAATTTTACCATTATTAATGGCGTCCTTTACTTTACCGCCAATGATGGCATAAATGGCGAGGAACTTTGGAAAAGCGATGGTACAGCAGCGGGCACAGTTATGGTGCAGGATATCGCCATCCCTGGAGGCAGTAACCCTTTTGGAATTATACAGGCAGGTAGCCACTTGTTTGTTGGAGCTACAACCGATGATTATGGACAGGAATTATGGGTTTCAGACTATACAATTTTACCGCTCTCCTTATTGCAATTTAATGGCCAATTAAAAAATAACAACGGCGAACTTTTTTGGAAAACAAGCAACGAAATCAACAGCCAGTCTTTTGAAGTGGAAAGGAGTACAAACGGCCGCAACTTTAAATTTGTCGGCACCGTAAATGCCAACAACACAAGCGGTCATCACAGCTATGCTTTTACTGATTCTTCCATCAATAAATTGGGGGTGCCAGTGGTTTATTATCGACTCAAACAAAAAGATACCGACGGCCATTTTACTTACAGCAGCATACTGCTTTTGCAACTGGCAAAAAGCAGCAGCAAACTTTTGTTGTATCCCAACCCGGTAAGGCAAACCCTTCAAATGACCATTGGTACAAGTATGTCTGAAAGAATACAGGTTAATATCTATGACCAGAGCGGAAGAAAACTCCAACATCAGCAACAGCAGTTGTCGGCAGGCAGCAATGCGCTGTCACTCGATGTAAAGGCACTCCCCGCAGGCACTTATTATTTGGAGCTAAAAGGAACCGGCGTAAATGAAAGGGAAATGTTTATAAAACAATAGAGGAAAATATTAGAAACTGGATTGTGAAAAACAGGGTAACTTTTTTAACTAACCTTAAAAACCTATGAACAATATAGTAAGAATCCAGTTGATATTTTTCAGTCTTTTCTTTAATCATGTTCATGCGCAAACGATTTTTTTTAATTCAAAAATCAGTTTTTCCCAAAGCCAATTAAGCAAATTTTATTCTTCTTTTAGTATAGACAGCTCGCAAGTTTATTTTAATGCCAATGATTATTATGTTCATGCTTATGACAAACAAACAGGGGCTTTAAATTGGTCTTACTACCTTGCTAATAAGTCCAACACAGCCCCAATCCCCTATCAAAACAACCTGTTGGTAAGCAAACATTTCAGCGAATACAGTGACCAATGTGTTCAGCTGAATGCCAAAACTGGAGATACGATTCAAACCCTGGTCATTCAATCCATAAACACCAAGCCAATTTTCAAGGAAAACGTCATGTATTGCACGGGCATTGATGGTGCAATTGGCGGTGCTGTGATCGCCTATGATTTGAAAAATAATAATGTGATTTGGGAAAAATTCATCGCTCACGGTGTGGACAGGCAACCCTATTTTTTAAAGGATAAAATCATTGCAAATGCGGAAGAAGACAACTGGTTCGAGTTGGACTACAACGGTAAAATGTTGGATACAACCTGTGAGTACAAAGCCAATTTGTTTGTAGAAGACATAAAATGCATACAAAACTATGTGCACCTAACCCACGACAACAAAGGCATTACACAAACCTTTTTGCAAGCGTATTTTGAAGAGTATGAAAACCTAAAAGTAAGTACCAACAATAACCGTACTTTTTTATTAGGCAATGCCAAACTGATGATTGTAAAGGACAAATTTGAAATTGACAAAGAGATCAACATAGATGAAATAGTCACCCTTCCAGAAAAGGCCATAAACGACTACCGAGAAATTCTGAAAATAGACGATACTGCCATTTGGTTTTGCCATAAAAACTTAGTGGTGCTGTATGATTACATCAATTTCAAACCCATTAAAACCATTGATTTATCACCCTGGAGGCCACATCAAGTGGCTATCCATGATACTCAATTATGGTTGATTTCAAAGAATGACGGACAGTTGGTTGGGTTGGAGCTAGATCCCAAAAAAGCAACTATCATAGAAGCGAAAGCCAACAGACAAAGTGAAATAAAGAAATCCAATACGACCGATGTAAAAAAAGCACAGGCAACAAAAAAGCAACAAACAAATTATAAAAAAAACAAAAACGCAAAAAAATGAAAAAACTACTCACAATTCTAGTATTCCTTTTAGCAGGAATAACGCTTCAAGCGCGACAAACTAAAAAAGTGTTTATTGTAGTGCAATCAGAAGACTCTTATGTTGCCAAAACAGAAAATGGAAAGCAAATTTGGAGAGACGACATTATTTACAAAAAATATTTAAAAATAATTACAACTCCTTTTGATATGCCTGTCAAAGTAAGCAGTTCTATGGAACGAGGACTTTCCAATCAGTTTTCTGAATTTATTTATAAGAACCGTTTAAAGGAATTTGAAAAACTAAAAAGACATCTTAGAGGATTTGCTTTTACGGTTTTAGATTACAATACCAATAACTATGATGTTGAAACCAAAGACTGTAAAGGATGTAATTACCAATATGAAAAAACGATATTAGATGGTTTTGTCTTTAAGCCTGTAGAAGCTAGTACGCAATCTCCCTATTATATGAAAATGCATGAATTTATAACAGGGAAAAAAACATTCTAAACTTTTTAAAAAAGGAAAATTAGATAAGTATTTTAAAATTATTACCCATTAAAACAACATGGATGCATTAAAACAACATGAATGCATTAAAACAACATGAATGCATTAAAACAACATGAATGCATTAAAACTAGCAAAATGAAAAAACTACTCACAATTATAGTATTCCTTTTAGCAGGAATAACCCTTCAAGCCCAACACCTTACTTCTGGAGGTTACACGGTGTCCATAAGTAAAGTTACCAATTCTAATATTTCAGGTGAGATGATTGATAATAATTTTAAAGGCTCACAAATTGAGGGCACTTATACCATAAAAAAGAAAGGCTCACAAATTGTCAGTCAAAAATTTACATTCTTGAAATTAAAAGATATTTCAATAACCCTCAATTTAGAAGAAAATGAAAGAAGCGGTAATACGCTTGAATATGATTCTGACACAAAAAAATATGAATTAGCCGGAGAGGAATATAGAGCAAAAAAAACGGCTTCTGATACAGACCTAATTTTGAGTCGCATACTTATTTATGCGCAGTGGCGAGATGAAAAATAAAGTTGAAACATCCTATTTATTAATTATGAAAAAGCACTTTTCACAAACAACTTAATAATTCCATAAAAATGTATAAAATGAGAGTCCCACAATTAATGAAAGCCTCCATGAAAAAAATCTTGACAACAATACTCATGCTTAATTGTATCTCCAATGTTTTTTCTCAATATACTAATAATAATTATGATGTTTATTCTGCCAAGGATATGAATATAAAGGGTAAAGTAAAAAATATGACAGAAAGAATATTTTACACTGATGCAAGTGGAAAAGCACCTAAAAACGCGATGAAAACCAGTTGGGTATACGAGTTTGATGAGAGGGGAAATTTAATTAATCAACATGAAATAGAAATTGACGACGCAAACGACTATCAAAAATTTGACTATGAATATTTAAACGGTAAACTCTGCAGCTATACTTATGATACCTATTGGCAAGAAAAACCCTATAAATCTATTTTTTATTACTCCCCTTCGTCAATCACCATTAAAACACCTAAAGGAAAAATATTAGAAGTTCATTCATTGAGCGATGACAAGGTAACAGAAATTACTCTTTATAGTAATGAAAAACCTAGTTTTAAAAAGAAGTATGATTACAATACAATTGGGCAGATAACAAGGCAAACCTACCAATACCTCCCTGTGGTTCCCGAGAAAAAAGAAAGGTCTTATATGTACGAGTATAATAAACAAGGAGATATAATTAAGAAGGAGGAATATAGAGAGACTCAATTAACCTATATCACAACTTATAACTATAAGTATGATAATAATATGAATTGGACAAAATGTACAGACGAATTTTATCAACCTGGCGAAAATAAAGATGACACTAATTACAAACAAATAACGAGGATTTATGAGTTTTATTAAAAAACATTTTATCCTTTCCTTACTCCTACTCGCCACTTATTCAGCAATTGGCCAAACAGATCTTGAAAAACAGAATCTAAAAGGAAACATTTTGTCGTTAACGCAGTCAATTTTTATTGCAGCAGATAGTGTTGGAAATCTAGTAAAAGAAAAAGCAATCAGTAAAGCAAAATACACTTTTAATACAAGGGGTTTTCTAATAGAATCTATTGTTGACAATCCTGATAAATACGAGTTCTATTTGCCCGAAAAGTCGATAACTATTTATAAATATGATGCTGATTTCAAAATCATTGAAACCATCGCCGAGGAAGGTCAGGAAACGATGCAAAAAAAATATTTTTATAATAAGGCAGGAAATTGCATCAAAACAAAAACATACAACCAAAAAACAAAATCATTGATTGACAAATCGGAATTCAAATACAATTCAAAAAATCAACTGATAGCAGAGAATAATAAACATTATTCTGAAATCGGAAATAGAATAATTAATTATGATGCAAATAATAACATATCCGAAGAAATTTGGAATGTAAATAGTAAGGGAGAAAAAAAGTCGTCAAGCTATACCTATAAATACAACCAAAATAATGTAGAAATAGAATCCGTTTATACAAATGAAGACCAAGAACTTTCAATCGTAACAACAGCATATGACGGGAACAATAATCCAATATTAAAAACAAGTGACGGTACTATTTGTAAATATGAATATACTTTCGACACACAGAATAACTGGATAAAGTGCATACAAAAAACTGATAATGATTTATATAGAATTACAGAAAGAGAAATTACTTACCATTATAAAGAGTAGAATAACAAATTAAAAAACAAGTAAAATGAAAAAACAAGTAATTACACCACTTTTAATCCTTGCAGGATTTGCAAACACTTATGCACAAAGCTATCCCGAAATAATTACTGTTGAAGGCGACACATTCACTATGAGTGATACTTCAATTGAAGCCAAAAAGGAGGTTTCTTTTTTTAGATTTTAAACTTTAATGAATTGGTATATGAAACATTTATCTCTTATTTTCGATGGCTTTGAGTAGTTCTATAACCCTAGCCCAAACTACTTTACCAGACAAACCCGAAGTGGTTTTGGTAACCGGCGGCACATTTACTATGGGCAGCGCTGTTGAAGAATATGCAACCCCTCATACCGTTACGTTAAGTAGTTATAGTATAGGTAGGTACCCTGTAACAGTGGGGCAATATAAAAAATATTGCACCGCCACCGGCATTTCTATGCCCGATGAACCAAGCTGGGGTTGGAATGATAACCAACCTATAGTAAAAGTAAACCACAACGATGCTGTTGCCTATTGCAACTGGTTAGGAGAGCAATATGGTGGCGATTGGCGTTTGCCTACGGAAGCCGAATGGGAATTTGCAGCTCGTGGGGGCAATAAAAGTCAAAATTTCACTTTTAGCGGTAGTAACGATATAGATGAGGTAGCTTGGAATAGTGATAACGCTGATGGCAAAAATCAAAGGGTAGGCACAAAGAAAGCCAACGAATTGGGCATTTTTGATATGAGTGGCAACGTGTGGGAATGGTGCAAAGATTGTTATGGTGATTACAGCAATGCAGCACAAATTAACCCAAAAGGAGCAACCAGCGGCGCTTACCGTGTTATGCGTGGCGGCAGCTGTGAATACTCGGCTCCGTATTGTAATATTGCCTACCGCTTCTTTAACGGTTCGTCTAACCGTGACAAAGACGTAGGTTTTCGGGTGGTACTTGCCCATTAAACAGTTGGGTGTCCCTGCTTTTTAAGCTAAAAAAACGAGTGGCCTAAAGTAAGGGAGGGGCGCACCGCAGCAATAGCCAGCTAGTACTACGCAGCTAAGCGGATAAATACAAACCAAAGGAACTCTCTGCTTATTGTAAATTAGAAAAAAATAAATGGTATGAAAAAATATATAAACTACGTATTCGTTTTTGCCCTGTTTGCAAGTTGCGCCCCTAGAGTAGGTATGTCAAAATACGGCCACCATTATAAAAAGCATCAAGATTATAGCAGTCTTACCAAAGCAGTCGAACTGATGCCCGAGACAATTACCACAAGGCAAGTAAAAAGAATATTAGGAAAACCCATAGATAACGGATTTGATTATCGGTATTTAACCGATTCCACCAGTCCGAATAAATGTACAGTGGGTGCCGTTTTCAACATTGACAATAAAGGAATTATTACCCATCGTTGGGTGAATGAAATTTGTGAATAAAAATTTTAGCCTAGGTTCCAAGGCGGGGAATCATCACATTGGCTTTCACTAAAGATTTTTCAGGCTGTTTAATCCTTTGTCATAAAGCTGGTGTATCTTTTTTGCTTTTTGGTGCATTGGAGATAAAGTTATAGCTCTTTTTCAAGTGATTTTTTGTATGAGCTCACCCAATTGACCAGCATATGAGCATTGGGATTCACAGAAAAGGCTGGGTTCTTAGTGCACATTGCATGGATCGCTTTATGATATCTGTTTTAAGATCTACCCCTAAACAGCGTTCGGCAAGGGGCGAGGTGTTGCTTAGAGGTCGGGAACAAAAAAAGAGGCTGCAATTTTTTGCAGCCTCTTGTAAAAGTATTTTTAATTGGTTTATTTCATCACCATTATTTTGGCCATTTGTATTTCATCGCCATTTTGTATTTTAATAAAGTACATGCCGTTTGCCAATTTGGTTACATCAAGCGTCTGCCTGTTTTCGCCCTCGTTTATTACAGCAGATTTTTTTAGCACTACTGCTCCTGTTTGGCTGGTTACGACGATGTTTGCATTACCTGCATTTTTAAACTTGTAAAACAAATTCGCTGTGTATCCTACAGGGTTTGGCGATACCCAAATACCATTGGTTACTTGCTGCAGGTTTTCTGTTGGAGCTTTTGCTGCAGTACCCAATTGTACCCTTAATGTGTAGCAAACGGTTGCGCTGTTTGCACCATTGAAGCCATTTACTCTAATATAATAGGTGCCGGCTGTGTAAGTACGTGTAATTGTTTCGGTGGTCGTACCAGTGTTTTGAGAAATAGCCAATTGTGTAGTGCCATTGCTGCTGTATAATCTAAGATCAAAATCAGCAGGCAATGTGCTGAGTGTAATGGTTGCTGTACCACCTGTTGTAACTACAAATTTGTAGTAATCATTATCGGTCGTTGTGTTGATCAATCCTTTGACATCTGTATTAAAAGGTATGGTGGCAGCTCCGGCAGTTGTGCCATTTGTGCTTACATCTAAAGTGCCTGGGCAAGGGTTTGCTACAACCGCACTTGTGGTAAACTGCGCTTGAGTGTATGCGCTGCTTAAACCAACGGCAGTGCAATTTGCACGTACCCGCCAATCGTATAATGAGGAAGCTGCTAAACCGGTGATGCTCCTAGATGTTGTAGTGGTAGCTGTTACAGCGTTTGTAAATGTAGTAGCAGATGCTAATTTATAATCTACATCATAACTTGCTGCGCCGCTTACTGCAGCCCAACTTACTGTAGCGCCACTGCTTGTGATGGCAGATGATGTAAGGCCTGCAGGTGCATTGCAACTAGCAGGTGTTGTGGTGGTGAACTGAGCTGTTACAAAGTTTCCTATGCCCGCTGCGCAGGTAGCTTGTACTCTCCAATTGTACAATGAGCCCTGTGTAAGCCCGGTTAGGTTGGCAGTAGTAGCAGTTTGTGCTGTTGCAAAACTCGTCCATACTGTGCTTGAATTTAATTTATACTCTACTGCATAACTTACTGCATTGGCTACCGCTGCCCAGCTAACTGTTGCGGTGTTATTACCAACTGCAGAAGAGGTTAAACCTGTAGCATCGCCACAAGCAACTCCGCCGCCAATGGTAAAATTGGTGTTGCTTATGTCGAAGAAAATATTTCCTACAGCTTCTACTTTGATGCGTGCAGTAGTGGTCGGGCTTGTTGGAATTACCAAGGCTTCTGTACCATCGTTTGGTGTGCTCGCTGCCAATACAGTTGGGAAAGTAAGTCCACCATCTGTACTTAAACTGATTTTTACACTGGCGCAACTTACCGGTGCCGCCGTTGTATTGTTTACACTCCAGGTAATATTTTGTGATGAACCGCCAGCCCATGTTACTGCTGTGTTTGGTGCAGTTACTGCAAATGGTCCTGAGGTATTGCTCACCGTTACAACTACATCTGTAAATTGTGTTTGCCCAATGCTTAACGGGGCTGTAGAACTGTACGGCGCATTGTCTCTTACGGTTAATCTAAAATTTAATGTACGGGAGACAGAGCTTAATGCTTCTGTATTTGCGCCTGCATCGCCACCTGCATTGGGGCCGCTGATGAACGCACCTGCCAATATGGTAGATAATTTAGGAAACAATCTTGTACCTGATGTTGAGGGTGGAAAAGATATCCAGTTTGGTCCGGTAGCTTTTGTAGCACTTGCTACGCTGCTTGTACCAGATACAGTAGAGTTGTCATTTTGTTCCCAGCTGTAAGAAAGCACATCGCCTGCATTGCCATCGGTAGCAGTACCTGTGAGTGCAAATGGTGTGCTGATGGGAATGGTACGATTACTAACCGCCGCAACGACCGGTGTTACGTTTACCATTGCTGATGTAATAGGACAAGTTTTTGTAGCAAGGTTTGCCTGTATTTGTGCAATGGTTGTCTGGTGAAAAACATCAATGGAATGGGGCGCAACATCCTGCGCAGTAATACCCGCATAACCCATTACGGTAATACCGGATCCTACTTCTTTATTTACACCGCTACCTTCTAAAGAATGTGAAAAAGTATGGTTGCCACCTAGCTGGTGACCAACTTCGTGTGCTACATAATCTATATCAAAATTATCGCCTTGTGGTATGCCATCGTTTGGTGACGTAATGCCGCTTCCTTTAGAACCGTTTACACATACACAACCTATACAACCTGCGTTGCCGCCGCCACCGCTTGCACCAAACATATGACCAATATCATAATTAGCTTCGCCAATTACAGATGTTAATGTAGATTGTAATTGCGCATTCCATTGGCTTAATGTAGTAGAATATGGATCTGTTGCCGGACTATAATAAATAACGGATGCCGTATTTGCAATAAGGTTTAAATGAAGTGCCAAATCTTTTTCATATACGCCATTGCAACGGGTAAGTGTATTGTTGAAGGCGGCTAATACCAAACTTACCTGGGCAGCACTAGTTGCACCAAAATAGTTTGCATATTCTGCATTGCAAGATTGTGCAAGGCGCATGGTTTTTAGATCGCCGCCGCTCCTTGCAGCAATATTTAAATTGCTTACCTGCGTGTTTAAACCAATGGCCAAATCCGCATCGGGTGTAGCGCATCTCCATGGTAATTCGCCCTTTACTCTTTGCGATTTAAAAACTGCATATACATTATGATCTTGTGAATATGGCTCAATAAATTCATTTTCTTTCTCAGTTCTAAAAACCATTGTCTGTATGCCTTGAGGCGAAACGCTGAATTTTAAGGTTGCAGATTTATCTGTAATTCCTTTACCTGAATAAGCCCTTATTTGCGGAAACTGCGCCTGCAATGCAGGTTCAAAATTAGAGGCTTCAAATATTTCAAACTGCTCTAAATTTCCATCTGCATTTGGCAATGAAATAACGGTAGAGTGTTTTGCGCTGTTGTTCCCCACAATAGAGAACACGGCCTGCCTAAGGGCAGTACTGTTTAAATTGAACAACTTAAATTCTTTTGGAAAAGATAATCTTGCTACAGCTTTATCTGTAAGGATCGTACTGCGATTTGCATTTTCTGCAGACCAAAATTTATCTGTTTGGGTAAAACCTACTGTAACAATTGTAACCAACAAAACTGTTAGGAATAAAATTTTTTTCATGGAGTCTTTTTAAATGAGAAACTTAAACATCTTAAATGAAATATAAATATAAATAATTATAAGGTTGCTCCAGATTAATTTGGAGAATATTTTTTTGGGACTATAAAACTTGCTCGCATGGGCAAACAATGTAATGGTGGGTTTAAATTGCCTTAACCTGCAAGGGCGGAGACGTTGCTGATAAATAAAAATAAGGCACTTTTCAGTACCTTATTGCTTATTTGTATAGTTTAAAAAACGCCTTTCACCCTTTTTACAATTTCCATGCAGGTCTTTCAAAATGGCAGGTATAACCATAGGGATGTTTTTGCAGGTAATTTTGGTGTTCTTCTTCTGCGCTCCAAAAATCGGCTGCTGGTACAATTTCTGTCACCACTTTATCGGGCCATTTACCCGAAGCATTCATTTCGTTTATTAGTTCTGTTGCTGTTTGCTGCTGGGCTTCATCTACATAAAAAATTGCAGAGCGGTACGACATGCCGATGTCATTTCCCTGCCTGTTCTTTGTTGTAGGATCGTGTATCTGAAAAAAATACTCCAGCAGTTTTCTGTAAGAAATCTTATCCGGTTCAAACATAATTTCAATTCCCTCAGCATGGGTGCCGTGGTTTTTGTAAGTAGCATTTGGCACATCGCCGCCAGTATATCCAACTTTTGTTGCAACAACACCAGGCTGGTTTCTCACAAGTTCTTCCACCCCCCAAAAACACCCGCCGGCAAGTATGGCTTTTTCTGTATTCATATAATTTTAATTTTAAAATTTGATGTAAAAATAGGCCTTTTCTAAAACGTGCAATTGGCGGGCCAAGTGCGCTTTACTACATCATATGCACTAAACTTTTACCTGTTTGGTAAAGAGGCAAGCGAACGGTTCGTGGTAAAACACAGGATAAGGATGATAACTATTTCTTTTTAATGGTCGTATCAAAAAATTCAAGTTCTTTTTTGCTCACCCATTTTATAAATTTAGCAATATCGTCGTTCTCCTTTAGCGTATCTACAGTATGATAATATGTCTTCAATTCTGTTTCTGTAAAAACGGCGTGTACTTTTGACTGGCAAATTTTATGCATGGGCACGGTAGGTGAATCCTTACCGCCCTTGCTTGGCGGTATTAAATGATGTCGCACAATTGGTTCAGCTAACTCGCGGTTACAGAGTGGACATTTATTGGTATCGGGCATTGTTTTTTTGTTTGGGGGTAAAGATATTCAAATCTTTCATGCCTCATCGCCACGAATGGTTCTCTAGCCTTTGATTGTTGTTGAAGTAAAATCTTCTATGTTTCGCTGTAGCAAACATCAATCATCTTTCATGTCGGTTGGTGCTGTTTGTCCTGCTTCTTCAACACCCATTTCTATCCGCTCGGTTATATCGGTTAGCGTAATAAGGCGTTGTATGATGTATGGGATGGTTTCCAGCCCTTTCGCAAAATTAGTAACATAGAAAAAAATTCCCACCACATTACCAGCCAATATCTCTTCGTGGCTTTTTTGGTACGTGAGTAAAATACTTGCAGCTAAAATAATGATGACTATCAGTTCCATAAAACCAAAATTAAACGCTTCCTGATCGCTTATTTTTATTTGCCACTTACGCAAATTATTATAGTGTGTTTGCAGCGATTTGTTATCTGCGAAGCTGATAATGTCTACCTGCTTTTCTAATTCGTCATTTTTTTTCGTGGTTAAAAACTGCATGCGCCTGCCATACAATTTACTTAAAAATACAACCGGTATTAAAACTGCCAAACAAATGATCACCACAGAAGCGTCATAAAAAAACAATAAAATAAGTGAGCCAATAATGTTGTAAAACGCTTCAATGACATATACCAGATCGAATTCTAGAAAATCGATAAACTCCCGGGCCAATGTGCTGTGTGCACTTAGTTTACTTACATCTGATTTGCTGTTTCTGTTTTTTAAAAATGTTGAAACCAAGCTTACATAAATGGCACTGTAAGTTCTTGTGTCGTACATATGCCTCACGGTGCCTATAATAGCCCAGATAATATGTACTGCAGATAATATGATCAACCCGCGGTAGCTGTGTTTTAGTAAGTCGTTTATTGCCATACCCAAAAAGAACGGGCGCAATAAGGTACCCAACATTTCAAGAGAAAATAAAAAATAAGTAAGCAATAATTGCCTGCGGTGCAAGTTCATTAAGCTTCTTAAAATTTTAAAACGGCTCATGGTTGTTGATGGTTCATTTTTTCTCTCTCTGTGATAGAATTATTTTCTACTCCTGTAACGTAACCAATACAATTTGGCGCACCACAGTTACAATTAAAAGGTTGCATGCAGTCATCTAAGAAGGTTGCATAATTTAAGGTGAGTTCCTCACCGGCATTGATGTTTCTAAGTGATAATACATTCAACCCATTGTAACCTGTATTGGCATTGCAGCTGTGGTTTTGTGGTGCCCATTCTGCAGGATCTTCATCCCAAAGTAAATATACTTTATCACTTATTGGGTATGCATATCTTGCAAATGCCTCTTTCTCCTGTTCATTCCAGTTTTCTTCAACAAATCTTTTTGTTATAATGCGTTGCGACATGCCTTCTCCATGAAAAATTACTTCGTTTGGTTTAATCTGTTTATTTGCATAAATGCCATACCCTGCAATAGCGTTGCCTTTTATGGTATACTTTTTTTGCTTTTGCTCATGCCTGTAGATCCCTTCGTTGATGATGTGTTTTAAAAAATTTGCCTGCCCATATCCATCGTGTTTTAAAATATAATCTGCGCTGCCTTCGTAGCCATCTTTATAAAATACGGAGCAAGTAAAATTTATTTCTAAAAAGTAAACCTCTTTTTTGTCATTCACCCTAAAATCTAACCGTGCATAGCCCACGCCATTGAAGCTTTTAAAAATTTGTGTGGCTGCCTTTTTTAATTGATCTTCTAAAACGTCATCATTGCAGGGGATATTTGCATTGGGGTGTAGCTCAGAGGTTTTTAAACTGTATGTTTTAAATGTATTGCCTTCCGGAAAAATGTATTCGACAGGTTTAAAAACCGTTGCCGTTTTTCCATCTGCATTGGCCGCAAGCATTACGGTAAACTCTCTCCCATCAATGTATTCTTCTACCAATATTGGCGCATACACATCAATAACCGTTTTCACCTTTTGTTGTAGCTCCTCAATATTGTGCACCAAACTTTTATCATCTATGCCAAGGCTGTCGCCGGCTTTGGCAGGTTTTACAAACAAAGGAAATTTTAAATGCTTGCAATCTTCTTCTATATTTTCTTCCTGTTGTATAATGGCATAAGAAGGCGTTTTTATCCCTTCTGTATAAGCGACATACTTCATCAATTCTTTTGGTGGGTCGTATAGTAAAGTGGTGGGACCGGTAAACGGAAGGTTTAATAATTCTAAGGTGTAAACCACATCTATGCTTGGCACTTCCCACTCCAAATAGCCTTCGCATAAATTTACATATATATCAAAATGCTGTTTGCTAAGTTCTTTTAGCTGTTTGTAGGTTGTAAGCTTATTTAAAAAAACATGTGTAAAGTCGGCCTCAGGCATAAGATGAGCTAAATCTCTTGGTGGATCGTAGTTTTGGTAATCTACCGCACTTGTAGAATAGTCGGGTTGTAAAACGCAAATTTTCATGTGTTCAATTTAATTTTCTCAATTGCATATTTACTTCTCGCAATTGCATCGTTGATTATTTCGGCTACCAAGCTGGCAAAACCAACATTGTTCGCTTTTAATATGGCGCCAATAGATGTGTAGTCTTCATCTTCGCTTATACCACACTGGGCATTTACTTCCAGCACAAACAATTGTTTTGTAAGGGCATCCATTCTCACATCAATCCTTGTATAACCCATTCCTTTGCAAGCTGCATAGGCATCCCAGCTTATTTGTTTTATCTCGTTTATCAGGCTTTCATCGGGTAAGCCGTATTCATAAAAATTTGCTTCATTCGGCATAGCAGTCTCCTCTTCATAAATTTCCCAAAGCCTGTCAAAGCTTAAAAACTTTTCTTTCTCTGGCAACGACGCATGAAAAACTCTTTCAACAGGCGTATAAATTTTTGCATTTGCTGGATCGTTGTAACAGCCAGAAATAAAGACAGTAAATTCCGGACCGGTAATAAATGATTCTGCTATCATTCCGCCGCTTGCCAAATTCCAACCTCGGTAGCCATCAAACATTTTGTTTATTTGCTCTTTAAGTTCAGTTTCGTTCTCTACTACATTTTTTAAACCAACCCCCATGCTGCCCCCACTTACAGCCGGTTTAACAATGATTGGCCGACCTAATTTTTCAAAAATATTTTTGGGGTAATCGTCTTTTGTGTAGATAGATTGCCAGGTGGGCGTAGTTACATTTGCGGTATCAAATGCATCTTTCATTTGTATTTTGGAGGTGGTAATGTTGTAAAAATATTCATCGGCTCCTGTATAAACCAACTCGTATTTATTTAAAAGTTTGATGACAGAAATACCGGGTGTGCCATTGACTTCATCGCCATCACAAATATTTAATACAATAGGAAAATACTCCTTTGCATCTCTTTCTTCTTTTATTTTTTCGATAACATCAGCGAAGGTGAGCATGGTTATTGGTTGCCAAACCCAATGAAGACCGAGTGTAGCAAAACACCTGGTATACTCTTCTATGCTTTGGGTAAAGTCGTAATAGTAATCAATGTTTGCATCGTTGGTTTGTAAATAAGGAGCCAATACCCAAATTTTTAATTTATGCAATGGAATAACAGACGATGAAAACATACAAGGTTATAGTTTTTGTTTTTTAAGTTGCAATTGCCCTTTTATAAAATTAGTGAATTGGTATTTGCTTAAACTTTCTTTGCTTAAGTAGGCTGCGCCTTTTACCAATTGCACACATTGGTAAGTCTTGCAATTACAAATAAATGGTTGAGCCATATCCCATTCTGTAGATGGGTAGAAAAAACTAAGTTCTTCACCCGGCTCTATGTCTTTTAGTGCAGATAATTCCATAGAAGTTGTATCGAAAAACACATTCGGGTCACAACTGTGGTTGATGTATTGTAGATGTTCCGGTTGCAACGTTATATGGGTATGCAGGCCTACCTGTACGGTAAGATAGGTCGCATACGCCATAGTACAGCCTGCACAAAACTTGCTAATAACCTCTCCTTTTTTAAAATAAGTTATTGCATAAAGTGCTTTTTGTAGATTGTTTTCATCTTGTAAAACTTCAGTATTTGTGTGAAGGCTTATTTCAATTTTATGTTGGTACATGGTTAGCTTTTAAGGTTCTTTATCCGACTCGCCAAATTGTAAAATGTTTAATTTGAGAAAATAATTTTAGTAGCTGGACATCAAAATAATTGTTTTCACGCTGTTCCTTGCCCAAGTTTGCACAAGATATAAGTACATTAAATCTGTTTATTTGGTAAATACACATTACTGTCTATTGGCTTGTAAATATTATAATGTTAAAACTGAAACAATCCTTCACAAAATCCGATTGCGTATATTTTAAAAATTATATTTGTGAATAGGACTTTTGTTTTTATGCTTTGATAAAAGTTGAGAAAAGAATAAATGATGAAGGGCTGCCGGATAGAAGTGGATATCCTTTTTTTATTGCGTCCTGAGCTTGTCGAAGGATGGCCAGAAAAAAAGATAGGAACGGATAGCCGGACCAAATGTTTAATTATTTACCAATGCCAAAAGCCCCAAATTTTAAATATCAAAAATAACGTATGAGCACACCACAAATACTTTGGGTAGATGATGAGATTGACAGTTTAAAATCTCAGATAATGTTTTTAGAAAACAAAGGCTACGAAATAGCTACCAAAACAAATGGTTTTGATGCGGTGGAATATGTAAAGGATAATATTGTGGATGTTGTACTGATGGATGAGAGTATGCCCGGCATAACAGGGCTGCAAACATTGCAGCAAATAAAGGAAATAAACAGTACGATACCTGTAGTGCTCATTACAAAAAACGAGGCAGAAAATTTAATGGACGAAGCCATTGGCAGCCAGATAAGCGATTACCTTATAAAACCTGTAAACCCAAACCAGGTATGGCTTTCATTAAAAAAGCTGATTGACAATAAAAGACTCGTCGCAGAGAAAACAACCTCGGCCTACCAGCAGGAGTTTAGGAGTTTGTTTATGGCATTAAACGACAACCCCAATTATACAGAGTGGATGGACCTTTATAAAAAACTGGTGTATTGGGAGCTGGAAATGAAGAAGAGCGACAGCCCCGAAATGCAGGAAGTTTTTGCTACACAAAAGCAGGAAGCAAACACCGAGTTTTTTAAATTTATCAGCAAAAATTACAGCAGTTGGGTTGGGCCAAAAAGTACAGACTCACCCATTATGAGCCATACTTTATTAAAGTTTAAAGTACTGCCTCATTTAGAAAAAGGCACGCCGCTTTTTTTTATTTTAATAGATAACCTTCGCTTTGACCAGTGGAAAACAATACAGCCCATTTTTGCAGAGAGTTTTCGCATTCATGAAGAAGAAACTTTTTACGCCATTTTGCCCACAGCTACACAATATGCACGTAACGCCATATTTGCCGGTATGTTGCCAATAGATATTGAAAAGGCTTTTCCTGACCAATGGAAGAATGATGACGAGGAAGGCGGCAAGAATATGTTTGAAGAAGATTTTTTGCGGGCACATTTAAAAAGACTTGGCAAAGGCGATTTAAAAGTTTCGTATACTAAAATTACCAACAACCACGATGGGCAAAAAATGGTGGATAACATGCATAATATGTTGCAAAACGATTTGAATATGATCGTTTACAATTTTGTAGATATGCTGAGCCATGCAAGAACTGAAATGGAAGTGTTGAAGGAGCTTGCAAGCGACGAAACGAGTTACCGAAGCCTGACGCAGAGCTGGTTTGAGCACAGCCCGCTGCACCAGGCCTTAAAGAAAATTGCAGATAAAAAAATAAATATGGTGGTGGCTACAGACCATGGCAGCACAAGGGTAAAAACGCCTGCAAAAGTTATTGGCGATAAGCAGACCACGGCAAACCTACGCTACAAACACGGTCGCAATTTAAACTATGAGCCTAAAGATGTATTGGCTTTTAGAGACCCGAAAGAGGCAGGCTTGCCGGTACCTAATGTGAACTCAACTTTTGTATTTGCAAAAGGCGATATCTTTCTTTGCTACCCAAACAACTACAATCATTTTGTGAATTATTATAAAAATACTTTTCAGCATGGTGGGGTAAGTTTAGAGGAAATGATTGTACCGGTTATTAGAATGACGAATAAATAGGCTTTCCCGCAAACAAAAAAGGAGAGATGCATTTACGTTCGATACCACAGTGAGCGCCTTACTTTACCGGTTATTCTTTGGGAGAAAATTAATTTATCAACTTTTGTTGAAAACGTTTTTTTATAAAATGCGGTAAATAAAGCAAGTTGCATCTGTAATAACGAATACATACAAGAAACGGGGAAAAAGCCATATGAAATTTACACAAAATACGCTCGATAAAGTAGAGAAAATAGCACAGGAAAGTGGCTATGTAATGCGGTACGAAAGAGGATCTTTTCAAAGCGGCTACTGTATTTTACAAGAAAAAAAAGTAGTGGTGCTCAATAAATTTTTAGCTACCGAAGGACGTATAAATACATTGATAGATCTGCTGCCTCAACTGAATATTCATTTTGATTCGCTCACACACGAAAGCCAGAAATTATATACAGAAATAACTTCAATGGCGTCGTAGCTTCACTTTATTAATATTCGGTTATAAAATGAACAATTAAATCCGATTGATGCAAATTGTATCTTAAGGCTTCTATATTTGCAATATGGTCGTTCCTCCTTTAAAAATAACTTTTCTCGGTACTGGCACAAGCAGCGGTGTCCCAATGATAGCCTGCCATTGCGAGGTATGCTCATCTGCAAACCCAAAAGATAAAAGATTGCGCAGTAGTATAATGGTGCAGAGCGAAAACACCACCATCGTTGTAGATACAACGCCTGATTTTAGGTACCAGATGCTTAGGGAAAATGTAAACAATGTAGATGCTGTTTTATTTACACACCCACACAAAGACCATGTTGCCGGCTTAGATGATATAAAAGCATTTAATTATTTTAATAAAAAAGCAATAGACGTTTTTGCAAATGAGCTTACGACAAAAGCTTTAAAAAACGAATTCTATTATGTTTTTGCAGAGCATAAATATCCCGGCGTGCCCGATCTTAATTTAAACTTAATTGATGATACGCCATTTTTGGTGGGAGATATAATGGTAACGCCTATTAAAGTATGGCACCTCCACATGCCGGTGCTTGGTTTTAGGTTTGGCAACTTCACCTACATTACAGATGCCAACAGAATTGAAGATGCAGAACTACAAAAAATTAAAGGCAGCGATACATTGGTTTTAAATGCACTGAGGCAACAGGCACACATTTCGCATTTTACCTTGCAGCAGGCCATTGAAATTGCAGATGAGCTGCAAATACCACAAGCCTATTTTACACATATAAGTCACCAACTTGGGCTACACCAAGCTGTTTCTGTAATATTACCAACCGGTAAAAATCTTGCCTATGATGGCTTGCAAATAGCGGTGATTTAATTGTTTGTATAAGCGAGAATGAAGTATATTTATTTTATAATATATTTTTACAATGGCAGATTCAGAGGTAAAAAACTTTTTAACATTTACCCGTAAAGACAGAAATGCAGTATTAATGTTACTGCTTGCTATCGCACTCGTTTTTGCTGCAGCCAAATATATATATCCGCTGCTTATTACAGATACCTCTATAAAGGAAACAGATCTTTTTGCTGCAACGGACTCTTTAGTTATACTCCAAAACGACGATGCTAAAACTTACTCCAACGACTATAATACGGATGAAGGTTACCAGGCTTATTCTAAGAAAGGCTACAAAACACCATTTACCGGAACCATGTTTTATTTTGACCCCAATACACTTGATGCTGCAGGCTGGCAAAAATTGGGTATAAAAGATAAAACAATTGCATCTATGCAAAAATACATTGCAAAAGGTGGGCGGTTTAGAGAACCTAACGATTTAAAGAAAGTGTGGGGCCTGAGAAATGATGAAAAAGAAAGGCTTATTCCTTATGTGCGTATTGCTGCAACTGCACAACCCACCTACGCAAATAATTATACGCCCTACGAAAAGAAGCCTTACGAGAAAAAAGTGATTGCTCCTGTAGATATTAATGCAGGTGACTCTACTGCTTTTGATGCGTTGCCAGGCATTGGTGGTGGCTTTAGCAGGCGCATTGTCAATTTTAGAAACAGGCTCGGTGGATTTTACAAAGTAGAACAGGTAGCCGAAACTTTTGGACTACCTGATTCAGTTTTTCAGAAGATAAAACCATTGCTCAAAATTGAAGGAAACGATGTAAAGAAAATAAATGTAAACACTGCCACAGAAGAAGAGTTAAAAGCACACCCTTACATACGCTGGCAATTGGCAAAAGTGATTACAGAATATAAAAAGCAACATGGTAATTTTAAAGCACTGGACGAACTAAAAAAAATAATATTGATAGATGCCGCCACGTACAATAAAATATCTCCTTATCTCACAATTTAATGCTGCAAACAGCCGAGCTTTATAAGATATAATTTGCTTACTTTGCAGCCTCAAACAACGATTGCAATAACATGGATTTCCGTAACAATGAACTCACCGAACAGGTGGCACAGTCTTCTAAGGATTTTGCACTACAATATATAAAACCACACCTAATGGAGTGGGACGAAAGCCAGGAATTTCCTACACATATTTTTAAAGAACTTGGCAAGCTAGGCATGATGGGCGTATTGGTGCCCGAAGCATATGGCGGCACCGGTTTAGGATATTTCGAATACAGCGCCGTAATACAGGAAATAGCTAAAGTTTGTGGCTCAATAGGATTGTCTGTAGCTGCGCACAACTCTTTGTGTACAGGGCATATTCTTGCATTTGGTAATGAGGCGCAAAAGCAAAAGTACCTTCCCAAACTGGCTACTGCAGAGCATATTGGTGCATGGGGACTTACCGAACCTAATACTGGTAGCGATGCGGGTAACATGAAAACGACTGCTGTAAGAAATGGAGATAACTGGGTAATAAATGGCGCTAAAAGCTGGATCACACATGGTAAAAGCGGCGATGTTGCAGTGCTAATTGCAAGAACCGGTGAGCCACGCACAAAAAATAATTGTACCGCCTTTATTATTGACAGGGGTACACCGGGTTTTACGGCGGGCAAAAAAGAGAATAAACTCGGTATGCGTGCAAGCGAAACCGCTGAGATGATTTTTGATAACTGCATTATTTCTGACGAACAGAGATTGGGTGAAGTGGGCGATGGGTTTAAACAATCAATGAAAATATTGGACGGTGGCAGAATATCAATTGCAGCATTAAGCTTAGGCATTGCAAAAGGTGCTTATGAAGCATCTCTTCAATATTCAAAAGAACGTCACCAGTTTGATCAGCCGATTTCTAATTTTCAGGCAATCTCCTTTAAGCTTGCAGATATGGCTACAAAAATTGAATGTGCAGAGCTACTGATAAACCAGGCATGTGATCTTAAAATGAAACATCTGCCAATGACCAAAGAAGCAGCCATGGCAAAATATTATGCAAGTGAAATATCAGTAGAAATTAGTACAGATGCTGTGCAAATTTTTGGTGGCTACGGTTATACAAAAGATTTTCCTGTAGAGAAGTTTTACCGGGACAGTAAACTTTGTACCATTGGCGAAGGCACAAGTGAAATACAAAAACTTGTTATTGGAAGAGAGATATTAAAATAGACAATTGTGTTCTATTATTTGCTTCGTTAAAAAAGCTGGTTTATTTATTGAATCGACTGTATGCGAAAACTTGTTCTCAAAAAACAGAAGAAGATTTGAGTAATATTCTGACAGCAAGAACCTTAAAAAAAGTGTAAAATATTTTTTGTAAGCTTGCGAAAGATAAGCAAAGTTGTTTTGAATTTGCAGTTGCTGCAGTACACTTCCGTTGCTTTAGTGAGGTAGCTTATCTTTTACAACGCCATACAAATAAGTGCCAATAATGGCAAACACAAATACGGCTGTCATGGCTACAAAGCCATAGCCAATGTTTACAACTATTGGTCCAGGGCAAGCGCCTGTTAGTGCCCAACCCAACCCGAATATTATACCACCAATTAAGTAACGAATAATTGATTTTTCTTTCGGGTTTATTTTGATCGTATTGCCGTAAACATCTTTAAGTTTCAATTTTTTTATGATTGCTACTCCTGCTATACCAAACACAACTGCTGTACCTATGATACCATACATTTGAAAAGCTTGAAAGCGAAACATCTCCTGAATACGATACCAACTGATTGCCTCTGACTTGGTCATTATTACACCAAATAAAATACCCGCAATTAAAAACTTTATTAGTTTCATTTTCTTAAAATATTAAAGGGAAAATTAGGAATGTCATTATTAAACCGCCTATAAAAAAACCTATTACCGCAATTAATGACGGCCATTGTAAATTGCTTAATCCACTTATTGCATGCCCACTTGTGCAACCACCTGCGTATCTAGTGCCAAAACCAATGAGCAAACCACCAATGGCTAAAATGGAAAACCCTTTAATGGTAAACAATGCCTCCCAGCTAAATAATTCAGTCGGCTGCAAACCGGTTGGTGCTGCAAAACCTAATTTAGATAAATCATTTATCGTGTTATTCGAAATCTGTACAGGCGCATCTGTAGACAAATATTGACTGGCAATAAAGCCACCAATAATGGCTCCTAAAAGAAATACCAGGTTCCATAACTGCGCTTTCCAATCAAACTTAAAAAAGTCGGTTTTGTTACCTGCACCACAGGCAGCGCATATTGTACGCAGGTTAGATGAAAAGCCAAACGAACCCCCAAAAAATAAGAGTAAGAACATAATAGCGGCAATAGCTGCACCGCTTACATACCAAGCCCAAGGCTGTTGTATTAATTCAATCATAAGAATTGTCTGTCTTTTATTTTATAAAAATGGGTAATAACTACTTTCTATTTATGAGAGCCGGCAGGCGAATAGGTTTGTTTGCCACAACCTAAATATTATTTTTTTAACCGTTTAAAAAAGTATGAACTTTTTGCCAGGTGCCACCGTTGTAAACCTGCGTGTAACCCTTAGCAAGTAAAATACGTTTTGCAATACCACTCCTTGTACCTGATGCACAACAGGTGATAATTGCCCGCTGCTTGTTTTTTATTTTACTTAAATTATTTGACAGCGAATCTACAGAAATGTTGATGGCGTTTTTAGCGTGGCCACCTGCAAATTCATTGGCCGTTCTCACATCTAAAATTATCGCACCGTCTTTTATGAGTTGTTTATAATCTACTTTACTTTCTCTTCCGAATAGATTTTTGAGAAATGATATCATAATTTTTTGTTTGAAAAGAGAATTAAGTGTTTAATACTTTGCTTTGGCAAACGAAATCTGTTCTTGAAACATTTGTTTGGGCAATGGCTTTAAAGCCGCCTGCAACTTCTGTGAAATTTCTATAACCACGGGCTTCTAAAATACTTGCAGCAATCATACTCCTGTAGCCGCCTGCACAGTGCAAATAAAAATGCTCTTTTGGATCAATGTCTTTTATCCAATCGTTTATGTAAGCCAGTGGTTTGCTGTAAGCATCTTCTACATGTTCTGCAGCGTATTCACTTTCTTTTCGGAGATCAATTATTTTATCCACGCCAATTTTTACATCGCTAACAAATTGTTCAGCAGAAATTCTGTTTACGGTGTCAATTTCTTTTCCTTCATTTATCCAAGATTGAATGCCGCCTTTTAAATGTCCAATTTGGTTATCAAAACCAACACGGGCAAGTCTTGTTACCGTTTCTTCTTCCAAACCATTGTCGCAAACCAATAATATCGGCTGTTTTACATCGGCTATTAAAGTACCTACCCAAGGTGCAAAGTCGCCCATAATACCAATGTTAATGCTCTGCGGAATAAATGCTTTAAAAAAATCTTCGTTGCTGCGGGTATCTAATATTAAAGCCCCCAATTCTTCTGCCGCTACTTCAAACTCGGCGGCATTTAAGGCTTTCATGCCATTGTTTAAAACACTCTCAAAACTTTCATATCCATTTTTATTCATTGCAACGTTTAATCCAAAGTATGCAGGCGGTGCTGTTAGCCCATCTAACACAGCTTTAATAAAGGCTTCTTTATTGGGTTGATTTAAAGCATAATTTATTTGTTTCTGGTGACCCAGTGTGTCGACCGTTTCTGTCATCATATTTTTGCCACAAGCGCTACCGGCACCGTGTGCAGGATAAACAATTACATCATCTGCTAAAGGCATAATCTTGCTGGTAAGGCTATCGTACAGCAATCCTGCTAATTCTTCTTGGGCCATGTGAGCAGCTTTTTGTGCAAGGTCTGGTCTGCCAACATCCCCCAAAAACAAAGTGTCTCCGCTAAAGATGGCGTGGTCTTTTCCATTTTCATCTTTTAATAAAAACGTAGTGCTCTCTATTGTGTGGCCCGGTGTGTGCAATACGGTAATGGTTGTATTGCCTACGTTAAAAATCTGCCCGTCGGCTGCACTAATACACTCAAACTTGCAGGTTGCATTTGGACCATACACGATAGACGCACCGGTTTCTTTACTAAGGTCAACGTGCCCGCTTACAAAGTCAGCATGAAAGTGTGTTTCAAAAATATATTTGAGTTTTACACCATCTTTTGTAAGCCTGGCAAGGTAAGGCTGTGTCTCACGAAGAGGATCAATGATAGCAGCTTCGCCATTAGATGTAATGTAATATGCACCTTGTGCTAAGCATCCTGTATAAATTTGTTCTATTGTCATTTTAATGGTTTTTGGTGTGCTGTAACAATGCAAAGGAATGAGAATTTTCACTGCTTTTTAGTGACAATTGTTACATTGGATTTTATTGTAAGTAAAAATTTAAAACGAAGAGATATTGGTTCTTTCGTTCACTAAAACCATTGTTATTATTGATGTTTGTAAATTGATAAGTGAGTGCAAATTCTGTAGTCTTACAACGCCACTGCGTACCAATCTGTATTCTGTTTTGTTCAAAAGCAGTATTTAAATTTTGACTATGGCAAAAAAACTCGTTGCTTAATAACCCAACTATTTTATTATCCGCATTAATGGTTTTTAGAGGAATTGTTAAACCGGTAAACAACCTGTATCTATGTTGAATAAAACGGTTTTCAAAACTGGGCTGTATGAATCTTGGCTCGTACAATAAACGACTTTTTAAACTTATTTTCTTAAACTAAATTTTTTTACCAATGCCCACCGCAAAACGAAATTCCTTGTTTTTGCTTAGTGCTCCCGCTTTGTTTGTAACGTCCATATTCACTCCTACGAATAATGGTGAAAGCACCATCGAATAATTTTTTTTAAGTGAGTAGTTTACCCACAGCCTAATACTTCGCATAAGCGGCTTAGATAAAATATTTTTGCTGTCGGCTTTATAATTTGCCTGCTGTCTAAAATTTAGATCGGCATTTAAAACCCAATGAGATTTCGCCGTTTTAGACATGCTTAATTTACTCCAAAATTCGTTGTGGGTTTGAGCATCAATTTTATTTCTGAGGATAAGTAAATACATTAGAATGAAAATTACTTTCCGGCTCATTTTAAAAATATTTCTTTTGTAATAATGTATATACCCATTACCAACACAAACCAGCCAAAAGCAGGTTTTAGTTTATTGCCATCAATTTTTTTAGATAAATAAGTACCGATAAATATACCTGCAATTGCCAAAGCCGCTAATGAAAACAACAGCTCAAAATTAATAGGTACACCAATGGCCAAGTCCCCAGCAAAACCAATTAAAGTATTTGCAGCAATAATTAAAAGAGAAGTGCCCACAGCCTGCTTCATTTGCAGACCAGCAAAAAATATTAGTGCAGGGATTATTAAAAAGCCTCCTCCTGCGCCTAAAAATCTGGTTACTATACCTGTGAAAAAACCAACGGTTATTAGCCTGCTGTTTTTAGGTTTTACTGTACCGGTTGTTTCTTTTTTCTTTTTTATCATAGATACAGATGCAGCTATCATCAGCACCGCAAAAGCTATCATTATTAAAACGCTTTTGGTAACAACAAAATGTTGAACAGTAAAAAGATTTACAGGGATATTAGGCATTATAAATTTTCTCACAACAAGCAGTGAAATAATAGATGGTAGGCCAAAAACCGCAGCAGTTGTTATAGTTAAATTCCCAATTTTATAATGTTTATAGGAGCCAATAAAAGCGGAAATGCCTACAATAAATAGAGAGTAAGTTGTGGCAAGTTCCGGCTTTACGCCAAAAAGATACACCAAAATTGGGACAGTAAGAATAGAACCACCGCCTCCTATTAACCCCAATGAAATGCCTACAACAACTGCTAATAAATACCCTATCGTTTCCAAAAATTATAATTTAGAATACAATATTCAATTTAAAATATTTATTGTTTGGTAACTTTTATCACACGTCACTTTAAAAGTTCAATATCGTTGCGCAGAAGCTTTACCATGCCTCTTTGTTCCATCTTTTTTAAAAGCCTGGATATTACTTCCCTCGACGTGCTTAAATCGTTTGCAATCTCCTGATGCGATGCCTGAATATTTTTTGTGTTGTTGGCTTTTGCATTGCGTTGCAAATAAAACTCCAGCCGTTCGTCCATGCTTCTAAAGGCTATTTGATCTATTACAAACAGTACTTCTTCAAACCTGTTTCTGTAAGTTTCAATAACAAACTCATACCAGCTTTTAAATTCCGTCATCCACTTATCCATCAAATTTAATGGTATTAATATAAGTTCTGCTTCTTCTTCTACTTTTGCCATTATCTGGCTTGTTTCGGCTTTGGTTGCACAAATCATAGATATGGCACAAGCCTGTCCGGGTAATAAATAATACATAAAAAACTCGTTGCCTTCGGAGTCTTCTCTGTAAATCTTTACTTTGCCTTTTACTACCAAAACCGTATGACGAATGTATTGTCCTGTTTTCATAATAACGTCTCCGGTCTTTGCCTCCATTATCGTGCAGTGCTGCCCTATATCATCAATAAGCTCTTTTTGAAAAGAAGGAAAAAATTGTAAAAGCTGGTTATCAGACACCATAAAATTCTTTTTTCAAAGGTATTGGTTTTTGATTGAGGTGTAAGGGTTTCACGAATGTGACCATTGCGAATGGAAGCTTCAATAGCAATATTAAGAAAGCGATACATGTAAAGGTGGTGCGGCTTTTAGAGAGGCCTACCAATATTAATAGTATTGGTCAATAAAAAAGACAGTCAGATAAAAATGCCCCAGCTAAAGCAATAGGAATGATACGCCAACGCTCACAAAAATAAGTTCTCCAATTACGCTGCCGCCTTGTCTTTTTTAATTTTTTTACTGTTCATTATGGGTTCGTTTTATATAGCAAACTTATAGCGTAGTCAAAGTTTTTTGCAATATGCTTTAGGTTATCGGCATTAATTTATCGGTAAGTGGCAGGTAAGATTGGTAAAAAATTGTAGTTGAGCGTTTACAGGAATTATAAGTCGCTTTGCTTTTCAATAAAAATGCATTTTAATCTATAACAAATAATTCATTTTTTATAGCAAATATTACGAGATCCACCCTGGTTTTACATGTTTCTTTTCGAAAGATTAATGCATAATAATTACTTACAAAATATATATTTTAATATTTTTTAAAAAATATTTTCCCAAATTATTTCTTGGGTATTTTACCCTTGTGGGAGTATATTTTTGTTTGAAATTTATAACAACAGTAAAAACAAATAAATAAAAACTAGGGGTAAAAGGATTGAAATTGAATCCAGAAAGTTGTAAAAGCCGGTGTTTAAGTTTTTGTTGCTTGCAAAGGGAATATAAGAAGGTAGTGTTCATAGGAATTAGGGGTTCCTGAGTTTATAAACTTTAATTGGTTTATAAACACTTTTTTATGCGTTTGTTTTTGGTTTGGCCATAAGGTACTTCATTATGGTGCATCCTCCCATCAGGAAATTTCAAATGCGTATCAAAATTTTGCTTTTCAGGTTTTATAAAAGAGCATTTGCTGTTAAGCAATGAAGGGGTACACTAAAACAAAAGAGCTAATCCCTATTAGGCCTTCACACTTACTCACTTTTTAAAATAAACTTTTTACATATCCTTTACCACCCAAAACCATTAAATTCGCTGCATAAAAAACCAACAAACATCATGAAGAAAATAATCGTTTCGCTTGTTCTTATTTCAAGCTTACTGCAGGCCCGTGCCGATGAGGGCATGTGGCTGCCAATGCTCCTAGGGCAACAGGTTTACAATGACATGGTAAAGCGTGGGCTGAAGCTTACCAAAGAGCAGTTGTATTCTGTAAACAAATCCTCGCTAAAGGATGCCATCCTCATTTTTGGTGGCGGCTGCACTGGCGAAATTGTGAGCGATAAAGGTTTAATTTTTACCAACCACCACTGCGGATACGATGCCATTGCAAGTGCGAGTTCAGTACAAAACAATTACCTGCGAGATGGTTTTTATGCCTACAACATGGGGCAGGAAATTCAAAGCAAACTTACTGTACAGTTTCTTGATAAAATTACAGATGTAACCAAAGAAGTGGAAGATGCTTTAAAAGGTTTGAACTGGGCAGATCGTACCAAAAAAACACCTGATGTGTACAAGGCAATTACCGATAAAGTAGCTGATAAAGAAAATGGCATTACCGGTAGAATATACAGTATGTTTAAGGGCAACCAATACCTTATGTACACTTACAAGACCTACCGCGACATTCGCCTGGTAGGTGCGCCACCGGAAAGTGTAGGTAAGTTTGGCGGCGATACCGATAACTGGGAATGGCCTCGCCACACAGGCGATTTTTCCATCTTTCGTGTATATGGAAGTAAGGATGGCAAGCCGGCAGATTTTAGCAGCGAGAACGTGCCGCTTAAACCAAAAGCATTTTTACCGGTAAGTATTAAAGGAATAAAAGACGGTGACTACGCAATGATCTATGGCTACCCGGGCGGTACAAACCGTTACGAAACAAGCTATGGTATTAAATTAAAAAATGAAATAGAGAATCCGTCGTTGGTTGGCTTGAGAGATACCCGTTTAAAATACATGCACGAGCAAATGATAAAAGACCCCGCAGTAAAATTAAAGCTTGCCAGCAATTATGCAGGTGTTGCTAATTACTGGAAGTTTTTTGATGGGGAAACAAAGCAGTTGGTAAAGTTTAAAACCTACGAACAAAAGCAAGCTTATGAAACCAATTTTGGTACATGGGCTGCAAGCAAACCCGAGTATGCATCTATTATGAATGACTATGCGGCAAACTACGCTGCATGGACGCCGTATGCAAAACAACGTGCTTATTTAATTGAAGGTATTTTAGGTTCGCCCCTTGCTACTTATGCCTCTTCTTTACAAGGTATAGAAGCTGCACTTGTAAAAACAGGTATGACGGGAGCAGATATTACAAAAGCTGTAAATGCAGCAGATGCAAGCCGCAAAGGATATTTAGAAAGTGCTGACAGAGCAAGCGATGAAAAGATTGTGGCTGCAACAGCTATGGCTTTTTACAATGATGTAGATAAGAGCCAGCACCCTATCGGTTTTTATGAAAAAATAAAAGCAGCCTATGGTCCGTTAAACGACGAAGCAACTTTTAAAAAGTGGGCGGCTAATTTATTTGCAACCACTATGATTTTAGACGATGCCAAGTGGGCTGCATTTGTTGCAAAGCCTGATGCTGTAACCCTGCAAGCCGATCCCGCATTTGATTATGCTACATCGTTTGTAAAAAGTTACAATGGCAAATATGCATCGTTGTACACCGTGTTTGTAAATAAGAACAACGAGCTTGGCCGTGGTTATTTCAAAGGTATTATGGAAAAAGATTCTGTAGCTGCTGCTAAAATGTATCCTGATGCGAATTTTAGCATGAGGGTAAGTTTTGGTAACGTAAAAAGCTATGCGCCGAGAGATGCGGTGAAGTATGATTTTGTAACGACTAGTAAAGGTTTGTTAGAAAAATATGTGGCAAACGATTACGAATTTGATTTACCTGCAAAGCAAGTAGAATTATTGAAGAAAAAAGATTTTGGACAATATATTGACAAAAGCAGAAACGACCTTGTAGTTGGTTTTATAACAACCAACGATATTACCGGCGGCAACTCTGGTTCTCCTGTTATTGATGGCAGCGGTAATTTAATCGGTCTCGCTTTTGATGGCAACTACGAAGCATTGAGTCATAAAATAGCGTTTGATAAAGACCTTAACCGCACCATTTGTGTAGATGTTCGTTATGTTTTATGGTGTGTAGATAAATTAGGTGGTGCAAAAAATATTATTGACGAGTTGAAACTCGTAAGATAAAATTCTTCGAATAATTTTTATTGAAGCCTCGCATATTATGCGGGGCTTTTTATTTGGATTTTATTAGAGCACGCCTGCAAAAAACAATGCTAGCAAAAAGCCCCACAAAATATGCAGGGCTTTTCTATTGATTGAATGATTATTCCTTAATCTGTTTTATCTTCTCCAAAAATTTGTTGTTCCGTTCTTTCCATTACCGGAATTTTTCTTATAAAATCATCGTAACCCTCACCTTCATGGTTGCTGTAAACACCATACGCATCTAACGTGTATCCAATGCTTCCGTCATTAGCTTCTATTAAATATAAAATAGAATTATCAGCTGGGTCGGAGTCTCCTTCAAAGCGATACGTTTTTATGATAGAGAGCTCATCTGGCCGATACGTTTTGGCTTCTGTACCAAAACCTTTTTTTAACATACGAAATTCTTTGTCCTGTTTTCTTAAACGAAGTTTTTCTAAAACAACACTGAGCGTAGTCAAATAATTTGTGTTTGACATATTTATATACTTTAGGTAGTGAGTGATTTATAACTCATTTGAATAAGCCAATTTTATACCATTTATTGTGGCATGGTTTTGCTAACCATTAAATGATAACATATTTAATAAAATCAAAGGTTATGGCAATTAATATTTTAGAAGAACTAACAAAAAATGTAGGGATGCAATCGCTTATAAAAGTTGACCCTAATACACAGGAAGTAAAAGTAACTTCTGACGAAGAAAAAGAAAACAAATTAATGCAGGCTATTGTGCCTGCTGTAGTTGCCGGTTTGTACGATTGTGCAAGATCTGAAGTAGGATTAAATTTTTTAGCAGGTACGTCATCCACACCCGATTGGCTTACATTATTATTCGCAAAAAATGCACCTGAAGTAAAACAACGGCTTGCAAATTATTCCAACAATACCGAAGATGCGGTACAAACCCATTTTAACAGTGTGGCTGCCGAAGGCACAAAAATATTAAGAACCAATGCTAGCGACAATGATAGAAAAGTTTCTATCAGAAATATTGCCGGTGCGCAAAGAGATTGGTTCTTACCTTATTTACCCGCCGAACTGCAAATAGGTAAAATGTTAGATGATAATACGATGGACGACAGAACAAATAAAATGGAAGGGCCGGTATCTACCATGATGCATAAAATAGAAACCTTGCTCACAGGGCAGGAGAGTAAGGAAGAAGCAAATAAGAAAAGAGATGAAAAGATGTAAATAATATTTTAACCAGGAGTTACTCGTTCTCTCATTATCCAATAAAATAGACTTTAAAAAAAGGCTTTGTCCGTTATATGGTAAAAGCCTTTTTTAATGAAGTTTATAGCTTAATCTCTTTTTCAAAGATGAATAAATGCTGCTAATTGTTTGTTTCTTCAAAGCCTTTAATTTTATTGTATAAAGTTTTTCTATCTATTTTTAAAATTTCGGCAGCTTTTGTTTTATTAAAATTTACCTGCTTTAATACATTCATTATTGCTTCATATTCCGCTTTTGATGCTGCATCTTTTAAATCGTATACTGCTTTTACGGGTGCAGTTGCATGGTGGCTTATGGCATATTGCTCTTCCTCGTGCCTGTGTGCAAATGCAGGTGGTGCACCGGCGGCGGAAGATTCAGTATTAGTAATTTCCCAAGGTAATGTTTTGGCATTTACTTTACCGGACTGTGTAAGCAAAACTGCTCTTCGAACCACATTTCTAAACTCTCTTAAATTACCCGGCCATGAATAATGTATAAACATTTGCATTACATCTTCATCAAATCCTTCTATATCTCTGTTTAACTCCGATTTTGCTTTTTCTAAAAAGAAATCTGCAAAAAGAGGAATGTCTTTTTTGCGATCTCGTAAGGGCGGAAGATTTATAGAGAACTCATTAAAACGGTGATAGAGATCTTCCCTAAACTTTCCTTTGCGATAAGCCTCCTGCAGGTTTTCGTTAGATGCGACAATGATGCGCACATCTATCGGCATTTCTTTGTTTCCACCTACTCTTTTAAACTTTCTTTCCTGTATTACACGCAGCAACGATGCCTGTATTTCGTATGTTAAATTGGCAACTTCATCTAAAAACAAAGTACCGCCATTGGCCAGTTCAAAATGACCTTCTTTATCGGTTAATGCTCCTGTAAAAGCCCCTTTCATATGCCCAAAAAGCTCACTGCCACTTAATTCTTTTGATAGCGTACCGCAATCCATAGCAATAAAAGGTTTATCTGCCCTATCGCTGAGGCTGTGTATTGTTTTTGCAATAACCTCTTTGCCTGTACCACTTTCGCCATATAGTATAATACTGTAGTTGGTTGGTGCAACTATTTCTATTTGCTTATAAAGATCTTTTGTTGCGCCAGCTTCACCCACCAAAAACTCACTTTTAATGGCGGCTTTTCTTGCGCCGGTATTTCTGTCAGCAACTGGCTTAAATCCATCTTGGCTCTGGGCATGTATTTGCTCAGGCTTATCTAATGCATTTTTTAAAACATTGAGCACCTCATCTGGTATCAGTGGCTTTGTTATATAATCAAAGGCACCCATTTTTATAACATCTACCGCAATCTTAATATCTGAGTAGCCTGTAATAATTAATACAATCGTATCAGGAGAGAGGAGTTTAATTTCCTTCAAAATATCTTTACCATCCTTATCGCCGAGCCTAAAATCGCAAATTACAATATCAAAATTATCTTCTTTAAATTTAGTGATGCCCTTGTTACCAGAGTTGGCAGTTTCTACATCGTAACCATTTCGCAAAAGAAATTTGCTTAGCACGATGCACATATCCATATCATCATCAATAATTAAAATCTTTTTCTTTATACTCATGGTATATTAGTTTTAAAAAACATGCCAAATTTATTAATCATCCAGAGTCGGGTTTAATAACGTCTGACTTAAACTGAACTTCTGGCATGGGTATTTCTTTTATTTTTATCCATTCGCTGTATTCACTTGGCGATATTTTACTACCAAAATCGGTTGCATATACTTTTGTAAAAATAGCGCCGAGATACAAAATTGCAGAACTGTAATATACCCATATCATTAAAATCATAACAGAACCCGCCGCACCATAAATACTACCAAGTTTGCTGCTGCCAAGGTAAAATCCTATCCCATATTTGCCAAGTAAGAACAAGCAGGCGGTAACAAATGCACCAACACTTACATCTCTCCATTTTATTTTAGCATCTGGCAATACTTTGAATATACAACCGAAAAGTATAGTAGTAATGAAGAGCGTAACGACAGTGTCTGTTGCAAGTAAAAAAATGTTGCCAACGCCCGGAAGCAGTTCCATAATTTTATCGCTTATGGCAGCAGCTATAGCATTTAATACAAGAGAAACGACCAACACAAAACCAAGACTTAGTATTAAAGAAAAAGATATAAGCCTATCTAACAAAACTTTCCACCAAACTTTACGAGCTTTTATTTTTAGGCCCCATATTCTATTAAGTGAATCTTGTATTTCCCCAAAAATACCTGTGGCACCAATTATTAAAACAACCGTTCCTATTGTAGTAGCAAAAACATTGTCGTTGCTTACGTGTATATTTTGAATGGAATTTTGTATTTGTAAAGCTGCATCTGAACCAATAAGTTTGTTGATCTCTCCATACAATTGACCATTTATAGCCTCTTTACCAAACAAAAAGCCTGTAATAGTAAGAAGTATTAAAAGTAGCGGAGCAATAGAAAGTACGGTGTAATATGCGAGGGATGCACTGTATTTTAGTATGTTTTCGCTTATAAATTCACCAAAAACCTGTTGTAAAAAAGTAAAAAATGTTGTGATTTTTTTTCTCATTTCTTTTTCTCTCCTATATATATTTCTAAAATTATACCATGTAATCTTTTCCTCATAAAAAATAGAGAATATTCCTCAAATAATTCTTCACCCTTGCCTTATAATTTCCGCTTGTACAAGTTAATAACATTATGAAAGTAGTGTAAAATTGTATTTTTTTTTAAATAAACAACCTTTTACATATTGCAAGGTATATTTTTTGCATAACCAAGACAGCAAAAGTTCATTTTTGAATCCCCAAAGAATTATTATTGGCAACAATCTTGAACATTTTGTTGTAGAAAACGTTGTAACAATGAATAATGGAAACTACCTTAATGATATACTATTGAAAGCACTTATAATTGATGACGAGACAGATATTTGTTATTTGCTCAGCAGGTTGCTAAAACATAAAAATTTAGATCCCTCCTTCGTAAACTCTTTATCTGAAGCAGATAAGGTGTTAAAAAGTGATCATCCCGAAATAATATTTTTAGACAATCACTTACCTGATGGATTGGGTATAAATTATATTTCTTACATAAAAAAGAATTATCCCAAGTCTAAAATAGTAATGATTACTGCCCATGATTCTGGCGATGACCGGGCGAAGGCTTTAAAAAATGGCGCTGATTATTTTATTGGTAAACCATTTACAAGTGATATAATTTATAAAACCGTAGACGCTTTAGCGAATTAAAATTCCCGATTTGTGGACAATTTTCTACAATTTTTACAATGCAAAAAATAATATCTGGTTCATATAGTAGTAACATTAGAAAATAATATTTGCAAAAATTTTACTCATGGAAAATTTCACTAGCAGTGCTCTTCATAAATTTACAGGATTAATGTTTTTTTTAAAACGATCCAAATTAGATTTTGAAATGGTAGCAGATGAGATGGAGAACCATTCCTTAAAAACGGCATTAAACGGTCTTTCTGAAGAGAGCTATTATTATGCAAGTGAGTTGAAAAATTATCTCAAACATTTAGGTGTAAATACAACTGTAACTGATGAAGTGTATCGTTATGAAGATTTTAATAGCACAAACACTTTAACCGAAAACTTACAAAATGGCAATGAATTAAATTCACTTTGTACATACAACGAAGCAACTTTAATGCAGGCCTACAGCGATTTATTAGAAGAGCCTATGCCATGTAAAAGTTTACAGGAAATTATTATGTATCAGCTGAATGCTCTTAAAATTACTTTTCTAAAAATAAGAACGCTTAATACCGCCCGGTTTGCCATGTACTAAATACCATATGATCCTTAAAAATAATTTCCATTAATTGCTTACTTGTATGAAGTGTACGATAAACATGCTGGGTTTATTTATGCTTGTATTTATAGGCTCGTGGCAGAAAAACAGATTGCAGAAATTTTTTTGAAGCAAATATTTATTCATCTCCATAAAAGAGAAGAATGCAAAACAATAAATATTCATAATACCTTTTGGTACACCAAATACGCAGTGCAAACTACCATTGCATTTTTAAAAAACAACTCTTCAACTGCATTTAATGTAGCTACAGTAATGCAAAACACAGCGGTCGTGTCAATTAATAAAGTGAATAACTAAGCCTTTCAATTACGGAGATAAGAATACCCATACTAATAAGTTTAACGTTAAAACCCAGAGCTAAATACTTTCTGGCTTTGTTTAAAAACATAATGATGGGTTCTGTAAAGTATCTATTTTTTTGAGCGTCCAATAAGGTACAGAATTAAAAAAACAACCAGCGCTATTCCAATAACTCCTGTCCATATTCCGGCTTTAAAAATGCTCCCAATAGCCTCGCAACTAGTAAGTGTAGTTACAAGTATAACTAATAAGGCAGCCATTGAAATTGATGATTTGTTCATGGTAACCGTTTTTAAATTATGAGTGAAAATAAAAGTAGTATTATTTTTTTCTTTTTGAATCTTCTTCCGCCTCATCATTGTTTCTTCTGCCAGTGATGAGGTCTTCTATAATTTCTGCAGCTTTGAGGCTAAACGGTAAACCATAACGAACCAACCAAAAAGGATAGCCTGAACTTAAATTCATATACTAACTTAAATTTTTAATTTTCCATGCTCGCCCTCAGTGTAATGGCCGGTTACTGCAGCTTTTAGCATACTAAAAAGCATAACAATTTTGCTGGATGAATTATCCCAGTACTCTGCTTCAATGGGTCTTGCCTGTATCAATAAAATTTTAGGATCCTGTTTTCCCTCCGGGAACCATGCCTTCATAGCGGGTGTCCACAGTTCATCTATTTTATTTTTATCGTCGCTTAAAGTGGCCTTTGCGTTAAAAGCAACATAGGAGTTGGAAGAAGGAGAAGCATAGGTGAGGAATATTTCGTTTTGCTGAGAAATTTCTTCAACCTTTCCTGAAAACTCGTTTGTAAAAAACCAAACGGAACCATCCTCTTCCACTTTTGCGTTTGCCATTGGCCTTGCACTTGCTTTACCTGCGGCATCTCTGGTAATCATCATACAGATATTTACATCTTCTACCAGTTCTTTAAATTTTTTTAGCTGTTCGCTTTTGCTTTCGTTTTCCATAATTTATTTTTTCTTTTTAGGTGATTCTTTTTCTTCTGCAGATTCGTAATTAATATTGTTTTCTGCAATATCTGTTAAGCCCTCATCTGTTTTCTTTTCTTCGTTTAATGTTTCTAAAAGTATTTCTGCACAGTCTTCCATTCCCAGAGTTGTTGCTAATTGTATTAGGCCACCATAAGTTGCAATTTGATAGTGCGCTGCTTTTTGTGCGGCAAGTATCAGCCCAACATCTCTTGTTGCTGTGCCTGCCTGTGTTTCTTCTATTATTCCATCACCCTTTTTTGTAATACCTTCCATTGCTTCGCATTTTTTTACCTGTGGCTTTTTGCCAAGCAAGGCAAAAACATCATCCAATCTTGTACAGTGTATTTTAGTTTGTGTAAGGTGATCAGTAAATGCTTCTTTTAATTTTGCAGAAGTGGCAGCTTTGGCCATTTTAGGGAGGGTTTTAACCAAATGCTTTTCAGCCCAATAAATATCTTTTAATTCGCCATGGAAAAAATCGCTCAGCATATAATCTCTTATGGGAAATATAGCTTTGATGAATGTTTCTTTGGTTGCTGGTTTCTTATAAGCAGGTGATTTTGTTATAGCCATAAATTTTTTTATTGATGATTAACAGTTACTGCATTTCGATATTTATGCCAAGCATTAAAAATTAGAAAATCATCGTAATTTTATGATATGTTTAAAGAGCTGTTCATGTTTTTGTAAAATTAGTTTCCATTTAGGGGGAATATTTTTCACATAAAAAAGCAAAAAAAATAATATACTGTGTATTTAATTAATTTTAAAGTATTGGCAACATTTTGGTTACGCATACGATAAGAAATTCTATTAAAACAATTTAAAAAATTAAAATTATGAGCAAGAAACTATTAACAGGTGTGATATTGGGAGCAGCAGCAGGAGCAGTACTAGGAATTTTACTTGCACCTGAGAAAGGAAAAGATACCCGTAAAAAAATTGTTAAGAAAAGCACTGATTTGGGCGATTCTGTCCGTAACAAATTCAACGAACTTGGCGAGGCTTTACAAGAAAAATACCAGAGTATAAAAGGCGATGCAAATAGTATGGTAGAAAAAGGAAAGGAAACTGCAAAAGATTTTAAAGATCAGGCAAAAGATTTTAAGGACGATGCAAAAAGAAATTTTGCATAGCTTTAAAATTTTGAATACGCACATCAGTTTTTCCGGCGGTAAAAAATAAATATGGCACACGATAACAACGATAAAGAAGGTGTAATAGATGCGCTTTTTGAAAGAACCAAAGATTACGTAGAAACAAGGGCAGATCTTTATAGATTAAAAGCAATTAGGAAAACGGCAGAAGTGGGCTCGTCCGTCATTTCGAAAGTTATAATTACGTTGGTTTTCTCTTCTTTTTTTATGATGTTCAATATTGCAATTGGTCTTTGGCTGGGTGACGTAATGGGTAAACTTTATCTTGGATTTTTTACGATTGCCGCTTTTTATCTTATCGTCGGGATTATTGTTTATGCAAACAGACATAAGATTTTAAAATTGCCAATTGCAGATTCTATTATTAAAAAAATAAACGATTAATATCATGGAAATTAAAAATGCTATTGATCTTGAAGTAGCAATTGCGGCATTGGAACAGAAGAGGGTAATTCAGGAAAAAATTTTAAAAAAGCAATACAACGACACCATAGATCACTATAGACCTAAAAATTTAATTAAGTCTGCTTTTCACAATATATTAGATCCTGGTGAAGCAGGTAGTAACATTTTAAAAGCAGCTGGAGGAATAAGTGCAGGACTATTGGCTAAGAACCTTGTGTTTGGTGGTGCAACCTCGTTTTTAGGAAAAGTAGCGAGCAATGCCCTAAAAGTAGGCGCTACAAATGCCGTCATAAATAACAGAGATAAAATTGCTGCGTGGGGTATTTCTATTTTTAAACATCTGTTTGCAAAAAAAGAGAATGATTTTACAGCTAGTAAACAAAATCATACCGATAACGGAAAATATTAAAGACGATTTGTCCAGCCCAAATGACAAGTCTTAAAAAGCGTTGCCACATCCAATAATAATTTTCAAGAAAGTTTTTGTTAAAGTAATAGAAGGCAGAAGGAAAGGAAGGTGCGAGTAGTTTTAAAATGGTAATCCTATTGCTATATTTAAAATCAGGTTCTCTCTTCGCCACATTCTGGATTCAAAATCAATCTGGTTTAAAACCCAGCGTTGGCCATCCGGTAAATATGGTTTTCTTAATGGAATCCCAAGGTCTGCCCGAATCAACAATACTGTGGCATCAAACCTAATTCCAATGCCCGATGCAACAGCAAGTTCTTTTAAAAATTTGGGTGTTAGTTTACCCTTGCTTCCAAAAAGCAATGTGTCCTTTGTCCATACATTTCCTGCATCAAAAAATATTGCACCGCTCAATTGTTGGGTAAAAGGAATGCGCAGTTCGGTGTTAAAAAGTAATTTATAATCTCCGCCTATTATTTGAAAAAAGAGTTGGTCACCCGGTGTCGGTTCATAAGTGCCTGGTCCCAATGTTCTGGTTCTAAAACCTCTGATAGAACTTGAACCACCAATGGAATATAATTTTGTGAATGGTAAAATTTTAGAGTTGTTATAAGGTAGCCCTATGCCAACCTGTAGCCTGTTGGCAAAATCAAATCTGTTAGAAAGTTTGCGGGTAAAATGATAATCTATATCAACCTTTGCATATTGAGCGAAGGGCACACCAAATATATTTTTAGAACGGTACTGTTTAGCCCCGGTAATTAGACCCGCAATATTGCCTGAAAGTTCTATGCTGGTATTAAAATATACCTTGTTTTTTGTACGCCTTAGTGCGGAGTTGTAGGTATATGAAGCACTTGAGCCAAGTATTGCTTCTGAAAAAGCGGATAATAATAAAGATGGGGTTTTAATTATTTCCTTTTTAAAAGAATCTGTAATGTTGCTTGCCTGAAGATAGCTTACAGAAACCGGGGCTATTGTATATTGTTTTTGAATATTTGGTTTCCAGGTAAATTCATATTGAAAACGAAACAGGTTTTTTAAATAGAAAATATCTTTTTTAAAAAGTTCATAGCCAAGCAGTAAACTTGTATTTGGTGGATAAAAATTATTTTCTTTTATCTTAAAAAACGGAATGGCATACCTTGCCATTTTTAGTGTTATCTCAGTACCAAGCCTGTAATTATTATTCTTCACCGAATCTCCTGAGGTTGTTTCTATACCTGCATATGTTTTCACTGTTAGTTGCTCGGCACCACGAAATGCGTTTCTGTTTCTCCAGTTTACACCAAACTGTGTACCTAAAAAATTGTTTTCTTTTGTAAAACCATCTACCTGTGCCTGTATGGATTTCTGTTTTGCAGGAGTCAAATAGTAATACACATTCATGAAATGCGAAGAATCATTTGCGTCAGCAATTTTTATTGCTTCAAACCTGTTTTTTACAAACTTAAATGCCCCTAAATTGATGAACCGGTTAAGGGTAGTATTTTGTTGCCTGCTGTTGTAAGTACTATCGGGGCGGTAGGTAATGGTTCGTGCAAAAAGTTCTTTTTTAAAATCCTTAATGGTATCCTTTATTCTCAAGCCCTCAAAAATTTCAACGCCACGTCTAGATGTATCAAGTTCGCTAGATGTAAGAGAGTAATTTGGAAACACCGTGATGCTGTTTATTTTATAAGGATGCTTTGCATCTTCAGGTGTGGTTTTCTTTATGTTTAGGTATACATTTACTTTTCTGCCGCCAACAGTACTGTCTGCATATGCCATCAGGTAATCAGGATTAAAAAAGTAATAACCCCTGGTTTTTAAGAAAAGGTCCAACCTATCTCGCTCTGCGGTAATATCACTTAAGCGGTAAGGGTTACCGGTTCTTAATATTCCGTTTCTTGTGGAGTTTCTATCAAGCAATTTTTGCAGAGCGGTTGATGAATCTCCCACCCATTTAATAGCGCCAATGCTATATTGTGGCTGCACTTGTGCCTTGTAATTAGCTTTTACAAAATACGAACCTATATGCACTGTATCTCCCTGCACAGTCGTTTGAAAGTATCCAAGATTTTCCATCAGCGAAGCCATATTTTCTGCAGTGGCTTTTGCATTTACCCTGCTGCTTAATACCGGGGGTTCGCCCAATCTGTTGCGCAAAAAGGCCCTAAATCCTTTTTCTCTTTTTGGCTCACCAATTTTATAATAGAACCAAACTTTGTATGGCTGCCCCAATAAAAATTTATTTGGTTTCGGAGAAGCGGCAAGTGCAATTGTTTTTTTAAGAGATTTTGCGGTACCGGTTGTCTCCTTATTTTTCTCCACTTTTACGGAGGCCCCTTTATACAAGCGCTCTCCGGGTGGCAAGTGTTTTTGCACACTGCAGGAAGATGCAATGAAGATTAGAATAGTAGTTGATATAAAAAGAATCTTCTTCATTATTTATTTACTTTTTTCTTCCTTCTAAAGAGGTCGTTAAATTTATCGTAATCGAGTGTTACGACAAACGACAATCCTGTTTCCACCACATAGCCATCAAGCGTTACCTCAAACTGGTTTTTTGTGTACGCTCTCATCAAATATTTACCATCTGTTGTTAATTTGTATGCAATTGTTATGTCTGGCTTAAAACCGGTATTTGTGCCTGCTGATTTCGCGGCTGCATCTTGCCCTTCAATACCAAAGTTTTTACCAACACTTATTACAAGCCTGTCATTTGCAAAAGATTTACTTACGGCAAGATTTAAATCTGTACGTTGCGTATTACCACCTTTTGAATAATCGTTGTAAGAATTTAAGTTCAGGTCAATATCAATGCCTTTAAAAATATCGCCTGCTATTTCATTTAATGCAGATGATAAAAACTGACTAACACTCTGGCGCGCAAGGTCATTAAAATCTCCACCATTGCCCTTAAAGAAATCGCTGCTCTGTTCACTTACAAATCTGTTAAACAGTAGCAATGAAAATACCTGTTTGTTAATAGATGCTGGGTCGTTTCTTATTTGTAATAACTTATTTTCAATAGTTGTGCGGAGGTCGCCATTAAGAAAATTACTTTCTTCAGGCAGCTGAATATCAAAATTGATATTGGGTTTGGTAAGTGGGCCGGTTAAATAAAGCATCACCCTAAAAGGTAATTTTTGGTTGAACGAATTGGCGAGCGTAGGTGATACATCTGTTACTTCATTGCTCAATAATTCTTTAGAAGATGTTAGTGCCGTATACTCTGCGGTAATATTTGCCACAGCATTTATAGGTGCACCTGCAAATGTGATGGTACTTCCCTTTATTAAATTAAATTTCCTGTTTAGTATATTGTAATGCAAATCATAATATCCTTTATCCAGCTCGTAAACACCAGCTAATACAAGGTTTCCGCCGGGGTCAACACCTGCATTTAATCTTGCATCTCCCTGCACTTTTATTTCATCTCCTGTTGATGGATCTACTAAAATAGTAAGTGCCGCTGCTTTAGTAAGTTCTATATTAAGGTTGTAATTTAAGAACTTTGCAAATTCAGACGCAGGTTTTACTGCAGGTTCAAAGCCAGCTTGTAGTGGGTCAATTTTAAAAGTATCTACATCTACAAAACGTACAATTGTTTTACCGTCGTTTTTTTCATAACTGGTTTGTGGTAATACAATTTTTACATCGCTCTTATCGTTTAGTAATATATCTCCTTCAATTACCGGCCTAGCAGATGTTCCTTTTACAGATACATTTACATTTACAGCTGCGTAACCATAAAGCTCATTATGAAGGTTTTTCTTTGCGTTTAAGATCACAAAATCTTTCGTATCGATGGCTACATTTAAATCATAATCTGTTATACTGCGGGACGTTATATCACCATCAATCTTCAACACATTATTTAAAGAATCTGTTACTTTAAACGCAGGAAATTGTATTTGTGGATATTTTAGAATTGTTTTTTGCTTATCAATAAAATAAGGGGCGCCTAATTTTGCCAACGAAAATTTAACGGTATCAAAATTTACTTGGCCATTGTATTCGGGATTTGAAAACGCACCGTTTAGTTTTATATTACCTGAAATATTTCCATGGCTGTTTATTAATTGGTCGGCAGAGAATGCTTCGAGGGTTTTAAAACTTAAAGCCCTTACCTGAAGGTCTGCATCAAACTGATCTGTTGTACTATCTAAATAATAATTACCTGCTGCGCTAATATCATTATTGGCACCTAATAAATTTACGGTTGCACTGATGTTGTTTTCAGATTGCTTTTGTGCAGTTGCTGTAATACTACCAAGCGGGTGTTGCATAAACTGTATATCTTTTACGGAGGCTTTGCCCGTAAAGGAAGGAAGTGCTTTGTTAAAGTCACTTACTGTTGCTTTTACATCTAAAATTCCTGCGAGTAAAACAGTGTCCTTGTTTACAATAGAACTGATGCTTTTTAAATTAAAATTGTCAATCGAAATATCAATAGGACTATCGCCTACCAATTGCTTGCTCCTAATATCAATTTTCGCTGCATCGCTGCTTATTAAAAAATTATTTACAACGATTCCTGCAGTTCCGTAAGAAATATAATTATCTGGTGCAACCCGCCATTTTTCATAATTTAGTATAAGGCTATCTTTCATGTGCAGGGTATAGTTTTCATTGCTCACAAATGCTGTTCCCGATAAGCCAAACCAATCTATGGTGGCATTATCTTTTGTAACTACCATTAGTGAAAGGCTATCGTTTGCAGCAGCACCATTTAACCTTGTGCCATATAAAATATCATCGGCTGTTTTTAAAGTATCAAATGTTACTTCGTAATTAATTTTCGCATTTTTCGCATTAATATTCAGGGCAGCATTTGCAATGTTATTGCTGGTGAAAGAAACATTTTTAGCAGCAGTATTAAAATTTAAAGCACTGTCTCTATCAGCAGAGGCATAGCTTCCTGTAAAAATAAAATCTTCATAGCTGTTTAAGCCAGGTACCAATGTTGTTATAAACGGACTTTGCTTTATAGAACCTTTAATGGTAAACTGCTGGTCTGCAATATTGGTAGTTGTTGCTGTGTACCCCGGTATTTTGTAATAATTATTTACATACCGCATAATGGATTCTCCAATTTTATCATAATCAAAAGCACCGCCTGCATGTACATCTGCAAAGGGCGCTTTTAATACAACGGAATCAATTCCGTTTTGGGATGTTGCAATAAGGGAAGTGCTGTCAATCGTAAAAAACTTTGGTCCGGTCTGCATTCTTACACTGTCTAACAATAAACTTGCCTCTAAATTTCTTGGTTGAAGGTTAACCGCATCTACCAATGCCCTTAAAGAAAGGTTAATGCTATCTTTTGTGAAATGTAGTTTATTAAGCATGGCTGTATCCACATCTATCTCTCCTTTTACCGTAGGATATTTGTCTCTTACATTTGCTACGATATCATAGGTTAACTGCAGACTGCTGTCGTTTATTTTACCAATGCTTTTTATAACCCCGTGTGTAAAATCAGCATTTACCTGTGCATTGCGGTAGTTGTATTTGTTGTACTGTAAAGAGGCAATGTTTGCATTAATAGATGAGTTCATTGTCTCATAATCAAAACCGGTTCCTTTAGCAATAAAGGCTCCTGCTACGTTCCCTATAATACTATCTTGTTTTATGAGCTTGCCCAATGCAAAACCTGGTGTGGTCACATACAAATCATAATTAGCTCTTTCCGGGGTTTTAATATTCTTTATGTAACCTTTCACAGTAAGAGGTCCATAGCTCGATTTTGCTTTAAGATCCATCACCACATTTTCTGTATTGCCACTAAACTTACCTGTTGCGGAAATCTGTTGGGGTAAATTTATTTGTTCCAATGCTGCGGGAGGAATAAAACCTTCTATCAAAGTTTTGTTGAAAGCAACATTGGTAAAAGCCAAATCGTATTTAATATTTTTTGGATCCTGAATGTTTGTAAGATTTATTTTACCCGAGAAAGCAAGGTCTTTGGCAGTAGCATTAACATTCGCTGCAATGCTGTTTGTATTTCCTGCTAGCTTTCCTCTTAAACTGATAAGGTTTGGTAAAGAAGCCAATTCCGCCTGGTTTGCCGGTGGCACAAAACGTAGTAAATCCTTTTTAAGAATATTGCTTTGTAAAATATTTAAGTCAAATGAAAAACGCTTGGGATCTGTTATATCGAACAATGTTCCATTGGCACTTATTTTAGAGCCTGACAAACCACTTAACTGCAGGTAAGGCAAATAAAGCCGTTTTAAATTGCCACGCAATACTGTATTAAAATGTAAAGTTTGATTGGCAAACTGTACTTGAGGTAAAGATGTATTTAAAGATGGCAACAATAAATACAGGTCGTTAAATGCTATGATCGAATTATTGAGTGTAGCAGCAATAAATGAATTTTGCGGGGTTTGTGTAATGGCAGCAATGCTGTCGTAGGTAAGTTGAAAAGAATTTTGAATGAGCGAATGGGGCGTTTTTATGTAAAGGTCTGTGGCAGATAATAAACTATCTGTAAACAATAAATTTACATGGGTCGTATCTAAAACAAAACCACTTTTATCGCTGAAACTAAATTGAGATATTTTTCCTTTTGTTGAATCAGTGGAAAATCGAAAGCTTTCAATACCAGCTTTTATATTCTTGACATCAAGGTGAGCAAAATCCAAACCTCTTGCTGCTGGCTTGTTTACGTCATCGTATTTTAAACTGCTGTTGTTGATATTTAAATGCGTGGTTGCATAAACCCACGAAGTTGGTTCAGGTGATCCATTTTGCGATACTGGTATCTCCTGCTTTGCTGAAGAAAAAACAATCGTGGCGCTGTCCAATAACAGCGTATCTGCGAGCCCTTTTTCTTGCTCGATGCTATAAAAAATATTATTGCCGGCAAGTGTTCCAATTTGATTGTAATAATACATGCCTGATACTTTATTATCTATCTCAACATTTATATCTTTTAGGTTTACACGGCTGCCCGAAATAAAGAATTTATAAGGTGAATTGGTAAGTGTATCAACCGGTAATTTGTTATCAATACTGGTCTCCACTTCTTTGTAAGTTTTCATGTAAAACTTTACGCCATTAGCAGTCAAATTATCAATACCAAAACTAAGTCTATCGGGCTGAAATTTATTGGTTTTTAAATCGAGGTTTTTTATAAACGCACTAAAATTACTTCCTGCATATTTATCTTGAAATTTAAACCCAACGTTTTCAAAAATCAATTGTCTTAATGTAAGTTTTAATCCGGCTGTATCCTTGTTTTTTGTGGTTGATTTATTACCTGTAAATGCATCAACCAAAAACTGATAATTAAAAGCGGTGTCTTTTTCAGTTCTGTTTACATTAATGATAACATTTTTTAAAAATACTTTTTTTATGTCTGTGTTTCCCTGCAACAATTTTACCATATCAAGATCAACTGAAAGCTCTTCGCCAAAAAGTAAAGTATCCTTGTGCTGGTCTTCTATGTAAAAGTTTTTTATTTTGAGCCACTTAGGTAATGTGTAATCTACAGAGCCGATATTAACATTTGTGTGGAGTTTATTTTCAAGGTATTTTACTACCTGGTTTCTAACGGTTCGTTTTCCTGCATTGGTATTTATAAAACCAAAAAGCAAGATTGCCAGAATACTCACGCCAACAAAAATCCACAAAATGATTTTAATAGTTTTAATCAGTATGTTTTTGGTATTTTTCATTCAATTAAAAAAGGTTCCTAAAAACTGCCTGTTAGGGCATGCAATTCTTTGCCCTCTATGAAATTTTTATGCCCACCTCATTTATGTGTAAAAAAGGCGCATATCCCTCTATAAAAAATAGGCATTGATGTAATTGGGGAAAAATTTCCCCAACTTTATACACTCAAATTCTTTACGCAGTCTTCAAAATTTTTGCTGCGCCCCAAACACCTATAAAAATACCTTGTCTTTTTTCTATAATTTTCTTGGTAATAAAGATAGTAAACTGTTGTGGGGTTAATTCAGTTTTTTAATTTTTCCAATGCACCCGCATAAAAAGCTTAGCAATGCTTTTTGGCCTTAAGCAATAAATATATAGGATCGGTTTTCCACCTCTGTTTTGCAAATAATTAAGGTGTATTTTATCGTTTCCACGTTTTTTAAACTTGTTTCCAGCGTTGTAAAATCGGTTGGTTTTTTATTCACCAGCATACAAATCAAATATGTGAGGAGATATATGTCATTTGCTTCAACAGGATAAATAGTACCAGTACAATTTTATTGAGGTAAAATATTGATACCGACATTTTGCCCGTGGTCGCTTAAAGTCATGTCAATCGTTTTCATCGTAGTGGTTTTAATGTGATGACAATATTTTCATTATTAATTTTTCTTCTGTTGTTAGAGCCGTTTTGCCATCATCTACCTCAATTTGATTAAGTTGCTTAAAATATTTATCCAGACTCTTATTTTCGTATAGAGAAATGATGAGCGGATGTATATAATATTTTTTACATACCGTTCTTGTATTACCCAATTGCTCTGCCACTTTATCCAGTGCCTTTACCACATTTTTTTTGGTTTCAGTGTCGTTATCTGCAAAACCTATTTCTTTAAATGCGAGAAAGGCATTTACCGTTCCGGACCATGTTCTAAAATCTTTTGCGGAGAAATCTTTGCCGCTGATGTTTTTTATATATTCATTCACCGTGCCACTGTCAATGCTGTGGCGGGTTCCATCTTTATCGTAGTATTGAAACAATTCTTTGCCGGGTATATCTCTGCATTTTTGTACAATTGCCGCTAACTTTTTGTTTTTTAAGCTGATGTCGTACCTTATTCCTTTTTTTCCAACAAAAGAAAACTTAAAACTTCCGCCGTTAAACGCAACGTGCCTGTCTTTTAAGGTTGTTAACCCAAATGATCCGTATAGTTTTTCGTAAACATTATTTCCAATTCTTATGTTGGTTCGCACCATTAAGCTAACTACTGTTGCCAGTACTTTTTGCTGGGTAAGGTCTGTGATAGATAAATCTTTTTCCAGCTGCAACCTTATTGCAGGCAAAGCTTTTCCAAAAGCTAATAACCTGTAGAATTTTGTGTGGCTGCGCAAAGCGTTCCATGCAGGGTGATAACGATATTGTTTTCTTAGCTTAACATCAACGCCTGTTGCTTGTAAATGACCGTTTTCTAAAGCACATATCCACACGTTCTCCCATGCTGGCGGTATTACAAGGCTCTTAATTCTTTTAAGAAGAGTTTCGTCTGTTACTTTTTGTTTCTTCAAATAATAAGAATAATCTTTAGCCTTTTTCATTCTTTTGATTCCTGTTGTAGCATCGCTCACATAAACCAAATGAGCAGCTCGGGCAGTCTTTAAAGGATCTTTAATAATTTTTGCCATTTCTTTTTTGGGCATCACTTCCATTATTTCATCTATAGCTGTCATAAAACGGAAACCGAGGTTTTGAGTCGATGTATTTTGTATAAGAAAGTTTTATGCCCGTCCATATTGAATATTTTTTTACCTGTTTTTTTGTGTTAACAATTTTTTTTCTACAAACTATGTGTAAACCTTTCTACGTATTTATGGTCGAAGCAACAATTAACGATATAATTTAATTGGTACATCGTTTGAATTTTTATTACTACAAAATTTTCATTATGCATTACAATGATACACACCTTGCCTTTTTGCGGGAAAAGATTATGGAAACAAAGGTTGCCATTTTTAAATCTGAAATAAATTCGGAGTTATCGTTGCCAACAAATGTTATTCAAACGCTGAGCGTAGATGCAGCTGGAAATATTTATTTCTTTACCGCTTGTAATGGCAATTATGCAAACAACATCGACCTGCCTTTTTATGCATATTTAGATTATCATAAAAGAGGATTTGATAACAGGTTACGTATAAGTGGAAAAGCTATAATTGTAAGAGACGAAAATAAGGATGTAGAAAAAACTGTTCAATTAGATGGCGTAACTGCAAAATCTATTGTAATGATTAAAATGAAAATTATGCAGGCTGAGTTTTTGGGGCAAACAGTTCACTCTCAGCAGTCGTGGCCACAAAAATTAAAAAGCACGCTCAGTCATTTATTTTTTCCTGAAACAGAGCACCATTTTACTTTCGAATAAGTTCGCAGACACATTAGATTATATTTTGGCAAATGAACCAATAGATTGGATAAAAGAATCAAAGCAATATAAAAAACAAACCCCGAAGAATTTTTCGGGGTTTGTTTTTTGTGGGATGTCAGTTGGTTAAGTTTGCACGGAATCTTCAATATTTTATATTGCGTAGAACAGTAATTTTAAAGTCCCTTATTTTTTATTTTCCTCTTTAAGGCAATAACCAATCTGCCTCAAAACTTTTATCTTCTTTGTATTTGAACGAGGCTCGCCTGTGCCCCTTGCTGTTTAGCCAAAGCCATTCCATCCAATCAGCAGTTGTTTCTACAACACCAAAATTTTTTCTACCGATTTCACTTTCTTGTATCGTTGGGTCTTTGTCTTCAAAAGCGGGTGGAAGTCCGCTTACAGGCAGCATTGTAATTTGAGATGGTGCATTGTTTCCCATATATATTTTTCTGCTGCTGGCATTGCTTTTTGCCCAAGCGGCGTCGGCCAATGCATCTAACGTGTGTAAAGTTGCCAGGCCCCCTACTCTAATTTGAAATCTTGCAGCTGCGTCATAAAAAAGCCAGCTTATCTGGTTTTGTTTTCCCAGTTCTGCCCATTTTCCGCTTCTAATATCTGTATGAAAAAAAAGTTTCTTTTGTGAAGTATCTACTGCTCGCAATACGACCGTTCTTAAATTTACACCATGGCTGTTTATATTTGCCACTACCGGATTGTGTAAAGCATCTCTGCTTTTGAGCGATCCATTCAAAAGTCTTACCCAGCAATCTTTTTCAAGATCAATCAAATTAAACTGAATGCCATTTATCGTTATGTTTGGTTGCAACATCTTTTTTACAAAGGTAATTTTATATATTTCTGTCCCTTTACGTGAACGGAAACTAATACACATTTGCCATTCTCATTAATTTCGAAAGCAATGCCTTCTTTTACTTCATCATAAATAGAGATTGTTCTTTCCTCATTATCCAAATAGGTTTCATTTGCTTTTTTTAAGGCTGGATATTGAGTTTTTATGTAGGCAAGTGTGCTGCCACAACTTATTTGTGTAGGGGTTTTAAACATGGGCGAATTTGTGCCGATTTGTTTTATCTTCTTTTGATCTTTGGTGCTGTTGTTGAGCAGTGCAATTGTGTAATATTGACTAGCATCTCTCTTTTGACCATTCCATAGTAGCGATGCTATTTTCTTTGAGGTATCCACAGTCGATGTTTTACCCATTATTTTTAATGCTTCATCAAAGGATTTGTTCAGCGCTAATTCTGTAATCCTTTCACCAGTATAAATGGTGTCTGTGGCCAATGCAGCTATTATTTTTGGTAGAATCTGCTTTGTTAAATTAGTCTGCCGTGGCCAATGCTACAACAACCGAATTAGTAACACTATCGCTTGTTGCCGACTGCTTTAGCTTTGTTTGCTGTTGACAGCAATAAGCATTATGGGGAGACAAACAACAGGTATAATTTTTTCATAAACAATAAATCAATGTGTTTTTTATTCCGCTTTAAATCGGCTACTTTTCAAAGTAGCACATAAAACAAAACCGCAGTTTTGCAATTACAAGCAAAGCTGCGGTTTTTTCACTTTAATTTTATCATGTTACGATCCACAAGCTTCACAGCCTTCGGGATTATCCAGCGAGCAGGAAATAGCCGCCTGTTGTTCATCTTTTGTTTGGTTTAAAACCGCAGCATCTACTGTAAATTTAATGGCATCAGCAGCAGCTTTTGTTCTTAAATAATACATACCGGTTTTTAATCCTTTTTTCCATGTGTAAAAATGCATAGAAGAAAGCTTTGCAAAATTTGGTTGCTCTACAAATAAATTTAATGATTGCGACTGGCAAATAAATGCACCTCTGTCTGCAGACATATCAATCACTGTTTTTTGTTTTATTTCCCAAACAGTTTTGTAAATTTCTTTTAAATCTGCAGGTATTTCTTCAATGTTTTGTACAGAACCATTGGCAGCAATAATGCGTTGCTTCATATTGTCGTTCCACAAATTAAGCTTACCAAGGTCTTTCAACAAATGCTTATTTACAACCGCAAACTCACCGCTTAATACTCTTCTATTATAAATGTTAGATGTGTATGGTTCAAAACACTCGTTGTTACCTAAAATTTGTGAGGTAGAAGCTGTAGGCATCGGTGCTAATAGCAATGAGTTTCTTACACCATTTTCCATTACATCTTTGCGCAAGCTTTCCCAGTCGTGGCGATCGCTTGGTGTTACATCCCACAAATCAAACTGAAACTTTCCTTCGCTTAATGGCGAGCCTTTGAACGTTTCGTATGCGCCGTCTACTTTTGCCAACTCACAACTGGATGTCATGGCAGCAAAATAAATAGTTTCAAAAATATTTTTGTTGAGCAGTTTTGCCATTTCACTTTCAAAAGGTAAACCCAACATCATAAACACATCTGCCAAACCTTGCACACCAATACCAATTGGACGATGGCGTACATTACTAGTTTTTGTTTCAGGTATTGGGTAATAATTACCATCAATCACCTTGTTCAAATTGCGAGTAACAATTTTTGTTACCTCTACTAATTTTTCAAAATTAAATGTATTGCCTTCTACAAAACGGGGTAAAGAAAGGGAAGCCAGGTTACATACCGCTGTTTCCTTGTCATCGCTGTATTCAATAATTTCTGTACATAAATTACTACAGCGAATTGTTCCCAAATTTTTCTGATTACTCTTGGTATTGGCCGCATCTTTATACAATACATAAGGTGTTCCTGTTTCTATTTGCGACTCTAATACGGCATTCCACAATTCTCTTGCCTGTATCGTTTTCTTTGCTTTTCCGTCCTGCTCGTATTGTGTGTACAATGCTTCAAATTCTGCACCGTGCGTAGTATGAAGGTTCTGTGCTTCATTTGGACAGAACAAACTCCACTCGCCATCAGCTTCTACACGCTTCATAAACAGATCTGGTATCCACAATGCAAGAAACAAATCTCTAGCACGCATTTCTTCTTTACCATGGTTTTTTCTTAATTCTAAAAATTCAAACACATCTGCATGCCATGGCTCTAAATAAACAGAGAATGCACCTTTTCTTTTTCCACCACCTTGGTCTACATAACGGGCAGTATCATTAAACACACGAAGCATTGGTATAATACCATTTGAAGTACCGTTTGTTCCTTTTATATAACTGCCTGTAGAACGGATGTTATGAATGTTTAAGCCTATACCGCCTGCAGACTGCGAGATCATTGCGCAATCTTTTAGTGTATCGTAAATGCCGGAGATACTGTCCTCCTTCATGCTCAGCAAAAAGCAACTGCTCATTTGGGGTTTTGGTGTGCCTGCATTAAACAAAGTGGGTGTTGCATGAATGAACCATTTTTCACTCATTAAATTATACGTTTCAATTGCAGCTTCCACATCTGTTTTGTGTATGCCCAATGCAACACGCATGAATAAATGCTGTGGTCGCTCAGTAATTTTTCCATTTACTTTTAAGAGGTAAGATTTCTCCAACGTTTTAAAACCAAAAAAATCAAAATGATAATCTCTTTCATAAATGATTGCCGCATCTAACAAATCAGCATTCTCTTTAATTACATCGTACACATCATCAGCCAATAAAGGCGCATGTGTGTTTGTTTTATCGTCGATATAATTATAGAGCAACTCTGCCGTTTCGCTGAATGATTTTTTAGTGTTTTTGTGTAAGTTGCTCACCGCAATTCTTGCAGCAAGCACTGCAAAATCCGGATGCCTTGTTGTAAACGATGCAGAAGTTTCCGCTGCAAGGTTATCCAACTCTGTAGTGGTTACATTGTTGTAAATACCTGCAACTACTTTCTTCGCAATCTCAATTACGTCCTCGCTTTTCAACTGAAGACCATAACTTAATTTCATTACCCTTGATGTGATCTTATCAAAGTGTACTGATTCTTTTTTTCCGCTTCTTTTAATTACCTGCATGTGGTTAGATTTTAGATATTAGTATCAAGTATCAAGATTGGAGAATCAAGACAATGAAAACTATAGACTTGTGTTTTATATATTTTTTGTTTCTTTTAATTTTTTTGAAAATGAGTAAATCATTTTCTGTATTTCGGTAACGTGCATTAATAAATTTTCTAGCTGATTTTGATCTACAAAATTTAATTTATTTGCTATTATTAATTGTGTTTCTAGTTCAAAAGCAGAACTTGTTGACAGGGATAAAAAATGTAAAAATTCCTTATCACCATTTCTACTCGCTCCCTCGGCAATATTTGATGCTATAGAAATTGTCGCTCTCCTTAATTGTGAAACCAATCCAAACTTTTCTTCTGTCGGAAAAGTAGCAGTTGTCTTATAAATGAGCACTGATGAATCAACAGCTTTTTGCCAAAACTTGAGCTCCTTGAAATTGTGCATTTTTATCTTGAATCTTGTGTCTTACATCTTGTGCCTACCCTTTAAAAGTCCTCATCCATACTAAACACTTTGCTCGCATTTTCTTTTACGCCGCTTTTTTGGTATTCACCAACACGCTTTTCAAAGAAGTTTGTTTTGCCCTGTAACGATATCAATTCCATAAAATCGAAGGGATTGATGTTGTTGTAAATTTTACTGCAACCAAGTGCAACCAATAAACGATCAGCAACAAATTCAATATAATCGCACATTAGTTTTGAGTTCATTCCTATAAGGCCTACCGGCAATGCATCTGTTACAAATTCTTTTTCAATTTCTACAGCGTCTCTTATAATTTGTGTTACTGTTTCTTTTGGAAGCTGCTCCTGTAAATGTTGTGTGTAAAGCATACATGCAAAATCGCAATGTAAACCTTCATCACGGCTGATAAGTTCGTTTGCAAATGCAAGACCCGGCATTAAGCCCCTTTTCTTTAACCAGAAAATAGAACAAAAAGAACCTGAGAAGAAAATACCTTCCACTGCTGCAAATGCAATCAGTCTTTCTGCAAAGCTGCCTTTATCAATCCAACGCAATGCCCAATCAGCCTTTTTCTGTACACACTCAATTGTATCAATCGCTCTGAGCAACCTATCTTTTTCTACTACATCTTTTATATAAGTGTCTATTAAAAGTGAATAAGCTTCACTGTGTATATTTTCTATCATTACCTGAAAGCCATACATGCAGCGGGCTTCCGGGTATTGCACTTCTTTTAAAAAGTTTACGGCAAGGTTTTCATTTACGATACCATCGCTTGCAGCAAAAAATGCAAGAACGTGCTTTATAAAAAAACGCTCATCTTCTGTAAGCTTGTTTGCCCAATCCTGCACATCTGTGGTAAGGTCTAATTCTTCTGCCGTCCAAAAACTAGCTTCCGCTTGCTTGTACATCTGCCAGATATCCTGGTGTTTAATAGGGAAAAGTACAAAGCGGTCTTTGTTATCAGCTAAAAGCGGTTCGATGTGCATACTATATCTTTTAGAAATGTTTTGGTTGTTTCAGAGAGTATTTAGTAAGTTGGGGGATACGGATTCTCCAAATAATGTTTTAGTACTCTCTGAAAACAATATTACTAATCATTTCAAACAAAAATTTCTATTAGTTTTTCACAGTATGTTTACAACATAGGGAGATGCAATACTGACAAAGGATGTAGCCAAAATAATTAGTTTTCCACTAAGGAAATGCACATAGTAGGGATAACTTTCTGTGAGTTTTTAATTATTTTTTTGGTAGTAAAATTGCTATGATGTTATGTAATTATTAATTTTTCATTAAAACCCAATCTCATGGCTACTTTTAAAGCATTCATTTTCTCAGCTTTAATAATTTTTTCTCTTTCGCAATGCAAACAATCCACAAAAACCACCACAAAAACCCAGGTACTTCCCCAAATGAGCAAAGAAGAAGGCCAGCAAATAATTACCAGAGAAATTAATGTTTGGGAGTATTCAAAAACCAAACAATATGATAAGTTGCGAGAGATACTTGCTGATGACTATATTGGTTATTTTAACAGTGGTAATATGCAACCCAGCGATGTGATTAATTTACTTAGAAAAACAACTTTCAACGATTATCATTTATCAAAAATAAACGTAAAGCCAATTGCAGAAAATGTTGCGATCATATACTACAATGTAATTCAGGACGTAGTTGGGGTAGATGGAGATAGGTGGATACCTGAAATTTCAGCATCTTCTGTGTACGCTAAAAGAAATGGTATTTGGTATGCTACTTTTTACCAAGAGATGCCACTGAAATAAAATGGGGTATACATCATGTAGATAAAATAAAAACTGCGCGGCTTTTTTTTCGTAAGTTTAACCTTTAAACGTGCCCGATGAAAAGACTTTTTATACTTTTTTTATTATCCAGCAGTATTTCATTTGCTTTTGCCCAAACCTACAGCCCTGAGGATGCTGCCAAGAAAATAGGCGACAGCATTAAGGTATGTGGTAAAATATATGGCGGCAGGTTTTTTGAAACCTCTAAGGGTTCGCCTACCCTTCTAAATATGGGTGCTGCTTATCCTGCCAGTCCGCTTACCATAATGATACTCGGAGATGTGCGCATGAAATTGGGTTATGCGCCTGAGCAGCAATTGAAAGATAAAAATGTATGTGTGCTCGGAAAAGTGGTTCTATATAAAGATAAACCGGAAATTATAGTCTACAGCATTTCTCAGCTCGAGGTGCAATAAGCAACAAAATATATATTTATAAAACAGGCGGAGTCGTATGAATGACTCCGCCTGTTTTTATTTTGGATGCTGTAATTTATTGCGCAGGTACAAACTTTAATGAAATAGAGTTTACACAGTGTCTTGTATTTTTATCCGTAAATCTTTCGCCGGTAAATACATGGCCTAAGTGTGCGTCGCAATTATTACAAACTATTTCCACCCTACTCCCATCTGCATCGGGCACTCTTTTTACAGCGCCGGCAATTTCATCATCAAAACTCGGCCACCCACAACGGCTGTCAAATTTATCTTTTGAAATATATAATGGCGCATCGCAACGCCTGCAATGGTACACCCCCTCCACTTTATTATCGTTGTATTCTCCTGTAAAAGGTCTTTCAGTTCCTTTTTTTACAATTACGTATTCCTCTTCGGGCGTAAGTTTGTTATAATTCATACGGCGTTTTTTAATGATGAAACAAAAATTATGCTAAATTTCTGACATAATTTCTTCTACATTTTTCTTTATGTTTTTGGCTATTAAGTCTGTGGGCAGGTCATTGTCATCTTCGCCAAAAGGATCTTCAATTTCTTCTGCAATAAGCTCCAGGCTTACAAGCACATAAAAAACAAAAGCCACTACAGGTATAATTAAGTAACCAAGATTAAAAACATACCCAAACGGTAACGTCATAACATAAATAAAAATAAACTTTTTTATAAAAGTGCTGTACGAAAAAGGGATTGGTGTATTTTTTATACGCTCACACGCCCCGCATACATCTGTAAAAGACTGCAACTCATTATTTAAAAAGATAAGTTGCTCACCGGTTATTTTTTTTTGGTGTAAAAGATTGTTCACCCTCTTATAAATCAAAGCACTTATTTGATTTGGTATGTGCTTATTTTCGTCAATCGCTACAGATTTGGGCGTATGAATTTCTTGCTTAAAAAGTGATGTGGCAGTGCTTTCTGCTTTTAAATGATCGTGTAGGGCAAGTGCATAAGCAGGAATTGTTTTTCTAAAAAAAGTTCTGTCGTCCTCCTCGTGTGCGGGCAAAATGGCATTTAGCTTCATTGCGAGGTTTCTGCTGTTGTTGGTAAGGTTGCCCCACAGTTTCCTTCCTTCCCACCATTTATCGTAAGCAGAGTTTGTGCGAAATACCAGCAATATGGAAATTGCAAAACCGAGCAATCCGTGCATCACATCAATGTTTTTCAGAGAACTTTTTTCGGTTATATGCCTGTATTCAAGCTCAAAATAAGCCACAGCGCCTGCATAAATACAATACAAAAGTAGAAAGGGGAATAGCTTGCGAAATGTATCTCCTTTATAAATTTTAAAAATATATATAAAAGGATTTTTTTGGTTGTATGGTATCATGCATTAAAAATTTAGTCAAATGTACGGTAACAAAAAAACGCCACTGAACAGTGGCGCAAAATATATCTATTTTTTTATTTTATTTCCCCCTGCTAAAACTTCTCTGGCCTTCGTTGCTGCCAAATTGTTTCGGCCGCCCTTGGTTGTTTCCACCTCTACTTCCACCGCCACCAAAACTACGCTGTGGCCTTGCCTGTTGTTTAGGTCTGCCCTGTATACCGTTAAAAGTTACATGGTAAGGGTGGTTGCTGTTTAAAGGAATTTGTTTGCCTATCAATTTATGAATATCTCTTAATGCTTCTGTTTCTTCTGCTTCGCAAAATGAAAACGAAATACCGCTTGCACCTGCACGACCAGTACGGCCAATGCGGTGAACATAGGTTTCAGCAATATCTGGCAATTCGTAATTAATTACATGGGTCAAATCATCCACATCAATTCCTCTTGCTGCAATATCTGTAGCCACCAATATTCTGGTGCTTCTGTTTTTAAAATTTGACAATGCTCTTTGCCTTGCATTCTGAGATTTATTGCCATGGATAGCTTCGGCAGTAATGCCCAGCTTTACAAGATCTTTTACCACTTTGTCTGCACCATGTTTGGTACGGGTAAAAACCAGTGCGGTTTCTATTCCGGCATCAGATAAAATGAATTTAAGCAACGACGCTTTGTTTTGTTTTTCAACATAGTAAAGCGACTGTGTGATGGTTTCTGCTGTTGATGAAACCGGCGTTACTTCTACTTTTTCAGGATTGGTAAGAATGCTGTTTGCAAGCGCCTGTATTTCGTTTGGCATAGTGGCAGAAAAGAAAAGTGTTTGCCTTTTTGTAGGCAATTTTGTAATGACTCTTTTTACATCATGTACAAAACCCATATCCAACATACGGTCTGCTTCATCCAATACAAAAATTTCAACTTCTCTTAGGTTGATAAAACCCTGGCTCATCAGATCTAATAATCTGCCTGGAGTTGCTACTAATATATCAACGCCTCTTTTAAGTTCGCTTACCTGTGGTCCTTGGTTTACGCCACCAAAAATTACGAGGTTTCTCAGGCGAAGATTAGCGCCATAAGCATTAAAACTTTCTTGAATTTGAATGGCAAGTTCTCTTGTGGGCGTTAATATCAATGCACGAATAGGACGTTGCCCAGCACTTTGCATTGTTTTTGGTTTTGCCAATTGTTGTAGCATTGGTATTGCAAATGCTGCGGTTTTACCCGTACCGGTTTGCGCACAACCTAGTAGATCTCTGCCTGCCAGTATAAAAGGAATGGCGCCTTGTTGAATGGGTGTAGGCTTTGTATAGCCTTCGGTATCAAGCGCATCGAGGATGGGCTTAATTAAATTTAAGTCTGTAAATAACAAAATATGTTGTTTTTAATAAATGAATGCGGAAATGAAAACTAGTTTCATCACTAAAAATGGAGAATGCTTTTGTTCTTAAAGCATCTTATTGGGGAAGTGTATTTGAATAAAAATCTACAATAAATATCCGGGCTTTTAATGCCGCTGTGTTAATGAACTTGTGCGAAGGTAAGGATTATATAAAAACTAGCGGCAAAAAACAATTTTTGCCTACCGTTCATATTTTTATTTCTTCCATTCATCAAAACATAGAAAAAATATTTTTGTTCAATTAATTGTAAAACAATGAATTACAAATTTACATCACCAACTACCATAAAATAAAAGGTATTATGTGTTGCATAGTACCAAACTAAACCTATCTTTGTGTTATCAAAGTGGCAAAATAGAAACCATAAAATTTTAAAGACATGAATATTGATAACACAGCAAGCCAGATGCGCAAAGGGGTTTTGGAGTTTTGCATATTATCGGTAATAAAACAGGGGGAAGCTTACCCTTCAGATATTATTGATAAAATGAAGGCAGCCAACCTTAACATTTTTGAAGGCACCTTGTACCCTTTGCTTACAAGATTAAAAAATGCAGAATTGCTTACCTACAGGTGGGTAGAGAGTAACAGCGGGCCGCCACGAAAATATTTTTTGCTTACTGATAAGGGTGCAGATTTTTACAAAGAGCTCGAAGCAACTTGGAACGAACTTGCAAATGCAGTGGCAGCATTAACCAAATAAAAAACACAACCTCAACAACAACATTAACAACAATAATTATTACATCATGAAACAGGTGATAAATATAAATTTTCAAGGCAGGGTAGTTCCAATAGAAGTATCTGCGTACGATATTTTAAAAGCATACATAGATAGTTTATCACGCCATTTTGCATTGGAAGATGGTAAGGATGAAATTATCAACGATATAGAAAACCGTATCGGAGAATTATTTCAGGAAAGAATAAAAGTAGGTGCAATATGCATTACAGATGGTGATGTAAATGCAATTATTAAAAGCATTGGCAGACCTGAAGATTTTGATGATGTAGATGCATCAACAACGAGCGACCAAGCGGATGCCGGTAAACAAAAATCGCAACAAGAATCTACTTACAACGCTTCCGGAAAAAGAAGGTTGTTCAGAGATGAAAACCACAAACT
>JBBAQB010000014.1:75845-82845 GCA_040400515.1 Ferruginibacter sp. | reverse complement strand
GACGAGGGCAGCGTAAATGTTTGCACAACGGAATAATCCTTATTGTGATTTGCTTTCAAAAATGAAGGGTATAATGAAATAACTCTTTATGAAAAAAATTGTGTTGGGATTGGATTTAGGAACAAACAGTCTTGGCTGGGCATTGATGGAAAAAGAAGATGATAAAACTGATGGGAATTTAATTGCTGCTGGTAGTAGGATCCTTCCAATGAACCAAGATGTTTTAAGAAAATTTGATGGTCTGAATGGATTTTGCAAGATATAAAAAAGCCTCCAGCCGAACTGAGAGGCAGACTTAAAGCAGTCTAAGGAATAATCCTTATTGTGATAAGCTTTAAACTTTGTAGCAAATTAAATTAAAAACTTATAAAAAAAACATAATGGCAAAATTTATTTTAGGACTTGATATTGGTACAAATTCGATTGGATGGGTAATTTTAAAAGAGAATAAAATATATGATAAAGGTGTTGTAATATTCCCCATAGGAACTAACGTAGATAAAAATGGAATAGAATCTACTAAGAATATGCAAAGAGGAATTTATAGAAGAGCTAGCAGAACAAATTTCAGATATAAACTAAGAAGAGAGAGTTTAAAAAAAATCCTTTCTCTTGATAACTTAAATATGTTACCCACCTTTTCAAATATATATAAAGTAAAAGAAAAGTATCAAGCATCTGAATTATATAGATTAAGGAAAGATGCATTAGATCTTAAAATTCCCTTAGAAGAAATTGGTAGAATTTTTCTCCTAATAAATAAACATCGTGGATTTAAGAGCAATAGTAAAACATTATCTCAAATTAAAGATGATGAAGGTTTAGTAAAAGAAAATATAAAGAGTTTATCTGAAGCAATTAAAAATAATGATGCAAGAACCATTGGAGAATATTTTCACAAGATGTATGAAAAATCCTCCAAGTTATTTGACGATGGAAAATGGCATAATATAGATGAGCCATTTGATGAAAGATCATTATTAGATAATGAAGAAAATTTTAATCATGTCAATAATAGTGGTATTAGAAGAGAAGGAAGATTTGTAGGTAGGGAAATGTATGAAAATGAATTTGATTTAATCTGGGATAAACAAAAAACATATTACCTTGAACTAACCGGTAGCAGGTCTGAATATGACGAAATATTAAAATTACCTGTTGAAGAAAAAAGAGATAAACTTAAAATATTTAAGAATACGTTTTATTGGAAAATTAGAAATCATACAATATTTTTTCAAAGACCGTTAAAAAGTCAGAAAAAATTTATAGGAAAATGCCAGTTTGAAAAAAATAAAAGAACAGCACCTGCGAGTTCATTATTGTTTCAAGAATTTAGGATTTGGAAACAATTAGCTGACATACGTTATACTGATAAAGCAAATGAAATTTATTCTCAACCGCTTCTATCTGAGTGGAAGCAAAAAATATTTGATTACCTGCAAATAAATTTGTCACTAAATTTAAGAGAAGGGAACAAGAAAAAAGACGGAACACGGAATATTGATGTTTTAGATGTATTAGGAATAACAAACAAAAAAAATTATCAGTTTAATTATGACGAAAACGAAGATGAGAAAATCTTTCACGGAAATAAAACTGCTTACGCCATCTACAAAGTTTGCGGTAAAGAACATTATGAAAAATTAAAATCGGAAAACAAATTAGAAAAACTTTGGCATATACTTTACATGGCAAAGGATGATGAATGGCTGAGGGATACACTTACTTGGAAATGGAATTTTGATAAAATTACTGCAAATAAACTTGCTGAAATGGGGCTTGAAGAAGGTTTCGCAAACTATTCAAGCAAAGTTTTAGAAAAAATATTACCATATTTAAAGGAAGGCAAAGATGAATATGATGCGTTGATATTAGCAAATTATGTGCAATCAGTTGATGAGTATAAAGAAATTTCCATTTTAAATAAAAAAATAAAACAACTTAAAAATAATGAGTTAAGAAATCCTGTGGTGGAAAAGGCTGTGGGTGAAACAATCAGATTAGTAAATGAAATTTTAAAAGTAAATAGCATTGACCAAGAAGATTTCACAATACGAATTGAAAGCACAAGAGAATTTAAAAAACCAAAAAAAGAAAGAGAAGGTATTAGAAGAAAAAATTTAGATGTTGAAAAAAGAAGAGAAGAATATGCAAGATTTTTGAATGAAAAGAAAGACAATGGTGAATTGAATTTCAACAGGTACATTCAAAAAAATGACAGCGTCATTAATAAGTTTGAACTTTGGTTAGAATTAGGTGCAGATAAAAATGATCCTGAATTTAAAACATTTGAAAGTTTAGTTGAAAGAAAGGATAGAGAAAAACATAACCTTTGGTTGGACTGCAATAGAATTTGTCCTTATTCTGGTAAAATCATTTCTCTTTCCAAGTTATTTAGTCCTGAAATTGAAATAGAACATATTATTCCTTACAGTTGGAGTTTAGATGACAGTTTTACAAATAAGACTTTAACCTTCCATTCCATCAATAAAGAAAAAGCAAATAAATCTGCTTATGAATATATGAAAAGTAAGGGAGAGGCAGAATTTAAGATATATCAAAATAGGGTAAAGACATTTACCAAAGAAAAGGCAGAGGAAAGATTTTTAAATGCAAAACCTGAACAAACGTTTACAAATGCACAAGGAAGAAATGCTTCTTACATTGCTGTATATGTTAGAAAAAAACTACAAGAAGTTTGCAGAGATGTACAATTTACTAATGGTTTTGCTACAAGCGAATTAAGAAGAAACGACTGGCGGTTAGGAAGTTTATTGGACAAAGTAAGATATGAAGAAGAAACTAAAATTGATATAGATAAGTATAGCAGAGAATTTTCTAATTATAAAAGAGACTTCGAGGCTTATAAAAAACGAAAAGCTAACAGCAATGATATATTTACAACCGAATGGAAAATCTTAACTCCAGAAATAACTGCTCAATATGAAGAAGAAACTAAAAACCCTATTTATGAATGGTGGCAAGAGCTACAAAAATTTGATACTTTCAGGGGTGGAAAAGGCAAAAAAGATCGTTCTGACCATAGGCATCATTTAGTTGATGCTATTGTTATTTCAATGTGTTCACCAAGTATAATCCAACGGTTGAGTACTCTAAATCAAACAAGGGAAAAACAAGGTACTTCACTCTATAGTGAAAACGGAGAGTTAACAAGAGAAAGGATTGATTTACCAATACCATATTCTGAAATAAAAGAAGCAATAAAATCTATACTTGTTTATCACAAAGCAGAACAAAGATTAATTACGGTAAAGCAAAATCGTATTTACAAAAAGAAAAGTTTAATTAACAGTTCATCAGTAATTAAACAAAAAACAATTGCACCAAGAGGAAGTTTGGTTGGAGATAATTTTTATGGGAAACTTAAAGACCCATCTCATCAAGGGTTTGTAAAAAGTGATGTTTTTGTCAAAAGAGTAACTGTAAATGGTGAAAATTTTAAAGACAAGAAAAGCCTTGATAAAATAGTTGATAAAAATGTTAAAAAAATATTAGAACTCAGACTTGATAAATATGGGGACAAAGGAGAGAAGGCCTTTAGCGACGAAAATCTTTTATCAGATCCTTTATTTGTTTATAGCGTCACAAAATATCCTGATGGGTTGCCTAATAATCCATTAAGTAAAGAAGGTAATGCCTTACCGATAATAAAAAAAATAAGAGTAGTAAATAAAAATTCAAGAAACTTAATTCAACTTGTTGCAAAAGATGAAGATAAAAATATTGTAAACACCAATAGATATTCAGAAGCGGATGGGAATTATGTTATGGCGTTATATGAAAGAAAGGAAACAGATTTAAAAGGTAAAATAAAGATAAAACGAGATTTTGAAATAGTTTCATTTTTTAAAGCCGTCGAAAGAAGAAGACGAGGAGAGAAATTATTTGGTGATGAAAAAGAACAAAAAGATGGAACATTTTTACCATTGATGAAATCTTGCCCATACTTGAAGTCAGGTGATTTTGTAATTATTTATGAAAATGAAGAATCTGAAATCAATTGGGATCTAAAAGAAGATTTGATGAAAAGATTATTTAAAGTAACTGAATTGGGATTAAATCCAACTGGTGATGGATATGCAGTAATAAAATTGGTAAAACACTGTGTAATGAAAACAGTTAAAGATTCTTATTTAAAAGATGGTCCTTTTTTAAAAAAATCCGAGTCAATTAAAGCAATTAAAGTAACAATTGACAGACTTGGAAAAATAAAATCAATTAAGTGATTAAACGCACACTCTATTTCGGTAACCCTGCGTACTTAAAAACCAAAAACGAACAATTGGTTTTTGAAAGTACAGAAGATGGCGAGACTAAAACGTTGCCAATAGAAGATATTGGCGTACTTATTATTGACCACCAACAAATAACCATTACTCAGGCGCTTATAGCCAAACTATTAGAAAACAATGTGGCGCTTATTACCTGCGATGGAAGGCACCACCCAACGGGCTTGTTGCTAAACCTTGATGGCAATACGCTGCAAAGCAGAAAATTTCAGGCACAGGTAGAAGCTACCGTGCCGCTTAAAAAACAACTGTGGCAGCAAACGGTGAGTGCCAAAATAGATAATCAGGCTTGTATGTTAGAGAGCGTACAGGTACCTGCCAAAAACCTGCGCAACTGGGCACAGAAAGTAAAAAGCGGTGACAGTGAAAACCATGAAGCAGTTGCCGCAGCCTATTATTGGAAAAATATTTTTGCTATTTATACCAACTTTAAAAGAGACCCAGAAGGCGAACCACCAAATAACTTACTCAATTATGGTTATGCCATTTTAAGGGCAGTAACAGCCCGCAACTTAGTGGCAAGCGGCTTACTTCCCACGCTGGGCATTTTCCATAGAAACCAATACAATGCTTATTGCCTAGCAGATGATATTATGGAACCCTATCGGCCTTTTGTAGATAAAGTGGTGTGGGATATTGTGCGAATGAATGGAACCTATTTGGAACTTGGTACAGGTTTAAAAAAACAACTACTCAGCATACCAGCTATGGATGTAATGATTAATGGTGAAAAAAGCCCGCTAATGGTGGCAGTACAAAAAACAACCGCCTCGCTTGCGAAATGCTTTGAGGGAAAAACGAGAAAGATATTGTACCCGGAGTTTGTATAACGGTTTCGAGTTTAAAAGTTGCGGGTTTCGAGTTGAGGGTTTATTTTTTATTTCTTAAATTATTATTAGCCATAAATATTTCTTGTAACACTTAAGTTTAAAAAACTCGTAACTATTCACCCCCAACCCTTGACGCATTGCAAAATCGCTTAAACGCTTACCGTATTATGTGGGTACTTGTACTTTTTGACTTACCAACCGAAACGGCTGGGGAGCGTAAAATAGCGGCTTCGTTTAGAAAAAAAATAATGAACGATGGTTTTCAAATGTTTCAGTTTAGCATATACCTGCGCCACTGTGCAAGCCGCGAAAATGCAGATGTACATATAAGCAGGGTGCGAAAACTACTACCCGAAAAAGGAAAAGTAGGAATTATGTGTATCACCGATAAACAATTTGGAATGATGGAAATATACCATGGGCACAAAATAGCCTCTGCTGCTGCACCCGTGCAGCAGTTAGAAATGTTTTAAAAAAGGCTAATTAGGATAACCATTTTAAAAATAAACAGGAATAAACAAATGAGCATGTATTTCATTTTTTATTCCTGTTTTTTAACTTAAACCCTTTACCAACAGAGCTTACAGCCAATCCTGTTGTGTAAGAACTAAGTTATTAAAAGTTTGAAAGCAAATCACAACTGAAGTTGTTTGTTGGATCACTTAAAGGGGTTGTGTAAGAACTAAGTTATTAAAAGTTTGAAAGCAAATCACAACTTGCTGCCTTTCTTTAACATAAATTATTTGTTGTGTAAGAACTAAGTTATTAAAAGTTTGAAAGCAAATCACAACTAATACACCTTTAATGCTTTAAACTGTTTTGTTGTGTAAGAACTAAGTTATTAAAAGTTTGAAAGCAAATCACAACTGATATATAGTCATACAACAAAAATAGGAGTTGTGTAAGAACTAAGTTATTAAAAGTTTGAAAGCAAATCACAACAAGGCAACAACATCTTGCCCTGCTAATTTGTTGTGTAAGAACTAAGTTATTAAAAGTTTGAAAGCAAATCACAACTTATCTCCGAAATATCACTTTGCAGTTCATGTTGTGTAAGAACTAAGTTATTAAAAGTTTGAAAGCAAATCACAACTACGTTTGCCCGGCTTTTTTGCTTGTATTCGTTGTGTAAGAACTAAGTTATTAAAAGTTTGAAAGCAAATCACAACCTTTGTGCTAATACGCTCCGCTGCACATCAGTTGTGTAAGAACTAAGTTATTAAAAGTTTGAAAGCAAATCACAACTAGGATTGCCAATTTTTAAAAATAAATTTAGTTGTGTAAGAACTAAGTTATTAAAAGTTTGAAAGCAAATCACAACTCGTATTTGCCCATCATCAATGAAAAACGAGTTGTGTAAGAACTAAGTTATTAAAAGTTTGAAAGCAAATCACAACTAGTAGATACAATGGCTGCGTAAGTATCAAGTTGTGTAAGAACTAAGTTATTAAAAGTTTGAAAGCAAATCACAACTTCCTTAATAGCCTGCAATTTTATTTTTAGTTGTGTAAGAACTAAGTTATTAAAAGTTTGAAAGCAAATCACAACTCTGATTTAAGAGCGAAGCAGCTTGCATACGTTGTGTAAGAACTAAGTTATTAAAAGTTTGAAAGCAAATCACAACTTTCTGTGTTTTTTGCCCTATTTAAAAAATGTTGTGTAAGAACTAAGTTATTAAAAGTTTGAAAGCAAATCACAACTAATTCTATCCAATCGCATTTTTCGCAAGGTTGTGTAAGAACTAAGTTATTAAAAGTTTGAAAGCAAATCACAACAACATGGTTGTTTGATTTTGTCATACAAATGTTGTGTAAGAACTAAGTTATTAAAAGTTTGAAAGCAAATCATCCCTACAAAAAT
>JBBAQB010000014.1:31123-75745 GCA_040400515.1 Ferruginibacter sp. | reverse complement strand
GTTGTGTAAGAACTAAGTTATTAAAAGTTTGAAAGCAAATCATCCCTACAAAAATGTAGGGATGTAAGAACTAAGTTATTAAGAGTTTGAAAGCAAATCATTATTATTTTTAATTTACGCACACACAATCTGCCGCCTCCTTAGCCTTCGCTCGCAAGCCATCCATATCTGTACCTACACTGTCATAAACAAGTACAACGCCCATGCGGCGATACGGCCTTGTGGTAGGTTTCCCAAAAATGCGTACATCTGTATTGGGTTTTTGCATTGCTTTCTCCATACCGGTAATAGAAAAAGTATCGGCGGTTTTATCAGCCAATATTACTGCGCTTGCTCCTGCCTTTTCTAACTGTATTAATGGAATGGGCAAGCCTAGTATTGCTCTTGCATGCAACTCAAACTGCGATAAGTTTTGTGTGCCTGCCAGGGTTACCATACCGGTATCGTGTGGGCGTGGGCTTAGTTCAGAAAAATATACACCCTTGGCGGTGAGGAAAAACTCAACGCCCCAAATGCCTGCACCTGTAAGTGCCGCGGTTACTTTTGCTGCCATTGCCTGTGCATGTGCTACATCTAGTTCGCTTATGGCAACGGGTTGCCAGCTTTCCTGGTAATCGCCCCGCTCCTGCCGGTGGCCTATGGGTGGGCAAAACAAGGTTGGCCCGTTTTGCTGTGTAACAGTGAGCAACGTAATTTCTGTTTCAAAAGCTATAAATTCTTCAATAATCACTTCTTTTATATCGCCTCTGGAATTGTTGATGGCATAGTCCCAAACCTGTTGCTGATTTTCCAGCTTTTTTAAGACAGACTGGCCCTTCCCGCTGCTGGACATGAGGGGTTTTACCACACAGGGTAATCCTATTGTAGCAACGGCTTCGGTAAACTGCTGAAAATTGGTTGCATAAAAATAATTCGCTGTTTGCAGACCCAGTTCTTTGCTTGCCAGATCTCTAATGAGTTTTCTGTTCATGGTAAAATTGGCGGCTCTTGCACTTGGTACCACCTGTATTTTTTGCTGTTCGTACCCGTAAAACTGCTCAGTACGTATGGCTTCTATTTCGGGCACTATCAAATGAGGCTTGTGCTTTGTAACGATGGCATCTAATGCTGTTGCATTGAGCATATCAATCACTTCAAAACCATCAGCTACCTGCATGGCAGGTGCGCCGGCATAACTATCTACGGCAATAACGGTTTGTCCTAAACGCTTTAATGCAATTACCAGTTCTTTACCCAACTCGCCACTGCCAAGCAGTAATATTTTTTTTTGCATGCTGCAATTTAAATTATTTCATGAATTAAGAAGCGCCTCTATCTCACCCAAAAGCATTTTTACCGCAAAGTCGGGGAGACGCAAAGGACAGCCCCCTCTATCTCCCCCGCAAGGGGAGGAAATCTCGAAGATACAAGAGAAGATGACCACCCTTTATCTCTCCCGCAGGGAGAGGAAATATCGAGGATGAAGGAGAAGATCGGGAAGCATTTTACCGCAAAGACGCGGAGACGCAAAAAATCTTCTATCTCTCACCCACAAGGAGAGGAAATTTTGAAGATGAAGATGTAAGTTTTTAATAAAACCTATTATACAAAAAAAACCGCTCCTATTTGGAGCGGCCCTTGTAAATAAACTTATCATTTAATAATCTGCCAAGGTACTTGGTAATTCTGCCAATGCTTTTGCCAGTTGCTCATCATTTGGTGCGATGCCATGCCATTCGTGGGTACCTTCCATAAAAGATACACCTTTACCCATAATGGTTTTCATTAAAATAACTACGGGTTTACCTTTTCCTGTTCGGGTTTTGGCATCGTTCAAACCTGCAACGACAGCATCTACATCGTTGCCGTCCATTTCCATTACATCCCAGCCAAAGGCTTCAAACTTTGCATGTAGGTTGCCAAGGCTCATTACTTTCTCGGTAGAGCCATCTATTTGCTGTCCGTTTACATCTATGGTAGCAATTAAATTATCTGTTTTTTTACTACCAGCAAACATGATGGCTTCCCAGTTTTGCCCTTCCTCTAGTTCTCCATCGCCAAGTAAAGAAAATACCAGCTTATCATCTCCATTTAATTTTTTTGCTATTGCTGCGCCAATTGCCACACTTAACCCCTGCCCAAGCGAACCACTTGCTATTCGTATACCGGGTAAATGCTCGTGGGTAGTAGGATGGCCCTGCAACCTGCTGTTTAGTTTGCGAAAAGTAGAAAGCTCTTCTACAGGAAAATACCCAGACCTTGCCAGCGTGCTATACCACACTGGGGAAATATGACCATTGCTTAAAAAAAAGAGGTCTTCATTTTCCCCATCCATTTTAAAATCTGCAGAAAAATTTAAGACATCAAAATACAATGCAGTAAAATAATCTGCGCAACCGAGGGAGCCACCCGGGTGACCACTTTGCGCTCCATGTACCATTCTTACAATATCTCTCCTTATTTGAGTTGCTGTATCTTTAAGATTATTCATTATTTTTATGCCGTTTAAAAGTGGTTTTATTTTTGCTTTTGCAAACGTACTCTAAAACCTTTTGATTTTGTAAGGAAAAGGACAGAAATTATTAAACAACTATAATAACAAATGACTCATACCGTTAAACTGGAAGATTTGTATTATTTCTTTGTGAACAGACAACATTTTATCTGTTAAAAACATCTTAATAGTAACATATTCAATACTTTTGCACGGTATCGCGGCTTAATCCTATATATGCAACACATTTTACTTAGTGCTTTTTTGGCCTTTATAATAACATTTTTTGCTATACCTGTAATTATTCAAATTGCAAAAACCAAAAAACTGTTTGATGAGCCAGATGAAAGAAAAGTACACAAAGTTGTTATACCAACCCTAGGTGGTTTGGGGATTTTTGCCGGGTTTATAGTGGCAACACTTATGGGAGCACCAGATTCGCATGAGTTGCAATACTTCGCTGCTGCATTCATTGTTATTTTCTTTCTTGGTTTAAAAGATGATATACTTGTACTCTCTGCCAAGAAAAAGTTTGTAGGCCAGCTTATTGCTGCTTTTATCGTAATGAATTTTGGCAATATTTACCTTAACGACATGCATGGCTTTTTAGGCATTACCACTATACCTTATTATGCTAGTATTTTTCTTACCATATTCACTATTGTAGTTATCACCAATGCTTTTAATTTAATAGACGGGGTAGACGGACTTGCGGGTAGCCTCGGTTTTGTTACAACACTTGTGTTTGGAATTTATTTTTACTTTGCAAACGAGCTTACTTATGCTGTAATGGCTATTTCTCTTTCGGCAGCGATATTTGCTTTCCTAATTTATAATTTTTCTCCTGCTAAGATATTTATGGGCGATACCGGTTCATTACTTATCGGCATCGTTAACTCTATATTAGTGATTAAATTTATTAATGTTGCGGGTGCAACGGGGCAGCCATTTAGTTTGCATGCATCTCCTGCTTTGGGTTTTGCTGTTTTAATTGTGCCTTTGTTTGATACACTCCGTGTGTTTGGCCTTCGCATTCTTAACAGGCGCTCACCGTTTAGCCCTGATAGAATACATGTACACCATTACTTGTTAGACCTTGGTTTTTCTCATAAAAAGATAACTTTTTCTCTCGTAGGTACCACCTTGGTTTTTATTGCAGCAGCGTTTTTACTTCGACACGCTGACTGTACATTACTAATAGCTGTTTTATTGGGGATGGCTCTGGCAATGATAGGCATTGTTTATTTTGCAAGGCAGAAAGTAAAGGGCTCTCATTTGGAGCCACAGGATACAAAAGTACATACGACGCATAAAATTTTTAATTTTGCGCAGGAGTCTGTAGAGGCTGATTAACTAAAAACAACAAACTTTATTTAAAATATAAGAATCTGATGCTAACCCATCAGATTTTTTTTAGCTTTGCACCCAATTCAAAAATATGTCAGACGATTTAACTTTAATACTTGATGATGCTACTGCCACCATGGCAAAAGCACTTAACCACCTTGAGGCTGAATTAATAAAAATAAGGGCCGGCAAGGCTAACCCTGTAATGCTTGATGGCATTGTAGCAGATTATTATGGTAGCCCTACGCCCATTGCTCAAATAGCAAACATTATAACGCTGGATGCAAGAACCATCTCCGTAACACCATGGGAAAAAAATATGTTGCCTGTAATAGAAAGGGCCATTATTGCGGCTAATATTGGCATCAACCCTCAAAATGATGGCACCATCATCAGATTATTTTTACCACCATTAACAGAAGAAAGACGCAAGGAACTGGTAAAAAAGTGTAATGGGGAGGGTGAAAATGCAAAAGTTTCTATCCGTAATATTCGCAGGGATGCGATAGAGCAAATAAAAAAACTGCAAAAAGATGGTGCGAGTGAAGATGAATGTAAAGATGCAGAAGCAGGCGCACAGGCAGCCACTGACAAGCACATTATCATGGTAGAGAAATTTTTGGCTGCTAAAGAAGTGGAGATTATGGCTGTGTAGGAGATGTGAGACACAAGATTTAGACACGAGATGCTAGACATAAGATGTTAGGTATCATTAATAGTGGAACGGTTGCAGCATCATTTACCCGCAACTCGAAACTAAAAACCCGTAATTACATAACAAATGCAATCGTCTCGTGAAACATGGTTTTTGTTCCTTTCTGTGCCCATCTATATCATTTTTATAGGTGCAGAAATATTATTGAGCAACTGGAGCGAAAAAAAGTTTTACAGTTTTAAAGGCGTTTTGCAAAATATTTACCTGACCTTAATGAATGGTTCGCTCGATTTGCTGCTGCGCTGGGCTTTTTATGTAAGTATACTAATGCGGAGCTACAACCAACATTTTTTTAAAATTGAAAACGCTTACCTGTACTGGTTTCTTCTTTTTATTTTTGAAGATTTGGCTTTTTATATTGAACACAGGATAGACCATTACTGCAGGCTTTTTTGGGCAGTTCATTTAACCCACCACTCTTCTGAAGAATTTAATTTAACAACAGGTTTTCGCTCATCTGTTTTTCAGCCTGTGTACCGCTTTGTTTATTTTATTCCGATTGCGCTTATGGGTTTTCACCCGCTGGATATTGTGTTTATGTACGCTGTTACACAAACCTACGGTATACTCGTTCATACGCAATACATAAAGAAAATGCCGGTATGGTTCGAAGCGGTTTTTGTAACACCGGCTCACCATAGGGCACATCACGCAAGCAATATTGTTTACCTGGATAAAAATATGGGTATGTGCCTCATTATTTGGGATAGGTTGTTTGGTACTTTTCAAGATGAGTTGCCGGAAGAACCGGTAAGATATGGGCTAACAAAACCATTGGATAACCCAAACAACACCATTAACCATATTTTGCACGAATGGAAAGGTATGGCTGCTGACCTACAAAAAAAGGTACCCTTTACCACCAAGATAAAATACCTGCTCATGCCGCCGGGCTGGAGCCACGATGGCTCTACAAAAACAGCCGTACAACTACGGAATGAACTTAAAAAAACGGTGAACTAAGTTTTCTTTTTCATTAATTTTAGACCATGCAAATTTTTTCTGTCTCTTCTGCGGAAGACGAAGCTGCTTTTTTTAAGCTTCCCCTCGCTATTTACAAAAACGACCCAAACTGGATACAACCACTGGATAAAGATGTGCAGGAAGTTTTTAACCAGAAAAAAAACAAAGCTTACAGGCAGGGCAAATTACAACGCTGGATAATAAAAGACGAGGCGAATGCAGTTGTCGGAAGGATTGCCGCATTTACCAATAAAAAATACAAGAACAAAGGCGATGATGTACCTGTAGGTGGTGTTGGTTTTTTTGAATGCACTAATAACCTACAAGCTGCAACGCTGTTGCTGGATACTGCCAAAGCATGGTTACAGCAGGAAGGTATGGAAGCCATGGATGGCCCTATCAATTTTGGAGAAAGAAATAAGTGGTGGGGCATGGTTACAAAAGGATTTATGGAGCCGCTTTATTGCATGAACTACAACCCACCCTATTATGTAACCTTATTTGAAGAATATGGGTTTAAAGTATTTTTTGAGCAGATTTGCCTGGGTATGCACCCAAAATCGCCCTTAGATAAAAAAATATGGGAAAGGCACGCTTACATTGAAGCAGATACGAATTTTTCATCGGCACACCTGCAAAAGAAAGAGATTGAAAAATACGCCAGGGATTTTGCAACGGTGTACAACAAAGCATGGGCCGGGCACGACGGCTTGAAACAATTGAGTTACGAACAGGTGCTTATCATGTTTAAAACAATGAAGCCCGTAATGGACGAAAAGATTCTTCAATATGCCTATTACAAAAATGAACCAATTGCCATTTTTATAAATATACCTGACCTTAACCAATGGTTTAAATACTTGCATGGTAAATTTGGATTATTGCAGAAATTAAAGTTTTTATGGGTGAAAAAGTTTACCAAAAATAAAAAATTTACCGGGTTGGTATTTGGTATTGTGCCCGAGTGGCAGGGCAAGGGAATAGATGCCTATATTATTGGCGAATCTGCAAAATATGTACAGTCTGCAGCCAGCCCCTACACTGAATATGAAATGCAGTGGATTGGAGATTTTAACCCCAAAATGCTCAATGTTGCCACCAGCCTTGGCGATGTGCAACGAAGCAGGAACCTTTGTACTTACCGTTACTTATTTGACCGGGAGAAAGAATTTAAGCGCCATCCTGTTCTTTAGTTAAATTAGTAATTGCAGTATACAATAATTAAATTCGCACAAATACCGGTTACTTTCATCCCTCAAGGATAGAGATTTATAATTATGGAAAAATTTATCGTTTCTGCCAGAAAATACAGACCACAGAACTTTAGTACAGTTGTGGGGCAGGCGCATATTACTACCACGTTAAAAAACGCTATTAACAACAACCAGCTCGCGCATGCCTTTTTATTTTGCGGACCACGAGGTGTGGGTAAAACCACCTGTGCAAGAATTTTAGCCAAAACAATAAACTGCGAAAATAAAACGGCTGATGGGGAAGCCTGTAATACCTGCAACAGCTGTGTATCGTTCGATAATGGCACGTCGCTAAACATACATGAGCTTGATGCTGCCAGCAATAACTCTGTGGATGATATTAGAAGCCTGGTGGACCAGGTGCGCTTTGCACCGCAAGCAGGCGAGTACAAAGTGTATATTGTAGATGAGGTTCACATGCTGAGCGCATCGGCCTTTAACGCATTTTTAAAAACGCTGGAAGAGCCCCCACCCTATGCTATTTTTATACTGGCAACTACAGAAAAGCATAAAATTTTACCGACCATTTTAAGCCGTTGCCAGATATTTGATTTTAAAAGAATAACCACCAACGACACAGTTGAACACCTTCGTGAAATTTGCAATAAAGAAACGATAAAGGCAGAAAACGCCGCGCTGCATGTGATAGCGCAAAAGAGTGAAGGCTGTATGAGAGATGCCTTGAGCATTCTTGATAAAATTGTAAGTTTTACCGGCGGCGAACTCACGTATGCAAATACATTAGAGCATTTAAACATATTGGATGAAGATTATTTTTTTAAACTTTTACAATATGCCACAGAACAAAAACTGAGCGATGCGCTTTTGTTGTTTGATGACATTAACCAAAAAGGTTTTGAAGGCGATACTTTTTTAGAAGGCTTTATAGAATTTATTAGAAACCTGTTGGTAAGCAAAGATGTGAAAGCTGCCATTTTACTGGAAGTTGCCCAAGACTTTAGAGATAAATACCTGCAGGCAGCAAAAGAAATATCTGCAAATTGGATGATAACAGCGTTAAACACTACTCACGAAGCAGCCATTAACTATAAACAAGCCCGCAATAAACGTTTGTGTGTAGAAATGGCGCTGATAAAACTGTGCTATATAAACCAGGCAGTTGAACTGATAGAAGGCGAAACGATTGTAAAAAAAAAACTAGTTGACAGCTCAAAGGCTGTAGCTTTTAAAGGAATTTCTTTTATAAAACTAAAAGAAACTGCACCAGCAAAAGCCATCGAAAAAAAGGACGTGGTTATAGAACCCACGCTCGTGATAGAAAAAGAAATAAGAAAACAGGTGTCTACACCGGCCAATGAACCCATTGAAACCAAAACGGAAAAGAAAACCGGGTTTGGTTCTCTCGGAAAAATAAGGGCCCGCCTGCTGCAGGAAACGGATGGGGAGAAGCATTTGCTGCAATTAACAGATGAGAACCTGCAAACTGCATGGACAAATTACACGGCAAATCTTACGGCCGAAAAAAAGCACCCTGCTGTTACCCAATTTAAGGCCGCTGTTTTACGGATTGAAGATGAAAATAATTTTACCGTAATAACAGAAGGGGCATTACAGCAGCGTTTTATAGAAACAGAAAGATCGGGGCTTATTGAATACCTGCACAAATACTTTGGCAACAAACTGCTGAAGTATGGTATGGAAATAGTGGAAGATGAAAGAAAGCAAGACGATGATCCTAAAAGTCTCACATCAAAACAACAGTACCAATTACTGATAGAAAAGTACCCGCTGGTTAAAGAATTAAAGGACAGATTGAAGATGGAAATTGACTATTAAAAGAATAACAGACGCTAACGCAAAAGATTTTACTTTTTTTGCATTAATTTCGACCTCAAATATTTATAAAAAACAATTATGGCAGAAGTTATAAGGATGCCGCTGCTGAGCGATACCATGACGGAAGGAAAAATAGTGGCATGGAACAAAAAAGTAGGTGATAAAGTGAAGGCTGATGATGTATTGGCCGATGTGGAAACAGACAAAGCAACCATGGAAGTAAACGGTTATGTAGATGGAACGTTGCTTTACATAGGCGTACCGGCTGGAGAAGCTGCAAAAATAAACCAGATTATAGCTATTGTAGGCAAAGAAGGTGAAGATTACAAAGGTTTGCTGGATGGAGAGGGAGCAGTGGGCAGTGAGGAGTCAGCAGTGGGCAAGGAGCAGTTGGCAGTTGGCAACCCCGCAACAACTAACTCGCAACCCGTAACCGTTTCGCTCGCCGATGGGGCAAAAGAAATAAGAATGCCTTTGCTAAGCGATACAATGACCGAAGGAAAAATTGTAGCATGGAATAAAAAAGTTGGCGATGCGGTAAAAGCAGATGATGTATTGGCAGATGTGGAGACGGATAAAGCAACAATGGAAGTGGTAGGTTACGAAGAAGGTACGCTTTTATACATTGGTGTAGAAGCAGGGCAGGCAGCAAAAATAAACCAGATTATTGCCATAGTAGGCAAACCAGGTACCGATGTGGCGGCTTATGTAGCAGCAGAGAAGGCGATGGATAGTGCAGCAGGTACAATAGAAAGTGTAAAGACAACGGACGACGGACAACAGACCACGAAGCAGACCACAGACGATGGACCACAGACCACGGTAGCACAACGCGAAACCAATAACCCGCAACCCGTAACTCCAACCGATGGCCGAATAAAAGCATCGCCGCTTGCTAAGAAAATTGCAGCAGAAAAAGGGTTGGATATTACCAAAGTACAAGGTACAGGAGATGGTGGCAGAATTGTAAAGAGTGATATTGAAGGGTATAAAGTACAGACAACAGACAACGGACAACAGACAACGGCAGTAAAACCCGTAACTCCTAACTCGGAACCCGTAACTCTTAACACTCAACTCGGAACTGAATCTCATACGGATGTACCGCTTACACAAATGCGCAAAGTAATTGCTCGCAGGCTTGGTGAAAGTATGTTTACCGCACCGCATTTTTACTTGACCATGGAGTTGAATATGGACAATGCGATGGCTGCACGTACCGCAATCAATGAAGTAAGCCCAGTTAAAGTTTCTTTTAATGATATGATCATAAAGGCTTGTGCCGCTGCACTTCGTTTGCACCCAGATGTAAACAGCAGTTGGATGCCCGCCCGTGCCGGATCGGACGGGGGCGATTTTATCAGAAAAAACAACCACATACATATTGGTTCTGCACTGGCGTTGCCGGAAGGTTTGATTGTGCCGGTAATAAAATTTGCAGACCAAAAATCATTGTCGCAAATAGCTGCTGATGCAAAAGAACTGTATGCAAAAGCAAAAGACAAGAAATTGCAACCTGCTGAATTTAGCGGTAACACATTTACCATATCTAATCTTGGTATGATGGATATTGAAGAATTTACAGCCATCATTAACCCGCCTGACAGTTGCATACTGGCTGTAGGAAAAATTAAAGAAATCGTAGTAAGCCGCAATGGTAAATTTGAAGTTGCCAACGTAATGAAAGTAACGCTTAGCTGCGATCATAGAAGTGTGGATGGTGCAGTTGGTGCTGCATTTTTACAGACTTTGAAAAAGTTTGTAGAGAACCCGGTAACGATGCTGGTTTAAGAAATTAATTAATAACTTTAAGAAAGTCTTTCTCATTACAGAGAAAGACTTTTTATTTACCAAAATAATCTTATGAAACTGTTAGTTCTATTTTTCTTCACTTTATTGAGCTTAGAAGTGGGTGCTCAAAAAATTGTAAACCTTGTATTTGTGGGTGATAAGGGAGAAACTCCTAATCCTAAAGAAGCTACATTTTTTATTGTTGTAAAGGAGTTTGGAACAAGGCTGCAGCGCCTAGATTACAAAATGAGGGGTCCTTTGGTTAAAGAGCGCAATTACATTGACAGTAATTTGCAAATATTGGATGGTACGTATTATGAGTATGATTCAGAAGGGGCGCTGTCTATATCAGGTAGGTATTTAAACAATTTAAAAGACGACGAATGGAGAAGCTATAATGATACAGGAAAAGTAACGTTGATAGAAACATATTTAAATGGTATCCTTATAAAAACGGCAGACCCTGATACGATTCAAAAAAAAGAGATTTCAACAGAAAAAAAAGAAGGAGAAAAAGAAGCAGAATATGGCAAGAATGGCGCTATCTGGAAAAAATATTTACAAAAGAATTTACGGGCAGAAGTTGCTGCAGAATCCGTAAAAGGAGGATCCGTAAGAATTGGATTTACAGTTGATACTCCAGGTAAATGTGTAGATATATATGTGAGAAAGTCAGTGGAATTTGTATTAGATGAAGAAGTAAAAAGAATCATTGCCGCATCGCCTCTCTGGACTCCGGCAGAACAAGACGGGAAAAAAGTAAAGGCTTTTAGAATACAACCAATAACTTTTGTAAAAGATTAATTAGTTTTCATTATTTACTGAAACTTCAATAATAAGCCTTACTTTTATTGTATGAAACTGGAAGAAGCCAAACAACAATTTATAAACAGCTGGGGGGCATTTGGCACGCAGTGGGGCATAAACCGCACCATGGCGCAAATACATGCCCTGCTGCTTATAAGCACGGATCCTATTACGCAAGATGATATGATGGAGCAATTAAGCATCAGCCGGGGCAATGTGAATATGAACATAAGAGATTTAATTGGTTGGGGGCTTGTCGAAAGAGTTATTGTGTCAGGCGAGCGAAAGGAATACTTTACCGCAGATAAAAATATATGGAAAGTAGCTACACAAATAATAAAAGAAAGAAAGAAACGGGAACTTGACCCGATGTTAAAACTGCTCAGCCAACTAGAAAATATAGATGATAAAAAGGAAAGCGGTGCAAAAGAATTTCTGACAGTGGTGGGCGACATTAAAAAATTGGGAGGCCATGCAGATAGTCTGCTCGACATTATGATAAAAGCCGAGGAAAATAAATTTATAAGTGGGGTGTTGAAGATATTTAAATAGTATGCAAAGTCAAAACCCAATTATATTATTTGATGGAGTTTGCAACCTTTGCAACAACTCGGTTCAGTTTGTTATAAAACATGACAAGCAGGGCAAGTTTAAATTTGCAGCATTGCAATCTGAAACAGGGCAGGCTTTGTTGAAACAATACGGACTGCCGCAAACGGGGTTTGATTCTTTTGTGCTCGTACAAAGCGAAAAAGTTTATTTAAAATCTACGGCAGCACTGTATGTGGCCAAACAACTAGATGGCCCCGTAAAATCACTTTTTGGCTTTATAATTGTACCCGCTTTTATAAGAAATGCCGTGTATAATTTGATAGCAAAAAACAGGTACAAATGGTTTGGTAAAAAAGACCATTGTATGATTCCGACACCGGCATTAAAAGCCAGATTTTTAAACTAACTATATGCAAAAGAAAACTGTTGTACTAGGTGCATCTCAAAATGAAGACCGCTACAGTAATATGGCCGTAAAAAAACTTACCGCACACAACCACCCGGTTATAGCCATTGGCAATAAAGAAGGTCATATAAACGATATTGAGATTGTAAAAAACAACCCTATTGTAAAAGATGTGGATACAGTAACGCTTTATTTAAACCCTCAAAATCAAAAACCATATTACGACTATATACTGTCGCTAAACCCCAAGCGAATTATTTTTAACCCAGGTACTGAAAACGAAGAGCTGGAAAAAATGGCAACAGAAAAAGGCATTAAAAGCATGGATGCATGCACACTGGTTTTACTAAGTACCAACCAATATTAATTTAAAAATAATTTTCCTTTATTATAATAAAATACACCATGTGGCGTTTATGATACAGAAACTATCCAAGTATCTAAAAAACCACAAATGAAAACACTTAGCAAATTATCTTTTGCAGCTATCTTATCTGTTTGCAGCATTGCATCATTCGCACAGATAAAAGATACAAGACAAAAATTGTATGCTGCATTTCCACAAACTATTAGTGTAGATAAAAATACATTTACTAATGTTCTGCAAACTGCAGTGGGTAACAGTGTATCGCTGCCTTTTACAAATGACTTTATTTTTACTGGAAAGGTAATAGGTAATTTTACTAAGTACAACAACCTACAAACCATCATCATTCAATCTGCAGAGAATAAAGAATCAATTTTACAGATATCTAAAATTGAACAAGAAAATACTGTATCATTTACCGGACGTATTTTAAACAATAATGCAGCAGATGGTTATGAACTTAAAAATAACAACGGCAACTATTTTTTACAAAAATTTGAAACCCTTCAACTTTTAGATCCTTGTAAACTATAATATTTTTTTTACGATACTGATGATCGCCCCAATATCCCGATCTCATTTATCCTGATTATTAAAATACACACAAATGAAAAACCTTACCCTAAAGCTGTGCTTTATTGCGCTGCTGTTTACGTCAGCTTCTGCATACTGTCAAGTTCCAAATCTTAACAGCATTGCCTCTGGCACTCCATCTACCATTTTTCTTGACTTTGATGGCCACAGCGTACAATCGGGCGCATGGCAGAGCGGAACCCCTTTTATTTGTGCACCTGCTGCTTTAAGTACCGCACAAATTACAGAGATATTTAATAGGGTAAGCGAAGATTATCGTCCCTTTAATGTAAACATAACAACAGATTCTGCTATTTTTTTAGCGGCACCTATTACCAAGAGAGTAAGAATTATTGTAACACCTACAAGTGCCTGGTACCCTGGCGCAGGTGGAGTAGCTTACACAAGTTCTTTTAACTGGGGGGATGATACACCTGCTTTTGTATTTAGTGACAAACTTGCAAATTCATCAAAATATGTGGCAGAATGTTGCACACACGAAAGTGGACATACGCTTGGACTGGCCCATCAATCTAAATATGATGTAAACTGCACACTTACCGAAACGTACCGCACAGGATCTGGTACAGGTGAAACTGCATGGTCGCCGGTAATGGGCAATAGCTATTACAGGAATATGACGGGCTGGGATATTGGTCCAACACCATATGATTGTTCTGCAACACAGGATAACCTTACCATTCTAACCACACAAAACGGATTTACTTACCGCACAGATGACTTTGCTGAAACGAGAGATAATAATACAACATTGGTAAATGCAGGGGCTTTTTCTATTGGTGGCATTATAACAACACCCGTAGATAAAGATGCTTTTAAAATAAACATTGCGCAAGCAGGTTACATTCACATAGATGTTACACCCTACAGTGTAGGTGCAGGCAATAAAGGTGCAAATTTAGATGCGATGTTGCTTCTTTACAATAATTCAAATGTTTTAATAGGTACTTACAATCCATTAAACATTATGAATGCAGTTGTAGATACGACATTAAATGCAGGAAACTATTACATAGTTGTAGCCGGCGCGGGTAACAACAACACAACAAACTACGGAAGCCTGGGGTCCTACACTTTAAGCGGTTTTAGAGGAACACTACCAATACACAACGTGAGCCTGCAAGGCAGCAACGAAAAAGGTTTACACAAACTTACATGGCAGGTAACTGCTGATGAGCAAATAGCAACACAGGTTTTGGAAGCATCTTCTAACGGATCAGATTTTCACAGCATCATGACGGATGTTACAGGCGCCAATAAATATACTTACGCACCATCTGAAAGAGGAACAGCTTTTTACAGGTTAAAAGTTACGAGCATAATTGGCCAGAGCATGTATTCTAATATTGCAGTAATAAAAGGCAACAACACTGCAGATAAATTATTTACAGTATCTACACTTGTACAAAATAACATTGTTGTAAACGCCTTAGAGAATTTTAATTATAATTTATTAGATGCTAACGGACGGTTGATTGCAACAGGTAATAAAATAAAAGGCAACAGCAACATTAACGTGCAAAACTTAAGCAAAGGATTGTATGTGTTGCAAATGCTAAACAAAACTTATAAGCAAACAGAAAGAATTATAAAACAGTAAGGTAGATTCATGTGTAAAAGTAAGGGAGTCGGTGATAGGGACCGGCTCTCTTTTTATTTGTACTAGTCAGTATCAAGTATCAAGATGCTAGTATCAAGATTAGTAGCCTTTGAGTATAGATTCCTTTCCCCCTTTGCAAATCTTCTTTCTCGTATCATTATGTCAGACGTGTAGCTGTAAATCCCTGAATAGCATTGACCGTTTTTATTAAATTTCATTATTAAAAATAGTAATCACTTTTCTATTCATTTTTTTTGTTTGATTCCAAGTTTGATAAAACGCTGTGGGTTTCATCCGCTCCAAGTTATTGTGTATTCTTTTATTATTATAATTTTCTACTACTTTCTTTGTATCCTTCTTCAATGTTGTAAAATCTGATGGTTTCCAATGATCTAAATACTCCTCTTTAATTGTTCTGTTTATTCTTTCTGCATAAGCATTATCCTGTGATGATTTTGACATGCTTATTTTACATTTATTATCTTTTAATAATTGAATGTAATCACCATAAATATATTGCCCACCTCTATCAGAATGATGTATCAATGGGGCCTTGTAATTATCTAAAGCCATCTGCATTGCTCTCATGTTGGCCGTTGCTCTCATATTGTCTGATACCTCATAACCTACAATTATTTTTGTGTATACATCAATGATAAAAACAACATAATAAAATTTATTATTTACATCGTAATAAGTAATGTCTGTTTGCCAAACTATGGAAGGATTACTTATAACCAGCCCTTTTATTAAGTTCTTATATTTGGAAGCTACAGAATAGGTCGTACGCTTATAATTAATTCTTTTTTTTAGCCTAAAACCTAGTTCCATAAAGAGTTCTATAAATCTGTCCCTACCTAAAAAATCCGGATTTAAACTGTAATACATTTTTTCTAAACCGCAGCCCGGATGATCCCGTCTTAACTCTTCTACTTCCCTTAATAAGCAAATTACCTTCTTGTCAAATACCTCTTGTCTTTTATAATATTGATCTATTGCCTGCTTACTTATACCTACATATTTGTAAACTTTATTGAGCGAATAAGCTAGTTTTTCTTTGTTACATTTGAACCAGCTGAGGGTTTCGAATTGTAATTTTTTTTTAAATCAATATTTAAATCCTTCTTTGCCAATTCTATCATTTTCTCTAAATAATCTATAGCTATTTGCTTTTGTCCTACTATCTGCTCAAGCTCTTTTACTTTGTTGGATAACTCCTTCAATTTATTCTCTTGGCTGTCTTTCATTTCTACAATTCTACAGCCTTTTTCATTAAAAGTAGAAAATTTATATATCCAGTTGTAAATAGTAGGATTTCCGATACCATACAATTTCGATAGCTGCAAAACACTAAATTCCCCACGCTCATAAGTATCTACAATACTTTTTTTAAATTCTTCGCTAAACTGACGTTGTTTACGAATTTCGGTTACTTTTGACCTCATATAAATTGACGTTTGTGGTCAACCTATATCAGGGACGTACAAACATCTTGTGTCTTGTGTCTAACATCTTGCGTCTTGTGTCTAACATCTTGCGTCTTGTGTCTCACATCTTGTGTCTTGTGTCTATTTCTTCTCCATCAACTCTTCATTTGTCTCGCTAATAAAATCAAGTATTTTTTGCTTACCCGCTTTTTTTACGGCGCTGGTTACAAAGTGCCTTGGCAAAAACTGCCAGGTTTGTTTCATAGCATTTAAAAAGTCTTTTACATTTTTGCTTACAATTCGCTGGTTTTCTTTATCGCTTTTTGTAAATGCGAGACTAAATGAGATATTCCACGATTTTAAATTCTCTAAAAATTCCAGGTCTATTTTTTGCGGACTGTGGCGAGCGTCAATCAATACAAATAAATGAGAAAGATTTTCACGCTTGCGCAGATAATTTTCTATCATCTGTTCCCATTTTCTTCTACTTCGTATACTTACTTTGGCAAAACCATAACCCGGTAAATCTACGAGGTACCATTTCTTATCCAACACCAGTTTTTTCCCTTCTTCCCCACTATTACTCACAATTTCAAAATGGTTTAAAAGCTGTGTTTTACCTGGCGAACCAGAAGTTTTAGCCAATTTATCGTTGTTGCAAAGCATATTTATTAAGGAAGATTTCCCCACATTGCTACGCCCTATAAAAGCATATTCAGGTCGGTCAGGCGCCGGGCATTTTTCGTAATCGGGGCTGCTTATTACGTATGTTGCTTTCTTTATTCGCATTATTTAAGGTTAGATATGGCGCAAATTTAACTTTATATGTGCATCAAAAATTAATACATGTGTTTATAGGCTGTTTTAAACGACTTATATTTGCAACAACCATGACAAAATTTGAACACGACAGCATTGTACCGTACAAAGATTCTGAAGAAAGTAAAAAGAACCAGGTGGCTGATATGTTTGACAGTATTGCTCACCGTTACGATTTTTTAAACAGGTTTTTAAGTGCAGGAATAGATGTGAGGTGGCGCAGGAAGGCAATTGGGTATTTAAAAGAGCTTCATCCTAAAAATGTGCTGGACGTGGCAACGGGCACGGCAGATGTAGCTTTGATGACCGAAAAAATATTAAAACCTGCAGCCATTACAGGAATTGATATAAGCGATGGCATGCTAGAGATTGGAAGAAGAAAAATAAAAGAAAAAGGCCTCGATGCCGTTATACAGTTGTACAATGGTGATAGTGCTGATATTCAATACCCTGACAACAGTTTTGATGCAGTAACAGTGTCTTTTGGTGTGAGGAATTTTCAGCAACTGGAAAAAGGGCTATCAGAAATTTTGCGGGTGTTACGCCCGGGCGGAAGACTTGTCGTATTAGAATTTAGCCGACCTAAAAAACCGATCATTAAAGGATTTTATAATTTTTATATGAAATCCGTATCACCTAATATTGCAAAAATATTTTCTAAAAATAAAAACGCTTACGCCTATCTGGATGCATCTATACAAAAATTTCCTGAGGGAAAAAACTTTACCGACATACTTGAAAAAGTAGGGTATACAAATATTGTAAACAAACCACTCAGCCTAGGTATATGCAGCATCTATTGCGGAACAAAATAAATTTTATTTTACTGTTTGCTTTTTTAATTCCATTTATGGGAAAAGCGCAGATAGGGTATGAACAAAACCTGCTTGACCACGATGATGAACGATTTCATTTTGGGATTAACCTTGGCGTAAACAGATCGCATTATAATATTTTGCACAGTAAAAGGTTTTTAGCTTTTGACAGTATAAATGTGATTGAAAGTATTAACAGCACAGGTATTAACCTTGCAGGTCTAGTAAATTTGAGCTTAAGCAATCATTTTGACGTGCGTACCTACCCTATCAATTTAATATTTACCGAAAAGGTATTTCAATATACTTTAAAAACACCCGATATTACAAGATTGGAAGATACCCTTGTTACAAAAAAAGTACAGGGAATTACGCTTGCACTACCTTTACAACTAAAGTTTTCAAGCGACCGTATCGACAACTTAAAAGTGTTTATGATGGTAGGAGCAAGAGTTGATTATGACCTTGCTGCCAACTCAGGCAAAAAAAATACAGAAGACCAGATCACCCTGCAAAAACTCGATTACGCAGCAGAAGCCGGTATTGGTTTTCACATTTATTTTCCGGTGTTTGTGCTTACTCCCGAGCTTAAAATAAGTTATGGTCTCAAAAATGTTTTAACAAAAAACGATGTGCTTAAATACGCCAATACCATTGAGAAAATAAACTCCCGTTCTATTACTTTTTCTCTTACTGTAGAATAAAAAAGCCATGCTTTTACTAGCATGACTTACAGTACAAGCCTGATCGCTATTTTCCTTCTTAAGCAAATATTCTTTTACTTAACCAGTGTAGCGTGTAACCACTCACCGGTTGCACTTTGCACAAGTATTCTGTAAAAGCCGAGTGTGTACGAAGAAGTGTTTAATACATACTGAGAAGCATTACTTAATTGAACTGAATGTATCATTTGATTACTATTATTAAATACCCACAATTTTACCATGTAAATACTCGGGTTTGGACCTGTGTGGTTGGGCGGAGGCAAAAACTTTAGGCTAATGGTACTATAGCTTGTTACAGGATTAGGCGAGGCCACAATAAAATAATTGTTATTGCTACTCGTAATTGGGTTTAAGCAGGCCTGATCTTGCTCAATTATGTTATTAAAATTAATCGTTTTTACAAGCGTGCCCTGCGTGGTGCCGCAGCCATTTGTAGCATCTACCCTTGTTGTAAACTGCCCGGTAATATCATCAGCGCAAGGGTTTATTTGAAATATTGTTCTTGTAACTCCACCACCTTTATTTAAAAGCGGGCCGGCTGTTGGTAGCACACAGGTGCTTTGCCAAGTGTAACTAGTGCCCACGTTCGGAGATACTAAGCGTATTTTTTTTATAATTGAGCAATCGCTAGTTGTTTCGTTAAACTCTTCAATGCTATTTACCGCAAGTGGCTTTCCTACAAAAATTTGTTTGGTAATGGGTGGAGCGGCATTACATCGAGGTATCCGTACAACAAGACTGATTGTTACAAAACCAGATTGGTTGGGTATAGCTACCACAGTAAAAGTATTGTTAGGATTTAATGTAACAGTAGCAAAATTAGTTGGCAAAACGCTAAGCCCTGCTACCTCAAGACTATTAAGGTTGTTGATTGTATAATTTGAGTTAGTACATATTAAATCAGGGCCGCTAATAGTTGTGTTATAAGCTAAAGGACAATCATAAGTACAATTAATGTCTTGTGGTATGTTTTCCATTTCCCTAAAAATCCACTGAGCATTACGAGCGGTGAAATCTGTATGGTTTACGTTAAAGCCCCCTTGGCCATTAAGAAATTCTTGCGCAATATAGCTTGAAGCGGTAGAGCCATTTTGCCCTTGTACCGGAAAAATATATTGCCCATTTTGAGAGGGTGCGTTTTGAATATCAAGCGCACTCGTGGTTGGTACAAATCCAAATGCCGGTGCAAATACTATCTCATTTTCTACGGGAATAAGAAAATCTAAAATGTCCTTCAATATCTTTCCAAAAAATGTTTTTGGACCATCACCATTATTATTTGTTCTTTCACCCATATTAACTGTGCCACCGGGTAATGATTCCCAAGGTGTGGAATTAAAAGAAGGCTCATTTTGTAGTACGTGTACAAGTGTGCGATTGACCGGAATAAAGAAAAAAAGTTTCGCAAGCCTGCGCAAACGGAAATCAATTATTTGGTGACTACTGCTGCCTGTAAGAGATTTTGCTACAATATCTGCACGGTATTTAAATTTGGTAACGATCAAAGGAGTTCCTGTTAATACTTGTGCCAACAGTATTGCCCTGCTAAAGTCAATACTTGCATTGCCCGTTGCTAAGTTATCGCCGGGTTGTAATACCGGAATTCCACACTGGCTTCCATTGCTTACCGCTCTAAAATCATATTCCGGCTGCACCGCAGGGTTAGTAAAACTTATCATTGGTCGATAAACGGAATTTAAGAAGGTATTGGCCGCCACACTTCCATTATCATCGGTAACCAGCAGTTTTAACTGCTGCTGTGCTGCCGGAGATTGTAATACATCGTATTTAATGCGATCAAGATTTTTTATTATTGTTCCCAGTCGTAAAAATAAAGGACCCCTTGCTTCAGGCAATGCCATAGCAACATGTTGAAAAGCAAGCGGTATATAGGAGCCTTGGTGTGGGCTATCCATGGTAAGTAGTAGCCTTGTGCCTGTGGGTTTGCGAGGGGTACGCTTTACCATATTTGCCAAACAATAACGGCTGATAAGCCCGCCCATGCTTATACCCATTATTACGTTTTGCTGCGTGCTTCCACTAGCGGCCTTTACTGCATTTACCCAATCCAATACAGATTCCAATGCAACCGCGTTGCCAGGTATATCGCCTACTCCGTTGTTCCAATCTACAAAAATGAAATCGTAGTTTGCAATGTTGTCTAGGTGATCTGTAAATGAAAGACTAGTTCCTGGAAACTGGATGGGATTAATTTCAATTAACAATTTATTTATTTGATAATTCGTTGCAAGTTTAGGTACTGCCGTACTTATATCCAACCCTTCCACCACAATGAATGGTTTTAATATTTGATTGGCAGGGGTAGCAACACTTCGCCTTAAAAACACACGGCATCCTGCATGTACTCCATTTAACCTAGGTACTATAAAATCAGGCTGTTCTAAATCGGCAGGGCTATATCGGTTTGCGCTTCCACCAGCGGCATCCACCTCTACCTGCACTACCATCTGTGTTTCCATCTGTTCACCATTGCTAAGTAGTGCCTTAATTTTTATTATTTTATAACCGCTGCTATCTGTGTAGGTATTACTAATACTGCTGTTGGGGGCTACAAGTGTATAGCCATTGCCAAAGTCAATAGATAGAGCAGTGATATTTGCGACAGTGTTTGTAATAAAAAGAGACGGTAGATATTGAAAGGTTACGGTATTTTGATAGATGGCCTCCGTTGGGTATGCAGCCCACACCTGTTGGGTATTGTAAGGGCTGCTGGTGCCGGTTTCTGTTAGGCGACCTCTGTTGTAAATTAGCCACCCATTGTTTATGCTGTTGGGGTTGGGGTTGGCATATTGCCCGTAAACCATTACTAAGTTGGCACACCTTCTGAAAGCACCGGTGTTGAATCTATCAAATTGTTAAGTGAATCTGGCGAAAACATGCTTTGAGCATTAGCCGCAAACTTTGCACTGTAAATATCAGCGTAAACCATGCGTATAATATCGATGTTATTTACAAAGTTGCTGTCTGTTATTAGCCCATTCAAATCATCTTTATCAGTCATATCGGTTCCCCATTCCATCAAGTAACCGGTAGGTATATTAGCAGCACATAAATTTTGGAAGAGGGTTGCAAGATTGCCACGCCCAATTGTATCTGTTTGAATTTGCGCCTGTACATTTATAGATGTAACTATGCAGATAATCATTAAAATTTTCTTCATACTAGGAGGTTTATATATTTAAAATTGTTTATCGAATCTCCCTTCGGTAATTCGTATAGTGTCACAAGAAATAGAAGGGTCAAAAAGTTTAAAGTTAAATTCGCCAGAAATGATTCGATTTGTTAAATCATATCGTGTAATAATTAGTACTCCTTTATGATAATTAGCGTTGGAAGATGTGAAATAACAAACAGGGCTGTTTATGTCTTTACTAAAATAAGGAAAAACTTGACTAGTATCTAAATTGTAAGTGGAAGCAGAATCAATATTAAATGAACTAAAACCAAATGCACTTTGAATTTCATTTTCAATTCTGAAAGTTCGCAAGTCTAAATTGCCTTGAAACCCGGGATCTACTATTATATTAAAATTGGGCTTGTTTTGTTGAAAACCCTTTGGAATATAAATTTTTCCGTTTATTAAGCACCCAAAAGTATTCGCCCCTGTTTGTGTAATGGGAGGCAGTTGTTCTTCCTCTGTTTTATCTTTTTTGCAGGCAGCAAAAATGCTTAATAGAGCTATTAGCGATAGCCAAATACTGTAGTTTTTTTTCATACTGTTTGTTTTTAAAAAGTTTTTTAAATTGGTTTTATTTTCGTAAGGTCGGTTGGTTATTTACGTACCCTCTTGACATAAGTCAATAAATTTGAAATGTGGATAAGTTTAAACTCCTGCCTTTTGCGAAGGGTTAAAAACTGCAAAATGTCATTATTTTGGGCAGGGGAAACGAGACAAAGTCTCTTATTTATTAAAAATCCTTAGAACCGCTTCGCTAAACTCTTAGGATAGTAATGGCTTAAAATAGCTCCCTTCTCCACAATAGACGAGCAAAAAAAAGAGGCAACCGTATAAAACAATTGCCTCTTTTTTTAAAAACATTTTCGTTTAAAAATCATACACCCTCTTAAACATATTTAACCTTATGCCGGCAGTTACCAATGTGGTATTGCTGTTACCTGACTGGCCATCTATCTTATACGTTCTGTGTTGCAAAGAGGCATCTAAAAACAAATTCTGTTTAAGCTCGTACGAAATCAACATGTTGCCATTAAAACAAGTTGCCTTTGCACCACCCCCAACTTTGTAGCCCAAATCGCCTGTCCTGGTTGTATAATTTTTAAAAATATTCGATCCAAAGTTTCTTCCTGCAGAATCCAGCCCCTGGTAATAATATATTGCCCTTGCATCTATTGTCCATTTGGGCGATGGCTGGTAATGGGCTATACCGATAAACTCCTGAAAGTTTGCACCGAGTGGGTGTGCCAATGGTTGATTATAATGTGTATAGTTAGAAACGTTGCTGTAATGAGAATAAGTAAATGGCCTCACCCTGTTTACTTCTCCCTGCAGATCAAGATTTTTAACACCAAAGGCATCAACATATTTTACACCTGCCTGTATGCCAAATTTATTTACCCAACTCGTTGGGTTGTTCTTTACCTGCGATAAGATAAACTCATCGAGCAAAAACTGTCCGTAAAACTGCAACCTATGTGCAACGTTTGCTTTAAAATCCAACCCGGCCACGGCATTATCGGGGCTGCCAATGGAACCTTCAATATGCCTGTAAAATATAACCGGATTTAAATATTGAAAATCAAAACGATTCTTTCTTCCAAAAATAACACCTTCAAATAAACCGATGTTCAACCATTTTGTAACGTTCATACTTAAATGATGCATAGCAGCATATTTTCTGTCGAGCAAAGTATCCCCCGTTTTTGTAAACTGTGGCATCAACTCCATAAAAATATTTTGGTAGTTAAATTTCCACACCTTGGTATTTATTTTTGTAAACAGATAACTGTTGCCCCAATCGCTTAAAAATAAACTTCTGTAACCATTGCCTATAAAGTTTTTGTCGTACCCTATTTGAAAGTCGATAAACTTTGCAGCATTAAAAGTTAAATAGCCTCTTGCATCAAAATAATCGACACCTGTTTTCTTAAATGTTTTATAAAAGCCAACCCCGGGCACTGCCTTAAAATTATTAACCTGTTGCTGAAAAAATCTTGGCCCTCTTTCCTGGTTATCGGTAATGTAAGAAGAGAAACCTACTTTTTTACCTATCAATCCCCGCACATTTACCCCACGGGAGTTTAAGAAAATCCCTTCATCGTAGCCCGGCTCCACGGCCTGGTGTATTTGCAACACTGGGTTAATTGCAAGAAAAAGATCTTTATTGTTTACCTCTAAAAAATTAGCTTTCGTTTTATAAAAAGAATTGAGCAATGGCTTTTTGCTTAGAAAGTTTTCTTTGGATGTAGTAACCCATTCGCTGTTGTTCATCAGCAAACTTTGCAGGTTGTATTCATCTACATCTGTGAGGCCGAGGTCTGTCCATTCTTTGTATTTATCTACCCCTGTAGAATCTTTATAACCCATGCGTGCACTATCAAGAAAAGTTGCTTCTCTTACAATATATTTCCGGTTAAATGGGCGCAAAGTAGAAAAATTAAGATCTGTATTTGTCTGCTGTTTAATTTCGAGCCTATCAATAAAGCGAGCCTCTTTTGCACCTTGGTTTAAGTAAGTTGACTGTGCTGCTGCACCAAGCGGGCAAACAAAAATAATCAGTTTGAAAAAGCTTTTAATAATTTGCATTTAATATTGGATTTTTTTTAATTTATACTATAACGAATAAACGAATGCAAAAGTATCTTTTTAAAGACATACTTGTCGTAAACGAAGGAAAAATAGCCCACACCGACCTGTTAGTGGTAAATGAAAGGATTGAAAAAATTTCTCCTTCCATAAACTTAAAAGAAAAAGTGATAGAAATACACGGGGAAAGTAAACATCTTTTTCCGGGGGTGATAGATGACCAGGTGCATTTTAGAGAACCAGGTCTTACCCATAAAGCGACAATTGCTACAGAAAGTGCAGCTGCCGTAGCAGGTGGCACTACGAGTTTTATGGAAATGCCCAATACAATCCCGAATGTATTAACGTTGCCTTTGCTGCAGAATAAGTACGATATTGCCGAGCACAGTTCTGCCGCTAACTACTCTTTTTTTATGGGCGTAAGCAACGATAATGCGGAGCAGGCATTGCGGGCAAATGAATTAAAAAACGAAATAGCCGGCTTGAAAATTTTTATGGGCAGCAGCACCGGCAACATGCTGGTAAATAACCATACAACCCTCGATAAAATATTTGGCGGCAGTGAATTATTAATAGCTACGCATTGCGAAGATGAGCGGATTATAAAGCAACAGTACGAAAACATTAAAAATAGTAAGCCTGTTTTAGATCCATCAGATCATCCATTGATTCGCAATGACGAAGCTTGTTATGAATCGTCGTTAACGGCCATACAATTTGCCAAAAAATACAACAGTCGTTTGCACATTCTGCATATTTCTACTGAAAAGGAACTGCAACTTTTTGGCAATATGTTTCCTTTAAAAGAAAAAAGAATAACGGCTGAGGTTTGTGTACACCACCTGCATTTTACAGCAGACGACTATGAAAGACTGGGCTACAAAATAAAATGCAACCCAGCCATAAAAGCTGCGGTTAATAAAAAAGCGTTGTGGGAAGCGCTGCTCGATGACAGGCTTGATGTGATTGCAACCGACCATGCACCTCATTTAGTTTTAGAAAAAGAAGGCCCCTATGAACATGCGCATGCGGGGTTACCACTCGTGCAACATGGGCTACAATTAATGTTGCACCATTACAAAGAAGGAAAAATAACCTTGGAAAAAATTGCTGAAAAAATGAGCCATGCCGTTGCCGATTGTTTTATGATAAAGGATCGTGGTTTTATAAGGGAAGGTTATTTTGCAGATTTGGTGATGGTAGATTTAAATAAAAAGTACAGTGTTACAAAAGAAAATCTTTTATACAAATGTGGCTGGAGCCCATTCGAAAATTTCACTTTCCCGGCCACAATAGAAAAAACCATGGTGAATGGGCATTTCGTTTATGAAAACGGAATAGTAAATGCATCACATAAAGGGAAAAGAATTTTGTTTGAAAGATAGACAAGAGACATTAGATACAAGACACAAGATATAAGAGAACTTAAATTCTAGCTTCTATGTTACTTGTCTTGTATCTTGATTCTTGTGTCTTAAATCTAAATTATGGAAATAGATAAAACAACGCTAGCCGACCTTGTAATCTTTGATAAAGAGGAAGAATTTTCCATTTTTAATAAAATAAATTTTACCACTACAAGCCGCGGTAAGGAGCAATTAAAGACAAATATCTTATCACCATTGGCAAGCATTGGTGCTATAAATGACGTGCAGCAAACATTGCTTTACATACTCGGTAAAAAAGAAAAATGGCCAAGCATTATAAGCAATGGGACCATCTTAATGGTAGAGCGTTTTTTTGAATCGAACATCAATCTTATTCCGGCAAAACCAACTGCACTAAGTGCTTTTAGTTATAAACTATTAAACAGCCACGACTACTCCCTCGTAAAATATTCTGTGAGGCATTGCTTTGATTTTATAAAGGGAATGAAACAGGCCATTACATTTTATCTGCAGAGCGACACGCCGCAACTTTTAAAAAAACAATTGGAAGAGGCAAGAAGAATGTTAGACAAGGAGGTATTAAATATTATTACAGAAAACAAAATAGCCTCAGACCTATCGCCTGCACAGATGCTAGAACTTGCACATTTTATAAGGTATAAGTACAAAAGCGCCTGTATGGATGTACTCCATATTTTTGGCAAATTAGATGCATGGTACGGCATGGCGATGGCAACAGATAAATACAACCTAACCATGCCCACTTTTGTGGAAGATACGCTTCCCTATTTTGAAGCAAATGAATTATATCATTTAATGCTGCCGCACCCTGTTTCGTACAGTGTAAACTTAAACAAGGCGTCGAATTTTCTTTTTCTTACAGGTGCAAATATGGCGGGCAAAAGCACATTTATCAAGGCATGTGGTACAGCCGTATATCTTGCACATACAGGAATGGGCGTACCTGCACAACATATGAAGCTTAGTTTTTTTGATGGTATACTAAGCAACATAAATGTGATAGATAACATTGCTAAAGGAGAAAGTTATTTTTTTAACGAGGTACAACGCATAAAGGCCACCGTGCAAAAAGTGAGCGATGGCAAAAAATGGCTCATATTAATAGACGAACTTTTTAAAGGCACCAATGTACAGGATGCCATGAAATGCAGCAGTGCTGTGATTGAAGGCCTACTCAAAATAAAAAATTCCATTTTCATCCTTTCTACCCACTTATACGAAATTGGAGATGATCTAAAAAAACACCCCAACATTGCATTCAATTATTTTGAAACCGCTGTAGAAGATGACCAACTGAGTTTTAGTTACAAACTAAAGCAGGGCATAAGCAACGACAGATTGGGGTACTTAATTTTAAAGAAAGAAGGTGTGGTGAAAATGCTGGAGGAAATTTAATTATTATTCGATTATTTTTTCAATGTATAATAATTTTCCATCTTCCAAAAACCCTTCTATAATTACTCTGAATTTTTTTGCTTTATCTGAATTGAAAAAAGAAAAATTTATTGATTTGTTTTGTGCAGAGGTAATTAAATAGGGGTTCCAATAAAGTGTTGTCCGCTCATCATTTTTAATTTCATCGTTTGTATCATAATTGGGAGAGAAAAATTCTTTGGTTGTAGAAAAACCGGCTACCTGCGCGGTAGAATGCCGAAATACGTCAGGAACAATTCCATCTCCTCTTTTAGTATAAATAGCCAATGATCCCCCGGCACCACCTGATGTGCCGCCGCTAGGAAATAATCTTACCAAAGCAACATCCTGTACTCTTAAAGTAGATACCAGGCCGGCATCAACTTGAATTTCTTCTAAAAAAATATTCATTGGTATGTTACCGCCCATTAACGATCTTGTATTTCTATAATTAACTGTATAGTTTGGAGCACCGTTAATGATTAATCCGGTAACTCTTCCCTGTAAATAATCAAAAATATTTTGTGTTGAGTTGGAAGGGTTAGTGAGAAAATCAATTTCTTTTGCAGTGATACTATTCATCCTCGCTGTTACATATTTCTTTTCATATTTCTCTTTTTCACTTGCTATTCTTGCTTCAACCTTTATCTCATCAAGTAAAATACCGTAATTATTATTCAGTGAATTAAAGGTATATCGATTAAGGATATTGTTTCTTTCCTTATCATCTAGAATACCAAAATAGCTTTTTGGAATGATGGTTGTAGCCATAGCAAAAAGATTTGTAATAGGCGGAGAACTTAGAACAATACTTATTTTCTTATTTTGTGTTCTGTTACTTTGAAAAGTAAATGTGGCAGTATCTTCAAAATAAAGCCCCTTCAGTAAAAGGTCTCCTACACTGTCTGTTTTTCTAATAAAAATTTTGTTTTTTTATCCTTCGTACTAATGGTAACGGCAATTTCTTCATTAACTAAAGGAAGTCCACTGCTTGGATAAAAGGCTCTGATTTTGGCAGAAACAAAGTTTGGATCCTTGAAAGCCATTGATGGAAATTTATTTGATAGTATTTCTTTCCAACTATATTTTCGCCAACCATTTGTAAGCATTATCAAATCTAAATTTTGCTGGTGCTCAGCATCGTTCTTTTCAAAATAATAAGAAGGATCGTGCACATATCCTTTAAGATCATTTGTTACTAAAAACCTGCTGATGATGTTATCTGCTCTTGTGTTTACTTCTTCAAATTCTGTAACAGCAACTGAAAAAGAGCCAGGCACAGAATCCTGTACGTTAAATGAAAAAGAATTTTTACCTCTTTTTGTTAAATTTATGTTTGTTGCTGTTAATGCTGCTTTTATTATGTAATCTTCCGAATTCACAAACAACAATCTCTCTGCTAGTGGAACATTATTTTTATTAAAAACGGTAAGCTGAAGTATTCCCGTAGCCAATTGTTTTACAGGAATTTCTCCATTTATTATTTTACTCACTGATTGAAAGGCGGTTTTAAAAACGACCATATTTTCTTCAATACCTAAAATATAAGCAGGGAGTAAATTATCATCTGTTACGGTAGTGGCGTCAACCATAAACATGGTTTTATTATTGCCGCTTGTAACATTTAATGTAATACCTTGTTGGCTAGGTAAAGGCAATGGAATCCTTCTGCTTTCAGAGCCATTAATAAGGCATTCTGCAAAATACTTTTCATATTGTTTTGGTGTAAATTCAACTTTCCCCATACCATTATGTATAGATTCAAAAGATGTTTGTTGTATACCTCCTTCGTCAATAATTTTTCCTTTTACATTTATGGGGAACCCTCTTTTATCGGTACATTTAAAGGCAACTACATTTTTTATATTGGCAACTAAATTTCCTCCTTCGGGTAAAAAATAAAGTGATGTTGCATTTTCTTCTTTAAGTTCTTGAGAAGAGTTAGATGGATTGTAAATTTCTATTGAATGGTAATAAAAACTTTCAAAGCCAAAGTTCATTAAATGTCTGGTATATGCTTTTACAATATAACTACCTTGCTCTAATGTTTTTGGTAATTCAAATTCACCTACTGCAGCACTGCCATGTACAGACAATATTTTCTTTTGTAAGACTTTTCCTGATTCATTGATAAGCTCTACACTGATTACCGTACTTTTTGAGCTAGGTAAAAATCCTTCCATTAAGTATGCTTTAAACCAAATGGTTTCACCGGCTATGTAACTCAATTTATTGTAGTGAATATAAATTTTTTCTGCTGTATAATTTTCCTGAACCTTTTGTATAAGCGACTCTGGTGTTTGTGCAAGGGTCGAGTGGCAATATAATATAGCCACGAATAAAAAGACATTTTTCATTATAGTTATGTAAAATTATAAAGAAATAAAACAGTTTCTGTGCTAAAACAAACTCATTTGCATATCCTTATCTACAAGTAATTTCTTTCGGTTCTGCATGATCGTTCTGTTAGTGCCTGCCACTTTCATAACCTCCATCTCTTCGCACCTGCTCGCCACCATCACCCTGGTACCACCGGCATTTTTTTCAAACAATCCCTGCACCAATTTTGGGCAGTTGTTGTCTTTAGATAAATGAGCCAATAATAAATGGCTCATAAACCGAGGCTTGTTTTTTACAAAGATTTCCAAAGCCTGCGAATTGCTAAGATGCCCAACCCCGCCGCTAATTCTATCTTTTAAAAAAGAAGGATAAGGGCCATTGCGCAGCATTTCTTCATCATAATTTGCTTCTAAAAAAGCAGCGTGGCATTTTTTAAAATATGTAATTAAGTTTTTGCATGGTGCTCCAATATCTGTAAAAACTCCCACCGTTATTCCATTACAGGTAATATTGAAACTATGCGGATCTGCCGCATCATGAAATTTAGGAAAGCCTGTAATACTGAGTGACCCTATGTTTACAGGAACATGGGCTTCAAATAAAAGCGCACATTCGGGTTTTAAATGATAGCAACCATTTCGTGTTGCATCTGTTACATATACCGGCATTCCATATTTATCTGCAAGGCCTGCCAGCCCACGCACATGATCTATATGCTCGTGCGATACAAAAATAGCCTTCACCTTTTTTATATTTAACCCAAGCCTGCTCATGCGTCTTTCTGTTTCTTTACAGCTAAGGCCCGCATCTATCAATACGGCATCTTCATCGTTACCTATATAATAACAATTGCCGTTGCTTCCACTATTAAGAGATGTGATGTAGAGAGACATGGTGTATAAGAGTAGATTTCCAAATCCCTTAATAATATAAATTATCAAACGATCCGCAAGATTGCTTTTTTTAAAATTATCGCAAGTGCTTTGAAAGAAAATATTCTAATCAATAATGTTTTGTGAAAGTTTGTTAATGCTTACGGCAAAGGTTGCCCTACTGCAACTTTACAATCGTGACCGGGTTGCCCGTGTGCAGGATTTACTTTCCCGGTAAAAGATGCTGCAGGTTTTGCAACAGGTGTTATGGTACTATTTTGCAACGCAGGTACAAGAGGGGTATTTTGTACAGGCGCTTGCATAGAGGTGATATTTGCAGATCCGGTTGTTGCAGCTGGTTTTGAGGTTGGGTTAGGTGCAGAAGTTAATGGAGCTCCCACAGAAATATCACACCTGTGCCCTGGCTCGCCATGAGGAGGGTTCATCCCTTTTGGCGTTACGGTTTTGGGAGCGCTTGTTGCAGGCATAGCTACTGGTTGTGATACGGGCGTACTTCCTTGTACCGTTGGCGCTGTAGCTACTCTTGCAGGTGCAGAACTTAAAGGCGCTCCGTCTGCAACATCACAACGGTGCCCCGGCTGGCCGTGTGGTGGATTCATACCTGGGGCTGTGTTTGAAGGAACAATATTTTGTGGGGTTGTTGCTGTTGTTTGAGGCATACCGGTATTTTGTACGGCATTTATCTGCTGGGGTAAAACAGCACCATTCTTTACAGAAGTATTTGTTGAGCTATCAATATTTGTTGCAGCATTTAATGGTACAATGCTCATATCCTTTTCAGGCTTGGTATCATTGCAGGCTACAAGTATTATTAAGACGGCACTCACAAATAATAACTGCTTCATAATGTATATATTTTATCTTAAAGTGGTATCTATCAAAGCTAATGTATGTTTCCTGTAATAAAAAAAGGAAAATGTAGATAAACATCATTTTTATAATTGAAGTGAAAATGTAAAATAGCAAGAAGAGAAAAAAGTAAATTTATTTTAAGAGGTAGTTAGGTTGAAAAAAACGAACCGGGCTTCTCCATTGCAATAAATAAGCAACAATACACCGCTGCGCACATCATCATTTCTACAGGATTTTACGACATACCCTATTTGTTAAACGTACCGGGCAAAATCTGCAAAAAGTAACACACCACTATAAAGCGCCTCACTTTCACGCATTTCAAAAAGTGATGGTCGTTGGTGCACAAAACTCGGCTATAGATGCAGCACTCGAAACCTGGCGCAAAGGGTCTGAAATTGCCATGGTAATACGTGGCACAGAAGTAGGCAAAAGAGTAAAATATTGGGTGCGGCCAGATATTATAAACAGAATGGAAGAAGGTTCTATTAAAGTTTATTACAACAGCAGCATTAAGGAAATACGAGAAACAGAAGTAGATGTTGAAACCCCCGATGGCTTAGTTACCCTACAAAATGACTGGGTGCTTGCACTCACAGGTTACCGGCCCAATCTTGCTTTTTTACAAAAAATAGGAATTGAACTGAGTGCAGATGAAATTAAATGCCCGAGTTACGATGAAACAACGCACGAAACAAATGTAAAAAACATTTTTCTGGCTGGTGTTATTTGTGGGGGAATGGATACACACCGCTTGTTCATAGAAAACTCTAGATAGCATGCAGAGAAGATCATGGAAGTTATAAAAGAAAGAAAAAAGGGGTAGCGTTTGTAAACTTTCTAGCTGCTTTCGTGGGTAAATTTATAGAATTTTATCAAATTATCTAATAACGAAACTTTAAAAATTATAAAACAGTAATTAGATAAACCAGTAATAAAAACGGTATAATTTCCCATAAATAACAAAATTTTTTAAAGCTAAAAGCAGCACTTTTTATTTGGCGTTGTGTTAACAACTTTCTTTTGCATGATGAATATCGGGGAGATATATTCGCAAAAAAAACTAACATTATAAAGTCAACTCTTTTTATCCTAAGCATTTTTTTCACTAGTATCTCATTTGCCCAAAATGGTAAAAAAATGAATACAACACATACCAATATTATAAAAATTGGTACAAATACTTTTTTTGATGGTGATGAATTTCCATTTAATATAAGCTGGGAAACCAAAGTAGCAAATCGTCAATCGCTGCAGATAAGCCTTTCGCCCAGGTTATACAAAGATGACTTTCAAAATACCGGTGGTATAGCATTAAGCCTTGCTTACCGGAAATATATTTCTAAAGGTAGAGAGGGCCTCCAAGGATTGTACTTTTCGCTAGTGGTTAAATATGGTGTTTTAAATGACAAGCAGATATACACAGATTATATTTATACAGGACCTACCACTCCACCAACAATGACCCAAAAAACTAATACATACAAAGTAAACTCTCTAGATGTAGGATTTTTGTTTGGTAAACAATGGGTTTATAAAAGTGGTTTTAGTTTAGATATTAGTGGCGGCGTTGGTTTTTTCAACAATAAATATGATGGAGATAACAATAGCTATTATTATAGGAGTAACCAAACCGAATATGGCATAACACCCAACTTAAATATTAGTATTGGCTATGCGTTTTAATAAAAATTTTTAAACTTTTTTGAAAAAGAAGTTGGCTTAAAAATAATTTTTACAGAAGAAGCTGTCTCAAAATTATGAGACAGCCTCTTTTATTTTCTGCAATTTATCGCTGCCTTTTTTTATTACATTCAATTGTTGAAATCTGAAAGAAACTAAATGTAAAATTGCTCTTTCCTAAACTATCCATTTTTTTCAACATTTGCCCCTACTACAGCTTTCCATTTTTTATTTCTCCCACCACTCCCGGGTCAAGCAAGGTAGATGTATCGCCCAAATTGGAAACTTCTCCTTCTGCAATTTTCCTTAAAATTCTACGCATTATTTTGCCGCTTCTTGTTTTGGGTAAGCCGGTTACAAATTGTATTTTATCTGGCTTTGCAATGGCGCCTATCACCCTTGCTACCGTTGCAGCAATATCTAAACGGGTAAGTTTTTCATCTGCTGCATGCGAACCGTTGTAAATTACATAAGCATAAATTCCCTGACCTTTTATATCATGCGGATAGCCTACCACGGCACTTTCCACCACACCTGCATGCATGTTAATGGCGTTCTCCACTTCAGCAGTTCCTATTCTGTGTCCACTTATATTCAATACATCATCTACCCTGCCTGTAATTCTATAATTGCCATCGCTGTCTTTTAAAGCGCCATCGCCTGTAAAATATAAATCATCGTAGGTAGCAAAATAATTTATCCTGCACCGTTCATGATCACCCCAAGTGGTTCTTAAAATGCCGGGCCATGGTGCTTTAATACAAAGGTTGCCTTTTAAAATTCCGCTCTCATCTTTTTCAGTGACTTCCTTTCCGTTTTCATCTACCAATACTGGTTGCACACCGGGCATTGGCAACGTAGCCCAACTTGGTTTTGCGGGAGTAATGCCCGCAAGGTTTGAAATTAAAGACCCTCCCGTTTCTGTTTGCCACCAGGTATCTACAATGGGGCATTTTTTATGGCCGACATTTTCATCGTACCAATGCCATGCTTCTTCATTTATGGGTTCGCCTACGGTGCCCAAAACCTGCAACGAAGAAAGATCTTTCGCCTCCAAAGGCTTTAACCCATAACTCATCAAACTCCTAATGGCTGTTGGGGCGGTGTATAAAATATTTACTTTGTGTTTTTCTACAATATCCCAAAACCTACCTGCATCAGGGAAAGTGGGAATGCCTTCAAACATGAGCGAAGTGGCACCAGCGCTAAGTGGACCGTACACAATGTAACTGTGCCCGGTAACCCAACCTATATCTGCTGTGCAAAAATGTATTTGCCCCGACTGGTAATTAAACACATTTATAAAAGTGTAGTTGGTCCAAACCATATAACCTGCTACTGTATGTACGACGCCTTTTGGTTTACCGGTACTGCCGCTTGTATATAAAATGAAAAGTGGGTCTTCGGCATCCATCTCTTGGGCAGCCCAGGTAACAACAGGCCCTCCTAAATCCTCCCCCGAGGGGAGAACTTCACCTGCCTGAAAATTTTCGAATTTATTTTTTTCTAGCGGGGCTTCTCCTAGCTGTGCTTCTGCATGTTCCATTTCATCTTCCCACCACAAATCTCTTCCCTTCAGCATTGATACCGGTGTGCGGGTGCGGGTATACACAATTACTTTTTTTACTATTTTATTTCCTATCAATGCATCGTCAATAACTGCCTTTAGCGGAATTATTTTTTCGCCACGGTAAGCACCATCACAGGTCACAATAAATTCCGCCTGTGCATCTTCCAGCCTGTCTGCAATACTTTGTGCACTAAAGCCCCCAAAAATTACAGAATGTATGGCACCAATTCTTGCACAGCCGAGCACTGCATATGCAAGCTCGGGTACCATGCCCATATATATACAAACACGATCCCCCTTTTTTACACCATTGTTTCGCAACACCTGCGCAAACTGGCAAACCCTTTTGTGCAGGCGGTTGTAAGTTACTATCCTCGTTCTTTCATCTGGGTTATTTGGCTCCCAAATAATGGCGGGCTCATCGCCTTTGGTGGCAAGGTGTCTGTCAATACAGTTTTCAGTAATGTTTAACTTACCGCCCGCAAACCATTCAATTTTTGGTTCTTTAAAATTCCAGCCTAACACCTTACCCCATTTTTTTCGCCACAGAAAATTTTCTGCTATGGCACCCCAAAAACCTTCGGGATCGTCTACGCTTTTTTTATAATCGTTGTGGTATTGTTCTAGAGAATTTATTTGATATGGATGTTTCATATTTATTTTATTGGCGGCTATTAACCTAAGAATATGTTTCAACAACTGTCCGGGTCATTCCCGTTCCAACGGAGTTCATCCGGGCGGGCGCTACAACCTGCCTGCCGGTAGGCGGGTCCCGCAGCCCGTCAGTCTTGTTTTATTTTTCAATAATTACCTCCCCTTGTAAAAGAAGGAAAAAAATAAAGTAAAAGTCTTCGTCAGCAAATTAATATATTTATAGCACTTAATGAGAAACTACGATTTACCAAAAATTAAAAAGGCTTATGGCAATGAATGATACAAAGGGTATTGGAAAAGTAATTTTTTCATCGTCGCTCGGTACACTCATTGAGTGGTACGATTTTTATATTTTTGGTATGCTGGCCAAAACGATTGCTTCGCAATTTTTCCCTGAAGGCAACGATACTGCTGCACTGCTGAGTACACTCGCCATTTTTGCTGCAGGCTTTTTAGTTAGGCCGTTTGGTGCATTATTTTTTGGCAGACTTGGCGATTTAATTGGCAGAAAATATACGTTTTTACTCACGCTTGTTTTAATGGGCGGCTCTACCTTTTTAATTGGGCTGGTGCCTTCTTACAGATCCATTGGCATTGCCGCACCGTTGCTGGTTTTATTTTTACGCTTGGTGCAGGGGCTTGCGCTTGGTGGCGAATATGGTGGTGCAGCTACCTATGTTGCTGAGCATGCGCCCACACACAGGCGTGGCTATTTTACAGCATGGATACAAACGACGGCAACCCTTGGGCTGTTTGTAGCACTCGGTGTAATAATGCTAGTAAAAAACAGCATGAGCGATGCCTCTTTTACGGCAGAATGGGGCGGCTGGCGTTATCCATTTTGGTTGTCTATTTTGTTGGTGGGCGTTTCTATTTACATCCGTTTAAAAATGAATGAATCGCCTGTATTTGCTAAACTGAAACACGAAAAGAAAACATCCACAAACCCACTAAAAGAAAGTTTTGGCAACAAAGCAAATTTTAAAATGGTGTTGCTTACTTTGTTTGGTGCTGTAATGGGGCAAGGCGTTATTTGGTACACGGGCCAGTTTTACGCACAAAGTTTTTTAGAAAATACCGTAAAGATTGAGTTTATTCAAAACAGAGAAATCTTACTGTGGGCCATTGGTTTGGCCACGCCCTTCTTTTTAGTATTCGGAGCTTTAAGCGATAAGATTGGTCGCAAATGGATCATGCTCAGCGGGATGTTACTGGGTGTTATTTTTTACAGGCCAATATTTGGAGAGCTACTGAGGAGTGTTGATGTAAAGGAGTGGGTGAAGGATACATCAAATTTGAAAACCGATGACAAAAAAAATAAAACCATTGTAGAAAAATTAAATGGCATCGATAGTTTATCTTTTATTACAAAAACTGAGGGTATTTTTGAATACAAAGAAATGAGTTTTAAAGAAAAAAGAATCGACACTTCTATTTTTGTTGGCGAATTTGCGAGGGATCCAAATATTCCGTTTACAAAAGATAATGATGGTAACACTTTTATGAATTACGAGTCAACGCCTATCTACTCCGACATCACCCTTTCCACTCCTATCAAAATAAAATTCATTTTTCTTATTTGGATCATGATCATTTTTGTAACCATGGTTTATGGACCAGTTGCTGCCTTTTTGGTAGAATTGTTTCCTGCAAAAATCCGCTATACGTCTATGAGTTTGCCCTACCATATTGGCAATGGTGTGTTTGGTGGTTTGGTACCTTTTATTGCAACACTTTTGTCAACAACATTTACCAGTGATCCATTGGTTGGGCTTTGGTATCCAATAGGAGTGGCGGCATTGTGTTTTGTAATTGGTGCTCTGTATCTAAGCAATAAGAAAGATGAAGATATTAGCGATTAAATTATTACCACGAGGAACACAAAGGGATTTCACAAAGAACACAAAAACTTAGTGAACATCGTGTTTTTAACTTTGTGTTCTTAGTGGTTCAACAAAAAACGATTATGAATAAACTTAAAAAAACGATGGGCTTTTTATGGATCATTATTGCCCCTATCATTATTTTCTTGTTAATATCAGGTGCTGTTAACAATATTGGCCATGGCGATAAAGACATCAATAAGCCCATTCCATGGATCATCATTATTACTATTTTTACCCCGATAGCGGTAGGGTTAATGATATTTGGCTGGTATAGTATCAAGGGAGAGTACAATGATTTAAAAAAAATATAGCAGACAATATTTTCATTTTATAGCTGGGTTTACAGCACTTGCGCATAAATTATTCGAAGTATTTTAGAGTAGATAAAAAACAAATAGGAGGCCTTGTGCATCCTATTTCTTCTTATTTACCTACTTAAAAACACTGCTGAAAATCCGCCTGTTATTTAGCAGAATAAAATCCCTTCTGCCCGCTAACCTCCAAACTATTTCCGTAATTTTCATCTACAAATAATTTTCACGCATGGCTCAAAACAGCAACGACAACAAAACCCTTCACCACTCCCGCAGAAAGTTTTTTAAAATATCAACCGCACTCACTGCAGTAGCACTCATACCATCTGAGATTTTAAAAGCCGCCAACGACAATATAGATGAAAAAATAGCGGAGACATTTGAACAGCAGACCCTAAAGCTCGAAGTAAATGGTGTGCAACAAACACTCTCTGTTGAACCTCGTGTTACCCTGCTGGACATGTTGCGGGAGCAGTTAAAACTAACGGGGTCTAAAAAAGGCTGCGACCACGGTCAGTGCGGCGCCTGTACCGTACACGTAAACGGCCAAAGGGTTTTAAGCTGCCTCAGCCTTGCAGTAATGCAGAACGGCAAAAAAATAACCACCATCGAAGGACTTGCAAAAGGTGATGAACTACACCCCATGCAGGCAGCATTTATAAAGCATGATGGCTTTCAATGCGGCTATTGCACACCCGGACAAATAATGAGTGCAGTGGCTTGCGTAAGAGAAGGCCATGCAGATACGGAGGCAGAAATAAGGGAATACATGAGTGGCAACATTTGCCGCTGCGGCGCTTATCCAAATATTGTAGAAGCCATTGTGGAGGCGAACGACTTTAAAAAAAATAAATTGTAAAGGGTTTTTAATTTAAAATTGATGAATATATTTTTTAGAACAAATATTAGATATTCACAACATCATAAAAACATAAATAAAATTAAGGTATGAGAAAACCAAACACTATAACTGTAGAAGTTAATAATTATATCGTAAGAATCCTTTTTTCAATAATTCTTCTTTCTATTTTTCTTTGTCAATCATGTAGCAAAATTCCTTTTGAAAACACCGAGCCAGAAAGCAAACTATTTGAACTGTTAAAAATCTCAAATACAGAGCTGAGAAATGTTGCCGATAAAGTAGAAAGAAATATTCTCCTCAAAAAGAAAATAAATGAAAAATACGGTAAACTAAAATGGGGTAATGGTATTCAAATAAATGATAAATTATTCTTAGTTCCAATAACAGATGTTAATGATTCACTTAAAGCTGTAGTTCAGTTTGAACAGAAATTAGGCACTTATTATTATAACGTTATCACACCATGGATAATAAATAATTCTGAAACAATTGACCCTAATCTAAATTTATTCAAGTTTTTCAAAGATGCACTTAAAAGTAATAAAACTCTTAAAATATTAAAGAATGATGAACTCACTTTTACCATAAATCATAAGCACATAAAGAGCCTTAGCCGGACATTAGATGACTCTGTTCAATCTCGTGACAATCAGATTTGTTGGACCACTCCTTGGTGTGAGTATGGTGATACTCCTGAATGTGCAAACGGATGTGACCTCTGCCCTTTATGTGTTGTTCGTGACTGCTATACTACAGACCCCGGACCTGCAGGTGGAGGTGGCAGCTGTGGACCAAACGGAACTCACTGCGAGTCAGTTGAACCTGGCAGCGGTGGCGGTGGTGGAGGTGGTAATACACCTAGTAGTCAGGGTGGTTGGAGTTTAGTTGCACCCTTTGATAAATTATGTTTTTCCTCCATTAATTTTATTTCAGGGAGTCAAAATTCTTATTGGGAAACAAACGTGATGGGCTTAAAATTTGAAGCTAGCGTTGCACAAACAAATAACTTTTCTGCATATTATAGTCTACCTAACGACATTACCGATGCAGCAATGAATTTGGTAATATACCCATCACCTTTTGGACCAAATGTACCTCCAAAAACAGCATTGCAATATATTGAAGATTTTTTTCCAAGCTTATTTGACGATGGTGATATAGTGAAAATTTGGGATGTCCAAATTTCTAAATATGTTTGGCGGTTTAGCAAATTTGCAACTCAAAAAATTTCAGTAAGATGCTCTAACATCGCTGCCCTAATTGTACGTGGAGAATATCCTACTTCATGCTTTATACCATTTTTTACTCCTGCACAAATTAGTTTTCGATTAAAGACAGAGGGAATGTTAAAGTGTTTTATTCCCAACGCCGTCTGTAGACTTTCGCCCTCGCTGAGTTCAAATACTAGTTTTGCAACGTACTCTCCTACCTGTAATTGATATCTTATGTTAATTGAATATAAAACAGAAGTAAGAAAATTTTATGACTCGAAATATTTACCCAGTTTTACTGCGGGCACAAATCACTCATATAACAGTGCTATCGAATCAAAATTAAATTTTAAGTCTCATTGGGAAAGGGTGATTTTTAATTTTAAAAATTCAGGTTATTATGTTAGAGATTTAACTCCTTTCGCACATTTACACACAAATAAATTATTGATCGAAATATCAGAACTTGAAGGCTCAGTTATATTGCACATCAGCCATTTGCCAAGTTATATTGGATTTAGCTATTATCATCCGACAAAAAAAACATTAACATCAATCTCAGGTAGAAATGTGTCAACTAACCTAAGTTTTTTTCCTTTCAGTGATCTACAATTGCAACTCACCCGAGATATCATAATTTTTATTTCATCAATTAAGACTACTCTAAGTTTATTTAATAATATTTATGCAAATAGCTCGATTAATGACGTGATAATTGATTGCACTATACAAAAAGAAACAACCCTTTTCCAAGTTGTATTCGATACAAACTTTGTAGGAATATTATAACTTCAAAGGTAAAATCATCCGGTTTATAAAAAGTTTTAAAAAATCATTTTGGGAATACAAATAAAAATTTATAAAATTTTAAATCAAAAGAAAAAAATCTTAATAATTGGTTTATTATTATCGATTTGTCATGGTGTAAAATCGCAGAATTTAGATAATGTAATTTCAAATATTTTTTTTAGTGCAAATTTAAATGGTGAAGAATTGAAAATAAAAAATTATTTTGACACTTTAAAGCAATTAACTCTTGCAGATGCTCCACCAAGAATTGGATTTAATTTAGGTAATGATTCTAGTATAGTTGAAACATCTTATAATTTCGAAAAGTATAAACTTTTAAAGTTTAAGTTTGAAAAAGGTTCTTTAAATATCGGAGCAATCAAAATCACTTCGGGATTACTTATTCTAAATGTGTCGATTTTCATAACCTTTCAAGCAAAAGCAAATCAGCTGTTAGCATATAATTCTTTCAAAAAATATTTGAATCAATACCCTTTCAAAAAAATTAAAACAAAAATTGGCAATGATTTGATTCAAGAAATAAAATTTAAAAATATTGGTAAATCAGGCTGTTTAAGTTTATCGATAGGAAAATTCTATGATAAATTTTACATCTATATTTATAATTCACGTATAAATTTTTGAATGAATAATAAAAGGGATACAAGCCTATTTTTTTAAAAATTCTGCATTCGTCACGTAGGGGACGTTTCGAAAAATAAAACAAACACAACGTCTCCACAAACGACAAATCGCTAAAAATAAAAGTTATGATCAACTTTAATTACGTAAAACCCTCTAGCCAAAAAGCTGTTACAGATACCCTGGGCAAAGATGCCACTGCACAAATCATTGCAGGCGGCACCAACCTGGTAGATATGATGAAACGTGGCGTAACAGCACCTGAAAAATTATTAGATATAACCGGTCTGCCGTTAAGAAAGATTGAGCAGCAAAAAGGCTTTGTACGCATTGGCACATTGGCTTTAAACAGCGAAGTAGCAGAGAGCAAACTCATCTTAAAAAAGTTTCCCTTACTTGCAAAAGCATTGAATGCAGGCGCATCGCCGCAATTGCGCAATATGGCAACCGTTGGCGGTAATATGATGCAGCGTACAAGGTGCAGTTATTTTTGGGATACCACCATGCCCTGCAATAAAAGAAAGGCAGGCAGTGGTTGCGGTGCCTTAAAAGGTTACAACCGCATGCATGCAATTTTTGGCACAACAGAAAATTGCATTGCCGTGCACCCAAGCGATATGTGCATTGCATTGATAGCGTTAGATGCTACAGTTGTCATCAGTGGCAAGACTGAAAGAAGAATTCCATTTGCAGATTTTCATCGGCTGGCAGGCACAAATCCTGAGAAGGATAATACGTTGCAAAAAGGCGAAATGATCACCGCAGTTGAAATACCCGACAATGATGCGCTTGCAAAAAATACGGTATATGTAAAAGTGCGTGACCGTGCTTCTTATGCATTTGCATTAATATCTGTAGCCGCTGCGCTTGATGTAAAGGGCGGCAAAATAAGTGCTGTACGCCTTTCTATGGGCGGCGTGGCACACAAACCATGGCGCTTAACAACAGCAGAAAATTTTTTAAAAGGTAAAGCGCCATCTGCAGAAAATTTTAAGCGGGCAGCAGCTCTTGCCATGAAGGATGCCAAAGGCCATGGCCACAATAATTTTAAATTAAAGCTGGCACCCAATACGATCGTGCAGGCACTAACAACCGTTTCTACACAAGCATAAACCTTTGTAGAAGATTTCCTGCAAGAAAGACTCTAAATAAACAGTTGTAAATTGTAGTAATAAAAAATAATATTATGGATGGAAAAATAATAAACATCGATCCTGAAATTTTAGGAGGCAAACCGGTATTTTTTGGCACAAGAGTGCCCATTAAAAACCTATTTGATTATTTAGAAACCGGCGAAAGCATTGAAACTTTTTTGGAAGATTTTGAAGGAGTACAAAAAAGCCAGGTATTGAAAGTCTTGGAAATGTCACAGAAATTAATTGAATCATCTACAAATATTTTAAATGAAAATTTTGCTTGATGAGTGCGTCACAAAAAGACTGAAGAAACATTTAAACAATTTTGATGTTTTCACTGTAAGAGAATTGGAACTAAGTGGTATAAAGAATGGTAACCTAATGACGTATTGCAGCGATAATAACTTTGATATATTGCTAACAATTGATAAGAATTTAATATTTCAACAAAATTTAGAAAAATATCCTGTTACTATCGTTGTCTTTAACTGCCTTTCCAGCAAAATTGAAGAATTGATATTATTTATACCTTCTTTTGAAAAACAGATAAATTCTTTTGAAAAACACAGAGCTTATTTGGTTGATATCTAACAAAAACCTTTGCAAAAAACTTTAAGCAGGCAGCAGCACTCGCCATGAAGGATGCCAAAGGCTATGGCCACAATAATTTTAAATTAAAGCTGGCACCCAATACGATCGTGCAGGCATTAACAACCGTTTCTACACAAGCATAAACCTTTTTTTATGGGATACCTTTTGGAAGATGATGACCGGGTTACCGGAAGAGATATTGTAACAGGCAAAGCAAAATATGCTGCCGAGCACGATGTACCAAATATTACGTATGGCGTGCTCGTAGGCAGCAACGTTACCAAAGGCAGCATTGCAGTAATAGATACCGCCCGTGCAGAAAAAGCACCCGGTGTGTTAAGCGTTATCACGCATTTAAATGCGCCCACCGTACCGGGTTACGATGTAGGCGGCAAGCCGATTACAACTGCTGTTGGTGGCAAAGCATTGCAGGTATTTAACGGACCAACTGTTTACTTTAACGGGCAGCCCATTGCCCTTGTAATTGCAGATACTTTTGAGCGGGCAACCTACGCCGCATCGCTCATAAAAGCACAGTACAACAAAGAAGATTTTCAGACAGATTTTGCTGAAGCAGGCAAAGCCGTAACCGCCTTGGAAGGTGCCCGCTACAAAGATTATATAAGAGGCAATGCAGCGGCTTACAAAGCTGCAGCGGTAAAAGTAGAAGCAGCATATACCGTTCCCATAGAAGTGCACAACCCTATGGAAATGCACGCCATCACTGCCATGTGGGATGGAGATGATAAAGTAACGGTGTACGAAAAAACGCAGGGTGTAAAATCTACCCAGCGCATAATAGCAGCCACCTTTAAATTAAAAGAAGAAAATGTAAAAGTATTTGCTCCATTTGTAGGTGGTGGTTTTGGCAGTGCATTGCGCACATGGCCACACAGTATTGTTGCATTAATGGGCGCTAAAAAAACCGGTCGCCCTATAAAGCTCATGCTCACCCGCATGCAAATGTTTACGCTTGTTGGTTACCGCCCATACACCCTGCAAAGAATCGGTTTGGGTGCTACCGCAGAAGGCAAATTCGTAGGCATTTCTCATGAGGCAGATTCCATTACTTCTATGTATGAGGAGTTCAACGAAGGCACGGTGAACGTTTCTAAATCGTTGTACGCCTCACCCAATGTTATTACAAAATACAGGGTGCATCCATTCAACATTAGCACACCCACTTATATGCGTGGCCCAGGTGAAGCCACAGGTGCATTCGCTTTGGAGTCTGCAATAGATGAGCTGGCACATAAATTAAACCTCGATCCTATAGAACTCCGCCTGCGCAATTATGCAGAAAAAGATCCGCAGACAGACAAACCATTCTCTACGAAGTTTTTAAAAGAAGCATACGAACTCGGCGCTAATAAAATTGGCTGGAGCAAACGGCCACAAACACCCGGCACATTAAAAGAAGGCGAATGGCAGGTAGGTTATGGCATGGCAACAGGGGTGTTCAATGCAGGCCGAGGCACGGCAAAAGCACTCGCCAGAATATATGTAGATGGTACATTGATTGTGCAGAGTGCGGTAAGCGATAGTGGCCCTGGCACAGCTACCGCTATGACGATCGTTGCTGCAGATGCCATGGGCATACCAACCAATAAAATCAGTTTTCAACTCAGTGATTCTACCCTACCACCCGGCCCAACACAGGGCGGCTCTAATACCATGTCTACACTCGGTTCTGCCGTTTTTGATGTATGTGCATCCCTCAAAAAAAAGCTGGCGGAGTTGGTAAAGAATGAATCTATATTTCATACAGAAGCCATACACAACCCCGAGCCTAAAGACTTTGTTTTTGAAAATGGTTTTGTGGTGCTCGCATCAGATCGTACAAAGAAAATTTCTTACACAGATATTTTAAAAAAGAACAACCTTAACCAGCTGGAAGTTACAGAAGAATCTAAGGGCTCTGAAGAAATGAAAAAGTATGTAGCTTTTTCTTACAATGTGCATTTTGTAAAAGTGCTCGTGCACCCATTAACCGGTGTTATAAAAATAGACAAGGCTGTAGCAGCTGCAGATGCCGGTAAAATAATCAGTGCAAAAACTGCCGAAAGCCAGGTGATTGGTGGTGTGGTAGGCGGCATTGGTATGGCCATGATGGAAGAAGGTGTAATAGACAACCGCTATGG
>JBBAQB010000014.1:19225-31023 GCA_040400515.1 Ferruginibacter sp. | reverse complement strand
TAGGCGGCATTGGTATGGCCATGATGGAAGAAGGTGTAATAGACAACCGCTATGGCCGTTGGGTAAACAATAATTTTGCAGACTACCATGTGCCCGTGCAGGCAGATGTACCACATATTGAAGCCCTCTTTGTAAACAAGCCTGACTTTATTTTAAACCCCATCGGCGCAAAAGGTATGGGCGAAATTGCGCTCGTAGGTTTTGCCGCCGCACTTGCAAATGCCGTATTCAATGGCACCGGCAAACGTGTAAGGGAATTGCCGATTACGCCAGATAAATTGATTTAGGGTTGGGGCTGTAAATTCCCCTCCTTGGAGGGGTGTCCGCCAGAGGCGGACGGGGTGGTTGAGATTGCATTTAGTTGACGACCATTAAAGGAAGTGATTTGAAAATTTGGGGCTTTCGGCTTTAGAACATGTTTCAGCACTTGTCCCGGCTTTTCGCTGTACCTCCGCTTTGCTCCGGTGCCGCTGCAATCCGGCAGCCTTTGGGTGATGTATCTTTTCTCAACTTTTATAGAAGCGAAGGTCTCGTGGAGACAAGAGCCTAGGCGGACATTTCACATATTCTTTATAATTCGAATTTGCAAATAAACTTAGTTGCTGGCCTGTACAATGGATTAGCCGCCATTTATTTTTTTCTTGCATTTTATTTTTTTCTCACTGCATCAATAGCTTTTAAATAAGCAATCATTTCTTTGGAGAAAAAACTTGAATCATCTTTCCTTCTGTATGTTTTGCCTGTTTTTCTGTCCAGAATATAATATCGATAGCTGGTGGTGGTTGTATAAGACTGCCTGCCTTTTTCGTCTGTTGTACTGAATTTTTCACTCTTCATTACGCCATCCATCAGGTATCGATATTTTTTCACATCACGGTAAGTTTTGTACACTTCTTCCATAGTACTTGTAACAGATTTGCCAGGGTAGGCGGCAAAATCTTTCTCTACCCATTTATCGTAACTTTTTTTATCGTGTAATATACCAATGATGGTAAAGTCTTCCGTAGCCATATCCAGGGGTAGTTCGCCAGATTCAATTGTTATTCTTTTTGCAGCGCTCTTCGTGCTTCCGCAAGATGTAAAAAAACATACAATAATAATTGTGGCTATTAAGCCATGAAAAATTTTTCTCATAAAAATACTTTTACAGTTTGGTTAAGAAAAAAAAATTACGTTAGTAAATAATGAGAGTGCGATGTTTTAAGTTTAGCATATTTCAAAATAAAGATATGAAAAGTTTATCCTCATAGTAATTCCTATTAAAGTTTTAATAGCTGCGATTTAATTTTTAAAACGTGTTAATAACTCATAATAGCGAAGAGATGCAGACTCGAGCAGAAATGAGGCGTGGCCATTGTACGTTGCCTTTCTGTGCGGTGATATTATTATGCATCCTTAACAAAACACCTTCTTAAATTAGCCATACAGCTACCCTTCCGCACTTTTGTTCTACTGCATACCTGCCCTGCGAAAGGAAGCCTTTTGTTTGTGTAACCATGGCCAATGATTCACAGATTAAAATACTCTTTCTTATCCGCACAAAGGCTTCATTGTAAATGCTAATGAGGATACCTCAGCAGCAAAAATGCAAAAGCTATATTCCTTTTTAATGAATAATTTTTATCTTCATCAAATACTTAAATGCCCCAAATGAAATTGGTAAAACTAAATGCATTGACATGCGGAAAATACATCGCCCTATCGTTAACTGTTTTTTTAATGGCTTGTAGTGCAACCAAACAATCAGCAAAAACCATCGTTATGAACGATCAATTCTTGGACAGTCTTTTTAAAACAAATGCTTCGCTGCAGGCGTTTATTGCAGAAAAAGACAGTTTAAATATTCAGGTTATTTACACCAAAATAGATAGAGACAAAAACAATGCACCCACATTTACATCGTATGATTTTAATGTAAATCCTGTCAGGTATTTTTATCCGGCAAGCACGGTAAAAATGCCCGTGGCTTTTTTGGCCTTAGAAAAATTGCGTGACCTTAAAAAATTTAAGATTGACAGAAATACCGAAACCAACACGCAGCCTTCTATAAATGGGCAAGCCCCGTTTTATACGTTTGACTCAGCAGGAAGTATTGCCAAGTATGTAGAAGAAATATTTTTGGTAAGTGATAACGAAGCGTTTAACCGGTTGTACGAATTTGTAGGACCTGAATATATACATCAGAAATTAAATAAGAAGGGATACAATGATGTAGCCATTCGGCATCGTTTGAGTGTTGCACTAACCGACGCACAAAACAGGCAGACCAATGCCATTAAATTTATTGATGCCAATGGTAATGTGTTATATAACCAGGCGGAACAATTAAGTAAAGCAACCTACAAAGAACCGGAAATTAAATTAGGTAAAGGATATTACAGCGACGGCAAACTGGTAGATGCCCCATTTAATTTTACTTACAAAAACAGGTTGCAATTGGCTGATCTAAATAAAATGCTTCAGGCGTGCCTCTTTCCTGAGGTAAACAAACCATCACGATTTGCAATTGATGAAAATGACAGGAAATTTTTGTTAAGATCAATGAGTGCATTTCCAAGAGAAGGATTGGTTCACAAATATTCGGCACAGGAAAACCCTGACAGAGATGTTAAGTTTTTAATGGAAGGGCTGGCAACAACGCCTGCTTACAACCATATTCGCTGCTTTAACAAATCAGGATTAGCATACGGCTATTTAACCGATGTTGCTTATTTTGTAGATTTTGAAAACAAAGTAGAATTTATGCTGAGTGCAACGATTCTTTCAAACAAAGACCAGGTATTTAACGACGATAAATATGATTTTGAAACAATCGGATATCCATTCATGAAGTTATTAAGCAAAACTGTTTATGACCATGAATTAAAAAGACCAAAACAATTTATCCCGAACTTGGATGAGTTTAAAATAAATTATTAATTCCTAGTTTTTGGTGTTACTCAGCCTTGGTTTGTGCTCGCGAAAAACCAGCGTAACCTTTCTTAGAAATTTATTCAACCCCAAACAATGACTTTTTAAAATTATTGAGTTTATTTCATCGGTAAAGTTTCGTGCACCACGAACCCCAACGCCAGTAACATTTCAAGTATTATAATTTTGGTAGCTTTAGCAAATGCAAACAAACAATGTAGAAAATAAAATATCGTCCGATAATACTTTAAAACATGCAATGATAGTTGGTGCTACAGGCGCCACAGGCAACGATTTATTGGGGTTGTTACTAAAAGATACTTCATTTAATAAAGTAGATGTATTTGTGCGCCGAGACATAGCTATTAAACATGAAAAATTAACGGTACACGTAATCGATTTTGATAAGAGCGAACAATGGAAACATTTGGTAAAAGGCGATGTATTGTTTTCCTGCCTGGGTACCACGCTAAAAGCCGCAGGCAGTAAAGCAGCACAATGGAAAATAGATTATGATTACCAGTATGAATTTGCAAAAGCGGCCAAAGAAAATAACGTTGAAAACTATGTGTTGGTTTCATCTCAAGGTGCTTCAGCCAAGTCTGGTGTTTTTTATACTAAAATGAAAGGGCAATTAGAAGATGCAATAATGAAATTAGAGTTTACACATCTTTCTATTTTTAATCCGCCAATATTAATAAGGGAGAACAGTGATAGGCTGGGAGAAAAAATAGGCATATCGCTTTTTCAACTATTTAATAAAATAGGTCTTTTACTTTCTCTAAAACCTATCGCCACCAGCATGTTGGCACAGGCAATGATTGCTGCTGTAAAGAAAAATACAAGCAAGGTTGCTGTTTTTAAAAACAAAGAGATTTGGCAACTTGCGGATGAAATGGGTTAAGAACAATCAGTTTAATAAAAGTTAATAGATTTATTTTTCAAAAACTAGAAATGCAGATCCTAGCAGAAATGAGGTATGACCTTTGTGCGACCGCTTTCTGCATGGCATACTATTGTACATACAAAGTAAAAAATCGTTTTGCATCTTCGGCACTACTTGTGCCGTCCTTACGGTAGATACCGTTCCTCACTATTGCTTAGCTGCATATATGGGCTAGTGTAAGATTTACTATCGTGAAGTGGAAAAAAAAAATTAATTATAGCCATTTAAATCGAGTTACAGGGAAATGGCAATTGGCAAAAGATGATTTGAACTATTATTTTCAGGCGTAGCCAAACACATAAATGACGATTTCTTTCATCACTAAAACTTAGTATTTAAAAATAAATCACACGAAAGCTATACACCTAAAAGCTATCGCATTCTTTAATACCATAAATTGTAATGGATAAAACTTAACCTAGTAAAATAATGTAATGAAACAACTCTTTTTCATATCAATCCTGTTGTCATCAATTGGTCAACTGGCTTCAGCGCAATCACCCGAAGTAATTACAATAAGAAACTACAGCAAAGAAAATGCCGGCAGCATGGTGAATGAATTTTCTCAATTTCTTACCATACCAAATATTGCGGCAGATGCGGCAGGACAACAAAAGACAGCCGCATTTATTATGGCCATGATGAATAAAAGAGGTATAGAAAAAGTACAGCTTTTAAATACAACTACCGCCGGTGCGCCACCTGTTATTTATGGTGAAGTAATGGTGCCGGGTGCGAAACAAACCGTTATTTTTTATGCACATTACGATGGGCAGCCCGTAAACCCCGCCCAATGGGCAAAGGGGCTGGAACCTTTTCAGCCAACATTATTTACCAATGCAATAGATAAAAATGGGAGTAGCATTCCATTCCCGTTAGATGACAAATACAATAAAGACTGGAGAATATATGCCCGCAGCGCATCTGACGACAAAGCAGGAATAAGCGCTATTTTAAATGCTTATACCGCCATCAATAAAAGTGGTTTAACACCGAGCTGCAATATTAAATTTTTCTTTGAGGGCGAAGAAGAGGCTGGTTCTACACACCTTAACGAGGTACTCGAAAAATATAAAACGCTCCTTCAATCTGACCTTTGGATTATATGCGATGGACCAGTGCACCAATCAGGCAAAAAACAAATTGTATTTGGTGTTAGGGGCGATACACACCTCGACCTTACCGTGTATGCGTCTAAGCGACCATTACACAGCGGTCACTATGGCAACTGGGCACCCAACCCTGCTATGATGCTGGTAAAACTATTAGCATCAATGAAAGATGATAAAGGCAGGGTAACTATAAAAGGATTTTACGATGATGTGACGCCATTAAAACCATCAGAAAAAAAAGCATTACAAGAAGTACCGTTGGTAGATGAGCAAATGAAGAAAGAACTCGGCATAACCAATGTTGACATGCAGGGCCTAACACTAAGTGATGCGATTAACCTACCCTCCTTAAATATAAATGGAATGCAAAGTGGTAACGTAGGCAAAATGGCTTCGAACCAAATACCTACTTATGCAACGGCCGTATTGGATCTTAGACTGGTATTGGGCAACGACTGGAAAAGGCAACAGCAAAAAGTAATCGATCACATCAAAGCAAAGGGTTATTATGTTACAAACAAAGAACCAACAGACGATGAGAGAAGTAAATATGCAAAAATTATAAAAGTAGCACCCGGTGAAGATGGTATGAATGCGCAGCGAACATCCATGGACTTACCAATAATACAGCGTGTTATTGCAGCAGTAAAAACTACTACCAATGAACAAATTGTTTTACAGCCCACAATGGGTGGTAGCCTTCCACTTTTTTTGTTTGAAAAATACCTGCAAGCCACTACAGTAACAGTACCTATAGCCAACCATGATAATAACCAACATGCAGAAAATGAAAATATTCGACTTGGTAATCTCTTTGATGGAATAGAAACGATGGGCGTGTTGATGATGATGAAATAAAAACCTTGTAACGTACGATGCGATAACAGTTTTATAAAAAGCGTTTATAAATATACCCACGGCCTCATGTCCGTTTGACTATTAAGCACCTGGAATAAATACAGCAATTTTGGCTCCTTTTTTTCCCGATTACAAATAGGTTAACAATCGTTTGTCGTCATAATGACTCCATTAAAAAAGAATAACTTTTTAAAAAAGTTAATTCCTGTATCGTTCTTAAATTCAAATCAGGTGCCCACTATACCGGCCTATTGTATGAAAAAATAATAGGCCAGGTATTATTTTTAAGCTGTTGTTTTAAACTTTTAAATGTTTACAGACAAAGAAATTCGTTCTATTAAATAGAATGCACTGCTGATATTTTTACGTTTGATTTTCTTCATGATACCCATTTTATTTTTACATCCAGTCGATTTTTGTTGCTAATATTTTTTTATCTCACAAGCACTTCCCCAATGGCACTGTCTTTGTAAATAAACACTGTTCAAACATTAAATAAAAAAACAATGGCGTATAAAACAATAAACCCATTTACGGGTAAAGAAGTAAAATCCTTCGATGAAATTAGTAAAGAGGCGCTACATGAAAAGTTACAAAAAGCCTCCGTTTGTTTTGAAACCTGGCGCAAGACCGGTTTTAATGAAAGAAAGAAAATAATACAAAAGGTTGCAGACCTTATGCGAGAAAGATCAGATGAACTGGCAATGCTTATTACGGCAGAAATGGGAAAACGAATAAAAGAAAGCAAAGGCGAAGTAGAATTGAGTGCATCTATTTACGAATATTACGCAACCAATGCAGAAAGTTTTATGGCTGATACTGTTCTTGCTCCAAAAGTAGGTGCAGCATATATTAGAAAAGAACCCATTGGTGTTTTACTGGGTATTGAACCATGGAACTTTCCCTATTACCAGGTAGCCAGATTTGCAGCTCCAAATATTATGGCGGGCAATTGCATCATACTTAAACACGCATCTAACGTACCACAATGCGCACTGGCTATAGAAAAATTATTTACAGATGCTGGCGCACCCCAAGGATTATATACCAATCTTTTTATTGGCTCCGATAAAATAAATGACCTTCTTGCCAACCCTATTATTAAAGGGGTTTCTCTTACAGGGAGCGAAGGCGCAGGTGCAAGTGTAGCAGCAGCAGCCGGTAAAAATTTAAAAAAATCTGTATTGGAGCTGGGTGGCAGCGATCCCTTTATTGTATTGGAAGATGCTGAAATAGATAAGACAGTTAGATGGGCCGTAACCGGCAGAATGCAAAATTGTGGACAAGCTTGTACTGCTGCAAAAAGATTTATTGTAATGGACAAAGTGTACGACGAATTTCTCGAAAAATTTAAAGCAACAATTGAGAACATGGAACCTGGTGATCCCATGCTGGAAACAACAAAGCTTGGCCCACTCAGCAGTAAAAAAGCATTAGAAGATTTAGAAGAACAGGTAGAAAAATCTGTGAACGCCGGTGCAAAATTAATTACCGGCGGTAAACGTTTTGATATGCCTGGCTATTTTATGCAGCCAACTATATTAACCGATATACCAAAAGACGCGGTGGCTTATAGTGAAGAATTGTTTGGCCCCGTCGCATCTATTTATCGCGTTTATTCTGAAGACGAAGCAGTAGCTGTAGCAAACGCAACAAGGTTTGGATTGGGTGGCGCCATTTTTACTGCAGATGAGGAGCGTGGCCAAAAGCTTGCAGAAAGAATTGATACAGGCATGTTATTTATAAACCATCCCACAGGCTCGCAACCGGATCTTCCTTTTGGCGGTACCAACCAAAGTGGCTACGGCAGAGAACTCTCATCGCTTGGGATAGACGAGTTTTTAAATAAAAAATTGGTACGAACCAGTGATATAAATGATAAGTAATATCATTATAAATAACTGCGAACATTAACCCGACTAATCAGATAGAAATGAAAACGCAACAGATTGTATTAGCAGCAAGGCCAAAAGGCTTACCAGACAGTAGCAACTTTAGAATAGAAGACATTGAACTATCAGAAATAAAACCCGGAGAAATATTATTAAAAGGTATGTATTACTCTGTTGATCCTTACATGCGGGGCAGAATGAACGATGCCAAGTCGTACGCTCCTCCTTTTGAAATTGACAAAGCCATTGCAGGAAGTGTAGTGGCAAAAGTTGTAGACAGTACATCAGATAATTTTAAAACAGGTGATGTTGTCGTTGGTACTCTCCCATGGCAAAAAGATTTTATTGCGACAGATAAAGACCTAAGAAAAATTGATGCCGATGCAGCGCCTGCAAGTTATTACATGAGTATTTTGGGCATGACGGGACTTACCGCTTACTTTGGTTTAATGCATATTTGCAAGCCAAAAGCCGGCGAAACGGTAGTAGTATCTGGCGCTGCAGGTGCAGTAGGCATTGTGGTTGGGCAAATTGCTAAACTTCAGGGTTGCCATGTGGTGGGCATTGCCGGCACAGAAGAGAAAACAAAAATGTTGAGAGACGAATTTGGTTTTGATGAAGCCATCAATTACAAAACAACAACAGACATGCACAAAGCCATTGCGGCAGCCTGTCCAAAAGGTGTAGATGTTTACTTTGATAATGTAGGTGGTGAAATTTCAGACGCGGTTATAAGAAATATTAACTTCCATGCTAGGATAGCTTTGTGCGGACAAATAGCATTATACAACAACACGGAAACGCCTATGGGACCAAGGTTGCAGCCGATGTTGCTAACTCGAAGTGTTTTAATGCAGGGCTTTATTGTAAGCAATTTTCAGGAGCAATTTCCTGAAGGAATAAAAATACTGTCGCAATGGGTAAAAGAAGGCAAGTTAAAATTTACCGAAACAATTGAACACGGCTTTGAAAATTTACCAAAGGCATTACTCGGTTTATTTAGCGGAGAAAATACCGGCAAAATGATTGTAAAGGTCTAGTGAAATTTTAATAGCAAGATTTCATCGTTGGCAAACACTCAAAAAATTTCGCATTTCTACTTATGATAGTCTTTAACGGCATCCTGTTTGTTCACTCAAAACAAAGCAGGTTGAACTTGTTTACATTGAATTTATAATTTTAAAAAATAAGAACATGAAAATATTATTTGTATTAACGTCCCACAGCGAATTGGGAAATACCGGTGAAAAGACAGGGTTTTGGGTGGAAGAGTTTGCAGCGCCTTATTACGTAATGGTTGATGAGGGAGTAGATGTAACAATTGCATCTCCAAAAGGTGGGCAGCCACCAATTGATCCTAAAAGCGAGGCGCCAGATGCCCAAACTGAGGCAACAAAGCGTTATTATGCAGATGAGCCTCTTAAAGAAAAAGTAGCGCATACCAAAGTATTGGCTGATGTAAAAGCAACTGATTTTGATGCTGTTTTTTACCCGGGTGGTCATGGCCCCTTGTGGGATCTTTACAGCGACGAAAATTCCATCGCATTGATACAAGACTTTTGGGCTGCAGGCAAGCCTGTAGCAGCAGTTTGCCATGCGCCCTCAGCATTGCTTAATGTAAAAGACGAAAATGGTGCCCCTTTGGTAAAAGGTAAAAAAGTAACCGGGTTTACAAACACAGAGGAAGAAGCTGTAAAATTAACCGATGTAGTGCCTTACCTGTTGGAAGACGAACTGAAAGCAAAGGGCGGTCACTATTCCAAAGGTGCAGACTGGGGTTCTTATGTAGTAAAAGACGGAATGCTCATAACAGGCCAAAACCCAGCAAGTAGTGAAGAAGCCGCTAAAGAAATGTTAGCTGTGTTAAAAGAAACCGCAGAAGCATAAATTAAATATTGGCAAAAAATACTAGGGCACTATCGACGGAACTTACCGAAGATGTGCCCCTTTTTGTTTTATAAAATTTGCTATTATCTGATCTTTAAATAACCTTCTCCAAAAGCGTTGGGCGATTCTTTTTTAGCTACCTGCTCATCAAAGAAAAAAGAAATTAATTTTTAACGTTAATGCTAAACGAGTAATAATTTTATTGTACGCTGACATTGTCAATGAGAAGTTTAAAATCTTCTTCTTTTTTATTGCCTATCAAAAAACCAATTTCTTCCAGGTAATCACCGGGAAAGTTTGCCATATCAAGACTGCGTCCTCTAAAAGAAGGAGCCATACTGTTGAAGGGGATTTCGATCGCTTGCCAGTTACCGGTAGTTGTGAAAGAAAATATATAAGAATAATAATCATTGCTTTTTGTTTTTACCCTAAACTGAAAAGCTTTTCCATCACCCTTCAGCACTACAACAAATTTGCTGTAACCGGCAAGCTTCGTTTTGCCGGCATCATATCTAATAGATGAAAAGCCTCCGTTGCTTTCAAGCGAAACATGCCCCTCAAATAAACCGTGGCCGTCAACATCGATACCCATTTTCGCAGCAGATTCTCCACCCATTACCGTATCATTCACAACGTACCAATTTTTTAAGTCGGCTTCTTTTGCAAAATTAAATATCACAAGTAGGTTCATCATTATATAGATTATTGTTGAGAAAATTGTACTCATCATTTTTTAAAATTATTAATTACGTAACGGCATTTTTGATTTATATTTTTTACAATCTGCACTTGGTACTTATCGGGTAAAATGCAATAATTGGTATTGACTGTATCCTTCTGCTGTAAAGAGAACCCAAAGCTTTGTTTCACCCAAAATAGTATCTTCAGTTAAAATGAAATGCAATTTATGTGTATAAAAATCTATTGCTTTGTCGTAGTCGTCAACACCGATTGCAATATGGGCTAAATTTTGTTTCATTCATATTGTGTAGTATGTAATTGATGGTATTTTCTCTACAAAGAAAACCAATTAGCTGCTATTAAATTCGAACAACTGACTACAGAAAAGGCTTTTTTAAAAATTAATACTTGCTAAAGTCAGTCTACCTAAAACATATACGACTTTGATCAAAACATACAAAGAAAACATTACAGCTACCTTGAGATGATACAGAAAAATTTAATTTACTTGAACCAACCATCACTTTAATAAACTGTAAAGCCAAGAAAAACATATAAGCAAATAACTAATGCCGCTTGCTGTGTGCAAACTTCACAACCGCTACCAAAATAACGCCGCCTATAATATTACCAAGTGTAGCAAGACCCTGAAACTGTAGAAATTGCCCCAATGTTATTTGATTGGCTTCTGCAAAAAATGCCATGAACACTTCAATGGAGCCAACTATACAATGGTGAAGACCTGCAATACTTATTAAAAAGGTTACTAAAAATATCATTAGTACCCGGCTAAAAGTATCCTGCGCCGAACTCAACAACCACGAAAGCATGCCCATTAACCAACCTGCCATTATACCACTTATCAACGTAGCGCTTACACTATATTTTACCATTTTTTCCGACACAAAGTAAAAGAAGTCTTTCCCTATCAGATGCATTTCTCCGTTAAAAACCAGGGAAATGCTTCCAAAAATATAACCGCCTACAAGGTTTCCCAAATAAACAATTGCCCAGAGTTTTGCCAAACTGCCCAACGTTGCCTGGCCATTCATTACCGGCATAGTGGCGAGCGTTGTATGTTCGGTAAACAATTCTGACCTGCCGATGATAACAAAAACATATCCGATTGGATATACCAATGCCATCATCACAGCAAGTTGCCCAGGCGTTGATTCGCTTTTAAAAAGCGTGTAAATAATCCCTATTACTAAAATGCTAAAGCCAACTTCCAACCCGGCTGATAAGGACGATAAAAACAATCCAAGATCCGATCTGTTGTGCTCCTTCAACCCGGTTTCTATTTGTTCCTGCATTATTTCATATGCTTCTTTCGGCTTTTCTTCAGGAGTTGTTGTAGGTGAATTTACCATGCATTGAATTTTAAAAATTAATTATGCAAAACCTATGCTATAAGTTATCGTTTAACTTTTTAATACATAAAAACATCCTGTATCGCATTAAAAATAAGTACAGCATCACATTTTTAAAAGGAGAAAAAAATTACAACATGAA
>JBBAQB010000014.1:0-19125 GCA_040400515.1 Ferruginibacter sp. | reverse complement strand
TTAAAAATAAGTACAGCATCACATTTTTAAAAGGAGAAAAAAATTACAACATGAAAGAAACGAACCCAACCAACTGGCAGAATGGTAAATGACCTGCACTTAACAATAATACAGATATTGTATGAGTGCCATGTAAGAGAGCTATTCATCGACGAAATTAACCGGAGTGGAAAATTAACCTACAGCAACATTTTTAATTATTGCAAGGACTTAATTGCTTTGCGAAAAGCCATCCTGCTTTTAGAATGCCATCTACAAAAATGATGCAGCAGATTCTTTTTTACCTGTACCATCCGTTGTATTTGCCGTTGCTGCTTCTGATGGTTTTGTTTCATTGTTTTCGCACGGAGCCAATGTGTACAATACAAAGCCTGCAATAATACTACTTTTCATTTTTTGTATTTTAATAGTTGTATTTGTAAAGCCTGTCGTCACTTCTGAATAACTGCACAGAAATCAAATTTACCCTTTAGGTGGTTTTAATTTTATATAGCCTTCCTTATACAAATAGTATTCCCTTATTATCCTTGTGCAAAACAATTCCAATAAAAGTTACACCGCAATGTTTCAGAAATATTTTTTAAAGGATTTATGCATTTTGAAAAAACAATGCATCTAGCTATAAAACTAATTACCATGATAAAGTTTATGACAACCCTCGCCTTTCTTTTTTGCATGTGTACTGCAATAGCCCAAAACGATACAAGCAAAGCAAACGCAAATATGAACAGTGCAACTATTTATTTTGGCTACGGTACAGAGCTTACCCACACCGCAAGCGTGAGCATTACAAAAAATACAAAATTTATTGTGATAGATAAATTGAGTATGCAAATGGACCTAAACAGCCTGCAAATAAGCTGCCCAGAGGACGTATCGTTGCTTTCGCAGCAATTTAGCGTGTATACACCGCCAGTAAAGCCTTCTGTAGAAAATTATTTAAGTAAAAAAATACGTGATTCTATCAAACAAATAGAACGCTCCATTTTAAAAATAAACAACAGCATAGATATTGAAAGTTCCATTTTAGATAAAACAGACAGGCTCATTACTTCCACCATTGCTACAAGTGTAAATAAAACAAGCCTTACCGCAGAGGCATTAAAACTCATAGAATTTCTGAATAATAAAACAGAAAAAAACAAGAACAGTATTTTTGCTTACCAGCAACAGATTGCCGGCATGCAGGAAGAAATAAACGAACTTAACATCCGCTTATCAAAAGCATTGGAAGCGGCAGACAGTAAGGACGTAGCTGAAAAATCTTATGGCCGCATTACCATGCAGGTAGTTTGCAGAAATGATCAGAATGCTGCTGTGTCACTTTCGTATTACACCAACAATGCAGGCTGGCAGCCTATTTACGACATTAGGGTAAACAGCAAAACAAATGTTATAAAGCTCGTTTACAAAGCGAGTATAATACAAAACACGGGTATAGATTGGCAAAAAACAAAACTTACCTTAAGTACAGGCACGCCCAATTTTACCACAACAGCACCGTTACTAAATGCCTGGTATTTGCAATACTATGTGCCACAATTGTACAACCAACTACAGGGTAAAGCAGCATCCGTAAATATTAGGGGAATGAATTCTATACAGGGATACAACGATGATAAATACTTTAAAAAAGAAATGCTTACTGATAATGCAAGCGAAGAGACTGTTAAGCCAAGCACACTCGATCAATATACCACCTTGCAACAGGGCCTGCTAAATACCAGTTTCGAAATAGACTTACCCTACGATATTGCAAGTAATGGACTTGCCCACAGTATAAATATTAAAGAGGGAGAAATACAAAGCAACTTAAAAAATTATGCGGTGCCTAAGCTGGATGCAGATGCTTATCTGCTTGCAGAAATTACCAATTGGGAAACGCTGGACCTTATACCGGGCAATGCAAATATTATTATGGACGATACCTATATTGGCAAATCATTTATAGACCCAAATACAACTGCTGATACACTGAACCTTTCTTTGGGTAAAGATAAAAGAGTAGCAGTAAAAAGAACGCTTATAAAAGATGCATCATTGAGTAAAACAAAAGACGCCGTTACCAAACAAACTTTTACCTACGAGCTTGTAGTAAAAAATAACAAAGTGAAAGATATTAATATGGTGTTGAAAGACCAATATCCGCTGAGCAATATAAAAGAAATAGAAACCATACTTACTGATGATGGCGGCGCAGCAGTGAATACAGAACTCGGTGTGCTCACATGGAAAATTAATTTAAAACCCGGCGAAAGTAAAAAGATAAGATTTAGTTACACCATTAAATATCCAAAAGATAAAAAAATACTCAATTTAAAATAATCGACCTTTTTTATAAGCAAATAAAGAACGTGCATGGGTTTCACTAAAAAGAGCCCATGCATTTTTTTGTGATGTCTATTTTGTGGTAAATCTGTAGAGGCGGCCTCAACGAAAAAATTATACGGAAAGCTTAAAATTATTATACGGTTATTATTTGCCAATAAAATTCTATTAAATTTCTGGAACATTTATTGGATTTAAATTTCGAGGAAATTATTTTCTAAAATATAAAATTCAATAATGGTAGAAGTTCTTAAGTCTAATAATTTATACCGCCAGCTGTCAAAAGCTATTTTTTTAGCGGCTGGTGTAGTAGTGTTATTATGGTTGTTTTATAAAATGGTAAGTGTGGTATTGTTGCTGCTTTTTGCAATTGTGCTTGCATTGGCAATTAATGGGCCTGTTACCAATCTTGAAAAACGGTATGTAAAAAGAGGCTGGGCTACTACCATCGTTTTTGCTTTAATTCTTGTATGTTTTGCAGGCATTGCAATTTTTGTAGGCCCCAAAATAAATACACAAATATCTTTACTGGTGAGCAACCTACCGGCTTATGCAACAAATGCCTCTAACACCGTCAGTTCATGGTTTGATAAATACCCTAATCTTCAGAAAGAAATAAAAATAGATCCTTCCAAATTATCATCTCTGCTTCCTTCCATTCCAAAAACACTTATGCAGGTCGGCTCGCTGTCGCTATCCATTTTATCGCAGGTTTTAATTGTAATTGTTTTTATAAGCATGGTTGGTTACATGGTTACAAATCCACGCTCGTTGTTTCAATCATATCTGTTAAGTTTTCCCGCAGCAAAAAGAGATAAGGCCACTATAGCATTTACCCGTATTTCGTTTATGATAAGAGGCTGGATGCGCTCGATACTAATTGGTGGCGCAATAAACAGCGTTGCAGCAACTATTTTCTTAAATATTATGGGTGTACCGGGTGCATTTGTATGGGGAGCCCTTGCTTTTTTTACGGAGTTTATACCACGCATTGGCTTTTTTATAAAAGCAATACCACCTGTTTTAATTGCCTTATCAGTTGGTGGTTCCACAGCAGCATGGGTGGCTGTATTTTACCTGGCGTCAGATGAGTTGATGGCGGATTTTATTATGCCAAGGGTACGATCGAACACCATGAAAATACACCCGGTGGCCATTCTGTTTGCTGTAATGGCAATGGGTGCAGCATTTGGTTTTATAGGCATCTTGCTGGCCACACCACTCACCGGCATTATAAAATCGTACTACGAAGTTTTTTGGGTAAATAATTTTGAAGATGAAAAATTAATGTTGCAACGCATACAAAACATGATGTATCCAAATGGAGCACCTGTATCAAAACCGGAAAACGTTTTAAAAGATTAGCCATTTCTTTTTAAAATTATTTGAGCGTGTCCCAAGGGCCGGACTATTCCCGTCCGAACGGAGTTCATCCGGGCGGGCGCTGCAACCTTTTATTGCCCAAAATGCAGGTAATAAAAGGGTTCCCGCTGCTATCCCTCACGCACAGGCGCAGTGGATAAAATAAAAATCAACTCTTAATAAACTAAAAAAGCCATACGACCGACCTTCCTTTTAAAAGTGAAATCACCCTATCGTTTTGCAAAATTGAAAAGAGCTATTTTTTTTACTATCTTCAAAAAAAATATATAAAACTAAATGCTTGTAAAAACATTTGGCAGTGCTGTGTATGGCGTAGAAGCTATCACAATAACGGTAGAAGTAAATGTAACGAACCAGGGGCAGCATTATTTTATTGTAGGCCTTCCTGATAATGCGGTAAAAGAAAGTCTGCAACGGGTAGAGAGCGCCATAAAGAGCAATCATTATTACATGCCACGCACAAAATTGGTGGTAAATCTTGCCCCGGCAGATATTAAAAAAACAGGTTCCGCATTCGATCTTCCCATTGCAATTGGTACACTCGGCGCTACGGAGCAAATACAAAACCCCGAGCGATTGGAGAAGTTTGTAATAATGGGCGAATTAAGTTTAGATGGCGCCGTACGACCAATCAAAGGCGCATTGCCCATTGCCATACAGGCCCGCAAAGAAGGTTTTGAAGGATTAATTCTACCTGCCGCAAACGCCCGTGAAGCCGCTATGGTAAACAATTTGAAGGTATTTGGAGTTACACATATTAATGAAGTAATCGAGTTTTTTAAAGATGAGAAATCACTTGTAAAAACGCTTGTAGATACCCGGGCAGAATTTGCCAATGCACAGAGCGATTTTGAAATAGATTTTTGTGATGTAAAGGGACAGGAAAACATAAAACGTGCACTTGAAATTGCAGCGGCGGGTGGTCACAATGCTATATTGATTGGCCCGCCAGGCGCAGGCAAAACCATGCTTGCAAAAAGATTACCAACCATTTTGCCACCGCTCACTTTGCACGAAGCTTTGGAGACAACCAAAATACACAGTGTGGCAGGCAAATTACCGGAGAATGCAACGATTGTAAGCAAGCGGCCTTTCCGTTCACCACACCATACAATAAGTGATGTTGCTTTGGTGGGTGGAGGTGGAAACCCACAACCCGGCGAAATTTCATTAGCGCACAATGGCGTTTTATTTTTAGATGAATTGCCTGAGTTTAAAAGAACCGTGTTGGAAGTAATGCGCCAGCCAATGGAAGAAAGAAAAGTTACTATTAGTCGTGCAAAGATTGCATTGGATTTCCCTGCAAGTTTCATGCTGATTGCTTCTATGAACCCCTGTCCCTGCGGTTATTTTAACCATCCTGAAAAAGAATGTACCTGTGGGCCCGGCATTGTACAAAAATATTTAAGCAGAATTTCGGGGCCATTGTTAGACAGAATAGATCTTCATGTAGAAGTTACACCGGTTGCATTCAGCGAAATGCAATCCAGCAAAGATTTTGAAAAAAGTAAAAGTATACGGGCACGTGTGGTAAAGGCAAGAGAGATACAGGCCGAACGTTACAAAGAAAATACAGGCGTATATGCCAATGCACAAATGAGCAGCAAAACATTAAAAGAAGTGTGTATCATTTCCACCGCAGGTGCAAATCTTTTAAAAATTGCCATGGAAAAACTTAACCTTAGTGCCCGTGCTTACGACCGTATTTTAAAAGTAAGCCGCACCATTGCAGATCTTAGCGGAAGCACCGACATAAAGCCGGAACACCTCGCCGAAGCCATACAATACAGGAGTTTGGATAGAGAAGGATGGGGTGCATAGATGATTTATAGAAACTGGCAACTTCAATTTTGAATAAACTTCTTAATATACATCTACGAAACCGAGAGATATTTAACCTTACAAATTTTTTTCTTCTATAGCCTTTTTTCTCATCATCCAAATTTCTCCCTTATGCCTTGTAGGTACGGAGTCTCCCAATAATTTGCCCCAAGGTTTCATTTCGGGCAACCTATCAAATATTATTTTTAAAATAGCCAGAAAAGGAATCGATAAAAACATACCTGCGACGCCCCACAATGCGCCGCCAAGTAATACGATTACCAGCGAGAAAAATGCATTTATTTTTACCCTCGATGATACCAGAAATGGCACCAACACATTATTATCTATAAACTGAATTAAAATATACGCTCCAAAAATAAGGAGCTGCGTAGTAAAACCGTCTTTGGTTACAGTGGCAATTAGTATGGGCAAGGCAATGGCAATGATGCCTCCAATATAGGGCAACATATTTAGCAAAGCTCCTAATACGCCCAATAAGATTGCATACTCCACTCCCAAAATAAGCAGTGCTGCAGTATTCATAATAGCAACCACAAGCGCCTCCAAAAGCAAACCTACCATATAACTCTGTATAGCTGATTTTGTTTCTGTTAAAACATCAGATACTTTTTCTGAATTTTCTTCTGCAAACACTTCATGAAAAAAATTAACAATAAGCTTTTTATAAAGCAACAACAGGAATACATAAATCGGCACAAGAAAAATTAATCCGAGTGTACCTAAAAACCCGCCTACGGCACTGCCCAAGAGTGCTTTACTACTGTTTAATGTATCGCTAATTGCTTGTTGCTGCTTGGCTATATTAATATTAAAATGAGTTGAAACCCAAATTTTAAATTCAAAAAGATGCTGATTAAATTTTGACTTTAGTTCTGGTAGGTTGTCACCAAAATGCATTATTTGGGTAGTTATAAAAAAAAGGATTCCACCTATAATTATTATAGAAATAATAATAGCGATGGCTATTGCCAGAACTTTTTTTACGCCTTTACGCTGTAATTTATTTACAAGTGGATTTAATAGTATGGCAACAATAAGGGAGAAAGCGATAGGTGCTAAAATATCTTTTAAGTTAAAAAGCGCATAACATAAAAGTATTATTCCAAAAAGAACCACCGTCGCTTTAAGGTAAAAGGGATGTTGCTTAGTAGAAGGATTCATTGCCATTTTTTTGTACAATGGCAAATTAAGAAAAAGTTATTTGTTTGCAGGCGGTGAAGCAACATAAATGCCAAATACGCATTTAAATTAAACTATTCCCTATCATAACTTGCCTTTCCATCATTTTTAACGAAATTGCACCCTGTTTGCACCACTTCGTTTTTACTCAGGCTTCAATTTTTATTTATACATGAAAATATTATTAAAGTATCTAAAGCCTTACCAGGGGCTAATGATTTTTACACTTTTTTTAGCAGCCATCAACATCAGTTTTTCGCTCATGGATCCCATCATTTTGGGCAAGTTGGTAAATCTTGCAGGGGAGCACCAAAAGCAAGGAAGTGCTATGACTGCACATGACTTTTTCTTTTCTTTTTCTAAACCGTATTATGGCGTGGCTGCTTTGCTTGTTGCTTCCATTACTGTAGCAATGATAAGTCGTATTGCAAAAGCATTTCAGGATTATTTTTTAACAACCATTACCCAAAAGTTTGGTGCTACTGTTTTTACGGATGGTTTGCAACATGCTATGAAACTTCCTTATCAGGATTTTGAAGACCAGCGAAGTGGCGAAACATTGAGCATTTTGTCGAAAGTAAGAATTGATACAGAAAAGTTTATTGCAGCATTTATCAATATTCTTTTCCCGGTTGTTGTCGGAATAATTATTGTTGCAGTTTACTCAACTAGAATTGATGGCAAACTTCCTTTTATCTATTTTGGTGGAATAATTCTACTGATAATTATCACAAACCTGCTTAGCAAGAAAATAAAATCAATACAGAAGAGAATTGTAGCAGAAACGACCTCGCTCGCCGGTGCCACAACAGAATCTCTTAGAAACATAGAACTCGTAAAAAGCCTTGGGCTTACCGGCCAGGAAGTAAAAAGGCTCAATAAAAATACATTTAAAATTCTTGGGCTAGAACTAAGTAAAGTTAAACGTACCCGTACCATCAGTTTTATACAAGGCACATTTGTAAATACACTTAGGCAAGTAATTTTATTTATGCTGATGTACCTTATTTTTAAAAATGATATGAACGCAGGCCAATTGGTAACGATGCAGGTATTCTCGTTTTTTGTTTTTGGTCCGCTGCAGGAAATTGGCAACATCATTGTTTCGTACAGAGAAGCCGAAGCATCTTTAAATAATTTTGACGCTTTGATGACGAAAGCACCTGAACCTACATCTGCAAACCCTACGCACATCGGTTTTATAAATTCCCTACATTTCGACCAGGTTGGTTTTAAACACCAAACGGCTTCCGTAAAAGCTATTGATAATATCAGTTTTACAGCAAACATAGGCGAAACGATCGCATTCGTTGGCCCATCGGGCAGTGGAAAATCTACACTGATGAAATTGCTTGTAGGCTTATACAGACCACAAACGGGAAAGATATTGTACAACGGAATAGATGAGAAGAACATCAGTTTTGATGATTTAAGAAGTCAGGTAGGTTTTGTAACGCAGGATACCAATTTATTCAGCGGCAGCATCAGAGAAAATTTATCTTTTGTAAACCCAAGTGCAACAGAAGAAGAAATGAACGAGGTATTGGTAAAAGCAAGTGCCACCAATCTTTTAGCCAAAGCTGAAAAAGGTTTAGATACGATGTTGGGTGAAGGCGGCTTAAAATTAAGTGGTGGTGAAAAACAAAGAATTTCTATTGCACGTGCACTGATACGCAAACCAAAATTGCTCATTTTTGACGAAGCAACTTCTGCCTTAGATTCGCTTACTGAAGAAGAAATTACAGATACGATAAGAGAAATATCTGCACTAAAAGAACAGATTACTATTTTGATTGCACACAGGCTTAGTACCATTATGCATGCAGATAGGATTTATGTGTTGGAAAAAGGCGAAGTAGTAGAAACAGGTACACACGAGTCGTTATTAGAAGAAAAAGGTTTGTATTATGCTATGTGGCGCCAGCAGATTGGAGAAAGGAAAAAACTTGCTTCTCCTAGTACCGCAGGAAGCGGAGAATTATCAAAAAAAATATAAAAGACTGATACGTAGAAATATTTAACCTTTACTCCGTAAAACTTAACCACTCAACATGACAGCAATACAAATTTTAGGTTTAACCGCAGGTACTATAACATCGTTTACATTTATTCCTCAGGTTATACAAATCTGGAAAACAAAATCTGCAAAAGATCTCTCTTTGGTAATGCTATTATTACTAATTACCGGCGTATCAATGTGGTTGAGTTATGGCATACTCGTAGAAGATGCGGCCATCATTTATACAAATAGCATGGTACTTGCAATGAGTTTAATTATGCTCTTTTTTAAATTTAAGTATAAGCAACAATGATGTTATGAAAGAAGAAAAACAATTACCTACGCCAAATGCACTCTGGAGTATGATGACAATGAAATGCCCAAGGTGCCGGCGTGGAGAAATGTTTTGCAATAACAGCGCATACAGAAAACTTTCGCTAAAACATATTTTTGCTATGCCAGATAATTGTTCTGTGTGTGGACAGAAATATGATATGGAACCGGGCTTTTGGTATGGCACAAGCTATGTGAGTTATGCGCTTACGGTGGCTTTATCTGTAGCCACATTCGTAGCTTGGGTAGTATTAATAGGCGTTTCAGTAAAAGATGGCGATAACAGAATTTACTGGTGGCTCGGTATAAATGCGGTTATATTAATTGTAACACAGCCCTGGCTCATGCGTTTCAGCAGGGTTTTATACATAAGGTTTTTTGTGAGCTACGATAAAGATTTTGAAAAGACAACGCCAAAGGCATTTGAATAGTGTTTGTGAATGGTGAATGGGCAATTGTGAATGGGCAGTTTCTGAAAAAATAGTTTTAATTCTTTTCGGTATGCCACGATAATATTTTCAAATTGAACATAGTACCACATTTAATCATTCTCTTATGAATAATTCCCAGTCCCTAATCCCAAATCCCCAATTCCTAATCTTAATCCCAAATCTCCCTACCCTTTTCTTAACTTAAAACTAAGTGGAACGTTCACTTTCACACTAAAGTTTCTACCCATGTTGTAAACACCATTACGACCCGTTACCACATTTTGCGCAGCATATTTCAACCTGCTCAAGTGGCTTTGATAAGCTACGTCTCCAATATTATTTGCTGAAAAATTTACGGTAAATAATTTTTTTCCATTCTTACAATTTATATCAGTACCAATACCTGCATTAAACAATGTATAGCCAGGTGTTGCTGTTTCGGTATCAAATGCAGTAAACGCTTTCGATTGTTTAAATGTATTATCCATTTCTATTTTTGCGTATAAGTTAGAAATAGATTTTCCGACCTTTTTAAAATCGCCTCTTAATTCAGTAAGCAGTTTTGCTGCAGGTATAAATGGTAAATTATTTGTGCCTTCAATTTTTTCTTTAAGCATGCCACGTACATAAGAAAAAGTATTTTGAAAATGAAGCCAATCTATTGGATGAGGGTGAACATCTAGCGTAGCTTCAATACCGGCTAAACTTGCTTTGCGCTGGTCAAACTTAAAAGCAGAAAGGTCATCACCGTTTACATTTACTGTAGAGTCACCACCGGCTTTAGCCTCCAGCTTTCTGTAAAAAATAAAATTACTAAAAGAGTTTACATAACCTGCAAGGTTAAAAGATACATGCTGGTTATTAATTTCAACCGATGCATCGGCCTGTGTGCTAATTTCACTTTTTAAATTACTATTTCCATATTCGTAACGGATCGTTCCTTCGTGTGCACCATTGCTGGCAAGCTCGGGAATGCTGGGTGCACGAAAAGCACGGGCAATATTCAGTTTAAGGTTTACATTTTTATTTACCTCATAAGCAAGCCCGGCGCTTCCAGAAAAATTGCTGAATTGTTTATCAAAACTAGTTCCTTTTATACCGCCATTATCATCCAAAAGATTCTTTACTTTAATATTTCTATTATCAAATCTGGCACCTCCGCTAATGGTCAATTTATTAATATCTTTTTCAGTAAAAATAAAAACGCCTGCATCGTTTAGCAAATAGTTTGGTACTAATTGTTCTAACCCACGATTGGTATTTTTTTGGTTCATACCGCTGACGCCAATTGATGGCTTCCATCCATTTTTTTCTTTTAAATGAAATTGCGCTGCAACTGTTTTTGTTTCCAGGTCAAAAAATAATCCTTGTTGTGTTGGGTTTGCCGCATCACCAAATTCCTCTCTTCGGTTTCTTTGGTAAGCTATGTTTAGTGTAAGATTATTTGTACCTATTTTAAAATTGTTATCTGTAGCAATTTTAAAATGGCGAATATGTTGGTATGGCACAAGAGGATTTGTTTGTTTAAAATCTACATCTGTTGCTTCTACAATATCACCATTTCTCAATGTTTTTACAAAACGCCCTAATGAATTTCTTTCTCCCTCTGTTAAACCCGTTTTTAAATTAAAATTACTAACTAACAAATGACTAAAACCCCAATTACCATTGTAACCTACATACCCACCCGCATTCTGTTCATTAAATTTTGAATTAAAAACATTGCCATCATACTTATTTTTATAATCTGCAGCGGCTTTTTTGGTACCGTAAACATTCCAGTTAAAACCATTTGCATTACCTGCAATATTACCGTATACACTTCTTAATCTGTTATTAGTTTGATAATTTGATCCAACATTTGCTTTAATGGTATTGGTTGAAACCGGCACATTGGTAATAATATTAATAACGCCTGCCATAGCATCGCTTCCATAGACCAACGAAGCCGGACCCTTTAATATTTCGATTTTGTTTACACTCGCCTCGTCTATTTCTATACCATGTTCATCGCCCCATTGTTGCCCTTCTTGGCGCACACCATCGTTCATGGTAAGTACTCTGTTATAACCTAACCCTCTAATAACAGGTTTAGAAATTGCTGGACCTGTAGCCAAAGATGATACGCCTGCTTTTCTAGTAATGGCGTCAATAATATTGGTAGACGTTGTTTGTTGTAATTCTTCCTTGCGCATTACAGAAACCTGAAACGGAACTTTTTTTAACTGTGATGCACGGGATACACCTGTAACAATTACAGCATTATTCTCTACCACCGATTCGCTGAGAGAAATGTCTTTTTTTGTTTCTCCAGTAATAATAATTTGCTCTGCTTTTGTATTGTACCCAATGTGAGAAAACTCTACCAAATGAGAGCCTTCGGCAATATTATTTATTATAAATTCACCATTCGAATTTGTCATTGTACCGGCTTTGCTATCAGATATATATACAGATACGCCACTCAAAGGCTTTCCTGTAGCTGCATCTGTAATTATACCGGAGAAACTTCCTTTTAAAATTTCACCATGTTTACCTGCAAAACTTAAAGCTGATATTAAGACCAACAACACCGTAAATATTTTTTTCATAAAGATATCATTTGAAACTATGTTGCAAATATACAAAATGCAATGATGTTGCAAATATTTTTATTATTTTATTAGGAACAAGCTTTATCCTTTTTAAATTAAAGATGTAAATTTAGCTATGATAAAAAATCTGCCTGCCGCTTTAATTACCAGCTTTGCATTTTTGCTGTTTTTCTCTTGCAAAAAAACTGACACAGTAGCCACAACTCCTGTCACCCCACCTGTTAATTCGTGTGCGGGCATAACAATAACTCCTGTAGCAGCCGTTACCCATAGCATAACAGGGCAATCTGTGGGAACAATCACGGTAAGCTCTCCTATCGGTTCTGGCTTTTTGTACAGTATAAATGGTACTACTTTTCAAGGCTCTGTAAACTTCTTTAACCTTGCCGCAGGCAATTATACTGTTACTGTAAAAAATGGCAATAGCTGCGCCGGCACTGCGACTGTTACCTTAAATGGATATGGGCCCAAATTTTTTAATGTAAGAAATATTGTAAACGGTTACTGCGGCTCCTGCCACTTAAATGGAAACACAATCGGTGGGAAAAACTTTGATGCAGATGCTTCTATAGTGGCATCGTGGGATAGAATAAAAGCAAGAGCAGCTGATGGGCTACCGAGTTTTATGCCACAAAACGGGCAACTTACTGCCTTAGATAAACAAAAAATTATTGATTGGGTAAATGCCGGTCATCGAGTTACAGACTAAACTCGTAACAATAAATTTAAAAAACCGTTATCATTTTGGATAACGGTGTCAAAATATTTTTTAAACATACCATTCGTACTATCTTACTTTAATCATAGCCCTTACTTGTTGTGTAGCTCCGTTTTGCAGCCTTGCATAATAAATGCCGCTAGCCAAATGTGATGCATTAAAAGTAATTATTTGTTTAGATGTTATGCCAACGGGATAATCTTTTTCCAACAAATTTGCAATCAACCTACCTGTGCTATCCATTATCTGAATGAGCGTATGCCCACCCTCAGTGGTAAATTCAATAGTAGTGCTATTTGAAAACGGATTGGGATAATTAGTAATCAAAGTACTGCCAGATGCGTTGGGTGTTGCATTTGTACAACTGCCGTTTTTAATAAGTGGAAGATCCTGCAAAGTGTTATTAATATTTTGTGGAAATAAATTTTGAACTGTTGCTTTTGGTATGCAAAACCATTTTTCTAAAAGTGTTGAATAAACACTTCTAAAATCGTATTGCATAGGCACATTGTCGTTAACGGTCGCTACCGGTAAAATAGTTGGATTATCGCCCAGAACGCCCCCCTGCACCGGCTTTCCAAAAACAAACATAGGAGCGGCAGCACCATGGTCGGTACCAACACTGCCGTTACTTTTTATTCGGCGCCCAAATTCACTAAACGTCATCCCTACAACCCTGTCTTCTATTCCTAAATACTTTAAATCGTCTTGAAAAGCTTTTATAGCATCGCTTACTCTCCCCAACAAAACTGCATGATTTCCCACTGTTGTATCGGCCACTGTTGTTTGCAAACTATGCGTATCAAACCCACCAAAACTAACCATATAAATTCTTGTTTGTAAGCCGCCTTTTACCAGCCTTGCTACAATCTTTAACTGGTCGGCCAAACTATTATTTGCCGGATAAGGATTTTGCACAGTAACCTTTGCAGCCGCTGCCGTTATTGAACTTGCGTATTGTTGTGTTTGCTTTGCCACATTGCGAACGTAACTTAATTCTTTACCGGCTTTTGTAGCAGGAACAGGGTCGCTGGTTCCATTTATTAATTGATAAAAAGAAGTGGCACTTGTAATACTCATTGCCATATTTACAGAAGGCCCTTGTGTGGTAAGTGTTGCTGTAGAACCAATTTGAATAGCCAATGGATCTTTTGCGTTTGCATTAGGATATCCGCTGGGAAAATTTGGATACTCATAATTTAAATAACGACCTGCCCAGCCTGTATAAACTTCCTGCACGCTGTTACTGGCGCTCATCCAGATATCAGTTGCTCTAAAGTGAGAAAAATTCGGCTGAGGGTAACCAACTGCTTGAATAACTTTTAATTTGGTTTCGTTGTACATTGTTTGCAGCCCTGTCATACTTGGATGCAGGCCGGTATTGGCATAACCACTCAATGGCAAAATTCTGCTTTCAGGTATTGCAATATTTGTACGTGCCGCATTGTATAACCCATAGGTACTAATTGGTATTACCATATTTAACCCGTCGTTGCCGCCAGATAGTTGAATGATAACCAAAACATGGTCCGTATCGGTACCTGTGCCCATTAATGCTTTTACCAACGGGGAATCTTCTGCAAATGCCTTCACAGAGTAACCGCTTAAAATTGCAGGTAATGTAACTGCCATTGATTTACCTAAAAATTCTCTCCTTTTCATATTGATACTTTTATTATCAAATTAAATAATTGATGCGCAATTGTTTTCAAAAAACTTAAACGCAAAAACAAAAAGTGATTTATTATTTTTAACTCAACTGGTACTCGCTTAGATTCATCAGGTACCTAAACAAATCTTTCAACCTTGTATTAATGATTGTATAGTTAGCCGTATTAGGGTTTGCTATATAAGCATCCCATGCGTTGGTCCAATAATAATCGTATTGCTGGTTGCTTAATAATATTTGTGTTTTGGTTTGCTGCTTTACCTGCGGCGATAAACTTAGCCTGTAAATATATTTTAGTACATCATCAATAAGATCGTTGGGGTTACCTGGGTTTGATAAAGTTTTTACATATGCAATAAAATCAAATTGCATACGAAAACCATTTCTGGTATAACCGGAATTTGTCATAATATCAGTAAACTGATTTCTCTTCGGCAACGAATCAGATGTAATCCATAATTCATGAAAAAGTGGCTCCTGATAATAAGCAGGCATACCTGCAACATTTGGAGGATCGTGCAGATTAAGTCCAAAATTTACCATAAAAGTATAAAGCGTATTCCAATGGCCGTAGCTTGTATCCCAATCTGTAGCCGCCGGCATTGGTACATTAAACTCTCTCATACCTCCTATAACAATATCTGCGGGTGTTTTTATAATGCAACTTTGGTTTAATACATCAAAAAAATGTTCGCTTTTAAAAAGGGCAGAAAGCACGGGTTTAATATCGTAATTATTATTTCTAAAAACATCTGCAAGCGGTGCTATTACATTTGTTTCAGTATTGGCATCAATTTCATAATAAACAAACCAGCGGTAAAATTTTCTTACAATAAATTTTGCAACTTCTGCCTGGGCAAAAATCATGTTCAAAAGATCTGCAAGTTCTAAATCACCCGCAGTTGCACCGGTTCTTCCGGTAATGATGGTATTATTATAAAAAGATGAAAATTGTTTGTTTACACTGCTGTGCCTACTGCTTGTAAAAATTGTCTGGTAGGTGGTTCCGTTTACTTGCCACCCGGTTAAAACTTTTGCAGCTTCTTTTACATCTGCTTCTGTGTACCCACTACCCGGTCCTTTTCCCAACGTAAATAATTCCTGCAACTCCCTTCCAAAATTCTCATCGGGTGCAGTAGTTGTATTTAAGTAACCATTTAAGTAACGCAGCATGGCTATATCTGTTGTAATCGCTTTTACCATTTGCTTATAATTACCAAGGCAATTCTGGCGAATGGTTTCATGTTGTTTGTAAATCCAGTTAGCATTCCCAACATCGCTCGCCTCGTTGCCAAAATGATCAGTCCACAAAAAAACCATTTTTTCTCTAATGCTCCTATCCTGGTTTACCATCACACCCGTCCACCATTTTTTGTAAGAAGCCCTGCGCTGGCTTTGTACAGTACCATCGCTGTTGATATCATTTACCCATGTAGTACCCTGTAAAATAGTAGGATCAGGCACAACACCTAAATTAGTTGCAGTTACATATTCTTTTATGGGCGGCTGAGGGTTCGGAGCTACCGGACTTAATAGTTCGTCAACTGTTTGGTTAAGGGTACGATTGGCAAAGTAATCAATATCTGCCTTCTTTGCGCCAAACATAGCACGCTTAAGCAAGTGTATTACTTCATTTTTACCCCATGGCCCTGTGTATGGGTTTATACCACTTGTTGTGCGTGCAGGAGAAATTGCATGCACAGTTTCAATATTTTTTTTAGTGGCTTTGCCGGCAGTAAGAAAATTTCTTCTATCCATTGCAGTTGGTTTTCAGTTGTTTTTTAAGACTGTCATTTTGTTAAACAGTTTAACATCCTTTAAAGTAAGATTATTCTTGTGCTAAGATAATAAATTAATTTGTTATATTGATCTTTGCAAAAAAAAACAGAGCGAATGCTCTAGTTTTTTTTGTAACCCTATGATAACCAGAAATTAAGCTATACTATATTCTCTATTATCCCTGCAATGCCCTGTCCCCCACCAATACAAGCAGTAACAATACCATATTTTTTATTCAACCTTTTCATATCGTGTATCAACTGGATAGATAATTTTGCGCCACTGCAACCCAATGGATGCCCAAGTGCTATTGCACCACCATTCACATTTACAATATCTGTATTCAATCCAAGCTCTCTAATTACTGCTAGCGACTGAGATGCAAATGCCTCGTTTAATTCAAACAAATCAATATCATTTAAACTCATGCCTGCTTGCTTTAAGACTTTGGGCACAGCTTCCACCGGCCCAATGCCCATTATGCGTGGGTGCACACCAGCACTGGCACAATTTACCAAACGGGCAATTGGTTGTAAACCCAATTCATTAACCATGCGCTCACTCATTACCAATACAAAAGCCGCACCATCACTCGTTTGCGATGAGTTACCTGCGGTTACTGTGCCACCAGCTGCAAATGCAGGTTTTAGTTTAGCAAGACCTTCTAAAGTTGTATCTGTGCGAACTCCTTCATCTGTATCTACAATAAATGATTTGGTCTTTTTCTTACCCGACTCATCTACATAAACCTGCTCTACATTTATTGGTAATATCCCATTTTTAAAATATCCTTCCTTAATGGCATTCGCCGCTTTCATGTGGCTGTGGTAACTAAATGCATCCATATCTTCTCTGTTCACATTGTACTCATTCGCCACGGCTTCAGCTGTAAGCCCCATGTTCAAATAGTAATCAGGCTCGTCTTTAGCAATTGAGTAAGCAGGCACGGTTTTCCAACCCGCCGTTGGTACCAGGCTCATACTTTCGACACCACCTGCAACAAAACATTCGCCCATACCGCTGCGTATTTTTGCTGTAGCCATTGCAATACTTTCCAAGCCACTAGCACAATACCTGTTTATGGTAATACCTGCAGCAGAAAAACCAACAGCTCTCGCAGCAATAATACGACCTACCTGTAATCCTTGCTCCGCCTCAGGTACAGCGTTACCCACAATTACATCATCAACCCTTTTCGGATCGAGCTGCGGCACACTTGCGAGCAACCCTTTTATCACATCTATTGCCAAATCATCTGGACGAGTAAATCGAAAACCGCCTTTTTTGCTTTTGGTTACGGCTGTTCTGTACCCCGCTACGATATATGCTTCTTGCATGTTTTATTTTTTAATAGACCACTGACGACGGACAACTGACGGCAGATAGTTTGTTATAAATTAAGATTTCTTCTTCTTTTTTCGGGCTATAAATATTAAACCTCTATTCAACATTTGTTTAACCTCTTCCGAACTTGTTTCAGAAGGCTATCGTTGCTAATTGCCTATAGGCGGGCAGGTTTTAACTTTTACCTAAGCGTACTTGCCTATTCTATCCAAGTTCTATTACCTTAACCCAGTTAGTTGTTTATGCAACCTTTACCAAAGTTATCATTTTTAATCAAGTTTCAAAAAAATGATAAGTTATATTTGCAGTAATTATGTACAACCTTCTTCGCAGTTTCCTTTTTATGTTCGATGCCGAAAAAGTGCATCATTTTTCGATGAATGGACTAAAACTGCTTTGTAAAATTGGCTTTATTAAAAAAATTATAGCTGCAAATTATTCAGGTTGCGATTTAGGCATTGCAGATTACGGGTCAACAAACTCGAAAACCTTAACCAACAACTCGCAACTTTTACAACTCCCTTTTAAAAACCCCGTAGGTTTAGCTGCCGGTTTTGACAAAAATGCAAAATATTTAAATGAACTGCAGGCACTTGGCTTCGGTTGCATAGAAATTGGAACAGTAACGCCATTGCCGCAAGATGGCAACCCAACCCCACGTTTATTCAGACTTAAAAAAGACAAAGCACTCATAAACCGAATGGGATTTAATAACGAGGGCGTTTACATTGTAGCAGATAGACTAAAAAAATGGAAGTTGGCAGTGGGCAAAAAACAGTTGGCAAAAAGGCAGCACTTGGCAATTGGCGAAGACCTTGCAAACTACCAACTGCCAACTGCCAACCGCCAACTGATCATCGGTGGCAACATCGGCAAAAATAAAATAACCCCCAACGAAAACGCCTGGAAAGATTATGAAATTTGCTTCAACGCATTACATGATTATATAGATTATTTTGTTGTAAACGTTAGCAGCCCAAATACACCCGGGTTAAGAGAACTGCAAGAAAAAGAACCATTAAAAAAAATACTAACACATCTTCAATTACTTAATAAAAATTTTGCGCAGCCCAAACCAATTCTTTTAAAGATAGCCCCTGATTTAACACAAACACAAATTGATGATGTAGTAGACCTTGCACAAGAAATAAATTTGGATGGCTTGGTTATTGCAAATACGAGTCTTGATAGAAGCAAATTAGTAACCCCAAACTCGCAACTCGAAGCTATTGGATCCGGCGGCTTAAGCGGATTACCTGTAAAGCAGCGAGCAACAGAAATGGTGAAATATATAAAGACGCAAACGGGAGGTAAAATACCCATCATCGCGAGCGGTGGTATTTTTACAGGAGAAGACGCAGCAGAAAAATTAACTGCGGGTGCCTCTTTGGTACAGGTTTGGACAGGTTTTGTTTACGAAGGCCCAGCAATCGTAAAAAATATTTGTAGTTATCTTGCAGCACGAAAAAACATTGAACATTGAACATTGAACATTGAACATTGAACATTGAACATTGAACATT
>JBBAQB010000013.1:82715-84594 GCA_040400515.1 Ferruginibacter sp. | reverse complement strand
ATTACACCAACAGCTGGGATGGAACATACAAAGGTAAACCTGTACCGGATGGTACATACTATGCGGTGGTAGAGTTTACCTTGCTAAATGGCAACAAGCAAGTTGTAAAAACGGACGTTACTGTGCTGAGATAGATATTTATAACAGCAATAAACAACAGAGCCTCCCAATTATAAAGGGAGGCTTTGTATTTTTATAACCATGAATGCTGAAGAAATTAGAAATTACATTTTAAAAAAAAGTGATGTAGCGGAAAGTTTTCCTTCTGGAGATGGCGTATTGGTCTGATAGATTAAAGATTTGCCAATTTAAAATAGCCAAGATTCAAAACATCCTCCGGAAGTTTGGTTTTACTTTTAGTAATAGAAATGGAGAAGTTCATTTTATCTGTTATTGTAAGGATATCTTTTATTTCAAAAATATCATCAACGTCAACACCAAACTTATCATCTATATGAGAAACGGCTAGTTTGCCAAAACCGGTATGTTGAAAGAATACAGATTTTTTTGCTGCTGCAATGGATTCGCTTTTGTCTTTTGAAACAGTTAATATTTTATAATGAAATTCTTCAAATTCATTTGGTTTATAACCACCAAGGTTTAGAAAGAAGAGTTTGTTTTCATCTAGAGTATTATTTGTTTTCTCAGTAACTTTTATTTGGTATCCATCTACATTGTTCACGATTCTCCAGGCATCTATATGAATATTACCTGATGATTTCCAAAAGGATTTAATGGAAGGTATAAGGTCTTTCAATGTTTTTGCAATACCAAAGTAAATATCGTGCTGTTCGGTATTTCTTCCCGCAGGTCTACAACCGAGTAGAAGCATGAATAGTTTGTACTCCTCCATAAATTATTTTTTAAAACTATTGCTCACCACCAAATCTTTACTTCCTGCTGTATAGATATAAAAACCTTCGCCGGTTTTTGAACCCAGTTTGCCCGCCATTACCATATTTACCAATAACGGACATGGAGCATATTTTGGATTGCCAAAACCATCGTGTAAAACTTTTAAAATAGAAAGGCAAGTATCTAAACCAATAAAATCTGCAAGTTGCAATGGTCCCATTTGATGCGCCATCCCAAGTTTCATTACTGTATCTATCTCTTCTACACCTGCCACACCTTCAAACAAAGTATTGATAGCTTCGTTTATCATTGGCATTAAAATACGATTTGCTACAAACCCCGGATAATCATTTACAACACATGGAACTTTAGCAAGCGTTTTGCTGAGGGCAACGATGGTTTCTGTCACTTCTTTTTTTGTTGCATAACCATTGATGATTTCTACCAGTTTCATGACAGGAACGGGGTTCATAAAATGCATACCAATTACATCGTGCGGGCGACTCGTAGCTGCCGCAATTTTTGTGATGGAAATGGAAGAAGTGTTAGTGGCAAGTATGCAACCTGCAGGCGCGGCTTCGTCAATAGCTTTAAATATTTTTAATTTAAGTTCTATATTTTCGGTGGCGGCTTCTACTACTAAATCGGCATTTGCAATACCCGAATGCAAATCAGTATTGGTTGTAATATTATCTAGCGCAGCTTTTTTATTTTCTTCCGTCAGGCTTCCTTTTGCAATTTGTCTGTCAAAATTTTTACCAATTGTTGCTATTGCTTTTTCTAATTGTTGGGCGTTTACATCAATTAATGTTACACTAAAACCTGCCTGTGCAAATACATGAGCAATACCATTTCCCATTTGTCCTGCGCCAATAACTGAAACGTTCTTAATATTCATAAAAGTTTAAAATTTAAAGTTGTTATTATCTGCTCACAGATTTGACAGATTTTTCTTCTCTATTATGAAAGATCAAAACAGATACAAAGACGAAACGTGCGACGCCACATAAGTTGCACAAAGCCG
>JBBAQB010000013.1:0-82615 GCA_040400515.1 Ferruginibacter sp. | reverse complement strand
CGAAACGTGCGACGCCACATAAGTTGCACAAAGCCGGGTATTATTTTGGTCAAAAAGCATAGCTTTTTTGACCAAAAATCCTTTGATTTAAATAAATTATTTAAAAGCATTCAACCCGGTCACATCCATCCCCGTTATCAATAAATGAATATCGTGTGTGCCTTCATAGGTAATTACACTTTCTAGATTCATCATATGGCGCATAACCGGGTATTCGCCTGTAATGCCCATTCCGCCAAGCATCTGCCTGGCGTCTCTGCAAATATTGGTAGCCACTTCGCATGCGTTCCGCTTGGCCATACTAACTTGAGCAGGTGTAACTTTTCCTTCGTTCATTAAGGTGCCGAGGCGCCAATTTAGCAACTGTGCTTTGGTAATTTCAGTTACCATTTCGGCCAATTTTTTTTGTTGCAATTGAAAACCGGCGATTGGTCGTCCAAACTGCACACGCTCTTTGCTGTACTCTAAAGCAATGTGATAACAATCCATGGCTGCACCAATTGCACCCCATGCAATACCATATCGTGCTTTTGTCAAGCAACCCAACGGACCTTTCAATCCTTTTACATTTGGTAAAATATTTTCTTTGGGTACGATCACGTTATCAAAAACAAGTTCGCCTGTTGCACTTGCACGAAGGCTCCATTTACTGTGCGTTGTTGGTGTGGTAAAACCTTCCATACCACGCTCTACAATAATACCTTTTATATCTCCCGCATCATCTTTTGCCCACACTACTGCTACCTGCGAAAAAGGAGCATTACTGATCCACATTTTTGCGCCGTTTAACGTTACAGTATCATCTCCATTGTCTTTAAAATTTGTAAGCATTCCAGCAGGGTCACTGCCATGGTTCGGCTCTGTTAAACCAAAGCAACCCAGCCACTCACCACTCGCTAATTTTGGTAAATATTTATTACGTTGTGCTTCATTGCCATATTGGTAAATAGGGAACATTACCAACGACCCCTGCACACTTGCAGTGCTGCGCACACCGCTATCGCCACGTTCAAGCTCCTGCATCATAATACCGTAAGAAATATAATCTAAACCACCGCCGCCATATTGCTCAGGCACGGTTGGCCCAAAACAACCAAGGTCTCCCAGTTGTTTTATAATTTGCTGTGGAAACTCAGCACGCTGTGCATAATCTTCGATTATGGGCGAAATTTCTTTCTTTACATAATTGCGCACACTTTCACGAATAAGTTTATGTTCTTCCGTAAGTAAATCATCAACATTGAAATAATCGGGTGATTGGAAATTATCTGTTTTTGCAGCCATAAAATTCGTTGTTATTTATTTATTATTTTTTACCTAAACAAAGAAGCAGTCCTGCAACAAGCGAGATTAATATCGTTGTACCTGCCTGCTGACAACAGTAGGGCGCTCACTTGTACTTTTTTGTTCTTTATTCGGCATTAATTTAATGCGTATTTTTTAACTGTGCAAAGATAAACAGGATATGCCAAAAATTAATTTTTGTTTGCGCTAAATTGCCGTTGTTGTATTTTGGGAAATCCTGCAGAAACTAATCATAATTTGGGCGCTAGTATGATTTTTTATGATAGCATTACTACTTAGCGGCCTTACAGCTTTTTCGGTCGAAAATGAGTTGCGGTGGCCCATTCGTTATTATCTTTTTGTGGAAGTAGAGGTGTTTCATACGCTCTGCTAGTTGCTGAGTCTGCAGCGGATAGCCGCATCTCAGCCGCTATTAAATTTCGTAAACGAATTATGTCTTTGGTGTTTTGCAACTGTGAATTTTGCTGTAGATGATTTATTATTTCATTCTGTGCAAACGAATACACAAACATAAAAACGCCGCAAGAAAAAAGAATTACTGTTTAGTAGTTTCGGTAAATGCCATCAAAAAACGGGAAAATTAAATACCTGTTCTTAATACATCGCTCATGCTAAAGATACCTTTTTTACCTACAATAAATTCAGCGGCAGCAAGGGCTCCGGCCGCAAAACCTTTTCTGCTGTGGGCTGTATGTATTATTTCTATATCATCAATGGTAGAAGTGTAGCGAACGCTGTGCGTGCCGGGTGCAGGATCTATTCTTTTGCTTTCAATGGCAATTTCATTGTGTGCAGGCACAGGGTTTAAAGTCCAGTTACTTTTGTCGCTTCGCTCCGACATTATTTGCTGGGCGATGGTAATAGCGGTGCCGCTTGGGGCATCTTTTTTTTGGGTGTGATGCGTTTCTTCAATACCCACAGTGTAGCTGTTTTGCTGCGCCATCAATGATGCAAGACGCTTATTTATTTCGAAGAAAATATTTACGCCAATACTAAAATTGCTGGAGTATAAAAGAGATCCGTTTTTTTCATTACAATATTTTTTTACTTCCTCCTCCGTAGTAACCCAGCCTGTACTTCCGCATACAATCGGTACTTCTGCATTTATGCAAGTGTATATATTTTCAATGGCACTTTCAGGGTTGGTGAATTCTATGGCTACATCGCACTGTTGTAAGTTCTCCTTTGTAAGATCTGCAAGGTTTTCATCGTTTATTTTTAAAACGATTTTATAACCTTTTTGTAAAGCTATTTCTTCAATTGCTTTACCCATTTTACCGTAACCTATCAGTGCTATTTTCATTTTGCAAAACTAAGGAAAGTTCACCGCAGCGAGAAAGAGAGCAAATGAGTTTTTGCAGAGAATATTAACTGCAGAAAATTATTTCCTTTTACCAATATTTAAAACCAAACTTATACCATTTGTGTTTGCAATTGGACTGTAACCTGGCTTTACCTGTAAAGTCAAATCATCGCTTACATCAAAGGTCTTTAGGTTAGCATCTACAGCAGCGTCGGCTACGTTTAATCCCCAAAAAATGATAAAAAATAATACGGAGTAATCTACATTTTGGCGTACAGAATTTCTGAAGACCCTTATCCTGTCAGGTTGGGCCCTTACACTGTAATAAGGTTCTTTTATTTGGCTGTCGTTTGAAGGGTCATTGTCTGATGCCAGAATAAACGCTTGCTTGGCTTCTTTGTATTGCTTTAGGTTTCGGGTAAAAAGATATGCCGGAATACCAACACCTGCATACACCAATGGAATTTTCCAGTATTTTTTATTGGTGAGCTGGCCCCAACCTGGTAACATTGCCGAACGGCGAATGGCAATACCCGGGTTGTATTTTTTAGCGGTGCTGTCTTTTAGCGATGTTTCTTTTTTTGAAAAAATGACTTTGCCTGTTGTATCAACCACCAGTTTTTCCTGCGCTTTTATAGTAGTTAAAAACAGCAGCGCTAAAACCATAAAACAACTTAATTTTTTCATCAACTCACATTAATATTCAGTTTTTCCAGCAGGCCGTTTAACTCTTCCAGCGAATAGTAATCGAAAGTAATGCTGCCATTGCCTTTTTTACTATGGGCCAAAACGACCTTGGTACCAAATGTAGAAGCTAAATTATCTTCTATTTTTTTAAATGCCGGGGGTAACGCTGTTTTTGCAGAAGATTTAACAGCATCGCTGCCATGATACATTTTTCGAACGAGATCTTCCGTTTGTCTTACAGATAATTCTTTGCTTTTTATTTCAGAAAATATGAATAGTTGTTTATCTACCATATCTACATTTATCAATGCACGGGCATGGCCCATACTTATGATGCCGTTTCGCACTGCCACTTGAATATCTGGCGGCAGTTTTAATAAACGAATATAATTTGTAACGGTGCTTCGTTCTTTGCCCATACGCTCAGCTACTTTTTCCTGGGTATAATCCAAATCTTCCATCAAGCGTTTGTAAGAAAGGGCAATTTCTATTGCGTTAAGGTTTTCTCTCTGTAAATTTTCGAGTAATGCAAGTTCCAGTAATTGGTCAGCATTGGCTTCTCTCACGTAAACAGGTACATCTTTTAACCCTGCGATTTTTGATGCCCGGTATCTTCGTTCACCGGCTATCAATCTGTATTTGCCACCCGGTATAGTAGAAACCGTTAATGGCTGAATAATGTTATGGAGTTTTATAGAAGCGGCCAGTTCGCTCAACGCAGTTTCATCAAAATCTTTACGTGGCTGGTTTGGGTTCACCTCTATTAAATCTAACGATACCCTCTGTATGCCCACCTTTTGTTCAGCTATTTCTGTCCGCAAAGAGCCCGCTGTGTTTTTTAGATCCGTATCTATATTTTGCAAAAGACTTCTTATTCCTTTTCCTAGGGCATCGTTTTTTTTTGATAAACTCATTTCTCTTTGTAATGTGCTAATTAGCTAATATGCTAATATGCTAATTCTTTAAATGGTTGATTGTTTCGTAATCCTTTTCGGCTAATAATTCAATTAGCTAATGACTCTTTGTTCTTTATTAATTTTCGTTAAATTGTTTTTTTGCAAAATTTCTTTTGCAAGGTTCAAGTAATTTACGGCACCCTTGCTGTCTGCATCGTACAAAATAGCCGGCTTGCCAAAACTTGGGGCTTCGCTAAGTTTTGTATTTCTATGAATAATGGCACTAAAAACCATATCATCAAAATGGCGGCGCACTTCGCTTACAACCTGGTTGCAAAGGCGTAAACGACCGTCGTACATTGTCATTAATATTCCTTCAATTTGCAAATCGGTATTTAGCCTGTTTTGTACAATTTTTACGGTGTTTAACAATTTGCCTAACCCTTCCAATGCAAAAAATTCAGTTTGTACTGGTACTACCACACTATCAGACGCTACCAATGCATTTACGGTTATCAAACCTAACGAAGGTGAGCAATCAATTACAATTAAATCGTATTCATCCCTTACAGCCTCGAGTATTTTTTTTAGAATACCTTCTCTGTTTGGGTAATTGATCATTTCTATTTCGGCACCTACCAAATCAATATGAGAAGGAATGATATCTAAAAAGGCCATTTCTGTCTTTAAAATAACCTCGCTTGCTGTTGCCTCATTTACCATACAATCGTACAGACTTTTTGTAATATTTTGGAGGTCGAAACCCGTGCCCGTGGTGCTGTTTGCCTGCGGATCTGCATCTACCAACAACGTTTTGTATTCCAGTATGGCAAAACTTGCTGCAAGGTTAATGGCTGTGGTTGTTTTACCTACGCCGCCTTTTTGATTTGCTATTCCTATTATTCTTGCCATTACGAATTACGCTGTTTATTTGTGAGTTTTGGGAAGTTTTGCATCAAATGTAAACTTCTACAGATAATTTTACAAACTTCGGTAATAATTGGCTATTCTGGTGCAATAATTAAAACCTGTTTTGGCACTTATAAATTGAAAAGAAAAAGGTAGAGATTAAAGGGTTAACTTTTAATTATTGCTGAGTTGGAAATATAAAGATGATTGGCTGCAGTATAGACAAGAAAAAAAGATTGGAACGATAGCCTCCCAACAAAAAATGGTATTGGCTGAAAGCCCTATACAAAACGTAAAAAGTAGATTAAAATATGATAACAATTATTTCGGGTACAAACAGGCCAGGGAGCAACACAAAAAAAATAGCAAAAGAATACGGGCGCTTTTTAACAGCAAGAAAAGTAGATTGCCAGATTCTTGCGTTGGACGAATACAATGTTTTTGAGCGCAATGAGGGGTTTGAAAAAATGGAGAAAGATCTTTTACAAACTGCGGATAAATTTATTTTTATTGTGGCAGAATACAATGGATCCTTCCCCGGTGTTTTAAAAATGCTGATTGATAATACAGATGTGAAATCGGTATGGCCAAATAAAAAAGCTTTGCTTGTAGGGGTGAGTACCGGGCGTGCCGGCAACCTGCGTGGGCTGGAGCATCTTACAAGTTCGTTGATGCATCTAAAAATGCATGTGCACCCCAATAGGCTTCCGGTAAGTGTGGTGCATACTTTATTAAACGAAAATGAAGAAATTATTGATGCTGCTACTTTAAAAACAATGAATGCGCAGGTAGATGAATTTTTAGATTCTTAATTAATTATAACATTTTTATGCGGACTCCATTTGGCGTTTTTATATTTATCAGTTTAATGCTTTTGCTTGACCTTTATTTTTTTCAGGCAGTAAAAAATGTTTCTCAGAATTTATCGCCACGGGCTAAAATGATTGTGTATGCAGTTTATTGGGCTATAACGATACTGGCAGTTATTGGCTTTTTATTGTTTGTGTATACAGAGCAGCAGTTTTTGGGAAAGAAAATTCGTACCTATCTTTTTGCAATGATCATTGGTTTGTTTTTGGCAAAAATAACAGCCCTAGTATTTTTTTTGGTCGATGATTTACGGAGAGGAATCCAGTGGCTTGCAGGAAAATTATTTTTCAATAATACTGATAAGGATGGTATGAGTGGAGATGGAATGAGTAGGTCAACTTTTTTGAGCTGGCTTGGTATTGCTGCGGGTACAACTTTATTCAGCAGCCTTTTGTATGGTTTTACCAACCAATATAAGTACCAGATAAAAAGAGTAAAACTGAGTTTTGATAATTTGCCTAACGCCTTTAAGGGACTTAGAATTGTTCATATTAGCGACATTCATAGCGGCAGTTTTATGGATAAGCAAGCGGTGCAGCATGGTGTGGAAATGATAATGAAAGAAAATCCTGACCTTATATTATTTACTGGAGATTTAGTAAATGATAAAGCGACAGAAATGGAAAATTACATGGATGTATTTGATAAACTGAAAGCACCAATGGGTGTATTTTCCACATTAGGCAACCACGATTATGGCGATTATGTGCAATGGCCCATAAATGGCGTGAGTAAAGAACAGAACCTTACAAATCTGCAAAAAGTACATTCCGACCTTGGCTGGAAATTGTTAATGAACGAACACGTAGTACTGGAAAAAAATAGTGAACAGATTGCATTGATTGGCATTGAAAACTGGAGTAATAAAGCCCGGTTTCCGAAACATGGCCGTATGGACCTTGCGCATGCAGGTACAGAAAAATACCCTTTTAAAATATTAATGAGCCACGACCCAAGCCATTGGGATGCACAGGTAAAACCGAAATATGCTGATGTAGATTTAATGCTTAGTGGCCACACACACGGAATGCAGTTTGGTGTAGAACTACCTGGTTTTAAATGGAGCCCCGTACAATATATGTACCCGCAATGGGCAGGTTTGTACGAAGCAGGCAAGCAAAAATTGTATGTGAACCGTGGATTTGGTTTTATTGGTTACCCCGGCAGGGTAGGGGAATTGTCGGAGATTACAGTGATAGAGTTGGGGTAGAAGCTCGTCATTTTTTGGAACAAGTATGTATTATTTCGTTTTTTGATAGGCAGATATCCGAAAGCATTCTCTAAACCTCTCCCTCTGATGTGAGAAAACGATTTTCAAGTTTTTCATATTTGTTGTGAATATATAAAACCAAAACACCAAATAAGACAGCAATAACAGTAATAACTACATTTAATACTCCTTGTATATTAAAAGTGAGCTTTATTAAGATTGTGGAAATGATAAAGCCTGAATTTCTAATGACATGATGAAATTTATCTGTATGTAAAAAAGAAAACAACAATAATAAAACGTCTATCATTATCAAGACAGTAAAAAATTCATCGAAGAAAATCTTATTAATGTTTTTAATGGAAACATCTGCTTGATCTATTGGATAGAAATTTTCATACACCCAAAAACTAAAATTATAAATAGCCAGTATGATAAATACCGGAACCAATACAGTTGCAATTATTTTTTTTAAGTTAATAAATTTTTCAACTTCTATTGATATTTTTCGTGTGGGCTTTACCTCAACCGTTTTATAAAAAATATAAATGAGGTAAAATAAAATCAGCACCGCAATAACATCTAATGTAAATATTACATCCTCTTTGGTAGCAAACCAATCTTTTGTAAATTCCAGTTTATAAAAGTCTTTAAAAATTCGGCGAATAATAATTAAGGTAATAATTTCATATTGTTTACCTATGTATTTGGTGGTGGACTTTGGTAGATAATAAACCAACAAATAAGCTTCGTATAATAAGATAAAAGAAAACGGTGTATAAATCGCTACCAGTGGATTTTTTAGTAATCCTGAAAAATCATCAGGTTGTATCCAGTTTAGTTGTACAAAAGCAATTAAAAGCAGGTGAACGATAAAGCTAAGGATGGCAATGTAGATAATGACCTGCTCGCTTTTATCTTTTGTTTTTTCAGATAAAAACTTTTCGAATAATAAATGGATGATTTTATTAAACTTGTTCATGTATTAAAGATAATTGTTTACTTCTTTGAATATGAAAATAAACCTTAATTCGTAAAGGATGAATTGAAAATATTTTTGCAACAACATTCCTGGATAAAATACTCATTTTATAACCTGAAACATAGGCTAACATAATTGAAATTTATTCTCTGAATGTCTATCGGTGTTTAACAAAAATTGTATTAGTTATTACAGCCAGTAACTAAGCCCTTTTAATAAAATTGTCTTTAGTTAAGGTCTTTTTTTTATGGTATCTGGTGACTGTTCTGTTTATGGTATCGACAACTCCGACATTTCTCACTCGCCTAATATTTTTGTAATAGTGCTGAAGTTTATATTGCTTTTACATTTATTTTACAACAGTAATATCCTTTCTGAGATACATAAAGCATAAAGCGAACTGGTAATAAATAGGCAAGAATTTTTTGTTTAAAATTATATAAATCCTTCTTGAATAGCCATTTTTACCAGACCCGCAGTGTTTTTCACATTTAGTTTTTGCAATAAATTGTTTCTATGATTTTCTACCGTTCTAAGGCTTAAAAATAATTTTCCGGCGATTTCATTGTTGGTATTTTCTTCTGTAATTAGTTTTAATATTTCTTTTTCCCGGCGGGTTATCAGTTGCTTATTATTAATGCCGGAGAGGCTGTTAAGCAATTGTATTTTAAATTCTTCTTGAAGGTATTGTTCGCCATTGCTTACCGTTTCTATTGCTTTTACAAGTACCTCAGGGCTCACGTCTTTTAATAAATACCCCACACAACCTTTCTGTAACATCTGCTTCATTTGCGCAAGCACATCCACATTTGTAAGAGCAATCATTTTTACTGTTGGATATTTTTTTGAAATAATGCCTGCCATTTCGGTACCTGATTTGCCTGGCATGTTTATATCCAGTAACAATACATCTGGTAATAAATCTTCAAATCCATGCAACAGCTCATCACCATTATTATAAATACCTTTTATTATTATATGCTTCGCATCGGCAAGAATTTTTTGCAGTCCATTTAAAATAATTACCTGGTCATCTATTATTGCAACGTTAATCATACTCTATTTATTTTTTCATCAAACCATTCAAATTCCAGATATATACTGGTGCCGGTTTCGGGTGAACTTTGTATATCTAACTTCCCATTTAAATCATTCAATCTTTCTTTTACATTTTTTAAACCCATACTCAAAGGTTTTTCAAATGCATCTGTTGGTAATCCTTTCCCATCATCCTCTACTGTAATATCTATAGTCCCACTCTCCTGAAAATTTAACTGCACCAATGCATTTTTAGCATTGGCATGTTTAATTATATTATGCACCAATTCCTGTATAATTCTGTATACCGGTAAATCGAATGCGCTAGAAATATTTGTTCTTTCACCAATGGCTTGAAAAGTGATGGTTGTGCTACTCTTGCTCATTATTTTTTCGCAAAAAGCTTGTACAGCACTGCTTAAACCTTGTGTAAGCAACACTTCGGGCATTAAATTATAAGCTGCTTTTCTAAGTTCTACCGTTGCCTCTTCCAATAATTTTACACCGTCATTAAAATCTTCATTTTCATAGTACAACTTAACTTTTTTTGCCAGCTCAAAATTCATTCTTGCTACAGATAAAAGTCCACCAATTCCGTCATGTAATTCTCTTCCAATTCTTGTTCGCTCTCTTTCCTCTCCTGTTATGCTGGCTTTTAATCTCTCAATTTTTATTTTTTGTTGCAGATTATCTATTCTTTCTTCCTGCAAATTTTGTTTATCTATGTTTTTTCTACGCCATAACGCAAAAATTATAACTCCGCTAAATGCCAACAATAAAATAGCCCAAATCCAAAAATTCTTATTTTTTATTTTACCATTTACTTCAGATAATGTAAGTTTTTGCAAAGCCAGCTCTTTATCCTTTTCTGCCATCCTGTTCCTTATTTCCAACCTGCTTATAATATCAACCTTATCAGTTTTAGTTATGCTGTCATGCAATTTTGTATAAATATTTTTATACTCCAATGCTTTTTTATAATCTCCAAGGGCTTCATAAGATTGTGCATATATGTCATAAGATTCTACTACTTCGTTTCTAAAATGTGTACCCGTAAGCTTTAAATCTGCAAGTGCTTTATCTAAAATGGTTATACTTGTTTTGTAATCCTTTTGCTGATAATGGGCTTTTGCCGTTAGTAAATCAATAAAAATTAAATAAAAAGCAAGATATTTTGTGTTCTGCGGATCTTTTCCTATTTCTTTTATTTCGTTGATATATTTTAATGCTTCGGTTGGATTATTTTGCTGTAAATAAGTATCGGCAATATTAAAGAGGGTAGATATTTTTCTGGTAATACTTAATTTTTTCAACAGCTCCCTTTCCTTAATATATTTTCTATAATAATACCGTGCGCTGTCATAATTTTTTATTCCATGATAGTATGCGCCTTCAATAAAGTAAACGCTGCTTATCGCATCTGCACTGTTTTTTATTTGCTTGGAAGCTAATTTTGCTTTCTGCACAAATCTGTTTACTGTTTTTTTATACTCATCATTTGTAGTTCCGGCATAATCAAGATTTACCCAAAAAATGGTGAGCTTTGTAAATACTTTTACTGCAAATTGAGGATCAGTAATATTGCCTGCATCCATCTCTTCTCCAAGCAAATAATAATAATAGGCCGATGAATCTTTTTGCCCTTGCTCATCATAAGCTTCGGCCAATAATAGATGCATATCTGCAATATTATCTACATAATCTGTCTCTTTTTTATCAAAGATCAATATGGCACTGTTTGCCATTTCAATAGACTTCTCTACATCGTTTCCAAAATACCATCGTCCAAGTCTTGCAGATGACAATGCTATTCCTCTACTAAAATTTATTGCCCTACTTTGTTCAAGTGCTTTTGTAAAATAAGGCAGGGCTTCTTTAGGAAATTTATCTATTAGTTTTGTACCCTTTTCAACTGTGTTTAGTATATCTGTCGTATCATTTATTTTAACCTTCAGTTCTTGTGCATAAATGGTTTTTGGTGTTAAAAAAAAACAACTTCCGAGTAACAACCATAGCAACAGGCGAGTATAATTATTTTTTATTTGCAGCATTGCTCTTTCTTTATTTGTTGTAGCGAAAGATAAATGTACAACATCATTATAACAGCTTTATCACTTCTTATTTCATCTTTTTGTAAGCATATATTGCTAATCAAAGTTTAAAAAAAGCAGCACTAACATAAGTAGGCTGCTTTTTTCAGCAAATTGAATAGGGAAGGTAATTTTAAAAACTATAGCTTAATAAAAATTCGTGTGCGCTGTGCCCGCCATCAAAACTACTTATCGGTGTATTGTAACTATCGTAAGCATATCCTAAAGAAAGGTTGTTTTTTAAATGCAACCCTGCAGATAACATGTATCCCTGACGTAATCTGTAGCCTACGCCCCACCAAACAAGTTTATTAAATTCTACCCTTGCACCGCCTTGAAATTCTACAGGTGCGTTTGGCAAATAAATTACGAGTGCATTTGGTGTAATGGTTGTATTACCATCAACATTCCATTTGTAATTTCCGTGAAAATAATAATGGCGATATAACTTTGCTTCTTCTGTTCTTGTCATATTTCCTTTATAATAATCAAGCTTAGATTGAACAAGCTGTGATACCGAGGCACCTATCTGTAGATTCTGATTTGTATATGACATACCAAAACCAGCATCATATTTAAAACGGTTGTCAGTGGCGCCAAGTGCAGGGTCTGCACCCAATGTAGCTGTGAGTTTTGTTCTGTTAATGCTGTATTGTAAAAACCTTGTTTCTATACCTAACGAAAAAATTCCGCCATCAGTAAATACAATATGTTTTGCAAAAGAGATGTCTAATCCTGTTCTGGATGTTGGTCCCGTTTTATCATTATAAATGTATCCTCCAATACCAAATTTTTGTTTTGGCAAATTAAAACTTCCAAATGCGGTAACTGTTTGCGGAGCGCCGCTAATACCACTCCACTGTGTGCGGTAGGTAGCACCAACTATTGCTTTTTTGCCTTCTTCTCGCATAATACCTGCGGCAGATGGATTGTGCAAAATAGTATGCATTTCGTACAAGGAAGATGATTGTAACTGCTGAGCTTTAATAACTGTCGCAGTGCATAAAAGTGATGCAATAAAAATATATTTTTTCATAATTGTTTTGTGTTTTGCTTATCTCAAAATTGTTACATCACCCTTTACTGTTATCTTTTTTCCACCAACTAAAGTGAATTCGATAAAATAATAGTAAGTACCATCTGGCACTGTTTTTCCTTTGTATTTTCCATCCCAGTTATTGGTATAATTAGCATTGCTGTACACTTCGCTACCATACCTGTTAAATACTTTTACATTTGTTTGTGTGGTACATACACCGCCTTGAGTAACCAACCACTGGTCATTTATGGCATCGCCGTTTGGCGTAAATGCATCCATTACTTTTATACAGTAGGGAAGTACCGTAACTGAAACGTTTGAAGTGGATGTACAGCCATTGCTGTTTACAACTGTAAGCGTGTAATTTGTTGTAATAACAGGTTTCGCAATAGGCGTAAGTGTATTCGCTCCAATAAGAGAAGCGGCAGGTGTCCATGCAATAGATGCTGCAATATTATTTCCTGTACTTCCATCTAAAGTTGTTTGCTCACCGTTTACAATTATTTTATTTGGTCCTGCACTTATTAATAGGCTTGGTTTTACAGGTACAATAATTGTTTTTGTAAGAGTACTACAAAACGCATCTTTAATGGTTAATGTTTTTGTACCATCTGTAATATTTGAAAATGTGTTGGCTGTTTGGAATGGTCCACCGTTCAAACTATAAGTATATGGAGCAATTCCGCCTGTAACATTTGCAACAATACTTCCTGTAGCAGAAGTACTGCAACTAGCATCCACTACTTCTGTAGAATTTACACCTGTGTTTGCAGAGTTACCATATTCCATTATGTTGTTACTTGCGCCACCCGGACCACTAAAGCCACCAAAAAACAATCTCCTATTTAACATAGAAATACCGGCAGGAACTTTACGTGGAGCAAATGCTAATGTTTGTCCTATCAAACCTGTTGGCGAAATATCCATTACCCAAGTAGTACCACCATCAGTTGTTTTAAAAATAGTATTGCCTATCATGATGTATCCGTTGTTTGCGTCATGAAATAAAACACCGGTTGTATTACCTACAGGAAATTGTGTAGGAATATTTCCGGTAATATCTATCCAGTTTGCACCTCCATCAATAGTTTTATATACTCTTTTAATACCCGACGTTGTAAACATATTTCCTACTGCAAAAACGGTATTATCATCTACAGCGATTATTTCCGTATAGTTTATTGCTGTATTTGGAAAACCGGCAGGGAATTGATTGATGGATGGAAAAGGATTGATGCTTGTCCAAGTAGTACCGCCATCAATGGTTTTATAAATACCGTTTCTACTACCCGCTGCATAACCAATATTTCTACTTGGGAATGTTAATTGCGATAGTGTAGGAGCAGTGAATGCAGGTATAGCTGTAGATGTAGCTATATCTATAGCTTGCCAAGAAACACCATTATTGAAAGATCTAAATATGGTAGATTTTCTACTGGCAGCAGGTATCGCAAACGAACTGTAACCTAATGCATACACGGTATCATTACCAATAGCAACTACATCATTCATTTGAAAATTTACATCAGAGTAAATAGGGTCTAATACAAAAGCCGCTTGCGATGCATTTGCATTATCTGAACGGTAAACAGTTCCATTACTTACAGCAAAATATGCTTTATTTACTTTTGGATATGACATACCGTTGATGTTGTAAAATGAGGAAGCAAAATCTGGTCTGTTATTATCCAGCCAAGTATTGCCCCCATCTAAAGTTCTGGTAATGGATGATCCTCCAGAAGCTATTCCTGTGTTACAATCTGCAAACTCTATTTTATTATACCCACCGACTGGAGCTACTAAGTTGTAGTTGCTAAACATTGCTCCTCCGGGTATTGAATCTGCCACTACACCATTTCCGCCTAAAAATAAGAACTTGCCATTAGGAGCTATATCCAAAGCCCAGTTTGCTAAGCCACTATAATTTTGCCCTGCAGGATAACTTCTTTCTTCTATCCAATTGGCTCCATTATCAATTGATGTCCATAATTTTCCAAAACCACCGCCTGCATATAATTTACCACTACTAGCTTTTTTTATTTGATATGGATTTGAAGCTAACAAAACCTGAGTAGCTGGAATTGGTGGTCCAGCATTTGGGCCACCTGCTGGAGGAAATGGGAAATTAAGTATTTGATATTTACCCTTTTCAAAAGCTCCGGCATTATTTACATTTGAAGTACTATCATTTTTACCTGTGTTTACCCTTACAACTGTATTGTTGTTAAACGACATTAATACCACACTTGAATCATTCAGAATGCTCATAGCTCTATAGGTTTGGCCTACCGGAGTTACACCTGCAGAGTTATATGAAGTGGTACAAGTAACTGTATTAGTATTGATACCTGTATAACCCAATCTTTCTTTTGTAAGCGAATAATCGAAAGGAACATTTTTAGTTATTTTCCATAATAATGCAGCATTACCTGCACTACCTGTAAGGTTTCCACCTACAACCGGTAAGCATGTTGTTCCATTAGCGGATTGAGAAGCTCTGGGAAACAATGAACTTGCAGAGCCACACACATAACCAATAGAATCATTCAAAAATTCGATGCGTTGAATTTCTTTTCCTTTAGCATCCATATTATCCAATACAGAAGGAATATTAGGATTGTTGATGTAACCTACGCGGCTTTTACCATTAGATAAAGGTGCAGCAATAGAATCCCAGGTAACGCCACCGTTTTTGGTAAAGAACAATTTAGGGATGGAATCTATGGAGTTAGATTGCCCACCAATATAGCCTGTATCTTGGTTTAGAAACCAAACAGCATTGATATTTCTCCCCTTCTCAAATAATGGCGTATTTACAAAACTCCAATTTTGTCCCCCGTCGGTAGTTTTTGCCATACAGCCTCTATCGCCTACGGCGTAGGCTATGTTTAAGCTTGCATAATGTACATCGTTTAAAGTAGACGCAGTAAGTAAACTGCCACTAGTAACCGAACTTACGTAAGAAAATGGGCCATATTTCCAATTTCTTCCACCATCGGTGCTTTTTGCAATACCACCAGAAGCGCCAACAGCAATAACATTATTGTTATCGAAGAAATCAACATCCAATATGGTAAAGCCAAATTGCTTGGGATTGCTAAATTTCCAATTAACGGTGTTGTAAAAACCCTGCCCGTTTGCAATGGTACTAAGCAATAAAAAAATAATGCTTAGGTAAAGTGTAATTTGTTTTCTCATAAACTTTGTTGATTTTTAAAAATTATTCTTAAAAGCTACACTTAAAAAATAATTTTTGCTTTGTTTTAAAGGTTGGTTCTGTGTCTTTTTTCTGTAAAATAAAAGTATAATTATAATTTATTTTATACGTAGGGGTTAATGCTTAATTACCTAATTGAGTGTTTCTACTCAATTTTTATAATTTGCCTAAAAATGAGGCAGGGCTTGCCTTTAAGCTGACTATAATAGCTTAATTTGTAAAAATTCGCAAGGTGACCTTGTAATTATTGAAGAATATAACGCATTTATTATGCTAAGGCATTCATTTCTAATATCTTTTTTATTAACTGCAAGTAGTTTGTTCGCACAGGATAAATCTAACCGAGGAACTGAATTTTATTTGGCTTATGGTTTTGATTATACTTTTTTTAATGAACTGCCGGTTAATTCACAAGAACTTGCTATTTATATAAGCACACAGTTACCCGCCACGGTTACTATTACAATTTCAAATACTGGTTATTCTCAAACATTAAATATTCCTGCAAATACTGTAGATGCATCCATTATAATTCCAAAAACCGGTGCTAATGATGCCCGTACACTTACAGACGGTTTGCAAAACAGGGGTATTCATATTTTAAGCAATGTGCCTGTGGCTGCTTATGCACATGTATATGCCAACCAGGTTTCAGGTGCCACCATGTTGATGCCGGTAGAAACTTATGGTTATTTATATCATTCAATAAATTATTATCAAACCACTTCTCAAAGTAATCCTAACGACTGGTATTCGTGGTTTTATGTGATTGCTTCAGAAGATAATACTAGGTTAAATATTACGCCGTCAGATTCTACCAAAAACGGATGGTTACCAAATCAAACCTATTTGGTGAATCTCAATAAAGGCGAATCATATCATGTGTTTGGAAAAGCGGTTTTCGGCGTAGATCCTTCCAGAGCTAGCAAAGATATGACAGGTAGTAAAATTGTTTCAATTGCAGGTGGGGATGGAAATTGCCATCCCGTGGCTGTATTTTCCGGCTCAGGTGGTATACGCTTGTGCAAAGGAGATGGCGGAGAGTTTATGCAGCAACAGGTTTTTCCGGCACAGGCCTGGGGTACAAGATATTTAACCTATCACACGATAAATAATAGCAACACCAATATAACAGAAACCAATAGAAATTATTATAGAATTTGTGTATCAGACCCAACTGCGGTTGTAAAGAAAAATGGAATCATAGTAACAGGCTTAATAAGAAATTTTTATTATGAATACATGGATTCAACAGGGGGCGACTACATTACAGCAGATAGGCCGATTTTAGTTTCTCAATACACTGTAAATAAAAACCAGTGCTGGAATTTCCCTACGAGTAGTCCGGCCCCACCTTCTTACGGCGACCCAGAAATGTTTTATTTAAGCCCGATAGAGCAGGGGCAAAATTCAGTACTGTTTTATACAAGTAGAAAATCTACCATTGATTATGTTTATGCAAATATTCATTTGCCCACTTCATCGGTTTCATCATTATTGGTTGATGGAAATCCACTGCCGGCTTCACAAATTATTGCACACCCTAATTACCCATCTTATTCTGTAGCACTTGCAAGGTTTGTAGGGGCAGCAGCACAACATACAATCACAGCAGACTCAGTATTTACAGGAACTGTTTACGGGCTAGGTAATTATGAAAGTTACGGATACAATTTTGGCACTAAAATAAACAACCTGAATAATTACGGAGCTTTACAAAATAGTTTAAGTACCTCGGTTAATTATGATACATCTACATGCCCTAATACGCCTGTGAGATTATTTGTAAAACTTGCTTATCCTGCAAATTCTATTCACTGGAAATTAAGCATGGTTGCAGGAATTACACCAAACACAGATTCAATTATATCTACCCCTGTTGCAATAAATACAGAAATAATTAACGGCAGAACCTATTATGTGTACACTCTTCAACAAAATTTTATTTTTGCTAACACCGGCACTTACAATATTCCTATTTCATATACCACTCCTGCAATAGCAAATTGCAACCAAACTGAAAATGCTTCTCTAAAAGTAATAGTAAAACAAGGGCCAGTTGCTAATTTTACTTTTAATAATACACTTTGTTTACAAGATACCGTGCGGTTAACCGGTGCATCTATACCCGGTATTTATAACCTTGTAAATTTTACTTATTTTTTTGATGACAATACAACAGCAAACGGAGTAAATGCAGTAAAAAGATTTTTATCAGTAGGTGACCATCCTGTACGATACAGAATTGTGGCTGATAATGGATGTGCGGCCGATACTATAAAAACCATTTCGCTTTTAGGAAGCCCTATTGCTCGGTTCGGTGCAGTGAGTAATATTTGCAGTAGCGATTCTGTTTATATTACAGATACATCATCAACAGCTACAGGCAACATTACAAACTGGTACTGGAGTTTTGGCGATGGACAAACAGCCAACAAAACAAATGGGAGTCCTTTTTACCATAAATACATTGGTGCAGGGCCATTTGATCTTAAACTGGTAGTCACTTCCAGCAATGGTTGCAAAAGTGATACACTTAAGAGAACCATAACATTAATTCCTTCGCCACCGGCAAAGTTTGGTTTTGATAGAAATGTTTGCCTCGGTGATGCTATCATTTTTAGTGACAGTTCGTATCTCACTTCTAGTAGTATTACGCAATGGCAATGGAATTTTGGTAATGGTGTTACATCAGTAAAAACAACACCAGCTCCTTTTAATTACATTTATCCTGCTGCAGGTAGTTACAATGTGTCGTTAATCACACTTGGCAGTAATGGTTGCAAAAGCGAACCTTTTAAACTACGAGTAGCAGTTACCACAAAGCCATCAGCAAGTTTTACAATAACTGGTAAGCCCTGTAAAGACAGTGCTTTCAGCTTTACTTCAGCAACATTTTACAATCCGTCTATCCCTACAAACTGGTATTGGGATTTTGGCGATGCGCAAGGTGCAAATATTACTAACACAAATATTGCAACACATAATTATAATGTTGGCAATAATTTTACCATACAACATTTAGTAACTTATGGAGGTTGTGTAAGCGATCCTTTTACCCTTAACATTCCAACAATAAAACAAAACCCAACTGCAAATTTTAATATTACAAGTACTCTATTTTGTGAAAATTCACCCATTGCTTTTACAGGAATTGCAAGTGCCGATGCAGCAATTTGGCAATGGAATTTTGGCAATGGTGCCGGTAATAATCTACCTCCTTTTAGTAGAATTTATTCAACCCCATACAATGGAACCGTAAGTTTGAAAGTACTAACTACAGAGGGTTGTGGTTCAGCAGTAGATGTGAAGCCGATCAATATTGCATCTGGCCCAAAAATAGAAGCAGGGCCTGATTTTTATTTAAAAACTGGAACAAGTAAAATGATAAATGCCAGCATTGCCAATGCTTTTAATTATGATTTTTTATGGACACCATCTACCAATTTAAATGCAGTTGATATTCTGACTCCAATCACTTCTACCATTGTACCCATTCAATATAAAATACAGGCCACTGATAAAATAAATGGTTGTGTTGGTTATGATAGTATGCAGGTGAAATCATATTCAACCATTTATATACCCAATGCCTTTACCCCAAATGGGGATTCAAAAAATGACAGGTGGTTAATCCCTGCGCTCGAAGCCTATCCAAACTGTACTGTAATTATTTATAACAGGTATGGGCAAAAAATATTTGAATCTAAGGGGTATACAAAACCTTGGGATGGAAAATTTAAAGGACTTCAACAACCTAGCGGAGCTTATGTTTACAACATTGATCCCGGGGATAAAATACTCAAAAATATTTTTGGAACAGTTTTAATTGTTCGCTAGGGTTTATCTCCAGACTATTATTCTCCCTATAAAAAAAGCGAAGCAACCAAAAACTGGAAACTTCGCGCTTTCATTATTACATAAACTAATTATTTATCTTCTATCCCTCGCACTGCCATACACTCTCTTTCTCTCTCTCGGTGCACTTCCTACATCTCTTGAGTTTCCTTCATCGTTAGGGCGTTTAAAGCCACCGTCAGCCTCATTCATACGAACTGTGCGGTTGTTGTAACGTTTGCCATCCAATGCAGCTATCATTTGTGCTGAACTTGCACTATCACACTCAATCCAGGTATTCATATCACGCAAATCTATTTTGCCAAGTTGCTCTTTGTTTAAATTACTTTCATCTAAAACAAACTGCAACATACTTGCTTTGTAAAAACCATCTTTAGTGCCAAGGTTTAAAAACAACCTTGTGTATCCGTTGTCTCTTCTGTTAAAATTACTGCGTTCTTTTCTGCTGCTGTCATCACGTACTACACCTCTGTCATTATTCATGGTGCGTCTGCCCGCATCTTTTGCATTTAAGTCTTCCGCATTTTCATAATATTTTAAGAAATGGTCAAACTCTAATGCAGCAACTCTTTGCAAAACTTCTTCTTTGGTTACGTTTGCAAATTTTTCCATAAGATCTGGCAAATAAGTTTCGTAGTCACCATGAGAAATATCTGTTGAGATCAACTTATCCATAAAGTGGAAAAACTGTTTCCTACACACATCTTTACCACTTGGTATATCCATTTTATGAAACTGTGTGTTCACCATTTTCTCCAGACTTCTTATTTTAAAGCTTTCTCTGCTGTGGCAAATGGTAAGGCAAATGCCTGTTTTACCAGCACGTCCTGTACGACCTGCACGGTGCGTATAAACTTCCATATCATCCGGCAATTCGTAGTTTATTACATGCGTAATACCATCCACGTCAATACCACGGGCAGCCACATCTGTCGCTATTAAAAGTTGTAGAGCTTTGGTACGAAAACGCCCCATCACTCTGTCTCTTTGTTGTTGGGTAAGATCACCATGCAAGGCCTCAATTTCGTATCCTGCTTTAGATAAACGCTCAGAAATATCCTGTGCATCTGCCTTGGTTCTTGTAAAAATAATACCATACATATCAGGGTTAAAGTCAATCAACCTCTTCAACGATTCGTAACGGCTGTTTGCAGGTGCTACAAAAAACTGGTGATCAATATTTACATTACCACTGTTCTTTTTACCAACCGTAATTTCTTCCGGATTGGTCATAAAGTTTTTTGCAATAGCACGAACTTGCGTAGGCATTGTTGCAGAAAACAACCAGATACTTTCTCTGTTAATAGTGTTCTTCAATACGAAATCAATATCTTCTCTAAAGCCCATGTTCAGCATTTCATCTGCCTCATCGAGCACTACATATTTTACTTTTTGTAGGTCAATCGCTTTTCTTTCTATCAAATCTATTAAACGACCTGGTGTAGCCACAACAACCTGTACGCCTCTTTTTAAATTGCGAATTTGCATTACGATAGATGCACCACCGTAAACGGCTTCTACATTTAAACCTTTACTGTGTTTTCTAAAATCTGTAAGGTCATTTGTTATTTGCAAACACAATTCACGTGTAGGGCAAACGATCAACGCCTGCGGAAATTTATCTTCTGCTTTTATAAGGTGTAACAATGGTAAACCAAAAGCGGCGGTTTTACCGGTACCAGTTTGTGCAAGACCTACAAAATCTTTTGTACCTGCAATCAACACAGGAATAGCCTGTGTTTGAATGGGAGTAGGCTCTGTAAACCCTAAATCTGCAACTGCCTGTACGAGGTTTTCGTTTAGGCCCAATGCTTCAAATGCATTCATAATAATTATTTGTTTAAAATGAAGACCGTGTAGTATTATACTTGGCTGTACCAGTTTGCCGTTAGGCAATTTTATGGAAGTCTATTTAAGGCCACTTCACAATACTCTATGGTCAAAAAAATATTTTTGATGATCACATAGTATGCTTCGGGCCGTTGTGTGGGGAAAAAAATTATTTGTCCTAATAGGCAACCTTGTGTTGTTACCTGCTTTCAACAGCATCTGAGCATGTCATGTAATTCTCAGAAAATCTAAATCGCCTCAAAAGTAAGGGTTTTATTTGTAATATATTTCTTAATTCGTGCAACCAAAATTATTTAACAGAATAAACGTCTTCTTTTTTTTATTGTGTGTATAAAAATATTTTCGTTAATGACCAAAACACTAACATTCCTTTTTTTTCTTTTTACATCAAAAATTTTATCTGCACAAACGATTACCGAAGATGATATTTTGGCGCTGTTAAAAGATAGTTCTGGTCAAAAAAATTATCGTTGCTTATTAGCATTGGAACGGGGAATGGGGTATTCAGTAAAAAAAACAATTCATTGAACGCTGATCAAGAAACCCTCAATAAAATATTCTATACAACTACGGCAGATTATTATCATAAATCGGGTTTGGGGCTTACTTTATATTCGTTTTTCATTCCGATAAGTGGTAGTATGAGATTTTATCAGGCAGACGTTACCCCATCTTATTATTACGAAAATGAAAAAATCTATACAGGTGTTTCCTATACCCGTTTTTTTGTTGGTAAAAATGCTACAATAGCAGCCATCCCTTTAAAAATGGAATAAGCGAATCGTTTAAATGGCTCAAATCATGGATAAGGCCCAGTGTACAATTACAATATTCAAATGAAAATAGGAAGGAGGTTTTTGATACGAGCTTTACAGTAAATTTTCCTGCACCACTTCGTGTTATTCGAATCGTAGACAACATTTCACCTAAAATAAACGATTTTACGATTAGTTTTTCAGGCAATCACAAATTTGATTTTGATAGGTTGTTTTCTAAAAATAACGAGTTGAGTTTTGTACCTGCCGTAAGTTTAAATGCTGGTGCCAGCAGAAGTTCTACAACCAGTACTGCCAATATTTCTTCTACAAGAAAAAGAAAGCAAGCACCAGCAAACACAAAATGAAGTAAAACGGGAAGCGACCACTAGCCTTTTGCCTTGCAGTCAGTAACACTCTTAACAGATTTTTATTATATGATTGGGAAGTTTTTTGTGGAGTCGCAATTGTATGCAGATTATTATTTACAGGCAACCGATACCAAGCGACTGGCAACAGTTTTCTCACTGACTGTAGGCATAGGTTTTTAGAAAAAAGATTAAATTTTTGTTCTCACAAAAATGTTTTATATTGCTTTATCTTTAAATCTTATATCAGCAAAAAAAAAGTTTGTAATGAAAAAAATAACAGCGTTTACAATTGGATTTTTATTTTGTTCGTCAGTAATTATTGCGCAGAGTTTTCATTTTGGGCTAAAGGCAGGAGCTAATCTTCAAAAGATAAATGGCGCGCCGTTCAAAGATAAATTTACATTCGGTTATCACGGAGGTGGCTATGCTATAATTGGTCTTTCAAAAAAGATTGGTATTCAAACTGAGCTTTTATTTAGCAGCGTAAACACGGATACTGCCACAAAGTTTAGTACCGTTTATGGCTTTAAACAAATAGGCAAAGTAAAACTAAATTACCTCGACATGCCAGTGCTTCTGAATATTAAAGCTGCGCCATTTCTTACCTTACAAGCTGGACCACAAGTTTCTATGTTGCTAAATAAAAATAAAAGTCTGCTTAAAAATGGAGAGTCAGCTTTTAAAGATGGCAATATTGCAGCTGTTGCCGGTTTGCAATTTAAGTTTTCTAAAATTATTGTTTATAGTAGATATGTTGCCGGCCTTTACAATATTAACGATGTAAATAATGGCGATAAATGGAAAAATAATAATATACAGGTTGGGGTTGGGTATAATATTTATTAATCATTCCCGTATAACAACAATTTCATCATCACTTTTCCATAGTATAATTTTACTTGGTTTAGCATTGGTTTTATCTTTTTGACGGTGCTGCACAACATAGTCAGCACCGTTTTTTATTACAACAGATATTTGGTCAAAAAATCGGGGACTCGCTTCTCCTGAAATATTTGCAGAGGTAGAAACAATAGGCTTTCCGAGAGATTTTATAAGTGCTTCGCAAAATGCATCTTTTACAATTCTTATAGCAATTGTGCCATCTTCATTAATAAGATTTGTTGCAAGGTTTCTTGCCTCGGGGTAGATAATAGTTAATGCTGAAGTAGTTTCTGAAAGTATATTTGGTATAGACTGTGATGGTGCTTTGCAAAAGTTGGCAATATTATTTTCACTATCGAGCAAGATGATCATACTTTTCTTTTCCTCTCTTTGTTTCAGTGCAAATATTTTAGCCACGGCTGTTTTATTTGTAGCATCGCACCCTAGCCCCCAAATCGTATCTGTAGGGTACAAAATAATACCACCGTCTTTCAATATTTGTATGCAGGTTTCCAGATCTTTATCGAAATTCATTACACCAATATTTTAATTATGTTCTCTGTAATTAAATCTTCATCAAGTTGCAAAAGGCACTTAGGAATGCCATACACTTTGCAGGTATTTTTTACACATGGCTCACAGGCAAGTTTTCCCAATCGAACTACCACACAATTTTCTTTATTGTAGGGTGCCGTGTTGTATTCGTTGCCTGCACCAAAAAGTACAACGGTTTTTTTACCAAGGGCATTGCTTATATGTGCAGGGCCACTATCTGTACTTAGCACCGCTTTACTATCTGCAAATAACCTTATAAGCTCCGTCAATGTTGTTTTGCCGGCCAGGTTTGTAATATTGCTTTTATCAAACAGCAACTCGTACACTTCGTTTATAAGAGCAGCTTCTGCCGGGCTTCCCACAAGTATTATATTGTTGGTTATTTTTTTTCTTGTGTTATCAATAATGCTAATGGCTTTTTCTTTGGGTAACCTTCTTGAAACAGCTTCGGAGTTAATGTTTATAATAAGCGAATCTGTAGCATTTATTTTTTCAGATTGCAGCACAACAGCAGGCACTTCTATTTTTTTCTGCATAAACTGCGCCAGCAGATCTACATATTCTTCAACCCTGTGTAATTTTTTATTTTTTTTAAAAGTGTTTGATAGTAGAATAAATCGCAAGTTTTTTTTAAATCCAATACTTTTAGTAGCCCCAATAGCATTGCCCATCGTTGCAGCAGAAAGCGAATCGGGCAGGCAAAAGAAGAGATCATATTGTTTTTGTTTTCTAATGCCTCGTCCAAATAGCCTCGCACCCTTTAGCCCTTTATATTGTTCTTTAGAAAAAACAAATCGCTTATTATGCTCGGGAAAATAATCCAGCAAAAAGTCAATTCCTTTTTTTGCAATTAAATCTATTGCAGCATTAGGGTAATGTGTTTTTACAGCCTGCACAAACGAAGTAGCCATTACCATGTCTCCCAGCCAGTTTGGTAAACGAATTAATATGTTTTTAATTTCAGTCATTAATAATTCTTTCTTCTCTTTCTTTATTATTTTATCAAATATAGAGCTAAACACGAAAGGTAAATAAATCCTTTCGGTCTGCATGAAAACCAGACAATTCTGTTGTCTGAATAAGTTAATGATAGCAAGACCTGCAATTCGTTATTTTTACAAAAAAATAAAACCAACATTATGCAACAAATGATTGAGGCCGCTTGGGCAAACCGTGATTTATTAAAAGATGAAAAATACACACAGGCTATCAGAGATGTTATTGAAGAAGTAGATAAAGGGAGGTTAAGAACTGCGGAACCAATTGGCGAAGGCTGGCAGGTAAATGAATGGGTAAAGCAGGCCATACTTTTATACTTTGGCATACAACAAATGGAAACTTTTGTGTTACCTCCATTTGAGTTTTACGATAAAATGAAATTGAAAAGTGATTATAAAAGTTTAGGTGTGCGTGCAGTTCCCCATGCAGTTGCCCGCTATGGTGCATACCTTGCAAAAAATGTTGTTTTGATGCCTTCATACGTAAACATAGGTGCTTATGTAGATGAAGGTACCATGGTAGATACCTGGGCAACGGTGGGCAGTTGTGCGCAGATAGGCAAAAACGTACACTTAAGTGGTGGTGTTGGTATTGGCGGTGTATTGGAGCCTTTGCAGGCTAGCCCTGTCATTATTGAAGATGGTTGTTTTATTGGCAGTCGCTGTATTGTGGTGGAAGGTGTGCGTGTGCAAAAAGAAGCTGTACTTGGTGCAAATGTGGTGCTTACCCAGTCAACAAAAATTATAGATGTTACAGGTGTTGAGCCTATAGAAACAAAAGGCTTGGTGCCTGAAAGAAGTGTGGTAATACCGGGCAGTTATACAAAGAGTTTTCCTGCCGGTGATTACAATGTGCCTTGTGCGTTGATAATCGGCAAACGGAAACCTAGTACCGATTTAAAGACTAGTTTGAATGATGCGCTGAGGGATTTTAATGTAGCGGTGTAGTTTTTTACCACAAAGAACACAAAAGTTTTTCACTAAGGTCACAAAGAGATTGATGTAGTTCTCTTTGTGACCTTAGTATTTTCTTTGTCTACTTTGTGTTTAAATTCTTTTAGTCCTTATTAATTTATAAATTTTTATTCCACTCATTAAAACAAGAATAAATAAAAATAATCCAAGCAAAGCCCATACGGCACTCAATCCTTGTTTTACTACAACCAGCATTACGATACTGATTAAAAATACCGTTGCTACTTCATTCCATATTCTTAGTTGCTGAGAACTGTATTTAAAGTTATTATTTTTTTGTTGTTTATATAAAACATGCAAAGTGTAATGGTATAAATAAAGCCCAATTACAAATCCTATTTTTATCCACAACCAAGTATCTAAAATAGCAGGGTTTATATAAATTAGCAACGGCCCCAAAATAAGTGTTATAACAGCAGATGGCCACGTAATGCCTAGCCATAAGCGCTTTATCATTATCGTGAACTGAGTTTTTAAAATAGATTTTTCAGGCTCAGTTTTTTCATTTGCTTCGGCATTATAAATAAAAAGACGTACGATGTAGAATAACCCGGCAAACCATGTAACAATAAAAATAATGTGTAGGGCTTTAAGATACAGGTACATTACTTTCTTGGTTTTGCGAGTGATTTTCAATCAACAAATTCATGGCTTTTATCCAAAGTGGTGCAGTATTAAGGCATGGAATTAATTTGAAACTTTCTCCACCGGCTTCCATGAAAAATTCTCTTCCTTCTTCACCCATCTCTTCAATAGTTTCCAGGCAATCGCTTACAAATGCAGGGCAAACAACAACGATCTTTTTCACGCCCTCTTTCGGTAATTCTTTTAAACGTGCAGCAGTATATGGTTTCAACCATTCATCTCTGCCCAATCTACTTTGAAATGAGGTGGTATATTTATCTTTGGGCAATTGTAATTCTGCCGCTACTAGAGAGGATGTCATAAAAACCTGGTGGCGGTAACAATATTCATGCGCCACACTATCCACATTACAACAGTCTGCAACATTTAGGCAATGCTTTTTTGTAGGATCCGTTTTTTTAACATGCCGCTCAGGTATGCCATGATAACTGAACAACAACAAATCGTACTCCTCTTCTAAATGCGGCGCAATACTTTGCGATAAGGCATGTATGTAAGCTTCGTTTGTATAAAATGTATTTATAACTGAAAACTTAAAAGGATAATTTCCTTTTTCATAAATCTCTTTACCATATTCCATAGCCGTTTCATAACTACTCATGGCGTAATGTGGGTATAACGGAAACAAAATAACTTCTTCAACATTTGGATATTTTTGCTCAATATTTTTAAACGCAAATTCCGGGGAAGGAGTACCATAACGCATGCAAACTTCTATCGGATAATCTGTGCTTTGCTGCAATGCCGCCTGTAGCTGGTAGGTAAGATGTATGAGCGGAGAACCATTTTCAGTCCATATAGAACGATATGCTTTTGCACTGCTTGGTGCTCTAAATGGTACAATGATGCCTTTCACTAAAAGCGCTCTTGGTATTTTTGGAATATCAATTACCCGCTCATCCATTAAAAATTCATTCAGGTAACGCCTCACATCTTTTACTGATGTGCTATCCGGGCTGCCAAGGTTCATTATCAGTATTACCTTTTTTGATTCTATATTCATTGCAAATATTATTTTGAAGTTACTTTGCAAAAGTAGTTTGTTATGTTGTGCCTACAGAGATAGGAATTCGGTAATTTTTATCTTTTTAGAAAAATTAAATTGTTGAGCCGTTCAGTCGTTAAATAATTACACAATGCTGACAAAGCAATGCCGTTAAAACTTTTACGAAAGGTAACTTTGCAGTCTAATGATGAATTCGTTTCCACTTCAAAATCCTGAACATATTTTATCTAGGTTTTTCCTTTGTGGCATAAGTCATCTAAAAACAGATGCCGCTACAAGGAGTTTATTTCACATAAATGATGCAGAAAAAGAAATTATTTTAAATACTGCGAAGGCGCTGGGAATTAGAAGTTTATTCATTTTGAATACCTGTAATCGTACTGAAATTTATGCGTACGTGGCTGATGAATCTGTTTTGCGAAATTTATTTATGGAATGTAAAAAGATTGATTCTGAGCTTTTCAACCAGAAATACTATTCTAAAACAAATAGAGAGGCTTTAAGGCATTTGTTTGAAGTTGCTGCAGGTTTAAATTCGCAGATATTAGGAGATTATGAAATACTTGCTCAGTTAAAACAAGCTGTTGCGTTTAGTAAGAACCACAACCTGATTGGTTCGATAATGGATCGTACAATAAATTTTGCATTACAAGCTTCAAAAAAAATTAAAACGAACACTTCGTTAAGCACTGGTACAACATCAGTTTCCTTTGCGGCTATAGAATGGTTAAAGCGGAATGCAGATACCACAGGTAAAAAAATGCTGCTAGTTGGGTTGGGTAAATTTGGAACCCTAATAGGTAAAAATTTAAAACATTATTTTAAAAACAGCAATATTATCGTTTGTAACAGAACAGACGAGAAATCGATACATTTTGCAAACGTACATAGCATTGAATGTGGGCTTTATCAGAATTTAGCTGCGTTGGTTAACGAGGCTGATATTGTCATTGTAAGTACGCAAGCGGCCGAACCAACCGTAATGCCTGAGTTTATTACAGATTATAAAAGCAGGGTTTTTATAGATCTTTCTATTCCATCAAATGTGCACCACTGCATTAAACATTTGCCACAGCAGCAAATGGTCAACGTAGATGATATAAGTATTATTTTAAACGATACCATTAAAAAACGTACGAACGAAATTCCAGCGGCATATAAAATTCTTGAAGAAACACAGGTTGAATTTGTTGGTTGGTTGGGAAGCCACAGCCATTCTCCCATGGTAAAAGACATGAAAGATAAATTGCTTGCGCTTACAAAATCAACAGGCGTCTGTGAAATGGCAGATAGTTTAGAATATAATTTTATAAGCCCGCAAGACGAATATACCATCAATAAAACCATCAGCAGGCTTGCAGTAAATCTTAAAAATACCAATGAAAAAGGTTGTCAGTTTATTGATGCGTACAACCATTTTTTCAGTCAGAAAATAAGTGAGTAAAATTTTAATTAAAATAGGAACCCGAGATAGCCCATTGGCGCAATGGCAATCTAAACAAGTAAAACAATTACTGTTTAACAAAACAATTAATAGTGAACTCGTTTTAATAAAAAGTGAAGGCGATATAAACCTCGTAACCCCTTTATATGAAATGGGCGTGCAGGGTATTTTTACAAAAACGTTGGATGCCGCCCTCCTCAACAATCAAATAGATATAGCTGTACACTCTTACAAAGATATTCCTACCAAATTAGCAGATGGGCTTGTGATTGCTGCAGTTTTAAAAAGAGGAAATCCATACGATCTGTTGGTTATAAACAGGGAGAAAGTTTTTAGCAAAGGGGAGCTTGCGTTGGTAAAAGATGAGCATTCAACTTTCGGAAAAAAAGATACATCCGGCATAAGCACCGAGTTAATGAAATCTGTTTTTCAGCAAAACAAAAACGAAGAAAATAATAAAAGCGAACTTCCACTTATCATTGCAACGAGCAGTGCCAGACGAAAAGCACAATTACTTAACAGGTTTCCAAACGCAGTGATTGAAAACCTTCGGGGCAATGTAAATACAAGAATAAAAAAGCTGAACGAATCTAACTGGCATGCAGCAATATTTGCAGCGGCGGGTATTGAACGGTTGGGTATGGGACATGTAGAAGGTGTAGAATTGAAATGGATGTTGCCTGCGCCTGCACAGGGTTCTATAGCAATAGTTTGTAGAAAAGACAATGCGGAAGTATTGGAAATATGCAAGGCCTTAAACCACCGAGAAACAGAAATTTGCAATGTGGTGGAGAAAGAATTTTTGCGGATCTTAATGGGAGGGTGTAGTACGCCAATAGCTGCACATGCAAAAATTAAAAATGATGAAATGATTTTTACAGGAAATGTATTGTCGGTAGATGGAAAGCAGCATGCGACTGTTACATTAAAATCATCGGTTGAGGAATATGCAGATTTAGGTGCGCAGGCTGCAAAACAAATTTTACAAAATGGGGGCAAGGCAATAATAGATGAATTGAAAAATAAAGAGATAAGCAATGAAGAATAACCTCACCATATTATCTACCAAAATATTAAAACCTTACATTAAAGATCAATTATTAGAAAATGATTTTAATGTTGTAGAGCATGATTTTATAAAAATAGAAATTGTTAGCGCCCCTCAAGCAAAGCAAATAATAGCAACCCATTTACCCAATTATATTTTTACAAGTAAAAATGCTGTAAAGTCTTTTATAGAATTTACAACTGCCAATAAAATAGTTCTAAATAAAAAAGCCAATTTTTTTACTCTAAGTGGCGAAACGCAACTTGCGCTTGAAGATGAAGGTTATAAAGTGCTCATTGCTAAAGACAATGCAACTGCTCTTGCAAACGAAATAATTAATACGACCCAAGAAAAACAATTTGTATTTTTTTGTGGAGATAAAAGGCGTAATGAATTACCAGATGCAATGCATAATGCTGGTTTGCAGTTGACAGAAATAGTTTTGTATAAAAATTTACCGCGACCTAAGAAAATTGTTGACCAATACCAGGCGATATTATTTTTTAGCCCGAGTGGAGTAAAAAGTTTTTTTGAAGGAAATGCTTTGCCAAAATTTACCCAGTGTTTTTGTATTGGCTATACTACTGCAAATGCATTTAAAGAATATAAACTAAACAATAAAATAACCGTAATCAGTTATCCATCTCAACAGGTTATGATAGATGAAGTGCTGCATTATTTTAATATAAAGAATTGAATTTTTATAGAATAAAATTGTATTTACATGAATGATATAATCACTGCTACAGAACCGGTTTCAACCATAAAAAATGATTTGTTTTTGCAGGCTTTGGCTGGTAAAAAAGTAGAGCGGCCACCTGTGTGGATGATGAGACAGGCGGGGAGATATTTACCGGAATACATGGTGCTAAAAAGAAAATACGATTTTTTTACCCGTGTACAAACACCTGAATTGGTTTGTGAAATAACACTGCAGCCTGTTGACATTATTGGTGTAGACGCTGCCATTTTATTCAGCGATATTTTAGTAATACCGCAGGCAATGGGATTAGAAGTGCAAATGAATGAGGGGCAAGGACCATTGTTGCCTGAGCCAATTAAAACTGCAGAAGATTTAAAAAGAATAGTGGTACCGGATGTGGCAGAGAGATTACATTATGTGATGGATGCTATTGCGCTCACGAAAAAAACTTTGGATAACAAAATTCCGTTGATTGGTTTTGCAGGTGCACCATTTACTATTTTATGCTACATGGTAGAAGGCAAAGGCAGTAAAACATTTGATAAAGCAAAAGCATTTTGTTATCAGGAACCCCTGGCGGCAAAGCAAATGTTACAAATGATAACTGACACCACTATACAATATTTAAAAGCGCAAAGGGCAGCCGGTGCAGATGTGTTGCAGGTTTTTGATAGCTGGAGTGGTTTACTATCGCCGGCAGATTTTGAAATGTGGGCACAGCCGTATTTATTGCATATACAGCAGGCTTTACAGCCTCATTGTCCCGTTATACTTTACCCTAAAGGAAGCTGGTATGCATTAAAAGATTTAGCATCAAACGGTACAACTGCCATGGGAGTTGATTGGTGTATCAAACCACAATTTGCAAGAGAATTAGTTGGACCAAATGTAACCCTGCAGGGAAATCTGGACCCTGCAAAATTGTTGCAAACCCCTGCGGAAATAAGAATCGATGTACACAACATGATTAATGCATTTGGTGCGGAACGTTACATTGCAAATCTGGGTCATGGCATGACGCCGAATATACCTGTAGATAATGCAAGAGCTTTTGTAGATGCGGTGAAGGAATGGAGGTTGTGAATGGTGAATAGTTAATTGTGAAAGGGCTCTGCGGAAACTCCCTTAACTCCTTTCTCAGCGGTGAAACAAATATTTATGTCAACAAAAGAAAACTTCATATCACTCATTCATTCTTTGCAAAATACCATTTGCGAAGCAATAGAAAAAGCTGATGGTAAAGCTTTTTTTAAGACAGATAAATGGGAGCGGGCAGAAGGTGGTGGCGGAATTACACGGGTGATAGAAAATGGAAATATTTTTGAAAAAGGCGGTGTAAATACTTCTGTTGTTTTTGGCGATGTGACAGATAATATGCGCAAGCAATTAAAAATTGAAGGTCATACTTGGTTTGCCTGCGGTATATCAAGTGTTATTCATCCTTCAAATCCATTTGTACCAACGGTTCATTTTAATTATCGGTATTTTGAATTGTACCATGAAGATGGAACCATTGCTGATGCTTGGTTTGGGGGCGGAACTGATTTAACGCCATATTATTTGTTTGAAGAAGATGTCATTCATTTTCACGCCCAATATAAAAATGCCTGTGATAAATTTGATACGCAATTTTATCCTGCATTTAAAACGCATTGCGATGAATATTTTGTAAATAAACACCGCAACAACGAGCGTCGTGGCGTAGGGGGAATATTTTATGATTATCAAAGAGTGACACCGGAAAAGACATCGGAAAATTGGTTGCAATTTGCATCTGATTGTGGGCATACTTTCTTAAATGCTTATTTGCCTGTTGTTGAAAAACGAAAAGCAACAGCATTTACTCCTCAACAAAAATATTGGCAGGAAATACGAAGAGGGAGATATGTAGAATTTAATTTGGTGCATGACAGAGGAACTTTGTTTGGCCTGCATACAAATGGCCGAACAGAAAGTATTTTAATGAGTCTGCCACCAACAGTACGATTTGATTATGATTTTAAAATAGCTGAAAACAGCGAAGAAGAAAAAATACAGCAGGTTTTTTTGACTCCAAAAAATTGGATGGAAGAAATTTCCGAACAAGAAAAAAATGAGTGGGCGCAAAAAGCAAACACTTGTTAAAATAATAATGCTTGAACCGTAATATATTATTGACAATTCACCTTTCACAATTCAGAATATGCAGCTTTATTTCCGACCACGAATCCTCCGTCAATCACCAGCCATTAGAAGTTTGGTTGCAGAAACAATTATAACGCCAAGTGATTTTATCGCACCATTATTTATTGTAGAAGGTAAAAATATCAAAGAAGAAATTTCTTCGATGCCTGGTTATTTTAGGTATAGTTTAGATAATACGGTAGAAGAAGTAAAGAACCTTTGGTCACTAGGCATAAAAGCGGTTTTACTTTTTATAAAATGCGAAGATCATTTAAAAGACAATAAAGGAACAGAAGCATTAAATGCAAATGGATTAATGCAACGCAGCATTAAAGTCATAAAAAATGCAGTGCCCGAAATATGTGTGATGACTGATGTTGCGCTAGATCCTTTTTCTACTTTTGGTCATGATGGCATTGTTGAAAACAGCCAGATCGTGAATGACTTAACAGTAGAAGTTTTGGCAGCCATGGGCGTGAGCCATGCCGCTGCCGGTGCAGATATTGTAGCACCAAGCGATATGATGGATGGAAGAATAGGTGCTATCAGAAAAGCTTTGGAAGAAAATAATTTTAGCAATACAGGAATATTAAGTTACAGCGCAAAATATGCATCTTGTTTTTACGGTCCGTTTAGAGATGCGCTTGATAGTGCCCCGGGCTTTGGCGATAAAAAAACGTATCAAATGGATTTTGCAAATAGGAGAGAAGCTATTAAAGAAACATTGTTGGATGTAGCTGAAGGTGCAGATATCGTAATGGTAAAACCTGCATTGAGTTATTTAGATATTATCAGAGAAGTTAAAAATGAAGTGAACGTTCCCGTTGCAGCTTACCAAGTGAGCGGCGAATATGCGATGATAAAAGCTGCCGCAGAAAAGGGTTGGCTCAATGAAGAAAAAGCAATTTTTGAAACCATCAGTTCTATAAAACGAGCAGGCGCAGATTTAATAGCAACATACTTTGCAAAAGATATTGTCAGGATTTTAAATCAGTAAAAAATTTTTAAAAGCATTACTTGCAAATTATTATACTGTCAGCGGGAGCTTGTCGAAGGCGGGTTTGAATAAGCACATTGTCTTCGACAAGCTCAGACTGACACTCTAACACACCAGCAAATTAATATTAATCGACTTACAATGAACAATAGTAAAAGCAACGAACTTTTCGAACAAGCAAAACAACATATCCCAGGTGGCGTAAACTCACCGGTACGTGCATTTAAAAGTGTTGGCGGTAATCCCATATTTATAAAAAAAGCTTTGGGTACTTATTTGTACGATGAAGATGATAATAAATATATTGATTGCATAGCATCTTGGGGACCTATGATTTTGGGACATGCTTACCCTAAAGTTACAGCGGCTATTCAAGAGCAGGTTACAAAAGGTACGAGCTATGGTGCACCAACAGAATTGGAAATTAAAATGGCAGAACTGATAAAGTCAATGGTGCCCAATGTAGATTTAATTAGGATGGTTAACAGCGGTACAGAAGCCTGCATGAGTGCCATCAGGCTTGCACGAGGGTATACTGGAAAAAATAAATTTATAAAATTTGATGGGTGTTACCACGGGCATGCAGATGCATTTTTGGTAAAGGCCGGTAGTGGTATGGCTACATTGAATATTCAAAGTGTGCCAGGAATAAGCGATGCCGTTGCGCAGGATACTTTGGTGGCACCTTACAATGATTTGGAAGCGGTACAAAAATTAGTTTTAGAAAATAAAGATCAAATTGCCGCTATCATTATTGAACCTGTTGCGGGAAATATGGGCTGCATTTTACCAGCCGCAGGCTTTGTAGAAGGAATTAGAAAAATCTGCGATGAAGAAAAAATTGTTTTCATTTTTGATGAAGTGATGACTGGGTTTCGTTTGGCTGCTGGTGGGGCGCAACAAACATTGGGTGTAAATGCAGACTTAATAACTTATGGGAAAATAATAGGTGCAGGCTTGCCGGTAGGGGCTTTTGGTGGCAAGAGAGAAATAATGGAATGCATTGCACCGCTGGGGAAAGTTTATCAGGCAGGAACATTAAGTGGTAATCCATTGGCAATGATTGCCGGATTCACTTTGTTATCTGAATTAAAAAATAACCCGAACATTTATGAGGAGCTATCTTTAAAAACGGAACAAATTCACAATGGTTTGCAAATGGTTTTTAATGCTAAAAATATACCTATTCAAATTAACAGAATGGGCAGCATGATCAGTGTACATTTTTCAAAAGATTCTGTAACAGATTTTGCAACTGCTGCCAATTGTGATATGGAAATGTTTAAAAAATATTTTCATTTTAATTTAGACAATGGTGTGTACTTACCACCATCTCCTTTTGAAAGTTGGTTTTTAAACAATGCATTATCTGGCGAAGATGTGCAGAAAATAATAAATGTTGCAGAAGCTTTCTGCGCATCGCTTTAAACTATTGCAGTTGCTTTTGCATTCGTAAAACACGGTCTTCGAGTTTTTCTGAGGTTACGGTTTCTCTAATGCTGTCAACTTTTATGGGGAAACAAAATGGCGTCAGTTTTTTTGGATACGTTATTTTGATATAGCTTTTTGCAATTCGTTGCAACATGTTGCGGAGGCGTATTTCTTCCATCTGTTGCTGCATTACCTCTGAGTAGGCTTGTCGTAACAATAGACTATTTGGTTCATATTCGGAAAGTACATTAAACAGTAGGCTTGCGGATGATTGTAAATGTTTTTGCTTTACAAATTCACCGGGCATTCCCTGAAAAATTAATCCACCAATTACGGCAATATCACGGAATTTTCTCCTTGCCATTTCACCGGCATTTACGCTGCGCTGGATGTCTTCATATAAGTTTTCTTCCGAAAACAATTCATACACATTGCTGTCATCCAAGGGTATTGGCTGGTCACTTAGTAATTCAAAGCCATAGTCGTTCATGGCAAATGAAAAAGTAATAGGAATTATTTTGCTAAGCCTATAACTGAGCAAAGCAGCCATTGCTTCATGTACCAATCTTCCCTCAAAGGGATAAACAAACAAATGAAACCCATCTTTTGTTTCAATGTGTTCAATCAACAATTCATTTTCTTTCGGTACGGCAGACAATTCTTTCTGTAAATTAAACAGCGGTTCTAAAGCTGAAAGTTCTTTTTCTTTTTTTGAAAAATGGTCGGTGCTTGCTGCATCATTTAATTTTTTACGCAACATAAAACCCAGTTGGGAACTAAGCGGCAATCGTCCGCCATTCCATGATGGAACGATCGATTTTTTTGAATTGCTTTTTCTTACCTGCACCGTCATTTCCTTTATCATTACAAACTCCAGGTTTCTGCCTGCAAGTGTAAATACATCGCCAGGCTTGAGTTTGCTGATAAAGTATTCTTCAATAACACCAATGTAACCACCACTCATAAATTTCACTTTCAGCATTGCATCGCTTACAATGGTGCCAATATGCATGCGGTGGCGCATGGCAATTCTGCGGTTGTTTATTTTATACAGACCATCAATTATTTCTACTTTTTTAAAATCATCATACTCACGTAATGCAATTCCACCCACAGTAATAAACTGTAAAATTTGCTGCCATTCTTCTTTATTAATTTCGCTAAAGCAATAGGTAGATTTTATTTCTTCAAACATTTCATCGGCATAAAATCCATCAGAAATGGCAAGGGTACATAAATACTGAATCAGCACATCAAAACACATCAGCATGGGTAATCGACTCTCAATAAAATTATCTGCAATGGCTTCCTTTAATGCAGCCGCTTCAATTAATTCTAAGGAGTGTGTTGGTAAAAAGTATATTTTGCTTACTGCATTTGGTTGATGTCCACTTCGTCCGGCACGTTGTAGAAACCTTGCTACACCTTTTGGTGAGCCTACTTGTATCACCATTTCTACCGGTCGAAAATCAACACCCAAATCTAAACTGGAAGTGCAAACTACTGCCTTTAAAATGCCCTGATGCAACGCCGTTTCCACCCAAGTTCTCAATTCTCTTTCAATACTTCCATGGTGTAATGCAAGTACGCCCGAAAGTTCAGGACTAACCGTAAGCAACGTCTGGTACCACATTTCGCTCATGCCTCTTGTGTTTATAAATACCAGTGTGGTTTTATTTTCGGCAAATATTGGTAAAGTTTTATCTGCCAGTTTTATTCCTAGATGTCCTGCCCATGGGTATTTTTCTATTTCTTCCGGAATGATGGATTCTATTTCAAATTTTTTATGCACATCCGCTTTTATAATTATTCCGTCGGTTTTTAACGAACTCATCAATACTTCTTTTGCTTCCTCTAAATTGCCAATGGTTGCGCTTATGCCCCAGACTGAAAGCCTGTTCAAAGTTGATTGTTCAAAGTTCAAAGTCTCTTCAACTCCGGGTTTCATTTTATTCTTTATGTCTTCTTTTTTATTTACACTTGATGTTATTGTTGTTTGATTATTTGCGAATGGAATTTTACTTAAAGAGTTTGCTTCTTCAACCTGAAACTTTGAACCTTGAACTTTCAATTCCTTTAAGCCCACAATCCTCGCCACCGCCAACTCCACCTGCACGCCTCGCTTACTGCCAAGCAATTCGTGCCATTCATCCACCGCAATTATTTTTAAATTTTTAAATGTGTCTGCATAGTTTTTTTGTGCAAGAAATAAGTGTAAACTTTCAGGCGTTATAATTAAAACCTCGGGCAGTTGTCTTTTTTGTTTTGCTCTTTCAGCAGTTGGTGTGTCGCCATTTCGGGAGCCAATTTTCCACTCCATACCAAGATCGTCAATCACTTCAAGCATGGCTCTCTCAATGTCTTTTGCCAATGCACGCAGCGGTGTAATCCATAACAATTGCAACCCGTTGTTTTTCTTTGTTAAAAAATCTGTTGGGTTATTATTTATAAATTGAACGACAGCACCAAGAAATACAGAGTACGTTTTTCCAAAACCTGTGGGAGCATTTACCAATCCAGAATGATGGTTAATTATGGCTTCCCATGTTTGTTGTTGAAATGTAAAAGGCTTTCGCTTTTGCTTATCGAGCCATTGTTTTATTATTTTAAAACCAGGTGTGGAGGAGAGTTTGATATTTTTATCGAGCAGCAATATTAATAATTTCTTGAAGAGTCAATGAATTTTTCCGCAATCAATTTTGCCCAGTTGTTTATTTTTGTATAATTTTTTGAAGTTTTGCCATCGCTAATTTTAAATAATAAAATAGGTTCTGCAAAATCCGTTGAATTATCGTACACATACAAACGGTCCACTATGTTTGCACATACTGCACAATTGGCTATGGATTTACTATATCTAGAAATGATTTTCATTATAGGCACATCATGACCACCCTCCATTACCCGCTGGGCAATACGACTCGCATTTATTGAAGGAGTGTCAGTTCCTACAAAAAAAATTCTGATAAAATATCCTTTTTTCTTTGCAGCTAAAATGAAGTCAATTTTATCACTTGCAGAAAGTACTGTTTCAAAAATTAAACTTGTAGAATTTTGAATGCAATTCTCTCTCATTTCTTTTGATAAATTTGCAGCATCAATTACTGCTTGAGGATTATTCCAATCTCCAAATTTTTCTTTCGCAATGTTATCTGGATTGATATAGGCACATTCTTCGACCCATTTGTGTTTTAAAATCTTTGTGGTAATGGAGGTTTTTCCTGAGCCATTGGGACCTGCAATCACAATTAAAATAGGTTTTTTCATATTTCAGAAAAATATTTTCTTTGAGCCTCTTTAGTTTCTTCTATTATTTTATCATTTAATTTCATCTTTGCAACTTCCATTTTTATTTTTGCTTCATCTGCAACTTCTTTCATGATTAATTGTAACATTTCATCTGATGGCTCTATCGCAGTATCCATAAAAGTTAACTTGTCCATATAGTAGATTTTGTTTAGTAAAATTAGTTAATGTACGTTTTAATTCGACATTTATTCCAAAGCTTTGGAACTATACTGCTCAGTAAAAACCTTCAACATCATTTTCAAATCATCAAGTGTATTTATATCTTCCACATTTTTATCTTTTCGCCAGCGGCTCATGCGTGGAAACCTAAGTGCTACACCACTTTTGTGCCTTTTGCTTTCTGCAATACCTTCAAATGCCAATTCAAAAACCAGCTCAGGCTTTACGGTTCTTACTGGGCCAAATTTTTCGATAGAATTTCGTTTTACAAAATTATCGACCTGTGCAAATTCTTTGTCTGTTAGGCCGCTGTATGCTTTTGCAAATGTTACCAATTGATCACCATCTCTTACAGCAAAAGTATAATCGGTGTATAAATTACTTCTTCTTCCACTGCCTTTTTGTGCATAGATCATCACTGCATCTATCGTTAGCGGATCTATTTTCCACTTCCACCAATCGCCTCTTTTTCTGCCGTCTTTGTATTCAGAATTTTTTCTTTTTAGCATAATTCCTTCACTGCCTTTGTCTCTGCTTTGTTTTCTTATTTCAATCAGATCATTCCATTTATTAAAACTAATTATAGGTGATAAATGCAAGAAAGTAACATCAATTTTTGAAACAATAGCTTCCAGTTTTTTTCTTCTTTCGTTCATCGAAACCATCCTTATATCTTCGCCATTTTCCTCAATAATATCGTAAGCTATAAATCCAACAGGTGCTTCTTTTAATTGTTTAGCCGTGATATTTTTTCTTCCAATTCTTGTTTGCAAAGCTGAAAAAGGCAGTGGTGCAAATGTTCCTTCTTCAGGAGATGCAGCAAGGCTAATAATTTCTCCATCTATAGCTGTTCCGTTAGGCAGAAGTTCTTGTAAAATTTTATACTCCGGAAATTTATCTGTTAGCAATTCTTCGCCCCTACTCCAAACAAAAAGTTCGTCGTTTCGTTTTATAATTTGTCCTCTTATACCATCCCATTTCCATTCAGCCTGCCACTCATGTTCGTTGCCCAATTCACTCACTTCATTTTCTATAGCATAAGCAAGGTAAAAAGGGTAGGGCTTTGAATCATCTGCTGCACTGTGTTCTGTACTCATCAGGTCATCAAACGAAATTTTTGCAGGGTTCCAATCACCCATAATACGATGAGCAATTATCGATGGTGAAACATCCGTTGTTTTTGCAATGGCATTCACCATCAGTTTTTGCGAAACGCCAATTCTAAAACCGCCTGTCATCAATTTATTAAAAACAAAAATTTCACTTCTGTTCATTAGTGCCCATGCTTCTGTAATAAATTGTTGTTTTATAGTATCATCTTCTTTGCCAATTGTTCTCAATAAATTCATGTAATGTGTAAGCGAATATTCAACCACCTCATTTGTATCAATATTGCTTTCAGGAATGAGCAACGAAATCGTTTCTGCCAAATCTCCCACTGTGTGGTAACACTCTTCAAACAGCCACGGCTCTATGTTTGCAGCTTGCATACATGAAGTACGGAGCAACGCACTGTTTATAGATCGTTTAGGTCTTCTACCTGTAAACAATGCAATGACCCAAATTTTATCGTCGCTGTTTGCCTGCAAAAAATACGCACTAATCGCCTCCAGCTTTGCCGTGGTTTTTGTGGTAGTTGCCAGCTTCATTATTAATTCTGCGAAACGTTTCAAAGTACAGATATGAGATTTTAGATATTCGATTGCTTAGCGAAATTCGAAATTTCTATTTATTTCAAATGATTTATATTATTCTCTTCACTTTTTACTCTTTAACCGTCCATCATTTTCATTTCACAACATCACCCCTCATATTTCGACCCTTCCCCCTAGCCACTCCCCACTAACCCCTAGCTACTCCCTACTAGCCACTTCCCACTAGCCACTCACCACTTCCCCACTCACCTCTTCCGTCTCCTCATTCCCATATTCCGTCTTTACTTCTCCAGCTTCAATACCCTGTTCATTTAAATACCTGCTAAAGGTTGCCTGAAAACCATGCGTTGCATGCACTTTTTGGGCTCCCGTTGCTTTTACCGCACTCAATAAACCATCCCAATCACAATGATCGCTCAGTGCAAAACCCGCGTCAGCATTTTTTCTGCGTACATTGCCACGTACCTGCATCCATCCGCTGCAAATGCCTGTGGCATAAGGCGAAAATCTTTTCATCCACGGACTGCCCTCAGCACTTGATGGTGCAATAACAATGCAACCTTTTAATTCTTCTTTTGTGGTTTCCGTCGTTATTCTTTTTACTTGAGGCAATGCCCAACCTGCAGCCTGTAATGTAGTATGCATATTGTATACAGCACCGTGCGCATAGATAGGAATTCCGGTTTCAGCTAATGGTTTTAAAATGCGTTGTGCTTTTCCCAAACTATAAGCAATAAATACACTGGCTTTTCCATTTGCTTTATTCCCTGCAATCCAGGTTTGCATCTCATCAAAAATCTGCTGCTGGGGTTGCCATTTGTAAATAGGTAACCCAAAAGTGCTCTCTGTAATAAACGTGTGGCACTTTACCGGTTCATAGGCTGTGCTTATTCCATCATCCTCTGTTTTATAATCACCCGTAAAAACCCACACTTCTCCTTTGTATTCAACCTTAATTTGTGCACTTCCAATTATATGCCCTGCTGGGAAGAGTGAAATACTTACCCCATTCATAAAAACAGGTTCGTTCCAGCCTACAGATTGATAGTTATTTTCGCCCAAACGTAGGTGCAGTATGGGTGTTGTATCATTGTGGCATAGGTATTTTTTGCTGCCCCATCGTGCATGGTCACTGTGCCCATGGGTTATTACAGCAAAGTCCACAGGTTTCCATGGATCTATGTAAAAATTGCCCTGAGGGCAAAAAAGTCCTTTGTTTGTAAATTCGATAAGGGGCATGTGAAAATATTAATTTTAAGTAAAGCATTTTTGATGCCCAAAAAATGTATTTTATTAAAAACTGTTTTTTAGCTTTTTTTTATATAATTTAGCTAAAATTAATTAACTAACATTATTATGAAAAAAACTTTACTATTAACGCTTGTTTTAGTAATTTTTACTGCTTTGGGTTTTGCACAAGATGCTGTATGGTCTGTGCACAATGCAAACAGTGGTAAAATTATTACAGATAAAGCCATTGCAAGACAATCTTTCCCTAAAGAGTTTAAATTATTTGACTTAAATATTAGTCCATTAAGTCAAAAACTTTTTTCTATTACAAACAAAAATGCTTCTAAGCACTCAACAGTTATTTCTCTACCAAATGCTGCCGGCAATATTGAGCAATTTGAAGTTGTAGAGGCTTCTAACTTTGAACCCGCTTTACAAGCTCAGTTTCCTCAAATAAGAGCTTTTTCAGGTAAAGGAATTACTGACAAAAATGCCTCCTTAAAATTAAGTATTTCTCCACAAGGTATACAGACAATGGTTTTTAGAACCGATAGAGAAAATGAGTTTATTGAAGCCTATTCTCAAAATCATACTACCTACGCAGTTTTCACATCGCAGAGAAATAAAGGTGGTTTAGCATGGACATGTTCTACAGAAGAACAGAATACTTTGGCAAATTTAAATACGCAGGTTAACTCCACAAACCGCCCATCGAGTTCTACAGGGGAGTTAAAAACGATGCGTTTGGCGCAATCCTGTAATGGTGAGTATGCAAACTATTTTGGTGCAACAAGCGCTGCGCAGGTTGGATTGGTATTAGCTGCTTTCAACGCTACTCTTACCCGTTGTAATGGTGTCTATGAAAAAGACTTGGCATTACATTTAAATTTAATTCCTACTACAACAAACGTAATTTATTATAACCCTGCTACTGATCCATACACTACTTTGGGTGCATGGAACGGTCAGCTTCAAGCTACTTTGAATGCAAATATTGGAGCCGCGAATTATGATATTGGTCATATGTTTGGCGCCTCTGGCGGCGGTGGTAATGCAGGCTGTATAGGATGTGTGTGTAACGATGCGAATAAAGGGAGCGGTATTACTTCACCTGCAGATGCAATTCCTCAAGGAGATAATTTTGATATTGATTATGTAGTGCATGAAGTTGGTCATCAATTGGGAGCAAATCATACCTTTTCAATGAGTTCTGAAGGAACTGGGGTGAATAAAGAAGTTGGATCCGGTATTACTATTATGGGTTATGCCGGTATTACAGCTCAGGATGTTGCACCACACTCGATTGATATTTTTCATCAAGCATCTATCCAACAGATTCAAAATAACTTAGCTACCAAAACCTGTCCTGTTACAACTTCTTTAGCAGGAAGTAATGCAACACCAGTTGTGGCACCGTTTGCTAATTATACAATCCCTACAAGTACAGCTTTTGCACTAACTGGTGTAGCTACTGATGCTAATGCAGGTGATGTGTTGACATACTGTTGGGAGCAAAATGATAACACAACAACAACTGGGGCTGCAAGTGTTGCAAGTCCTACAAAAACAACCGGGCCAAATTTCTTATCTTTTAGCCCAACGGCTAGTCCAACAAGAACTTTCCCAAGATTAGCGACAGTATTAGCTGGTGGTTTTGTTACTGGCCCATTACCAGGTGGTGATGCAGGTGCAAACATTGAGGCATTAAGTTCAGTTGCAAGAACATTAAATTTCCGCTTAACTGTTAGAGATAATGCTCCATATAGTTCAACTGCTCCAATAAAAGTGGGCCAAACGGCTTTTACTGATATGGCTATTACGGTTGATGGGGCATCAGGTCCTTTTCAGGTAACTGCTCCTAATACAAATGTTACTTACCCAGGTGGTACAACACAAACCATTACTTGGGATGTGAACAATACCACAGCTGCTCCGGTAAGTTGCGCTACTGTAAAAATTTCTTACTCAACAGATGGTGGTTTAACTTTCCCTACTGTTTTAGCAGCTAGTACCGCAAATGATGGTACAGAAGCGTTAACCATTCCTGTAGGTGCTACTACTACTGCCCGTATTAAAATTGAAGCAGTTGGAAATATTTTCTTTGATATTTCTAATACCAACTTTACGGTATCAGTTCCGCCAAATGAATTTAATTTTAATGCTACTACTCCTACTACAGCTGGTTGCCCCGCAGGTGCACCAACTGTAACATTAGGTACAACGGTAACTGGTACATTTGTAACGCCTATTGCACTTACAGCTACCGGCGTTCCAGCAGGTACAACCCTTACTTTTGCGCCAAATCCTTTAACACCGGGTAGCAGCACAGTTGCAACTTTAAACAATGCATCAACACTTGGTGCAGGTACTTACAACATTACAGTTACAGGTACTGCAGGTGCAGTTATAAAAACTACAACAATAACTTACGTCATTCCGGCAGGCGCAGTTATTACATCACAACCTGCTGATAGAACTGTTTGTAATGGATCTACTGCAGCATTTACAGTAGTTGCGTCTGGTTCAGGTCTTACTTACCAGTGGCAGGAATCTGCAGCACTTGCTGGTCCTTACGTTAATGTATCTACAGGTACAGGTGGCACAACAGCTACTTTTACAACGGTTGTTACAACACCTGCAATGAACAATACTTATTACAGAGTTATTGTAACAAATATTTGCGGAGCTACAACTTCTTCCGTAGCAAGGTTAACAGTAAATACGGTGGCTACAATTGGTACACAACCTAGTGCTCAAACTGCTATTATTGGTTGTACTGCCACGTTTAGCGTAGCTGCAGCAGGTACAGGTTTGCTTTATCAATGGCAGGTAAGTACTAACAATGGTACAACCTTTACAGATATAGCTGGCGCTACAACTACAACATATACAACGCCTATAACGACAAATGCCTTTAACAACAATCAATACAGGGTTAATATATTAAGCACGTGCTCACCGGTTACTCCGCTTACATCAAGCGCAGCAGTATTAACAGTTTCAATACCGGTGGTAATTACGCAGGCGCCGGTAGCACTAAGCGGTTGTGCAGATGATAACTATACTTTTACAGTTGCTGCAACTGCACCAACAGGTACAACATTAGCTTACCAATGGCAGGTTAGTTACAATGGGGGTACTACATATACAAACGTAATTCCTGGAACTCCTGCGAGTCCTTCTACAAGCGGTACTGCTGCTAGTTACACAATAAATGCAGCTCCATTATTTAATAGCGGTTACTTATTTAGAGTGGTGGTTTCTATCAGTGGTCAGCCTTGTGGAAGTGTAACAACGAGTGCGGTTGCATTAACGTTGAGCAATAAACCAAGTGTTGTATTAACTGCTCCTGCTACGTCGCCAAATAATCCGGCTGTTAATTCAACCATTTTTGCAACGGTTAGTCCTGCAAATGCAAATATTTTATTTACATGGAGACGCAATGGTGTTATTATTCCAAATACGTTGCAATCAACTTCAATTGTGTTGGCGGTTGATGATAATGCATCCTACCAAGTTACTATTACTGATGCATCAACAGGTTGCCAAAGCACTTCAAATACAATTGCTACACTTGCAAGAACGAGTGACAACCTTTTGTTGAACAAAGTATTCATATATCCAAACCCTGTAAGAACAATGATGCAGGTAAGGTTTAACAACTCAACAAGTGTTGACAGAGGAACAATGTTAAATATCTATGATTCTAAAGGAACCAGGGTATTTACAAAAGCCTATGTTGTAAATGGCACTTATGGAAGAATGGATGTTGATATGAGTACTTTCCAGCCTGGAACGTATTTTGTTTATGTAATGGATAAAGCCGGCAATAAGCTTGGTGGTGGTAAAGTTGTAAAACTTAACTAATCCGTAAATTATATTTTAAAAAAGCTGTCTCCGAAAGAGGCAGCTTTTTTTATGTGACAACTTATTTTAGATTATAATCATTAACGGCCCTTCAAAAAGTGGACGAGTGCCGTTTTGTTAAACCATTTTCAGATTCTGTAGAGATATTAATGCCGCGTTTAGCTGTTTGTGCCGTAGGTGTCTTTTATGACCTGAGGTCTATAAAACTAAGTTATTCCAGTACTTTAAATTCCAAATTGAGAATTCACTTCGTGTGAATATTTCATAAAATTTAATCCAATAAATGTTTGCAAGGGTTCGATAGTTCATGCTCAAAAATTGATTTAAAAGGGTTAAATCTCACATAATTAGGCACTTATTCATTATAGATATTCCAAATGAACTGACATAACCAATAAATACAAAGTTTTGTATGCTCTTTTTCCATGCTGTATGACAAACTTAAAATTGTTAAAGCACAAAAAAGACAGTAAAAAACTGTCTTGTATAATTTAAAAAAAGGTTATTTTTTACCAGGCTTTTGAAATTTTCCCGTTTAATATCTTCATAAAATACAGTCTTTTGTTTTCAAAGTAATCAGGGATCTTAGCTTTTCTGTCTACATACACAGCCTTAAAATTATAATCATTAAAAACTTTATATGCATATTCATTTAGGTGACTCATAAAATCATTGGGATACCTTGTTATTAATCTTGCAAAAACAAAAACAGATTCATAGCCTTTAAAAGTCATATCAGAAGGGACACCTTTGTACTTTATTGAATATATATTTTGTATGTGTTTTGTATACGAATTAGACTTTGTATTTGAAAAAGCAGTAGTAAAATACAATGGTAAATCTTTTAAAGTTGATTTTTTAAAGCCAGGAAATCCATCCCAATTTGGCATACCTACAATCTCCAAGGGATAGGTGTCTTTGAGTGTATATAACGTGTTTACCAAATTTGTAGCAAATGTTTCACTCAAGCTTGTACCAACGATGATAGATTTTCTATTACTGTCCAACCTGCTTTTTAAGTTATTAAAGTCATCTTCAAAAAAGAGCGTCTCAATATTTAGCAAAGGTTTTCCGTCTGCTTCGTTAATTGACCGAAAATATTCAGCAATCTTATCTTCCTGAGAACCTTTTTTTCTACAAAGAAATATTTTGTCGGTGCCATGGCTTTGTAAAAGATAGCTGTAAATGGTTTCACAGTGCGCCCGCAAAGTAGAATTTGCTATTACCAAAAAGGCATTGTTTGTAACGCCACCATCATTTGGATAAGTAGCAGAGATAAAAGGAATATTTTTTTGTTTTGCAAAAGCTGCCAAGTCCAAAAACTCAGCATCCTTCACCGATCCTATCAACAAATCAAGGCTATCCAGTTGTTTATTTGCAATAAGCCATGGTATGGTCTTCAATTCAGCTTTCGAATCAAAAATTGTAGCAATAACATTACCATTGTATAATGGTAAGCTATCCATGGCTATTTGTGCACCCTGCACAAAATCAAGGCCCTGCTGTGCAAATTTTGGAAACTTTTTGCCGTAATTATAAGTAGTTTCGGTAAAAATAGAATCTAAATATAATGGGGAGAATATACCGACACGGTAAGTCTTAAGCGGTTTCCCATCTTGTGCAAAGCCAATTGATACACTCGCAAATAAAAGCGATGAAAATAATAGGATTTTTTTTTTCATAATTATCTTTTAATTAAAGTAGGGTAGGCTTTTCGTAAAGTAGAAACCTTATTCCCATTCAATTGTTGCCGGCGGTTTACTACTAATATCATAAACTACCCTGTTAATTCCTTTTACGTTATTTATTATTTCGTTGCTTACTTCTGCTAAAAAGTCATAAGGTAAGTGGGCCCAGTCTGCCGTCATACCATCAACTGATGTAACTGCACGAAGCGCAATGGTAAACTCATAGGTTCTTTCGTCTCCCATTACTCCTACTGTCTTTACAGGTAGTAAAATGGTTCCTGCTTGCCATACCTTATCATACAAGTCGTGTTTTTTTAGCAACGAAGTATAAATCGAATCTGCCTCCTGCAATAACTGTACCTTTTCTGCTGTAACTTCTCCTAAAATTCTAATTGCGAGACCGGGGCCTGGAAATGGATGTCTCGCCAGCATACGACTAGGGATGCCCATTTCAGCACCAATTTTTCTAACTTCATCTTTAAACAGAGAACGCAATGGTTCTACAATTTTAAGGTTCATTTTTTCAGGTAGACCACCAACATTGTGGTGCGACTTAATAGTTACCGCAGGGCCATGAACGGCAGCAGATTCAATAACATCTGGGTATATGGTGCCCTGACCTAAGTAACTGATACCCGTTATTTTTTTTGCCTCTGCATCAAAAACATCTATAAAACTACCTCCAATAGCTTTTCTTTTTTCTTCCGGGTCTGTTTTCCCCTCAAGGTTATCATAAAATAGTTTAGATGCATCTACACCTTTTACGTTTAAGCCAAGTTCTTTATAAATTTCTAAGACCTCTTCAAATTCATCTTTGCGCAACACACCATTATTTACAAAAATGCCATACAAATTTTCGCCTATTGCTTTGTGCAATAAGGTTGCTGCTACTGTACTGTCTACGCCACCACTTAAGCCCATTACGACTTTACTATCACCTAACTGTTCTTTTAGTTTTGCAACGGTTTCGGTTATAAAATGAGCTGCAGTCCAATCCTTTTTACAGCCGCAAATTTTTACCAAAAAGTTTTCAATTATTTTTTTGCCTTCAGCTGAATGGTATACCTCTGGATGAAATTGCAGACCAATTATTTTATGAGCGGAAAGCGCTTCGTTTTCAAATGCAGCTATAGCTATATTATCGGTTTTGCCAATAGTTTTAAACCCCTGTGGTAGTGATTTAACAGTATCACTGTGGCTCATCCAAACATGTGAGTTGTTCTCAACTCCTTCGGTAATTAAAGTTTGTTGGATGATTTCTAAATGAGCCCGGCCATATTCCCGCTTATTGCTTTTTGAAACAACACCACCAAACATTTTTGCCATAAGCTGTGCTCCATAGCATATGCCTAGTACCGGTACTTTTTCTGCAATAAAAGCAATGTCTACTTCGGGTGCATCTATTTCATTCACGCTACAGGGTGAACCAGATAAAATAACACCTTTAATAGTATCATCAAATGCTATCGCTTTGTTGAAAGGTATTATTTCACAAAAAACATTTGCTTCTCTTACTACACGTGCAATTAGTTGTGTGTATTGCGAGCCGAAATCGAGTATTAGTATCTTGTCTGTCATAATTTGCGGCAAATGTAAATATTTAGCACCTCAATTTTGAAATTTAGAACATAATAATACTGTTTAAAACTTGTTATCAACGGTGAGGAATAAAAAAAATCATTTGCTACTTTTACTTTTAAAAAGAATCACCATGAAATATTTATATCTTGTTTTAATTGTTGCAGCAGGTCTATCCTGCAGAAATGGAATAAGAGGTAGTGGGAACATTATCAAAGAGAATAGACAATTTTCTGAAATTAACGCTCTGAGTGTATCTGGCTCCGTAAAAGTTAATTTGAAAAACGGTGAAGTTCCATCCTTAATAATTGAAGCAGACGATAACATCATGCCTTATTTAGTTACCAATGTTTCCGAAAAAAATTTATCAATTAAAATCAAGGGGATTAATAATGTAAGAAATGCTACCGTTAATGTTTATCTGGTTGTTCCATCTATTTCAAAAGTTACAACTTCTGCATCTGCTGAGGTAAGAAGCGATGAAATTATCAAGAATTCAGACAAAGTTTCCTTCAACGCAAGTAGTGGATCGCTTATAAATGTAAATGTGGATGCACCATCTGTATTTGCCGATGCTAGCAGTGGTGCAGATATAATACTAACAGGATGTTCAAAGAATTTAACGGTAGAGGCAAGCAGCGGCAGTAAGGTTGATTTGTTTGCTTTACAGGCTGAAGCTGCGTCAGCATCTGCAAGTAGTGGTTCCCGCATCTCTGTTTATGCAAGCGTTGACGTAAAAGCCAACGTAAGTAGCGGCGGAAGTATACGATACAAAGGTGGCGCAACTTCCGTTGTAAAAAATATAAGTAGCGGAGGGTCTTTAATCAAGAATAAAGGAATTGAATGTTTTGGTTAATAGCTAATTTCTGTTTTTTAAAGTACTCATGTCTTTGTAAACAAGAATATTTTAGTTATTTGAGAAAAAAACATTTAAAAAACTTTGCTATTTAAAATACATCTCTTACTTTTGCACTCCAATTAAAAAAACGGAATTCTAAAGTTCTTTATATATGTCACAACGAATCAGAATAAAATTACAGTCCTACGACCACAATTTAGTAGATAAGTCAGCGGAAAAGATTGTAAAGACAGTACGCAGTACAGGCGCAGTAGTTACAGGTCCAATTCCTCTTCCTACTCAAAAGAAAATCTTTACCGTACTTCGTTCTCCTCACGTAAATAAGAAAGCTCGTGAGCAGTTCCAATTGTGTACACACAAAAGATTGTTAGATATTTACACTAGTAGCAGCCGTACTGTAGATGCTTTAAGCAAGTTGGATTTGCCAAGTGGTGTAGATGTTGAAATAAAGGCCTAATGAACCTTCCCGATAAATCGGGATAGGCAAAAGGCAAGTTCTTAAAAAGAAAATTAAACATTCATCTACGGATTGTATGGCAATAGCCAAAACGAACGTAGCGCTGGATACAAATAAGATACAATGAAAAGTATTATTGGAAAGAAAATTGGCATGACCAGTATCTTTGATGCAACCGGTAAGCAAACTGCGGTTACCATCATTGAAGCAGGGCCATGTGTAATTACACAAAAGAAAACCGTTGCCACAGACGGATATAATGCTCTCCAGATTGCCTTTGGTGATAAGAAAGAGAAGCATTCCATCAAATCGGAAATTGCACACTTTGCAAAAGCTAATACAGCTCCGAAAAAAATAGTTAAAGAAATACGCGATAGCGAATCAGATAAGAACGTAGGCGAAACAATTACTACTGATATTTTTGCCGAAGGCGACAGTATCGAAGTTGTTGGTACCACCAAAGGAAAAGGTTTCCAGGGTGTTGTAAAGCGTCACGGTTTTAGCGGTGTCGGTGGTCAATCTCATGGTCAGCACGATCGTTCAAGAGCTCCTGGTTCTATCGGTAATTCATCTGATGCTAGCCGTGTATTTAAAGGTATGCGCATGGGTGGCCGTATGGGTGGTGATAGAGTGAAGATGAAAGGACTTAAAGTTGTTAAGATTTTCGCTGAAAAAAATTACATTTTGGTTAGTGGTTCGGTTCCGGGCCATATTGGTTCAATCGTTTTAATACAGAAATAATTATGCAACTCGATATAATAAACGCAAAAGGAGAAAAAACCGGAAGAACGGTTGAATTGCCAGAAGAAATTTTTGGTATAGAGCCTAACGACCATGTTATTTACCTAGCTGTAAAACAGTACATGGGTGCTCAGCGCCAAGGTACACACAAAGTAAAAACTAGAGCAGAAGTTCAAGGTTCATCTAAAAAATTGCACAAGCAAAAAGGTACAGGTGGTGCTCGTAAAGGTAACTTGCGTAGCCCAATATACAAAGGTGGTGGGACTATCTTTGGCCCAAAGCCGCACAAGTACGATATCAAGCTTAACCGTAAGGTGAAAGATCTTGCTAAAATGAGTGCACTTGCTTACAAAGCTAAAGAGAATAACATTGTTATTCTTGAAGATTTAGTAATGGATGCTCCAAAAACCAAGACTTTTACCGGAGTACTTAATACCTTAAATATTGGTCGTAAAAAATCTTTGTTTGTAGTTCCTGAGTACAATGATAATTTCTATTTAAGCCTACGTAATGTACCAGGTGTGAATGGAACTGTTATCAGCGATATGAACACTTATGACATTTTGAATGCAAATGTTTTGGTATTGTCTGAGAGTGCTGCTAAGTTATTTACTGAAGAAGGAGTGGCGGCAGAAGCATAATAAATTAACAACGACCTTAGAAGCAGTTTGCTGATAAGTCAATAAATAAACAGAGACACATGAAACCGTCTGATATATTAATAAAGCCTGTATTATCTGAGAAAGCTAACAAGCAAGCTGAGAAAATGAACCGTTTCACTTTTATAGTGGACAGAAAGGCTAACAAACTAGAAATTAAAAAAGCTGTAGAATTATTCTACGGTGTTCAGGTTGAAGAGGTGAATACACAGGTTGTTCCTTCTAAACTAAAAGCTAAATACACAAAGGCTGGTTTCATAGTAGGTCGTAAGCCTGCAAAGAAGAAGGCGATTGTTACTGTAGCTGAAGGTGAGACAATCGATGTATACAGTGCAGGATAAGGATTAATAATAATTTATAATGAATGGCTATCAGCGCCGCAAAGTCTGAAATAATTAATAAAATGGCATTAAGAAAATACAAACCAACCACAGCAGGTACCAGATGGAGAATTGGTAATGCCTATGCTGAGATTACTACGAATATTCCTGAAAAGTCTTTGCTTGAAGCTCAGAAAAATACAGCGGGTCGTAACTCCCAGGGTCGTAGAAGCATGCGTTACATGGGTGGTGGTAACAAAACAATGTATCGTCTTGTAGATTTTAAGAGAAACAAGAAGAACATTCCGGCTACTGTTAAGACCATTGAATACGATCCAAACCGTACTGCATTTATAGCTTTGCTATCTTATGCCGATGGGGAGAAGCGTTACATCATTGCTCCAGCAGGTTTACAGGTTGGTCAATCAGTAATGAGTGGTGATGCAGTTGCACCTGAATTGGGGAATGCATTAATGTTTAAAAACATGCCGCTTGGTACAAATGTGCACAATATTGAAATGCAACCTGGACAAGGTGGTATCTTGGTAAGAAGCGCTGGTACATCTGCTCAATTGAGCAACAAAGAAGAAAAATATGCGATCCTTAAAATGCCTAGTGGTGAATTAAGGAGAGTTTTAATAAATTGTTATGCCACAGTAGGTGTTGTTTCTAACAGCGATCATAGTTTGGAAAGTGCTGGTAAGGCAGGTCGTAACCGTTGGAAAGGTGTCCGCCCTCGTACAAGAGCGGTAGCGATGAACCCTGTAGATCACCCGATGGGTGGTGGTGAAGGTAGAGCATCCGGTGGTCATCCACGTAGCCGTAAAGGTAAATATGCGAAGGGTCAAATTACCCGTACACGTGGTAAAGGATCAGATAAAATGATCATCCAGCGAAAAAATGGTAAGAAGTTAAGTAAGTAATAAAATAATGAGCTAATTAGCAAATGTGCTAATCTGTTAATTGTTGAGTTAAAATGGTCTCACAAATTAGTTAGACAAATAAACAAGATTTATAAAATAGGTGGTTAATTAGCACATCAGCAAATTAGCACATCAGCAAATTAAAAAGATGAGTCGTTCGTTAAAAAAAGGTCCTTACATCGAAGCTAAGTTGGAAGCTAAAATTCTAGCAATGGCTGAGGGGAAAAGTAAGAAAGGTGTTATTAAAACATGGAGTAGAAGAAGTACAATTTCTCCAGACTTCGTTGGACAAACTTTCGCAGTGCACAACGGTAACAAATTCATACCGGTATACGTTACAGAGTTTATGGTAGGTCACAAGTTAGGTGAATTTGCCCCAACAAGAAATTTTAGAGGTCACTCAAACAAAAAAGGATAAAAAATAGTTGATGGATGACAGGTGATAGTCTACATAGAATGACTACCATCTATCAACTACCAACTAACAACTAAATAAAAAATGGAAGCAGTAGCAAAATTAAATAATGAACCAACATCACCAAGAAAGATGCGCTTGTTAGTAGATCTTGTGCGTGGTATGAAGGTAGAAAAGGCTTTGGCTGTTTTGGAGCACAACCCTAAACATTCATCTGTGCCTTTACGCAAACTTATTCTTTCAGCAATCAGTAACTGGAAAGCTAAGAACGAGGGTGCTGACGAAAGTGAGTTAATAGTGAAAACTATTTTCGTTGATGCAGCGAGAGTTATTAAGCGTATGCGTCCTGCACCGCAGGGTCGTGGTTATCGTGTTCGCAAGCGTAGTAACCACGTTACAGTTTTTGTAGATGCAGCGAGTGCTTCTGTAAAAACAGTGAAAGCTTCTAAAAAAGAAGCTGTTGTAAATGAAGTTGCTCCGGTTGTTGTTCCTAAAAAGGCAGCTACAAAAAAAGCAGCACCAAAGAAAAAAGCTAATTCAGAAACCGAATAAAATAAATATACTTTCTACATAAACAGAAAGGCTAAAAAAATAATATGGGTCAGAAAACAAATCCGATAGGTGCAAGATTAGGGATCACACGTGGTTGGGACAGTAACTGGTTTGCTCACAAAAAAGATTATGCTAAAAAGCTAATTGAAGATGATCGCATCAGAAATTATTTGAATGCTCGTATCAACAAAGGTGGTATTGCTAAGATTGTTATTGAGCGTACGCTCAATAAATTGATTGTCACAATTCATACTTCTAAGCCTGGTATCATCATCGGTAAAGGTGGTGGTGAGGTTGACAGGATAAAAGAAGAGTTGAAAAAACTATGCGGAAAAGAAGATGTTCAAATTAATATATTAGAAATTCGTCGCCCTGAGCTTGATGCTGCTATTGTTGCAGATACCATTGCTCGCCAACTTGAAAATCGTATTAGTTACAAGCGTGCAATCAAGATGTCTATTGCTTCTGCTCTTCGTATGGGTGCTGAAGGTATCAAGGTGAAGGTTGGTGGTCGTTTAGGTGGCTCTGAGATTGCCCGTAGTGAAGAGATTAAACAGGGTCGTACTCCTTTGCATACTTTACGTATGGATATTGATTATGCTAGTGTATTCGCATTAACTGTTTATGGTAAAATAGGAATTAAAGTTTGGATTTGTAAAGGTGAAGTTTTAGGTAAAAGAGATCTTAATCCTAACGTACTTGCCGGGGGTAAAAACGAAGGTCCTGAAAGACAAGGTGGTTTTGAAAGGAGAGATGATAGGAGAGGTGGTGACGATAGAAGAGGCGGTGGAAGAGGTGGTGACGATAGAAGAGGCGGTGGAGACAATCGTGGCGGCGGAGGTAGAAGATAATAGATGTGCTGATTAGCTATTTTGCTAATTAAATCATCAGTAAAGTTTTAAATAATGTAAGAAGTCTAATGAAGTTGAGAAATTAGCACATTAGCATATTAGCGAATTAGCAAATTATAAAAGATGTTATCACCAAAAAGAAGTTTACATAGAAAGACCCAGAAAGGCCGCATGAAGGGTGACACAAAGCGTGGAGCTACATTAGCGTTCGGTACATTCGGTTTAAAAGCCTTGGCGAGCGTTCAGCTTACCAACAGGCAGATTGAGAGTGCTCGTCAGGCTATGACTCGTGCTATGAAAAGAGAGGGTAATGTTTGGATTAGAATTTTCCCTGATAAGCCTATTACCGCGAAGCCTGCAGAGGTGAGGATGGGTAAGGGTAAAGGTAACCCGGAAGGGTGGGCTGCAATTGTACAACCAGGTCGTATTTTATTTGAGGCCGATGGTGTATCTGAAGAGGTTGCAAAAAATGCGTTTGCTCTTGCCGCACAAAAATTACCAATTCTTACAAAATTTATCGTTAGTAGAGATTTTGTAGCATAAATAAAAAAGTTTACAGCACTTGGTTGAGACTTTAAATTTTGAATGTTCAAATAACAGATGATGTCTAAAAAAAATGAATTCGCACAAAGCCTTTCAGGTTTATCTGAGGCTGACTTAACGGCTAAGATTAAAGAGGATGAAATGCGTATGAAGAAGTTGACTTTTGCTCACGCAATTGCACCTTTGGAAAATCCACAAAGCATTCGTGTTTTAAGAAGAGATATCGCACGCCTTAAAACGCAATTAAGAAAAACTCAGATCGGGGCTTAATAATCCTCAAAAAGTAAAACAATGGAAGATAATATAGTAAGAAATTTAAGAAAGACAAGAACAGGTCTTGTAACTAGCAACAAAATGGATAAAACCGTCACTGTAGCTGTTGAAAGAAAAGTAAAGCATCCTTTGTATGGTAAGTTCCTTAAAAAGACAACCAAGTTTCATGCCCATGATGAGAAGAATGAATGCAACATTGGTGATACCGTAAAAATTATGGAAACTCGTCCCATCAGCAAATTAAAGCGTTGGAGATTAGTTGAAGTGGTTGAAAAAGTGAAGTAAGCTTTTGCGATTAGCGTTTATGTAGGTATTTGTTTACCCAAATAATTGAGAACTCGTTTGTACCTAATGGTCAGACATTAAATATAAAAAAATGATTCAGCAAGAAAGCAGGTTAAATGTAGCGGACAACAGTGGTGCCAAATCGGTATTGTGTATTCGTGTACTTGGTAATAGCGGACAGGATTATGCTCGTATAGGCGATAAAATTGTTGTGACTGTTAAAGATGCCATGCCTGCAGGTGGTATAAAAAAGGGTACAGTTACCAAAGCTGTGATCGTAAGAACGGTAAACAAACTGCGTCGTAAAGATGGTTCTTACATTCGCTTCGATGATAATGCTGTTGTTTTATTAAACAACTCCGATGAGCCAAGAGGTACCCGTATTTTTGGGCCGGTTGCTCGTGAGTTGAGAGATAAAGGGTATATGAAGATCATTTCTTTAGCGCCTGAGGTTCTTTAGTAAACAGCCAATAACGAATTAAAAATTAAAATCAGTGAATTTGCTTTTGCAAATTTGCGGGTTTGCAAATTGATAAAAATGAGTACAAGATTTAAACCAAAGTTCAACATAAAAAAGGGTGACTCTGTAGTTGTTATTACAGGTGATGATAAAGATTTAAAGAAGCCCCGTAAAGTGTTGGAAATAGTTGTAGAAAAAAATCGTGTGTTGGTAGAGGGTGTAAACATCGTAACCAAGCATACCAAGCCGACAGCACAAAACACAAAGGGCGGGATACTTAAAGTGGAAGCACCGATTGCAATCAGCAACGTTATGTTGTGGGATGCAAAAGCAGGGGCGGCTACTAAAATTAAACGTACCAGAGTTGAAGGTAAATTAGTTCGCGTAACAAAAAAATCAGGGGAGGTAATTAAATAATGAGTACAACAGCAACAACCCAGAGACTCGCAGATAAGTATAAGAAAGACGTTATACCTGCGCTAATGAAAAAGTTTAGCTATAAAACTGTAATGCAAGCGCCAAAGCTTTCTAAGATTTGTTTAAATCGTGGAGTAAATGGTGCAGTAAACGATAAAAAGCTTATTGATGTAGCCATTGACGAGTTGAGCAATATTACTGGTCAGAAAGCGATAGCTACAATGTCTAAGAAGGATATTTCAAACTTTAAGCTTCGTAAGAACATGCCAATTGGGGCCAGAGTTACTTTACGTGGTGAGAAGATGTACGAATTTTTAGACAGGTTAGTTTCTGTATCTCTTCCACGTGTACGTGACTTCAAAGGTGTGAATGATAAAGCATTTGATGGTCGTGGTAACTATACATTAGGGATTACAGAGCAGATCATTTTTCCTGAAATTGATATTGATAAGGTAAATAAAATTACGGGTCTTGACATCACTTTCGTAACTACTGCAAAAACCAACGAAGAAGCATTTGAATTGCTTAAGGAAATGGGGATGCCGTTCAAAAACGTAAAAAAATAATATTTAGTACTGGGGTTTTAGTATTAATATAAAACAAATAATAATGGCAAAAAAATCAATTGAAGCTAGGCAAAGGAAAAGAGAGCGTATTGTTGCAAAGTTTGCAGATAAAAGAGCTGCTCTTAAAGCTGCCGGTGATTACGCAGGTTTGGATTTACTTCCAAAAAATGCATCCCCGGTGCGTTTAAGAAATCGTTGTCAACTTACAGGTCGTCCACGTGGGTACATGCGCCATTTTGGTGTAAACCGTATTACATTTAGAGACATGGCTCTTGCGGGAAAAATACCGGGCGTTACCAAGGCAAGTTGGTAAACAACTGCTAGGTATCTTAAGATTTATAGAGGGATATCGCATTGAAATAAATTATTAAAATAACTTAACAAAAAAGAACAATGGTTACTGATCCGATAGCAGATTATTTAACAAGAATTAGGAACGCACAAATGGCTAATCACCGTATTGTTGAAATTCCTGCGAGCAATTTAAAGAAACGAATTACTGAAATTTTATACGATAAAGGTTATATTCTTAAGTATAAGTTTGAAGAAGATAAGAAACAAGGATTAATTAAGATAGCATTGAAATATGACGCTACCACTAAATTACCTGCTATTCAAAGTTTAGAGAGAGTAAGCCGTCCAGGGTTACGTACTTATGCTAAGCCTGATGAATTTAAAAGAGTTAAAAATGGTTTAGGTGTTGCTATCATTTCTACTTCTAAAGGTGTAATGACAGATAAAGAAGCAAAGGTTCAAAATGTAGGTGGAGAGGTCCTTTGCAACATTTATTAATAGGTTTCGAGATCAGCATTTGAAAATGGTGTTGGTTGTTTTTAGAATGAAAATTAAGCCGAACTATACAGGCTGAACACCTTCGAAATACATTTTCAAAGATTTTTTAAGCATACAAATTTTAAATTATGAGTCGTATAGGGAAGAAGCCGGTAGAGATTCCATCAGGGGTTACTATTAGTTTAAGTAAAAACAATGAGGTTTCTGTAAAAGGACCAAAAGGCGAGTTAAAGCAAAATATTGATCGTGATATCATTGTTGAGATTAATGATAATGTCGTTGAATTCAAAAGACCAACTGATCAGATCCGTCATCGTGCTATGCATGGTTTGTATCGGTCATTAATCAGTAACATGGTTAAAGGTGTTACAGAAGGTTATACCAAGCAATTAGAACTTGTGGGTGTTGGTTATAAAGCTGCAAATACAGGAAATATTCTAGATCTTTCTTTAGGCTATTCTCACAACATCTTGGTTGAAATACCGTCGGAATTGAAAGTGAGTACGCTTCAAGAAAAAGGTAAAAATCCAATCATAACTTTAGAAAGCATTGACAAGCAATTGTTGGGCGCTGTGAGTGCAAAAATTAGGAGCTTACGTAAGCCTGAGCCGTACAAAGGAAAGGGTGTTAAATTTGTCGGAGAGGTATTAAGGAGAAAAGCAGGTAAGTCAGCAGGTAAGTAATTATAAAATTCAATTTTTTCTCGGCAGCATCGAGAAATACAAAATAAAACAAAATGAACAATAAATCACAGGCAAGACAGAAGATACGCTATCGCATTCGCAAGAAGGTAAATGGTACAGCATCTATTCCGCGCCTTACTGTTTTTAGAAGCAATTCTGATATATATGCACAGTTGATTGATGACGAAACAGGAACAACCATTGCAGGTGCTTCTTCTCGTCAAAAAGATATTGCTGCACAAACAGTTCCAAAAACTGAAAAGGGTAAAATGGTTGGTGAAGCTATAGCTAGAAGAGCTGTTGAGCTTGGAATAGAAAAAGTTGTATTTGATCGTAGTGGTTATATATACCACGGTCGTATCAAAGCAGTAGCTGAGGGAGCAAGAGAAGGTGGATTGAAATTTTAATATCCACAACAACATTCTAAAAATCGAAAATACAGATAATGTCAAACGTAATTGTAAATAAAATGAAGGCCGGTGACCTTGAGTTGAAAGAAAAGGTTGTTGCTATTAATCGTGTTGTAAAAACTACGAAGGGTGGTCGTGCATTTAGTTTTTCTGCTTTGGTTGTAGTGGGTAATGGTGCAGGTGTGGTTGGGCATGGTTTAGGTAAAGCTAAAGAAGTACAGGAAGCTATTACAAAGGGAATTGAGGATGCAAAAAAGAATTTAATCAAGGTTCCAATTATGCATGGTACAATACCTCATGATCAATTGAGCAAAGAAGGTGCTGCTAAAGTTCTCATAAAGCCTGCTGCACATGGTACAGGCGTTATTGCCGGAGGTAGTATGCGTGCTGTTCTAGAAGCTGCAGGTATCACTGATATTCTAGCGAAGAACTTGGGTTCTGCTAACCCTACCAACGTTGTAAAAGCTACTTTTAAAGCTTTGGCTACATTGCGTGAGCCAATAGCTGTTTCAAGAGCTCGTAACATTTCTTTAAAGAAAGTCTTTAACGGATAAAATTAGTATCAGTATTTTAGATATTAGATTTTAGACAAAAAATTATAGTAATGAAAAAAGTAAAAGTAACGCAGGTAAAAAGTGTCATTGACAGATCTGAGCGCCAAAAAAGAACAATGCAGGCATTAGGTCTTACCAAGATGCATAGAACTGTAGAAAAAGAAGCTACTCCTCAAATTTTAGGGATGATTACTAAAGTAAGTCACCTAGTTAAAGTTGAAGAGGCATAATAAAGTAATTTAACAGTTCTTCATAGATAAAATGGGGCTTAAAAATTCTTTCTGATTAATAGTTTTATTCTTATCTAAGAAGGCTTATTATAAAACAAGCGAGCTCCAATTGCTTTTGGGGCGAAAGTAAAAAATTAAAGCATTATGAATTTACATTCTCTTAGGCCTGCAAAAGGCGCTACACACAAAGCCATCAGAATTGGTCGTGGTGAAGCAAGTGGTAAAGGTGGTACATCTACAAAAGGTAATAAGGGTGGTCAAAGTCGCGCTGGTTACAAAAGTAAGCCGGGTTTTGAAGGTGGACAAATGCCTATCCAACGTAGGGTTCCAAAGCGTGGGTTCAAAAATATCAATCGTGTAGAATATGTAGCACTCAATATTGGAAAAATTGACCATTACGCTGAAAAGCATGGTATTACAGAATTTAGTTTAGCTAATCTGTATGTTAATGGTTTAATTAGTCAAAATGACAACGTTAAGCTTCTTGGTAATGGGGAAATTACCGGAAAATATACTTTCAAAGTAAATGCAGTGAGTGCGAAAGCAAAGGCAGCGGTTGAGGCAGCCGGTGGAACTGTAGAAATAGTAAAATAATTTACCGACATTTGCCCAACGCATGTAAAAATGCGTTTTTTTCTTTTTAGTGCATTTCAAAAACCGAAATTAATTCTGTGAAGAAGTTTATAACAACTCTTAAAAATATCTGGAGCATCGAGGATTTGCGTAAAAAAATAATATTTACACTTATATTGTTATTTATTTATCGCCTTGGCTCTTTTATCGTTTTGCCTGGAATTGATCCTAACAAACTAGCCAATTTAAGCAATAACTCTAAAGGAGGTATGCTTGGTTTGCTTGACGCATTTGTTGGCGGAGCTTTTTCAAAGGCATCCATATTTGCGTTGGGAATAATGCCTTATATTTCTGCTTCCATCTTTATGCAGTTAATAACTATTTTGGTACCTCAAATGGCGAAGGTTCAAAAAGAGGGAGAGAGTGGCAGAAAGAAAATTAACCAGTGGACACGCTACTTAACTGTTGCTGTTACTGCTTTTCAAGCTGCAGCCTACATTGGCTATTTAAAAAGCCCGGGAAATGTAGAGGCTCTTATACCTGCTTACGGTAATTTCTTTTGGATATCAACAGTCGTTATTTTAACTGTAGGCACTCTGTTTGTAATGTGGTTAGGTGAAAAAATTACTGACAAAGGGTTGGGTAATGGTACCTCTATTATCATTATGGTTGGAATACTTGCTCGCTTACCGCAAGCAATTAGCGAAGAGTTCAATTCCCGTATAACAATGGGTGCAGGTGGGCTTTTACTAATGTTGATTGAGTTTGTGTTTTTAATTGCAATCATCATGGGGCTTATTATGCTTGTTCAGGGTACAAGAAAAGTTCCCGTGAACTACGCAAAGCAAATTGTTGGGAACCGCCAGTTCGGTGGTGCACGCAATTTTCTTCCATTAAAAGTTAACGCAGCAGGTGTTATGCCAATTATATTTGCACAGGCTATCTTATTTTTTATAGGTTTTGTAATTGGCTTAGGCAAAAGTTCTGATCAGGCTTTTTTAAGTGATCATACCAACCTTTGGTATATGCTTATTTATACGGTTGCTGTTATTGCGTTTACCTTTTTATATACAGCATTAATTTTTAACCCTAAGCAAATGGCTGATGAGTTAAAAAGAAATAATGGGTTTATCCCCGGTGTAAAACCAGGACAACCAACAGCTGATTATATTGGTACCATTATGGATAGAATAACTTTGCCTGGTGCAATATTATTAGCGTTAGTTGGTATTCTCCCTGGTTTGTTTCAATTAGTATTTAAAATGCAGGTGAATTTTGCTAACTTCTTTGGTGGCACCTCTTTATTAATTATGGTAGGTGTTGTGTTAGACACGTTACAACAAATAGAAACACAATTATTGATGCGTCAATATGATGGCTTAATGACAACTGGAAGAATGCAAGGTCGTCAGGCAGTAGCATCTGGTATGTAATATTTTTTTTGAATTTATATCTGTAAACCCTAACGATTTCTCGTTGGGGTTTCTTTTAATTTTAAATATTGTAATGATACATTATAAAACAAAAGAGGAAATAGAAATAATGAGGCATAGTTGTTTGCTTGTAGGAAAAACGCATGCCCTGATTGCTGCACAGCTCAAAGAAGGAATGACAACTATGCAAGTAAATAATTTGGCGGAAGAGTTTATATTGGATAATGGGGGCATACCTTCTTTTAAAAATTATAATGGTTTTATGTATGCAACATGTATCTCAGTAAATAATGCTGTGGTGCATGGTTTTCCTTCTAACAACCCTTTAAATAATGGGGATATTATTTCTCTTGATATTGGGGTTTTTAAAAATGGCTTTCATGGGGACAGTGCTTACACATACGCTATTGGCGAAATAACCGACGATGTAAAACAATTATTAAGAGTCACAAAAGAATCACTTTATTGTGGTATTGATAAAGCAAGACAGGGCAACAGAATTGGAGATATTGCCTATGCAATACAGGAACATACGGAGAAAAAGCACGGGTATGGCGTAGTTAGAGATTTAGTTGGACATGGGCTGGGACGAAAACTGCACGAAGACCCACAAGTGCCTAATTATGGTAAAAGAGGTAGTAAAGAAAAATTAAAAGAAGGGATGGTACTCGCTATAGAACCGATGATAAATATGGGAGTTAAGGAAGTTTTACATCTTGAAGATGGTTGGACGGTTTTAACAAAAGATGGAAAACCTTCTGCTCATTTCGAACATAATGTACATATTACAAAAGCTGGGCCTGATATTTTAAGTTCATTTGAAGAAATTGAGGCAGCTGAAAGAATGAATGATAATTTGAGCTGGAGTTACGGTGATCGATAATTGATTGCCTGTAAATTTGGACTTTTAAGAGTAGATAATTTTATTAAATATTATTTTCAATGAATAAAAAAAAGCTTGTTGTAATCGGAGGCGGTGCAGCAGGTTTTTTTTGTGCCATAAACGCCGCAAAGTTGCAACCCAACCTTGAAGTGGTTATTTTAGAAAAGACAAGTAAGCTCTTAAGTAAGGTAAAAGTAAGCGGAGGAGGTAGGTGTAATGTAACTCACAATTGTGTGAGCATTGTTGACATGATAAAAAAATACCCCCGTGGTGCCGCGTTTCTAAAAAAAGCATTTCACCATTTTTTTACTACCGACACAATCAATTGGTTTAAGGAAAGAGGAATTGAATTAAAAACAGAAAAGGATGGACGGATGTTTCCTGTTTCGAATAATTCGCAAACCATCATTGATTGTTTTCTGCAAGATGCTGCAAAATATAATGTAAAAATTGAAGTTAGTGTTGATGTTGCAGACTTACAGTTAGAAGATAATAAATGGAAAATCATAATTGGTAATGGTAAATATCTAACTGCAGAATATGTATGTGTTGCCGCCGGGGGATTTATGAAGCAAACAAATGCAAACTGGCTTAAAAGATTTGGGCATTCGATAGTGCCGGCAGTTCCTTCATTATTTACATTTAATATGCCATCAAACAGTATTACGAAATTAATGGGTGTAACTGTTGAGAATGTGCAAGTGAAAATAGCCGGCGAAAAACTTGAAACGGATGGTCCTCTTTTAGTAACACATTGGGGATTTAGTGGGCCAGCTATTTTAAAGATGTCTGCATATGCAGCTATTATTTTGGCGAGCAAAAATTATGACTTTACAGTAATTATTAATTGGTTACCACAATACAATGAAATAACGTTGAAGAAAAAAATGCAGATTATAAGGTTTGATATGGCAGCAACGAAGATTCAAAATAAGAATCCTTTTTTATTGCCTGTAAGATTGTGGGAGTATTTACTAAATGAGAGTGGCGTAAAAGAAGGACTAAGGTGGGCAGATTTACCTGCAAAAGAACAAAATGTTTTAATAAAAAATATTTGCGCACAGGCATTTAAAATAAATGGTAAAACCACTTTTAAAGAAGAATTTGTTACTGCCGGCGGAATAGCTACTGATGAAATAGATGTAAATACAATGGAGAGTAAACTACAAAAAAAATTATTTTTTGCGGGCGAAATAGTAAATATCGATGGGGTGACTGGAGGCTTCAATTTTCAGAATGCTTGGACCACAGCTTGGATTGCAGCAAAAGCAATTGCCACAATAAAATAGTTTGTTTAAAGGGGGATAATGTTTTACAGATTTAAGCATAGAAGTTAATCTTTACCAAAATGCAAAATGAGACTGTACTTTAAGTCGTAACTTCAAATTCGTATGAAAATACTAGATAAATATATCTTAACACGATACCTTACTACCTTTTTCTTTTGTATTATACTCTTTACCGCCATTGTAATTGTGGTTGATATCAGTGAAAAAACAGACAATTTTGCCAAATCTAATTTATCTGCCTATCGTATAATGGTAGATTATTATTTCGGGTTTATACCCCGCATTGATGCACTGCTTTTTCCTCTTTTTGTATTCATCTCAGTCATATTTTTTACATCTAAAATGGCGGGCAGGTCAGAAGTAATTGCTGTGTTGAGCAGCGGAGTGAGTTATCATCGTTTTATAAGACCCTTTCTGGCGGGTGGTTTTATATTAGCTACCTTTCTTTGGTTTGGCTACCAGTATGTTGTACCAAAAGCAAATAAAAAATGGGGCGATTTCGAAAAAAGATACGTAGATGGTAATTCCTTTTCTGGCCGCACAAATACTACTTATAAGCAAAATGTATATTTTAAATTAGATCAGAATAGCTATGTTGGCATAAGAGGCTATGATACCATTTCTAAAACCGGAAATGGGTTTTTCATACAGCGATTTTCTAAAAATAAATTGTTATACAATCTTAGAGCAGCTAGTTTTAATTGGGACACTGCTTCAAGAAAATGGAAACTTACAGATGTTACAGAACGCACCCTTAATGAAATAAGTGAGACCGTGGTTAAACTTCCGTCAAGACTTATGAATTTTAATTTTAAGCCTATCGATCTTAGAAAGGATGATTATTTGAAGGACCAAATGAGCACACCGGATTTGGATGCTTTTATTAAAATGGAAAAGATTAGAGAATCTGATGCGGTAAATACCCTGCTCGTTGAACGTTACAATCGAGATGCTATCCCGGCTTCGGTACTTATTCTTACGGTAATTGGTACCGTACTCGCCTCCCGCAAAGTAAGGGGGGGCAGTGGAGCACACATTGCTATTGGCGTGGTACTTAGTATGGCCTATATACTTTTTAGCAGGTTTTCTGTGGTTTTTGCCACCAAGGGAAGTTTTACTCCTTTGTTGGCAGCTTGGTTACCTAATATCATTTTTGGGGTACTTGCATTATACCTTTACAGAAGAGCGGCAAAATAAACAATCATTTGTTTTCATTTGTAATAAAAGATGATCAATTGCTTTATTTTTCTTTTAATTCATTTGTTTAACAAAACTTCGTAACGTAATTTTAGGCACTAATTTTTTTAAGAATTTTTTTAAGAAAAAGTATTTTAACCTCACACTGTTTAAATTTTTTAACTGAAATAAAATTTTAATATGGGCATTATAAAAGACAGGTTTAAGGCAAAAGCCGACGAAGTAGGAGCAGAAATGAAGGAAATGCTGAAAGAGCATGGTGATAAAAAAATTGGGGAAGTAACACTTGCTCAGGTTTACCAGGGTATGCGTGGAATAACTGGTTTGGTAACAGAAACGTCTTTGTTGGATGCACAAGAAGGTATTCGATTTAGAGGATATTCTATCCCTGAGTTGCAGGAAAAACTGCCTAAAGCACCAGGTGGTTCCGAACCATTACCCGAGGGACTGTTTTATTTAATGCTGGTTGGTGAGTTGCCTACTGAAGATGATGTACATCATTTGACAAGTGTATGGCAGCGTCGCAGCCACGTTCCCAATCATGTATTTGCAACAATAGAAGCATTACCTGTAAGTACCCATCCTATGACGCAGTTTGTAGTAGCTATTATGGCGCTGCAAACTGAAAGCCAGTTTGCAAAGAAATATGCAAAGGGTATGAATAAAAAGGATTATTGGGAAGCTACTTTTGACGACAGCATGGATCTTATTGCACGCTTGCCAAGAATAGCTGCCTATATATACAGAAGAAAATACAAAGGCGGAGAACATATACAACCAAATGGTTTGCTCGACTGGGCAGGAAATTTTGCACATATGATGGGCTACGAAGATGAAGGGTTTATGGAATTGATGCGCCTTTATATGACCATACACGCAGACCATGAAGGTGGAAACGTTTCAGCACATACAACACATCTTGTAGGTTCTGCATTAAGTGATCCTTACTTAAGTTTTGCAGCGGGTATGAATGGTCTTGCTGGCCCTTTACATGGCTTGGCAAACCAGGAAGTTATAAAGTGGATATTTGAATTACGGGAGCAAATAGGAAGCGATGCGCCAACAAAAGAACAAATTACCGAGTATGTAGAAAAAACTTTGGGTGAAGGAAAAGTAGTACCAGGATATGGGCACGCAGTTTTAAGAAAAACGGATCCTCGCTTTACGGCGCAAATGGAATTTGGAAAAAAGCACATGCCGGATGATACCTTGGTACAAACAGTTTGGAATATTTATGATGCAGTGCCGCCGATTCTTGGTTCCAAAGCAAAAATAAAAAACCCTTGGCCAAACGTTGATGCGCACAGTGGAGCTTTATTGGTGCATTATGGCATGAATGAATATGAGTTTTACACTGTTTTGTTTGGTGTTTCCCGCTCACTTGGTGTACTTGCCAGTTTATGCTGGGACAGGGCTTTTGGCTTACCTTTGGAGCGCCCAAAATCTATTACAAATGATCTTGTAAAGAAATGGTTGGAAGGGAAAGATGAGGTTTGGGGCGATTAAGAAAATTGAATATATAAAGTTGAAAGTGATAAGCTCCGAAATTGTTTCGGAGTTTTTTTTGGATGGTAAGTTTATAAAATTATATTTGCAATCTTCTGTAGGGGAATTAGCTCAGTTGGTAGAGCGCTAGCATGGCATGTTATAGGTCATCGGTTCGAATCCGATATTCTCCACTAATTGCGGATACGTTTTTTCTTAAAAATGTCTCAGCAATTTTTATATCTATGTTTTCCTGTTATTATAACAGAAAATAGTGTTTAAAAAGTTACATTTTAAAGCCTTTTAAACAAGGCTTGCATTGCAAAATTAAAAAGGCGCGTTACTGAACACCACTGACTCACCTTTTAATAATTTATTATGACAGTTAAATTTTTAGCTGTAAAAAAACATTTGTTGTAAATTTAAATATGCTTTCCAACGATCCTTTACACGGCAAAACTTTACAAAACATTCTTACAGAATTGGTACATCATTTTGGTTGGGAACACCTTGCAGCTGAAATAAATATCAATTGTTTTAAAACAAATCCAAGCATCAACTCCTCTTTAAAATTCTTACGTAAAACCGATTGGGCTCGAAAGAAAGTAGAAAATTTTTATGTAAATACCATGCTTTAATTCTTATCATTGGAATAGACTGATAGCAACGTACTCATTAAAACTTGATGATACCAAAAAGACCTATTACAGATCTTGACTTGGCGTTTCTCCCCTCTTTTTAGAAATATTAATTAAATAATCGTACAGTGAAATTTCTGTTGCCAAATTTATTTTTTTACGCAGCCTATACCTGCTAATTTCAATTCCTCTCACAGAGATATTCATGAGTTGTGCAATTTCTTTGGTAGATAAATTCATGTGCAAGTAGGTGGAGAGCTTTATTTCATTTGGCGTAATATCGGGATGTTTTTCTTTTAATATTCGAATAAAATCGCTGTTTACCTTATCAAAATGCTGTGCAAAATGCTCCCAATCGTTATCAATTCTTTCATCTTCACCTAAAACCTTCATCATTTTTTTGATGCTGGCTACAGCTTTTTCATTATCTAACGCCTTAGCAATTTGGCTCAAATCTGCTTTTATTTTAGATAACAATTCTCCTTTTTGTACCAGGTGCATTGCTGTTGTTGCGAGCTCAGCATTTTTGAAATCTATTTCTGTATTGAGTTTTTCATTGCGTAATATCACCAATTCGTTTTCTGTTTTTTCAATCTCTAGCTGGTGAAGGTATTGTTGTCTTTTTTGCTCCCTCTCACTTTTTAATTTCTGTTTTTGAAATTTATTTTCCTGCCATTTGTATAAAAATGCAATACCCGTACAAAAGCTTAAAAAGTAAAGGATGTAAGCCCATATTGATTTATACCATGGTGGTAGAATGATAAATTTATAGCTGGTAATGTCAGATTCGATGTCATTATTATTGCGCACTTTAATTTCGAAACTGTAATCTTTTGCAGGGAGGTTCGTGTATTCTTTTTCAGAAACAGTACTCCATTCTGACCAATTGTTTTCAAATCCCTTTAGCCTGTAGCTGTATTCTGTGCTGTTTTCTTGCCCATAATAAGGTGTAGCATATTCAAACCTTATAGTTTTCCAACTGTTTTTTATTTTAAAAATCTGCTTTTCGCTTTGTATTTGTATATCGTTTGGGTTAGTAAAATAACCGCCAAATAGCAGACTATCGTTTTTATTGAAAATATTTACGGATGTAATTTGTGCTTTTAGTTTTACAATGTTATTGCGATACTTTTCAAAATTTACATGAAACAACCCCTCATCTCCTCCAATAAATATGTTGTTTTTATTGTAAGGGTAAATAAATTCAAAGCCACTAAGTAATTTTTTATTTAATTCCGGTAAATATATAATTGTTGGGTTGCTAATATTTGAAAAGGATAGCACTGCGACATTCTTTTCATGTACAAACCAAATATTACCTTCTGTATCCTCTTTTAAATAGCGGATACTTTGGCTACCTAAAAGTTTTTTGTATGGTTCAGATGGTTCAAATACATCTTTTGTATCGTTATAAACGAATATGCCTTTTTCTGTTGCTACGGCAAGTTCCCCCTTAATTTTATATACATGGTTATTAAGGGTAGAGGGTAACCCCTTATTGGAGGTATACAATTTTGTGGTATAGTTCCCGTTTAGATCGGCACTTACTTTATAAATGCCATGATAGGGGTGTGATACCCAAATATTGTTGTTTTTATCTAAAACTAAATACCTGGACGTTTCTGTAAAATTCGGGATGTCTGCACCTATTGAAAAGTTACCGGCTGAATAGTCAAACAAAGACAGTCCGTTATAATTACCTGATATGATTTTTGCTGAAGGAAAAATTGCATCCATTGGTGTAAAATTCCAAAACCCTGTTTTGTTTGAAATGATACTTCCAATATTGTCTTTAATTGTGAATGCGCCATCGTGGCTTGCCAGTAAAAGTTGTTGATTAACTTCTGCCAGACTCCAGACTTGACCATTTGTATTTTTTACATGCGAAAAACTGCCTTTGCTAAAACTTAGGTCTTCAATAGTTTGCAAAGGTGCGTCGTATAGCCCTTGTGATGTACCTAGGTAAAGATTATTTTTGAAAACGGCGGCAGCATAACCGGAACTCCCATCAAAATCAGGATTAATTAATTTAATGGCGCTATTAAAAGCAATACAATCAATGCCATTATCTAAGCCAAGCCAAAGGTTTTGTTGCTTGTCTAAAAAAATACAATGGGCATCGTCGCTTTGTAATCCTTCCTTTTTTGAAAAATGTTGAACTAGCCCGCCTGTCTTATCTATAACATACACGCCTCCGTTAGTAGTACCAAGTGCAAGTAGATTGTTGTTTATTTCAATGGCTGTAAAAATTCTCTCTGTGTTTAAAATAATGCTGTTAAACGTACCGGTGGAGGTAATAACATTATCTTTTGTAAGATTAAATGCACCATTTTTGAGCGTTGTAATAATAGAATTTCCATTTTGTAGGTGTAAAATAGCTGTAACTACCTTATCACTCATGCTTATTCCGGTAAGATTTTCCCACACATTGTCCTTAAAAAGAAACACACCATTTTTTTTATCATGTATATATAGATGATGGTTGGTTGTTCCTAAAAACGTCCACTCATTATTGGTCTTATAAACAGTAATCGTTTCGTTTTGAAGCCGAAATATTCTATTGGTCGTTCTAAAGAAAATATCGTTGTTAAAATTTTCAATGTCCCAAATGTCAGAAAAAGCCCTGTCCTTTATATCAATTTTGTCGATGAGTGTGTGAAAAATAAGTTTCCCATTGAGGTTGGGTTCAAAAAAACCAATTTCATCCTGCCCACCTACGTATATTTTACCATCATTGCCAATTCCCACTGACCTCACGATTGTTTTATTAGGCAAGGGGTAAATTTTCCAATGCTTTCCATCAAACGTTAACAGCCCCTCATTATTGGCAACATATAAAATCCCGTTCTTGTCTTGTTTGATTTTCCAGTTTTGAAGGCCACCCTTGTATAAAATCTTATTGTAATTAACAATATTTGGTAACCCAATGGTATTTTGGCTAAACGAAAAGAGCGGAGAAAATAATAACAAAATAATAATTCTCAAATTGTTCGATTTTGGTTTTGTGAAAGTACATTTTTTAATTGATGTAGTAATGATGTACCGAAATTTCGCATTTTTACACTAAAAGATTGGCATTGATGTAGTATTGACGTGTATAAATATTTGGCGTGGCTTTAAAGTAATTCTATCTTTACATATTGCTTGTTGTGCGATTTTGTCAATTTTGATTTTTCGTATAACTATTTCACTTTATATTATTTATCAAAATAAACAAATTGAAAAACAAACGATTGTGTTTTTTATCGAAACCATTCAACAGGCTTAGTTATTTTTCAGAAGTTTCTCAACTTCAAAACTTCGTTTTTATAAGCCCTTCCAATTTTATACATACTTATCCCATAACAGACGTTTGAAGCCCTAGGTCATCGTCTTTATAATAGTTGCTTTTAACACTAGCAATAATTTTTTAAACTACAGATAGATATTTCACCAAAACAAAAACGATTGAATGATGAAACAAAAACTTACTCTTTTATGTGGAATTTTTGTGTTGAGTAGTATGTTTAATTACATATTCGCACAAAATGCGCAAGTAACCGGTAAGGTTACTCAAAAATCAAACAACCAGCCACTGGCAAGTGTTTCGGTTGGTTTAAAAAATGGAACTGCTGCTACAGTCACCGATAACAACGGAAATTATTCCATATCTATCCCAAAAGAAGGCGCAACGCTCGTTGTATCTTATGTGGGTATGGCTACAATGGAGAAAAAAGTAAACGGTGCTGGTGTGGTAAACTTTAGCCTTGAACAAAACAACTCCAAAAATGATTTGGATGAGGTGGTAGTGATTGGTTATGGTACGCAAAAAGTTACTAAAGTATCGGGCGCTATTTCCAGTGTAAAAGCTGTTGATATTGAAAAAGCGCAGGCTGTTAGAATTGAAGAGGCTATTCAGGGTCGTGCTTCTGGTGTTACTGTTATACAAAGCGGTTCACCTGGTGTAAAACCAACCTTTTTAATTAGAGGAATACCATCTTACAATGGTTCACAACCGCTTGTAATTGTTGATGGTAGTCAACAGACTTTGGATGATTTTAATTCCATAAACCCTGTCGATGTAGAAAGCATCAATATTTTAAAAGATGCAGCTGCAACAGCCATTTATGGTGTAGGCGGTGGTAATGGTGTTATTGTAGTAACTACCAAAACCGGTAGGAAAAATCAAAAAACACAGTTTTCATTGGCTAGTAGCTACGGAATGCAGGAAGCAGAAAGAACCATCGGTGTATTAAATGCAACCGAATATGCCGCTATGTTAAATGAAGGTAGCACCCTTAGTGGTGGCCCAATTATTTTTAATGACCTTAGTAAATTAGGTGTAGGCACAAACTGGCAAAATGAGGTATTTAAAAGAGCGCCTATTCAAGCTCACACATTAACCGCTAGTGGTGGTTCAGATAAAACCTCTTATTTTTTATCGGCAGGTATTACAGATCAGGCCGGTATTTTAGGAGGTAGAGATAAATCAAAATACCAACGCAGTAATTTTACAGCGAACCTTAATTTTCAATTAACCTCTAAATTAAAGTTTATTGTAAATGCTACCCAGGTTTTATTAAACTCTAAAGGTGTAAGAGAAGGAACATGGAATGGTGTTATTGGTGAGGCGTTAAACTTTGACCCTACCGTACCGGTTTTAAATACAGTCCCTAATACGATCGGCAAATATGGCTTCAGCAATTTAATTTTAGGAGAAGTACACAATCCTTTAACCGATTTAGAGAATACATACAATAACAACGATGGTAACAAGCTGTATGGCAAATTTGAATTACAGTATGATATATTCAAAAATTTAAAGGTTACGTCTCGTTTTGGTTACACCAATTATATCGATAATGTGAAATCTTTTTCTCCGCTTATATTTTATGGAGTAAATAATATAGATAACTCATTGAATGCAGATGGTAGCACTGTTACCGGAAGGCACAACTCTGTAAGTTCATCAAGAAATAACTTTTTTAATTATAATGCTGAAACATATGCTAATTATGATTTTAATCTAAAAGAGAACCACCATTTTGAAACCACAGCTGGTTTTAGAATTGGTAAAAACTCTGGAAATGCTGTTGGAGCCAGTAGACAAGATGTGCCTTTTAATTCTTACGCATTTGCAAGTTTACAAGCAGCTACTGGAAACAACACGGCCACTAATGTTTTGGCCAATACAGGTTATGCTTATCAGTTCTTTAATAAAGCAATCTCTTATTTTGGTAGGGTAAATTACGATTATCAAAATAAATATTTAGCCTCTGCAACTGTGAGAAGAGATGGTTCATCAGAATTTGTAGAAGCAAAAAAATATGGTACTTTTTATTCTGGATCATTGGGCTGGGTAGTATCTAAAGAAAATTTCTTTAATGTGCCATTCATTAACTTTTTAAAGCTAAGAGGTAGCTATGGAGAAGTAGGAAGCAGCAATGGTGCAGGGTTACAAGCATCTTCTATTGTAACAGGTGGTACTTATAATACAATAGGTAATAACAATGGTTATTATTTTGGTGGCGTTTTTTACCCAGGGTCAACCATAGGGTCACAAGTTAATCCTCAATTATTGGGTTGGGAAAGTAATATTCAATTCAATACCGGATTTGAATTGAGTATATTAAAAAATAAAGTTTCTCTTACTGCGGATTATTTTAGCAGAAGAGTTAAAAATCTGATTTTTACAGGAACGCAGTCCTTATTTATTGGAACAATACCTACACCTGCTTCTAATGTCGGTTCCACAAAATCATCTGGATTAGATTTGCTTTTGAGCTACAATGATCAGTTTTTTAAGAAATTAAGATTGAACACTTCGGTAAGTTTCACAACATCTAAAAATTTGGTTACAGAAACAAATGCTGATGGTAGTGCAAAAATTCCTGGAGGCGGTTATTTTAACGGACAATCTCAAACAGTTACTGTTTTTGAAAAAGGACAAGCACCTGGTTATTTTTATGGATATAGAACCAATGGATTATTTCAAACATCAGATGATATAAAAAATGCTCCTGCTCAAACAGGTGCGCAGCCCGGCGACATTAGATATGTTGATATAAATGGTGATGGTGTTATAAACAGCAAAGACCAAACTAACATTGGCAACCCGTTCCCTAAATTTGTTATGGGGTGGAATCTAGGATTAGAATACAAAAATTTCGACTTTACTGCATTTACTTACATTTCTTATGGCAATGATATTTACAGGGCTTATGAGAGAAACGCTAATTACAGTAATAAGTTTAGAAACATTTTAGCACGTTGGACGGGGCCAAATACTACAAACGATGCTGCAAACCCAAGATATACATTTACAGATCCAAACAACAATGCCCGTGTTTCTGATAGGTTTGTAGAAGATGGTTCTTTTGCAAAAATTAAAAATTTGCAGCTTGGGTATACACTTCCTACGACAATTGCAAAAGGTATTTTTAATAAAATACGTTTTTATGGTGCAGTAAAGAATGCGTTTACATTTACAAAATACAGTGGTTTTGATCCTGAGATTTCAGGAGGTATTTTGGGTACAGGTGTAGATTTGGGTACATACCCACAAGCACGTACTTACCTGTTTGGTTTAGATCTTAGATTTTAATAATTCAATCATTAAATTAACATAAATGAAAAAGTATTTAATAATAATGGGAGTTTGCTTTAGTTTAGCAATCATTTCATCTTGTAAAAAATATCTCGATAAAAATCCAATAGATGATTATAAGGTATCCTCATTAGATTATCTTAAAACCGAAACCGATTATCGTACTATGCAAGTGAGTGTTTACACACCTTTGCAATGGTTAAACCAAATCGTGCCTATTGGCGATTTAGCTACTGATAACTCTGTATCGGGCGGTGAATCTGCATCTGATGTATTGGACTTACAACAGATAGACGACTACATTCACACACCTGTAAATGGTACTTTAACCAACTTATGGAGATTTGCCTATGAAGGAATTAACAGGGCAAATTATTTAACACAATTTAAGGCGGCAAATCCTACGGGGCAGGCAGTAAACTTTGCGGGCAAAGATGCGATGTACGGAGAAATTTATTTCTTAAGAGCATATTATTACTTTAGCCTTACAAAAATGTTTGGCGATGTACCGCTGTTTACTGATAAGCGCTTAGATATTTCTGCTACAGGGGCGTTGGGTCGTACGGCACAAGCAACTGTTTATGCAGCAATAGAAAAAGATTTAAATGATGCCATTGCAGTGTTACCAGCCATACAAACACAAAAAGGGCGTGTTACCAAATATGCCGCACAGGCTTTGTTGGGTAAAGTTTATTTGTATCAAAGAAAGTATAGTGCATCGGCAGCTGTTTTGCAAAATGTAATAAACTCAAATGCATTTACTCTTGTTTCTAATTTTAGCAGTATATTTTTAAAAGCCGGAGAAAATGGTCCTGAATCTGTATTTGAAATACAATACTCGAGTGATGGTGCAAATTCGTATGCAGGGGCAGACCCTTCACAAGGACCGGGTAATTATTCTGTACAGCAGTGTGGCATAAGAGGCTTAAATGCAACATCACCATTAATGCCGTATGCAGATGGTTGGAGTACCAACTTACCTACACAAAACTTGGCTGCCGCTTATGCTGCAGGAGATCAAAGAAAGGCCGGTACTTGTTTTGACATTGAAGCTTACAAAGCAGCGAACCCTTCTTTTGGAATAACTTACCAAGTAGCTCCGTATAAAAATACCGGGTTGTACAATGCAAAATACCTACCACGCAAAGGCGAAACAAATACAAGTGGAGGTGCCTATCAATTAAACTATAAAAGTAATTTCCGTACTATTCGTTATGCCGATGTGTTATTAATGGCTGCAGAAGCAAACAACAGGGCAACTGCTGCTGATGATACCAAAGCACAAACGTATTTAAATTTGGTACGCCGTCGTGCATTTGGAAATACATCAAATGACATTACAAGTACAGGTACAACTTTATACGATGCTATTTTAAATGAGCGCAGGCTAGAGTTGGCAATGGAAGGCGAAAGATTTTTTGATCTTGTGAGAACAGGTAAAGCAGCAACCGTTTTAGCTCCTAAATTCATAGTGGGCAAGCACGAGCGTTTCCCAATTCCAAATTTTGAAGTTACTGTATCTGGACTTACTCAAAATCCCGGATACTAATATAAATTTTAAATAAAAATTAAAATACAAAATATGAAAGTATTAAAATATTTAATAGCAATCGCATTCATTTTTATAACTTTTGTTGGTTGTAAAAAAACAACGTACGATGATGTTTCTCTACTTCAAACCGGAACAACACCATCAAAACTTGCAGCGCTTTTTACCATTACGCAAGACAATTCCGGCTTAGTTACTATTTTGCCAAATGGAGAAGCAGGAGCTTATTACGAAGTGTTTTTTGGGGATGGTACAGTTGCCCCAGCCACTGTAGCACCGGGTAAAACTGCTACCCATATTTATGCAGAAGGTACCTATAATGTTCGCATGGTTGCCCACGATATTACCGGCAAAACAACAGAGTTTACCAAGCCACTTACGGTTACTTTTAGAGCACCAGAAAATGTGGTCGTGAATATTGTAAAAGATCCGATTAATAATTATAAAATAAATGTTTCTGCAACTGCATTGTATGAAACATTTTTTAAAGCATATTTTGGCGATGCAGGGCCTGGTGAAGTTCCGGTACAGTTCAATGAAGGCACTTCAGTAACTCACACATACGCATTAACGGGTACTTATACCGTTAGAGTTGTTGCATTTAGTGGAGGCGCTGCCACAACAACCGTTACACAAACAGTTATCATTGCTAATCAAATAAACTTACCGGTTGATTTTGATAATCCAATTTATGATTATTCTGTTATTGATTTTGGAGGAAATGTTTCTGTAGATGCATTTGATCCCATCGTAGCAACAAATAAAGTGAAGAAGACTACTAAGCCAAACGGCGCAGAAGTATGGGCAGGTACTACCATTGGTTCAGCATTGGGTTTTTCGGCTCGTATTCCTATTACATTGGCTGCATCGCAAATGAGTGTACGAATTTACTCACCGGCGGCAGGTATTAAAATCAAATTAAAAATAGAAGATCATAACGATCCTACTAAGTCAGTAGAAACGGATAAGCTTACAACCGTAGCTAACGGCTGGGAAACAGTGAACTTCGATTTTATTTATCAGTCTGCAGGTACTGCAACCCTTAACCCAAGCTATTTTTACGATAAAGCATCTATATTTTTCGACTTTGGAAACCCTGGTTCAGGTAAAGTATTTTATTGGGATGATGTAAGATATTTACCGGTAAATGTTGTTCCTGTTGGTCTCTCTCTTCCAATAGATTTTCAATCAACCGTAGCAAATTTTTATCTATTCACTAATTTTGGTAATGCAACAACAACGGTTGTAAACAACCCGTCTGTTACAGGTATTAATACTTCATCAAAAGTAGGTGCATTGACAAAGGCTAATGGAGCAGAAGTATGGGCCGGTTCATTTTTAGAATTGGTTAGCCCAATTAATTTTTCTACATCAAACACCATCAAAATGAAAGTATGGTCGCCACAATCTGGTATTATCGTAAAACTTAAGCTAGAAAATTTAGCCAATGGTAATATAAATACTGAGCTTGATGCTACAACAACAGTTGCTAATGCTTGGCAGGAACTAACGTATACTTTTACGGGTATAAACAATGCAAATAACTATCAAAGGGTTGTAGTGTTTTTTAATTTTAACAATCCTGGTACAGGGCTTACTTATTATTTTGATGACATTAGGCTTAACTAATTTTTTAAAAAATTACTATTATGAAAAAATATATAATCACATTTGCGACCTTTATTTCAGCACTACTTATTGGGCTTACTAGTTGTAAAAAAGATACCTACAGTTTTGGAGATGTAAAGACTCCTACAAATCTTACATTAACAGCTACGCCAAAAGGTATAACCACAGCATTGCCTAATGGTGATGGTACAGGAAAAGTTGACATTGTTGCAAATGCTACAAATGGACTTTCTTATACCATAAATTATGGTGATGGTACAACCGATGAAACATTGGTGCCTACAGGTAAAATTACACATAGCTATACCGCTGGAAATACAGGAACCTATAATTTCACCATTACTGTAAATGCAATCGGTACAGGTGGTGCTACCTCTACGCTCACAAAAACGGTGTCAGTTTACATAGTGTTTCAATTAGATCCGGCAATGATTCAAAATCTCACAAATGGGTCATCTAAAATTTGGGTAACAGATAAAGCTGCAGTCGGCCATTTTGGTGTAGGTGCAGGCGATTCTTTTACCCCTAACTATTATGCTGCTAGCCCTAACTCAAGAGAAGCATGTGCTTACGATGATGAAATAACTTTTTCAAAAGATGCTATTAACAACCTATTTATAAATGTTGATAATAAGGGGCAGTCGTTTAGTATCGGCGCAGCTACTGCAGGCTATGGCTTGACAGGTGGCGACGGTTGTTATACGATCACAACAATAGGTGTAAAGCCTTTAGCATTTTCTCCGGCTACATCAGCATCTACTCCGGCTATTTCTACACGTATTCAGTTTAAAATTCCAGGAAACGGAATTCTAAATTTTGCAACGGGTATTAATAGTGTTTATGAAATATTATCATTGACACCTACCACAATGCATGTAAGAAATATTGGTGCAGATGGCAATTCATGGTATCAAAAATTAAAATTGAAACCATAGTTAAAATATTTAGATCGCCATAGAATTTTTCTATGGCGATTTTTTAGGTCTTTTAGATTTTAAAAGCTTCCGAATTATATGAAAAATTCTGCATTTTTTCTTTTCGCATTATTTACATTTTTATTTTCTGCTTGTAAAAAAAGTACAGTAACAAATACTGATAGTACGCCACCAAACAACCTCGCTCTTAATGCGATTGTAAGTACAGATAATAGTGGCAATGTTGCTTTTACTGCAACAGCAAATAATACAGTAAGTTTTGAGTATGATTTTGGAAATGGAATTTTTCAGACGGTACCCTCAGGAATCGTTACCTACAAGTATTTAGCTTCGGGTACTTATACTGTAAATGTTATTGCTAAAAGTTCATCAGGACAAACAATTTCAAAATCAATTACCATTACGGTAAATGTGTTGCTTAGTTTATTGTGGTCAGAAGAATTTAATAATGCAGGAGCACCTGATGGTTCTAAATGGGGATACGATTTAGGTGCAGGTGGATGGGGAAATAATGAATTACAATATTATACTGACAGGGTTGATAATGTGTCAATATCCAATGGTACATTAAAAATAACTGCCAAAAAAGAAAACTATAGTGGAAGCGCTTATACTTCAGCTAGGATGCTAACGAAAAATAAATTTTCCTTTAAGTATGGTAAGTTAGAATGTAGCGCAAAGTTACCAGCAGGTGGAGGAACCTGGCCCGCAATATGGATGCTCGGTAATAACATTAATACTGTCCCATGGCCTGGCTGTGGCGAAATAGATATCATGGAGCATCTGGGTAACCAGCTAAATAGAATTTTTGCTACGTTGCATCATCCGGGCTTCTCCGGCGCAAATGGAAATGGCAGTAGCACAATAATTTCAAATGCTACAACAAGTTTTCATAAATATGGTATGGAATGGAATGCCAATGCCATTAAATTCTTTGTTGACGATGTTCCTTTCTACACATTCGCTAACACAACCTCTTTACCATTCAATCAAAATTTCTTTATCATTTTAAATGTAGCAATGGGTGGAAATTTTGGAGGAACTGTAGATCCTTTATTTAATGCTGCATCTATGGAGATAGATTATATAAGGGTGTATCAATAACAAAATTAAGCCCTAAAGTAAAATGGTAATCCGTCAGTTTTTAATATCCTAAATACGTAGCTCTATCTCAAAAAACCCGAAAGTATGTTTAATTTCCTTTTAAAAAGTTCACTCATTTTTCTTAGTTCTTGTTCATTAGGGAATTATTTAATGGCTCAACCAAAAGTAAAAAAGCTGGTTTGGTCAGAAGAATTTAATTACAATGGACTACCTGATGACACAAAATGGAGTTACAACGAAGGCACTGGTTGCCCCCAAATTTGCGGATGGGGCAACAATGAGTTGGAATACTATACAACAAAAGATTTGTCTAACGCAAAAGTAGAAAATGGGGTTTTAAAAATAACTGCATTAAAACAAGCAAAAGAAAACAGTGCATATACTTCGGCTAGAATTGTAAGTAAAAATAAAGCGGTTTTTAAATATGGTCGGATGGAATGTAGAGCAAAACTCCCAACGTCAAAAGGTACTTGGCCTGCGTTTTGGATGCTCGGCTCTAATTTTGATAAAGTTGGTTGGCCTGCCTGTGGCGAAATAGATATAATGGAACACAAAGGCAACGACCTAAATAAAATTTATGGAACATTACATTATCCAAAACACTTTGGCGAAAATGGAAATGGAAAAACGACCATGATAAAGGATGTTTCACAGTATCATATTTATTCAGTGGAATGGAGCGAAAAAATGATAAGTTTTTTTGTAGATGGAAAACAATACAATCAAATAGAGAATGATGAAACCCTTCCTTTTAACCAGAATTTTTATTTTATCATTAACCTGGCAATAGGGGGCAACTTTGCAGGGGCAGTGGATCCTGGATTGCTAAATGAAACCATGGAGGTAGATTATGTGAGGGTGTATCAATGATGTGAATAATGGCGTGCTAAATTCTTAAAAAATATTTACAACCAAGAGTTTTATCTCTAACAATATTAATGCAACTTTTTTTAATTTGAGGATTAGTGGCCTAAAATAAAATACAGCTCTTACAGCGACATTACCGGATGGAATAAAACGCAAAACATACAAAAACTTGTTTTTATAAGATCAATCATAATAAACGAAGGCGGAACGTGTTTTCTTTAAAAGTAGTGCTTTCGCCTTTTTCTTTTTTAAGTATATTTTAATAATAAAATACCCAAACAATTATATAATGATCATTTCCAAAAGCTCACAAAAATTGATGCTTCTTTTACCGGTGCTTTGCTTGTTTTTTAAAACAAATGCACAGGTAAAATTTGATACAACTGCGAAAATAAAATCGTTGCTCGGTCAGCTTACGCTCGAAGAAAAAGTAAACATGATTCATGCTTCGTCGTCCTTTACATCTGGCGGTGTAGCTCGTTTAGGAATACCTGAAATGGTTACCTCAGATGGTCCGCATGGTGTAAGGCCTGAGCATGGGCGTGACTGGATGCTCGATAACAACTTACTTGACAGCGGAACCTATCTGCCAACAGGGAACTGCCTTGCAGCAACCTGGAACCCGCAACTGGGTTATGCATTTGGGTCAGTGCTGGGTAGCGAAGCAAGATTTAGAGGCAAAAATATTATTCTCGGCCCTGGTATAAATATTGTTCGCTCCCCTTTAAACGGAAGAAATTTTGAGTACCAAAGCGAAGATCCTTTTCTCGTTTCTAAAATGGTAGTTGGTTATATAAAAGGTGTGCAGGACCAGGGAGTATCTGCCTGCGTAAAGCATTATGCTGCCAACAACCAAGAATCAAAAAGGTTTACCATAAATGTGCAGATGAGTGAACGGGCTTTAAGAGAAATTTACCTACCCGGTTTTAAAGCAGCAGTACAAGTAGCAAAAGTAAATACGGTAATGGGAGCTTACAATAAATTCAGGGGGCAATGGGCATCTCAAAATAATTATTTGCTAAATCAGATTTTAAAAAAGGAATGGGGTTTTAAAGGTTTTGTAATAAGCGATTGGGATGCCGTACACAGCACTACAGAAGCCTTTTGGAATGGACTCGACCTGGAAATGGGGACCGATCTTGGCATGTTACCCAACCCTAATTACAACAAGTTTTATTTTGGAGACAGGTTATTGGCACTTTTAAAAGCAGGCAAAGTATCAGAAAATATTTTGAATGATAAGGTGAGCAGAATACTATATGTAATGTTTAAAACGAGCATGATAGATGGTAAATTAATGAAAGGAGAATATAATACCAGAGCTCACCAACAAACTGCAGCAACAGTTGCCGAAGAGGGTATTGTTTTATTAAAAAATAAGGATAACATCTTACCGCTAAATAAAAATAATATTAAGACCATTGCTGTTATTGGCTTTAATGCTGCACGCAAACAATCAATGGGCGGTGGCAGTTCGCAGGTAAGAGCGTTTTATGAGATTACCCCTTTGGAAGGAATTAAAAATACAGCAGGCAAAAATATCAGCATTGAATATGCGCAGGGGTACGACATTAAAAGGGGTGGTGGTGCAAACCAGCAAATGATAGATGAAGCTGTGGCGCTTGCAAAAAAAAGCGACATAGTCATTTATGTTGGTGGCAGCACACACGGCTACAGATATGCTGTGTGGGGCGACAATGCGTACGATGCAGAAGATGTAGATAAGCCAAACATGGATATGCCCTTTGGGCAGGATGAATTGTTACAGCAAGTATTGAAGGCAAACCCAAAAACGATTGTTACCTTATTCGGTGGAGGCGCAATAGATATGACCAAATGGATTGACAACACGCCTGCTGTTATTCAAAATTGGTATGCAGGTATGGAAGGAGGCAATGCACTTGCTAAAATAATTTTTGGAGCCGTAAACCCTTCAGGTAAATTACCAATGACTTTTCCTAAAAAGTTAGAAGATAATCCATCGTATGCATTGGGCGAATACCCGGGCGATACGGCCAAAAGTTTGCAGGTAAATTACTTCGATGATATTTATGTTGGTTACAGATATTATGATACTTATAAAATAGCGCCACAGTTTGCTTTTGGCCATGGTTTATCTTATACCAGTTTTGCATACAGCAATTTAAAACTTACCCGTTTGGGTAAAAATGTAACAGCCACTTTTAAAGTAAAAAATACAGGCAAAGTAGCAGGGGCAGAGGTTGCGCAATTGTATGTGCACCAGCAAAAGTCGTTGTTGCCAAGGCCCGAAAAAGAACTGAAAGGTTTTGATAAAATTAAGTTAGCAGCAGGAGAGGAGAAAATAGTGAGCATCTTATTGAATGAAGACGCTTTTAAATATTTTGATGATGCAAAGAATGAATGGGTAATGGACAAAGGAGCGTTTGATATTTTGGTGGGCGCTGCATCCGATGATCTTAAATTAAAAAGTACGATAAAATTATAAGCTAAGAGTTAGGTAAAATAACTGCAAAATAAAAAGGGCCGTAACAATTTGAATGTATTGTTAAAGCCCTTGTTTTTAAATAAAATTTATGGATTGGTTGAAAAAACGCTTGCTTCTTTCAACAACATTCTTCGGTTTAATTTTAATTGTGCAATAATAAATTCTCCGCCCTTGTTGGCATACGCTCGATTCACTCCCATCCATTGCCAAATCATACTAACCGCCGTTGATTTCTATGACATAAAAAAATAAAATTTCCACTATTTTAAGCAACCT